>MNEL01000049.1:0-9977 GCA_001917665.1 Gemmatimonadetes bacterium 13_1_40CM_69_22 | reverse complement strand
CCCCGCCGCGTCCAGCGCTTTGCGGATCCCCGCTACCCGGCCGTCCATCATGTCGCTCGGCGCCACGAGGTCGATCCCGGCGCGCGCCTGCGTCACCGCAACCTTGCCGAGCAGGTACACGGACGCGTCGTTCTCGACCTCGCCGTCCTGGATCACGCCGCAGTGCCCGTGATCGGTGTACTCGCACAGGCAGACGTCGCCCACCACGAGCAGATCGGGCGCGGCCCGCTTCACTGCGCGTGCCGCCTGCTGCACGATCCCCTGCTCGTCGTAGGCTTCCGAGCCGGTCGCGTCCTTAGTCCGCGGCAGACCGAACAGGATGATCCCGCCGAGCCCGAGGCGGCAGGCGCGCTCAGCGTCCTTGACGAGCTCGTCTACGGAGGTTTGGTACACGCCGGGGAGCGTGGCCACCTCCCGGCGCACGCCCTCGCCGTGGCAGGCGAACAGCGGCCACACCAGCTGCGCTGGGACGAGATGCGTCTCCTGGACCAGCCGGCGGAGTGCCGCGGTGCGGCGCAGCCGGCGCATGCGCCGGATCGGGAACTGGCTCATCGGCCGAGCAATCTCGACGCACCTTGCGCCTGGAGCAAGCCCGCGACGGCGACGCCCGCGGCGGCTGGATCGCTCTCGTCGATGTCGGCCGATGCCGTGATCTGGACGGAGCCGTCCTGCGCCGTCACGCGCCCGAACAGCCGGGCCCCGGGCCCCGGGCCCCGAGCCTCGACGTACGCCGCCACCGGCGCCTGACACCCACCGCCGAGGGCCGCGAGCAGGCGGCGCTCCGCGGCGACGGCGCCCGCGCTGGCCGCGTGCTCGAGCGGCGCCAGCGCCGCGCGGACCATGCGGTCGTCGGCCCGAATCTCGAGTCCCAGCGCGCCCTGCCCCGGCGCCGGCATCACCTCGAGCGGGTCGAGCCGCACAGCGATCTGGCCCGCGAGCCCGAGCCGCTCGAGCCCCGCGCCGGCGAGCAGCGCCGCGTCGAGCCCGTCGCGCCCTTCCTTCACCTTCTGCACGCGGGTGGGCACGTTGCCGCGGAGAGGTACGATTTCTAGATCAGGACGCAGATACCGGAGCTGGGCGACGCGCCGCAAGCTGGACGTTCCCACCTTAGCCCCGCGCGTCAGCGCGGGGATTCCCGTGACGCCGTCCGCCCGCGTGACCAGCGCTTCGGTGGGATCCCCCCGTTCGGGCACCGCGCCGAGCCCGAGCCCGTCGGGGAGGTGGGTGGGCAAGTCCTTGAGGGAGTGCACCGCCACGTCGATGTGCCCGTCGAGCAGCGCATCCTCGATCTCCTTGGTGAAGAATCCTTTCCCCTCGAGCTGGTGCAGCGGCCGGTCGACCTCCGCGTCGCCCCGGGTCGTGATGATCACGAGCTCGGCCGCCACCGCGTGGCGCGCGAGCTCCGCTTGCACCCATTGCGCCTGCCACAACGCCAGCTTGCTGCCTCGCGTGCCGAGTCGCAGCGGGCCGCTCACCGCTCCCGCTTCCCCCTTCCGCCTTCCCCGAAATACTGCACCAGTGCCCGCACCAATCCAGGAACCGTGTACTCGACCGCCTCGACCGCCACGGTGAGGCCGAGCTCGCGCGCGGTCGCAGCCGTCACCGGGCCGATCACCGCCGTGGCAAACCGGCCGCAGGTGGCGGCCTCTCGGCCCACGATTTCTACAAAATGGCGCACCGTGGAAGACGAGGTGAAGGTGACCGCAGCGATATTGCCGGCCAGCAGCTGGGCGGCCAGCTTACTCCCGTCTCCCGGCTCCCGCACCGTCTCGTACACCGGGATCGCGTCGACAACGGCGCCGAGGGCCCGTAACCCGTCGGGGAGCGCGTCGCGAGCCTCGCGCGCCCCGGGGAGCAGGACGCGCTTGCCACGTAGCTCGCCCAGCAGCGCCATCGCGTGGACCACGGCCTCCGCGACGAACTGCTCCGGGACGAGGTCCGGCGTGACGCCGTGTCGGGCGAGCGCCGCTGCCGTCGCGGGACCGATCGCCGCCACGGCCGCCCGGCTCACATCCTGGGGCATCAGGCCCCAGGCAGGAAGCCGGTCGCACACCACCTGCACGGCGTTCTGGCTGGTAAAGACGATCCAGTCGTACCGCTGCGCCGCGGCAAGCGCGACGCGCAGCGGCTCGAGATCGGCGAGCGGCTGGACGCGGATCACCGGGGCGGCCACCACCTCGGCGCCACGCGTCGTGAGCGCTTCCGCCAGATCGGCAGCCTGCTCCCGTGCGCGCGTCACCACGATGCGCCGCCCGAGGAGGGGCTGCGCGGGGACCGTGTGCCGCCGCGGCTGTGACATGCGTGGTTGCAATCTCTCCGGCACTCAAACCATAATCAAGCAATGCTCCGCTCCCTGCGCTCGTCGCTGGCGCGGTTCTCCGTGCGGCGAGCCGCGGCGTGCCAACGGTTCGCCCCCAGGCGCGCCGATTTCTGGCTCCGCCTGGCCTGCGGCTTCACGCCGGTGCTCGCGGAGCCCTACCCCGCGCTCGTGCGGCTGCGGCGCGCGGTCGAAGATCGGTGGGGCGCGCTGGCCGCGGCCCAGGAGGGCACGGTGCGCTTCCCGGACAACCCGGACGCGTGGATGCTGCTCGGCGAAGCCCACCAGATGGTGTTCCGCCAGAAGGACGCTCTCGCCGCCTACGAGCAGGCGCTCGCCCTCGAGGAGCGCCCCGACGCCGCCTTGGCCGCCGGCGACCTGTACCGTCGCGCCGGCATGCTGCAGGAAGCGGCAGCCCGGTTCGCGCGGGCCTATGCCGCGGGCGGCGGGGCGGAGGCGCTGTGGCTCAACGCGCAGACGTTGTTCCAGGCGGGCGACGAGCGGGCGGCGGACGAGGCGTTGCACCTCTGGGCGACTCAGGTGCCGGGAGGGCTGGACCGGCTGTCGGACGCGCGCGCGGAGCTGCGCGGGGGGAAGCGGGAGGGGTAGGAGCGGGGGGTGCGTAGGGCTAGGAGCGGGGCGGATGGCCAGGAGCAGAGCGGTCCAGGATGGATTCGATGAGGGACTGAGAGTCCCTACTCGGCGGCGAGGCGTCCTCAAGGACGCTGGTTTACACGAGCGTCCTTCAGGACGCCTCGGGGCCGAGTTGGGACTCTCAGTCCCTCATAACACCAAACGGTCGGTCCCTCATACTACAACCGCGAGTCCCTCATAACACCAAACGGTCGGTCCCTCATACTACAACCGCGAGTCCCTCATAACACAACGGTCAGTCGCTCGAATCAAACTCGATCACAGTTTGTTGGTCCGCCGGTACAGCGACAGCGCGTAGCCGAGCAGGATCACCGCCGTCACGATGTAGGCGGCGACCATGTAACCGCCGTTCTGGGGCACGTCAGGCATGCTCCCGTCCCTGCGCTTCGCGCAGCAGCGCCAAGGCGTACCGCTGCGTCACGAACCCCACATACAAGAGCGTGAATACAGCGAACGAAACCAGCAGCGTCACCAGCATGCTCCCCGGCAGGGAGGGCGAGCTCGGCTTCAGCACAATCGGCTGGGGGTGCAGTGTCCGGAACAGGTACACGCTCAGGTGGATGAAGGGGAGCAGGACCAGCCCGCAAATCCCCAGCACCGCCGAATAGCGGGCGCGCAAACCGGGCTCCGCCACGGCCCCCCGCAGCAGCAGGTACCCTATAAAGAGGAAGAAGAGGAACAGCGTTAGGGTGAGCCGGGCGTCCCAGGTCCACCAGGTGCCCCAGATCGGCTTGGCCCAGATGGGACCCGTCGTCAGCATCACCAGGGAGAAGGCCGTCCCCACCTCCGCGGAGGCCGCGGCGAAGCGGTCGAACCGCGCGTCCTTCACGATCAGGTAGAGGATGCTGCAGAGACCCACCAGCCCCATGGCGAGCATCGCCGACCAGGCGGCGGGTACGTGCAGGTAGAAGATTTTTTGGGCGGGCCCTTGGAAGCGCTCCAGCGGCGTGAAAGCGAGCGCCCGCACGTACACGCCGGCGAGCAGCACCAGCCCGAGCAGCGCGATCCAGCGACCCTTCTGCGCAAGGCTCATTCGTCCACCGTGAACGGGAAGAGCAGGGTGGCGAGCGCCACGAACCCGATATCGTAGGCGGCCAGCAACCTAAACCACCCCGCCGCCTCGCTCAAGGGACGCCCACCCAACAGCCGCGCGGTCACCTGCACCGCACCGATCAGCGGCGGGACGAGGAACGGCAACAGGAGCACGACCAGCAGCAGCTCGGCGAAGCGGGTACGGATGACGAGTGCGCTGAATAGCGTCCCCACCGCGACGAATCCGATCGTGGCGAGCGCGATTACGCCGACGAGCGGGAGCAGCACCCGACCCACGGGCACGTCGAAGAACAGCACGAACAGCGGCAATCCCACGGCTTCCACGAGCGCGACGAACACGAGATTGGCGAGCAGCTTGCCCCAGTACAGGCTGGTGCGACTGAGCGGCGACACGAGCAGGCCTTCGAGCGCCTGGTTCTCGAGCTCCAGCTGGAACGCGCGATTCAGCGCGAGCATCGCGGCGAAGGTGAACGTCACCCACAGGATCGTGGGCGCGAGGTCGATGGTCGCCACGGCCGTCGGATCGCGTCCGAAGTTGAACACGGTGAGCACGAGCGCCGTGAACACGAGCGCGGACACCAGGGCCGTGCGCGTCCGGAACTCGAGCAGCAGATCCTTGCGCGCGACAGTCCACGCCTGCCGCAGCAGGTCAGTCATCGGCCTCCCCCTCCCCCTCCCTCTCCCCCACCGCGCGACGGTACTCGTCGGCGATCTGCGCCGGCCCACGCGCGCCCCGGGGAGCGAAGTGCACGAACCGGCCACGCCGCTGGAATGCCACGTCGGTGGCGAGCGCGACGCCCTCCCCCACGTTGTGTGTCGCCAACACGACGACGCGGCCGGCGCCCTGGAGCCGGGCGAGCAGCGCGCGGAACTCCGCCGCGGCTGCCAGGTCGAGCCCCGTGAACGGCTCGTCCAGCAGCAGCACCCGCGGATCGTGGATGAGCGCCTTGGCGATTGCGGCCCGCTGCGCCAGCCCGCGAGACAGCGACCACACCGCCTGCTCGGCGCGGTCCGCGATGCCGAGCTGGCGCAGCGTCGCGTCCGCTCGGCTCGCGCGGATCGCCGCCGGTACGGCATACAGCGCCGCCCAGAAAAGCAGGTTCTCGCGCACGGTGAGGTGACCGTAGAGATGCGATTGATGGCCGATCCAGCCGATCGCTCCCCGCCCGCCGGCCACCGTGGCCCGCCCGGCGTCGGGCCGGATCAGCCCCGCCAGCACCTTGAGGAGCGTCGTCTTCCCGGCGCCGTTCGGTCCGAAGATGGCGAGCGTTTGTCCCGCCTCGAGGCTGAACGAGACGTTGTCGAGTGCGACCACGCGCTCCCCCCCTGTTCCGAAGGCGTGTCGCAGCCCTTCAGCCGAGAGCATCGATACGCGCGGCCAGGTCTTCCATATCGAACGGCTTGACGAGATACCCCGAGTGCCCGAGGTCGAGCACGTTGATCAGCGGCTCCATGCTCACGTAGGAGGTCGTCACGATCACGGGGAGTGCGGGATGGGAGGCGCGGATCTCCTGGAGCAGGGTCACGCCGTCGGTGTCCGGGAGGCGGAGGTCGAGGACCAGGACTTCGGGGTGGAACTGTTCGAGTTGCCGGCGGGCCTCGCTCCCGCTCGCGGCGAAGGCAACGTCGTACCGGTCGGCGAAAAACCGGTCATAGGTCCGCCGCAGCGCCGCCTCATCCTCGACGAACAATACTTTGCGCCGCGCCGGAGGAGGGGGGGCCCGCATGGGGGGGCAATATATGCGGGCGACCCTCGACGTCCACGGCGCTGGCGCTCAGGCCCCGCCGCTCTCCAGCTCGAACAAGTCGTCCAGCTTGGTGAGTACCAGCAGGAAACGCAGCTCCTCATTCGCGCCCCGCAGGCACACCGCCAGGCGGCGCTCCGCCGCCTTGCGCTGAATCAGCATCAGCGCGCCCAGCCCCGCGCTGTCGACCTGGCGCGTCCCCGACAGGTCGATGACCAGCCGCCCCGTCCCCTCCTCGAGCTGCGCCAGCAGCTCGCCGGCGGCGCGGCGGAACGCAGTCCGCGAGTCGAGGCCCAGCTCCTCGGGCGCGGCCAGGACTTTTTCGGTTGGGTGCGTGGACATCGTCATCGCTTCCTCCACTGTCGGCTCCAGTAATCGGCGCCAATACGGCTATGCGACTCCGGTGCCACTCCAGTAGGGACAGAGCTAAGCTGCGGCTCCTCAACCGGTTGTCAAAGTCGTCGTGAGCGCCCCCACGCCGCGCCGTGCCGCAGACCGAGCGGCGCGGCGCATATTGCAAGGCCGCCACGGCTCCTTGACCTCGTCCTCAGCAGGGCGCATACCTTTACGAGTCGGCCAACCCGCACCCTCTTCCAGAATCACGAAGGCGAATCACATGGCAAAGACAATCGACAAGCAGGAGCTAACCGAGGTCAGCGAAGCGCAGATCGCCGTGCATTGGAAGGAAGAGGAGTACTATCAACCTTCCGAGCAATTCAAAGCACAAGCGAATCTGCGAGACGCGCGCATCCTTGAAAAGTTCGGGCTCGATAATTTTCCCGACTGTTTCAAGGTCTATGCGGATATGCTGACCTGGTTCGAGCCATATCGCACTGTCCTCGACACCAGCGACGCGCCGTTCTGGAAATGGTTCGCCGGCGGCAAGATCAATGCGTCCTACAATTGCGTGGATCGCCATCTGGCGAAGTACGGCAACAAAGCCGCCTTCATTTTCGTGCCCGAACCAGAAGCAGAGCAGGATGTGACAATCAAGTATCAGGAGCTGTATGACCGGGTGAATGAAGTGGCCGCGCTGCTTCGCGGCTTGGGACTCAGGGCAGCAGATCGCGTGACCCTGCACATGCCGATGGTCCCGGAGCTGCCGATCACGATGCTGGCGTGTGCGCGACTGGGAATCATCCACTCGCAAGTCTTTGGCGGGTTCAGCGGTCAGGCGTGTGGCTCGCGCATTCAGGACTCGGGCAGCCGGGTGCTGATCACGATGGACAGCTACTGGCGGAATGGCACGCTCATCGATCACAAAGCGAATGCGGACATCGCGGTGCGGACGGCGAAAGACCTGGGACAGGACGTTGATAAGGTTTTGGTGTGGCAGCGTTATCCGGGAAAGTATTCCGCGAAAACGCCGATGGTGCCGGGTCGCGATTTCTTTGTGAACGACCTGCTCAAGGAGTACACGAGCCGGAAAGTTGAACCCGTTGCGCTGCCGTCCGAGGGGCCGCTGTTCCTGATGTACTCGAGCGGCACAACCGGCAAGCCCAAGGGCGCGCAGCACGGTATCGCGGGTTATCTGGCCTACGTCACCGCCACGTCCAAGTGGATTCTCGACCTTCATCCAGAAGATATCTACTGGTGCATGGCGGACATCGGCTGGATCACCGGCCATTCCTACATCGTCTACGGTCCGCTCGCGAACGCGGCGACGAGCGTGCTGTACGAAGGGGTGCCGACCTATCCGGACGCGGGGCGGCCGTGGCGCATCGCCGAGCGGTTGGGCGTGAACATTTTCCACACCGCGCCGACAGCGATTCGGATGCTGCGGAAACTCGGCCCCCAAGAACCGCGCAAATACAAATACCATTTCAAGTCGATGACGACGGTGGGCGAGCCGATCGAGCCGGAGGCGTGGCGCTGGTATTATGACGAGGTCGGCAAGCGGGAAGCCGTCATCACCGATACGTGGTGGCTGACCGAGACAGGCGGCTTTCTCGGCACCACGGTTCCCGCGATCCAGCCGATGAAGCCGGGCAGCTGCGGTCCGGGCGCGCCCGGGATTCATCCGATCATTTACGACGAGACCGGCGCAGAAGTCCCCAAGGGTTCCGGCAAGGCGGGCAACATCTGCATCCGCAATCCGTGGCCCGGCATCATGCAGACGATCTGGGGCGACCGCGACCGTTATATCAAGACCTACTTCGCGAAGTACAACAAGAATCCCCGTAGCAAGGACTGGCGCGACTGGCCCTTCATGTGCGGCGATGGCGCGGTGCAGGCGGCCGATGGCTATTACCGCATCCTCGGCCGCATCGACGACGTGATCAATGTTGCCGGCCACCGTCTCGGCACGAAGGAGATCGAATCCGCCTGTCTCACGGTTCCGGAAGTCGCCGAAGCCGCCGTCGTGCCCGTCCAAGATGAGCTGAAGGGACGCGTGCCCGAAGTGTACATCGCGGTCAAGCCGGGGGTGCAGCCGAGTCAGGACGTCATCGACCGCGTGATCAAGGCGAATGAAGAAGTGATTGGTAAGATCGCGCGACCGAAGCACGTGTACATCGTGCCCGATATGCCCAAGACGCGCTCGGGGAAGATCATGCGCCGCGTGCTCGCGGCCATCTCGAATCGCAGAGATGTCGGCGATGTGACGACCCTGGCGAACCCGGACGTGGTCGACCAAATCCGCACGATGGTTCAGGGCAAAGAGACCGTCACGACGCAGGCAGAATTGCCGGAGGACATCGCGAAGTTCGGCCAGGTTGAATAAAGCAGCCGAAGCTGCTGTTACAGCTCGACCTGAGCGCCGACTTCGAACACCTGGTCCGCCGGGATCTTGAAGAATGCTGTGGCCCGCAGGGCGTTGCGCGACATGAACGCGAACAGCTGCTCGCGCCACCGGGCCATGCCTGGCCGGTCCGAGGCGACGAGCGTCTCGCGACCGAGGAAGAACGTCGTCCCCGCGATGGGGATATCGAGAGACTTCACCTGGCACGCCGCCAGGACGTCCTCGATGTCCGGGTCGTCCATGAACCCGTAGCGGGCGATCACGCTGTAGAACCCCTTCCCCAGCGGCTTCACCGTCACGCGCTCTGCGGGCAGGACGTGGGGCACGTCCTCGGTCACCATCGTCAGGAACACGATCCGCTCGTGCAGCACCTTGTTGTGGGCGAGGTTGTGCACCAGCGCGGGCGGGGTGCCGTCGGTGGTGCCGTACATGAACACCGCCGTCCCTGGAACGCGCAGCGGCGGCTCGGCCGCCAGATCGGCGAGCAGCATCTTGAGCGCGACGGTCTTCTCCTGCATGCGCTTCCCCAGAATCTCGCGGCCGTTCTTCCAGGTCGTCATCAGCAGGAAGATGGCCGCCGCGATCGCCAGGGGGACCCAGCCACCGTAGCGAAGCTTCAGCATGTTCGCGGCGAAGAAAAGGGCGTCCACCCAAAGAAACAGGCCCGACACGATCGCCGCGCGGGCGAAGCTCCAGCGCCACACCTCGCGGCTCATCACGTAGAACATCAGCGTCGTAATGAGCATCAGGGTCGAGAGGGCCACGCCGTACGCGCCGGCGATGTTACTGGACGTGGGCTGCTCGGTGTTGGCCGCATGGAAGCCGAGCACGAGCACGCAGGTGAGCAGCATGAGCCCCCAGTTGACCAGGGGAACGTAGATCTGACCGATCTCGCGCGACGATGTGTGCTCGATCTGGAGCCGCGGGCTGTAGCCAAGCTGCACCGCCTGGCGCGTCAGCGAAAACGCGCCCGAGATGACGGCCTGCGAGGCGATGATCGTCGCCGCGGTTGCGAGCGCGATCAACGGGTACAGCGCCCAGCCCGGAGCGAGATGGTAGAACGGATTCTCCGCCGCGGCCGGATCCCGCAGCAGCAGCGCCCCCTGCCCGAAGTAATTGAGCATCAAGCAGGGGAGCGCGATGCCGAACCAAGCGCGCTGGATCGCGCGATGGCCGAAGTGCCCGAGGTCCGCGTACAGCGCTTCGCCGCCCGTGACGACCAGGAAGACGGCGCCCAGCACCACGAATCCCCGCCCCACGTTTTCGCCGAAGAAGCGCACGGCATGATAGGGCGACACGGCGGCCAGCACCGCCGGTTGGCGCACGATCTCGCTCAATCCGAGCACGCCGAGGGTGGCGAACCACACGAGCATCACCGGGCCGAACATCGCCCCGATCCGTGCCGTCCCGCGACTCTGCAGCAGAAACAGGCCGACGAGGATCACGAGCGTCACGGGGAGCACCCAGC
>MNEL01000034.1 GCA_001917665.1 Gemmatimonadetes bacterium 13_1_40CM_69_22 | reverse complement strand
AAGGCGAGCACCCCGCCTTCGCCCTTGTTGTCGGCGCGGATGATCACGATGTGGTACTTGATCGTGACGACGATCACGAGCGACCAGAACACCATGGACAGGACGCCGAGCACGTTCCCCGGAGTGACGCTGATGCCGTGGGTGCCGTAGAACGAGTAGCGGATCGCGTACAGGGGGCTCGTCCCGATGTCGCCGTACACGACACCCAGAGCGGCGAGCGCCAAGGTGAAGAGATAGCGGTCGCGCGGAGCGGCCCCGGGTTCCGAAGCTGGGGTCATGGGGTCTGAATACTAGTTGGTGCGACGGAGGCACGTCACCGCCACCACCCAGATGGCGGTCATGATAGCCGCCGACACGACGCACCAGCGGCAGATCGCATGCAACACGAACAGCTCGAGGTAGGTGAGGTACAGCGTGAAGGCGAATCCCGCCGTCGCCAGCGCGGCGAGAAGCACCGTCACACGCCGATTGGCAGCGAACGCGGGCTGCAGGTCGACGAGCCCGATGGCGAAGAGCACCGCGTAGCCCGCCACGCCGACGAAGGCCACAGGGACCCCGAACACCACCGCGTAGCGGCTGGTCTGCACGGCCTCACAGCTGCCCGTGCCGCATTGCAGCACGCCGATCACGCCGATCTTGTACAGCCATAGGTAGGTCGCGACCAGCAGCCCCACCAGGGCCAGGACCACGATCGCCTGCCGGCGCCGCATCACTTCCGTGGTTTCGTCTGTTTCGTCAGGCTGTCGACCAGGGCCTTGAACGCGTCGGAGGTGGGGTGTCCATCGAACCGCTTGCCGTTCACGAAGAACGTCGGCGTGCCGCTGATACCGAGCGCCTCGCCTTCCTGGAGGCTCGCCTGGATGCGGCCGGCGTAGCGCTGGCCGTCCATGCAGGCGTCGTACTTGTCGAGGTCGAGGCCGGCGCTCTTGGCGAACTCCCGGAACAGGGAGCGCGGATTCTTCCCGGTCTGCGCCCATTGGTGGTTGGTGAAGAGCTGGTCGTGCAGCTCCCAGAACTTCCCCTGCTCGCCGGCGCACTGCGCGGCGAGCGCCGCGTAGCGCGAGTACTGGTGGGTGGGAAGGGGGAAGTCGCGATAGCGCCAGCGCACCTTCCCCGTCGCGATGAGCTGCTCGCGGATCACGGGCATCTGCACGGTCGCGAACGACGCGCAGTACGGGCACTCGAAATCGGAATATTCGGTCACCTCGACCGAGGCGGCGTCGGCGCCGAGCGAGAAGCCGCGGAAGCCGTCGGTCGCGGGGAGGCGCGGCAGCGCGCCGCCACGGCCGCGAGCAGCACGTAGAATCCCTTCATACGTCGCGACTCGGCCGCCACAGTTCGTCGTCTTCATCGTCGTCGCGCCGCTCCGCCTCCTCCACGATGCGCCGGCTCTCCGCGATCTCGGGCGTGTCGTAGGTGAGCCGCACTTCATAATGGAACAACTCGCTCCGCGCGTTGCCCAGCAGCTTCTGCAGCTCGGCGACTCGATCGAGCAGCTGCCCCGCGCGGTCGAGCGCCTGAATGCGCTCGGCGATGGCCCGGAGCATCGCTACGAGTCGCTCGGCCCGCTCCGGCCCGTAGACTTGATCTGTGTCGTCGCTCATACGTCCACCTTCCCGACTGTACGGCCCACTCCGCGGTCGCCTCCCCGCTCCCCCGCCCCACTATCTGATTATACCACCTCCCGATGCCCGCCGCGGGGCCTTTGCACGGCTCGCCTGCCTCTATTACATTGCTGCGCCGTTGCCCCGCGCCCCCGCGCCTTTCAGCACGAGAGAGGAGTGCCACTGCATGGCCAAAAACCGTTCGGAACCCCGCAAGCTGTCGACTCCCACCCCCTTTGAGCAGGCCCGAGACGAGTTGTTCTCGCACATCCTCCGCTGCGGCGTCCTGGAAGCGACCCCCGAGCATCAGAAAGAGTGGTTCGACGACACGATGCTCTACCTGGCCGAGCGCTACGTGGAGCTGGACGAGCAGCAGATCGCGGAGTTGCGCGTGCTGGGCGAGCGCTATTGCCGGCCCGTGGTGGGGCGGAACGCACCGGTCGCCGCGAACGTCTGAGCGTTCGCACCGCGACGCTGCCGGGCGCTCGGTTCGCGGGCGCCCTTTTTCATCGCACCCACCAGGACGGCAGTCGCCGCCAGCGCCGTCCCGCCGAGACCCGGACGCCACCCGCGAGGCCCAGCTCCGCGTACCACCCGGCCGCCCGGCCGGGCGCCGACTCGAGGCCCACGAGCGCCGTGAGGTAGCCCGCCCCGCGCTCCGAGGTCGCGGCGGCGAACGCGATGCCGACGCCGCCGTACAGGCTCGTTCCGGTGCGGTCACCGGGATTGAGCAGGAATTGCGCGCTCGCCGCGATGCGCAGGCCCGACGCGCCCTCGTAGCTCCCGCCCGCCGCCGTCAGGGCGAACCGCCCCACTCCCCCCGGCCGCCGTGCCACGCCGAGCTCCGCGCCGTAGAAGCCGCGCCGTGCCGCCACCGCGGTCACGCCCGCCCCCGCCTCTGTGACCGTGAGCCGCTGGGCGCGCGCGGGCTTCCACCCCGCCCCCACCCCCGTCAAGGCGAGCACGCAAGCGAGCGAGCTAGCGAAGCGCGACGTCGTAGGTGACGCGGATATCGGGGGCGAGCGAGGCGACCACCGAGCAATACTTCTCGAGCGAGAGGTCGATGGCGCGGCGCGCCTTCGCTTCGTCCGCGCCGTCACCGGCGATCGCGAAGCGGAAGTGGAGCGCGGTGTAGCGTCGCGGTTCCATCTCACGGCGCGTCCCCACCACCGCAATCTCGAGCGAGCGCAGCACCACGCGCTGCTTCTGGAGAATCACCACGACGTCCGCGGCGCTGCACGTGGCCGCGGCAACGAGCAGCAGCTCCACCGGCGATGTGGCGGCGGCGCCGTTCCCGTCCACCAAGATCGGCGGCCGGCCCGGCGCTCCGCCCTCGAACCAGAGCTCCTCGCGCCACCGCACGGTGACCTCGCGCACGTCGCCCGCCACGGTCAGTTCCCCCGCCGCGTCGTGAGGCCCAGGAAGATCCGGTTGCGCCGGAACAAGTCCATCCCGTGGTACTCGAACAGCCAGTTGAAGGTGGAGCGGTAGTGGAGCTCGACGCCGGCCACGACGTTCACCCACAGGTCGGGACAGTCGGGATCCACGCCGCAGCCGTCGTGCCCCGCGAGGCTGAACCCACCGCCGACGTACGGGGTCGTGACCTGCTCGTCGCCGGTAAACCGGTACGCGGCCTCGAAACTCCCTACGTACGTATTAGCGCCGTGCAACACCCCGATCTCGACGGAGGGGCGGAGCCGGAGGCGCGAGATCACCAGATTCCCCGCGTCGAGCGTGGCCCCGAGTGCGAGCTGGGTGCTCCCGAGATCGACCCCGCCGCGCACGCCGAAGCCGAACAGCCCCAGCCGCGTCCCGCGATCGTTCCCGCGCCGCACCGGCGGCGGATGGAACTCCTGAGCCGCGAGCGATGTCGCGATCGTGAGTGCCGCGAGCGTCGTCCCCACGCTGCGCATCACGCCCCTCCCCCTCCCTCTCCCTCTCCGTCCAGCCGTGTCGGCCCCCTCCGCGCCCACCGTGACCCCCGTCCCCTCCCTCGTCCCCGGGTCGCTACTCGCCCGTAGTCCCAGATCGCGTACAGGCCGACGGCCGCAGTCGCCCACGCGAGCCGGCGTGCGTACGGCGAGTCCGTGATCACGGCCGCCAGTGTGAGCAGCTGCAGCACCGTGACCGCCTTGCCCCCGGCCCGCGCCGGCAGCGCCACGGGCCGCCGCAACAGCCAGCCGCCGAGCGAGCCGAGCACCGCCACGATATCGCGCGCCAGCACGGCGACGATTTCCATGGGATGCAGCAAGCGTCGCCCAGCCACCGTGACGAACGCCGCGGCCATGAACAGCTTGTCCGCCACGGGGTCGAGAATCGCGCCGGCGCGGGAGGAGCCGAAGCGCCGCGCCAGCATCCCATCGAAGAAGTCCGATGCGGCGGCCGCGCCCACCAGCCCCAGCTGCCAGCCCGGATGGTGCACGAACGGAAACGCGACCGCCAAGGGAACCCGAAGCGCCGTCAGCAGATCGGCCCACGTCACCCACGGTTTCACTTGCTCCTCCCACCCGCGCGTCGTAGCTTCGACCCCGTGGACCTCAAGCTGCTGAAACAGGCTGCGATTTTTCAAGACTTGGACGAGGGGGAGGCGGCCCGCGTCGCCGAAGTCTGCCGGGAGCAAAAATTCGCCGTCGGGCAACACGTCTTCAAGGAAGGTGAACCCGGCAATCGCCTGTTTATCATCTCGGAGGGCGAGGTCCGGATCTCGCGCACCATTCCCGGGTCGGGCGAGGAGGCCCTGGCTGTCCTCAAGCCTGGGTCCTGCTTCGGCGAAATGGCGATCTTCGACCGCTCCGAGCGGTCGACGGACGCCATCGCAAACACTTCCTGTACCCTGATCACCATCTCGCGGTCCGACTTCGAGCTGCTGCTCGACTTCAACCGCGACATCGCCTACAAGGTGCTCTGGTCGGTAGTGCGGCTGCTCTCCGCCCGGCTGCGCGTGACGAACGACAACCTCCGGTCGTTCCTCGCCATGTCCATGTTCTAGGTCTAGGTGACGACGGCCGTCATCCCCTGCGGCGGGCGTGGGACCCGCATCGCCCCGCTCGCGCGTGCCACCCCTAAAGAGCTGCTCCCAGTCGCCGGCAAACCGCTGCTGCAGTGGACCTTGGAAGAAGCCGCCGCCGCCGGCATCGAGCGGGTGGTCGTGGTCACGAGCCCCACGAAACCCCAGCTCGCCGAGTTTCTAACCGCCCGACCGCCCGACCGCCTGACCGCCGCCGTGGTCGTGCAACCCGAGCCCCGCGGCCTGGGCGACGCAATCACGTGCGCCCGCGCGGTCGTCGGAGCGGACACGGTGGCCGTGATGCTGCCCGACAACCTGTTTCGCGCGAGCTGCCCCATGCGACCCGTGCTCGACGCCCACCGACGCACCGGGCAGCCGACTGTGTTGCTCGCCGAAATCGGCGCGCGGGATGCCGCGACGAAGGGTCCCACGGGCCGGGCACGGTGTCGCCCGCGCGCCGACGGGCTGTACGACGTCCTCGCCGTGGCGTCGAAGGGGGCGCGCGCCGACCGGTTCGACCCGGGCTCCGGTCCGTCGGCCCTCACGCCGATCGGCCGGATGGCGTTCGACGCCGCGGTGTTCGACCTCTTCGAGTCCGAGCGACGCCGACTCGCCCCGGGCGCCGAGCTCGACGACGTGCCGGTGCTGCAGGCGCTCGCTGCCGCCAACCGCCTGGTCGGCGTGCGGCTCGCCGGAGACTTCTTCGACGTGGGCGTGCCCGAAGGGTACCGTGCCGCCCTGGCCGCGCTCCACCCGGGCGTTTACCCTTAAGCCACCCATGAGATCGACTCCGCTCGCGCCGTTGCTCTGCGCCCTCGCGGTTGCCGCCTGCCAGGACCTGTCGAGCAAGCCCACTCCCTACATGTTGCTCAATCCGGTTCTGGACTCGCTGGTGGTCGGGGACCAGTCGCCGCCGCCGTCCGTGACCTACTACGACGGCCAGGGCGGCTCTTTGACGCCCGCTCCGAGCGAGGTGACCTGGAGCAGCACCGACACGACGATCCTCGCCGTGAACAGCACCACCGGCCGGATGACGGCCCGCCAGCGGGGCACGGCGGTGATCTTCGCCGCGTCGCGGGGCGTCCAGGGGATCGCGCTGATCGTCGTCTCGAACACGCTCGACCTCACGCTGCTCACCGATACGATCTACCTGATGCCGAACGACACGTTCACCGTGCCGGTCGCTGTGCTGAAGCAAACCGCTCCGCCGCCAGTCGTGTGGTACGTTGCGCCGACGAACGCCGTCTTCACCGTCGACTCGGCGACCGGCCTGGTCACCGCCGTGGCAACCGGTGGGCCGATCCCCTATATCGTCCACGCCGATACCATCGCCGACACCGGTGCCGTTTCGGTCCTGAGCCTCGCCGACACGACGGGCGGCATGTTCTTCTTCTCCGTCCTGGGAACCGCCATCACCCACGTCGGCGGCCCGATCCGGGCCGTGAACTACAGCCGCAGCAATGGCAGGCTGGCGTTTCGCCTGCGGGGCACCTACGCGCCGAGCGGCACGACGCAGCAGGTCGTTCAAATCACCCTGCCCGATTCGGTGATCCGCGTCGGCTCGTACGCGATCGATTCGCTCAGCCCGGCCGAAGCCGTCCTCGGATTCACCCAACCGGCGGTGATCTGCGACCCGCCGCGCGCGTGGGCGCTGTGGTCGGCCCAAACGCCGAGTATCACCGGCTACTCCCGCCGCGGCGGCCGGCTCGGCATCACGCAGCTCACCACGTTTGCGAACGGCCAGGCGATCAGCGGGCGCTTTTTCTACCTGGCGCAGCGGACCGACCTGTACAGCGATCCGCTCGGTGTGCTGACGGTCCAGGGGACCTTCGTCGCGCCGCTCGTCACGGACCGTACCGCTTGCAAGTAGTGACCTTCGAGCACGCGTTCGCCGACCTGGGCGGCATTCCGGCCCACCGCCTGACGGACGCCCAGGGCCTCACGGGCCTGCTCCTCGCCGCCGCCAACGCGGCGGGCCTCAACCCGGCCGCGGCGCCGGTGGTCCAGGTGGGCCCGCGCGGCCTCGCCGCGGCGCTCGTGTGCCACGGAGGACACGTGGCGCTGCACGCGCTCCCGGACGAAGGGCTTTGCTTCGTCGACGTCGCGGGACCCGGCGCCAGACACCCGCAGCGAGGCCTGGAGATCATCATCAAGCGCTTGGGCGCGCGCGAGGTGCGCAGCGACACGCGCTGGCGCGGCAGCCTCAGCCAAGCGACCAACCCGGAGGTTTCATGAACCAACTCACCCCCTACGCGGCCTTTTTCATGCGCCTCGCGGTGGGCGGCGTGTTCCTGCACCATGGCCTGATGAAGTATCACACCGGGATCGCGGGCGTTGCGGGGTTTCTGCACAGCGTCGGCGTCCCGTTCGCCAGCGTCGGCGCCGTGATCCTCATCGTCGTGGAAACGATCGGCGCCGTGTGCGTGCTGCTCGGCATCTTCACGCGCATTTGGGCGGTGTGCATGGCGATCGAGATGGTCGTGGCCATCCTCGCCGTTCAGGTGCCGCGGGGCGGCAACTTCGAGCTCGAGGGCTTGCTCTTCGCGGGCGCAATCACGTTGTTCGCGCTCGGCGACGGGCCACTATCCGTCGCGGTGAAGTTCAAGCACGGGAACTGACCGGGACCGGTCTTGTTGCCGGCCCTAATGAAGTATTCGGAGCAGCCCCGCGTCCGCGCTCCCCCTGAGGAAGCTCTCCGGGTCGGTCGCCGGGATCGCGATGCCCGTCTGCTTGCGCCCGCGCTGCGCGGTGGCGGCCATGTACTGCTCGAGCGAGCCGCCGGCCCACTCGCCCGCGTCGTCCTTCATCTGCCGCACGATTTCTTCCCAGGTGCCGACGTACGTGACGCCGCGGATCGTGCTCACGCGGTGGATCTCGCTGTGGGCGAGGTGTGCTCCGCCCCCCAGCCCGGAGTGCGTGCGCATCCCCTGCAGCTCGGTGAGTAGCGTGCCGAACAACTCGAGCTGGCGCGGATCCCGCACGCGGCCGTCCGGCCCCATCGCCTCGATCTCGGCGAGCAGCAGGTCGTCGGGCGCCGCGTCGCCCGCGAGGTCGTCCAGCCGCCGGTGCCACGGCGCGAGCTCGGGGTCACGGTCGGGGAGCCGGTAGACGCTCTTCTTCAGCTCGATCAAGCGCCAGATCGCGAGGCCGTCGAAGTGGTCTTCGGGCTCGGTGCGTTCGAGGTGAAAGAGAGCCGCTTCGTACTCGCCCCGGTCGTACAGGAGGTTCGCGAGGTAGATCCGCGCCTCGCCTTGGTCGGCGTCGAGCTCAAGGGCGCGGCGCAACCAGTACAGGGCGCCGCCTTCGTCGCTGAGGCGGTGCGCCGCGTAGCCCACGCACGCCGCTGCCTCCGCCGAGTCGGGGTGCGCCGTGAGGGCGACCTCGAAGAACCGCCGCGCCTGGTCGAGCACGGCCTCGCGGAACAGGGCACGCCCGACTTGGAGCATCAAATCGTGATCGTCGCGAAACCCGAGGGCGAGGATCCGGTCGAAGCAGGCCACCGCGCCCGCGCGGTCGCCGAACTTGAGCAGCACCTCGCCCAGGCCCGCCAGGGCGTCTTCGTGGTCCGGGTCGAGGCCGATCGCCTCCTCGAACGCGCGACGGGCCCACAGGTACTCCTCGCGGGCGAGCCGCGCGTAGCCCATCCCCACGTGGAGCTCCACGGCATGGGGGTAGAGCCCGAGGCCGGTTCGCAAGGCCTCGATCGCTTCGTCGTATTGTCCGTCGTTGTAGAGCTGATGCGCGCGTTCGTCGTAGTCGTCGGAGCTGAGGAACGGTTCCGACATCGAACGGGCCTCCCGGGAAGGTTGTGCTATGATAAGAAACCCCGGACGGTTACACAAGCGAGCCGCGCGGGCTATCTTGACCGCCGATGACGCCCGCTCCCGCGCCCGGCCCCGCCTCGCTCGAGCCCGTCCCCGACGGGTCGGTGACTTCGGCGCGCGGCTTCACCGCAGCGGCTGCTCCCGCCGGGCTCAAGGCCGACGGTGCGGTCGACGTCGCATTGCTCGTGTCCACCACGAGCTGCGCCACCGCCGGCGTGTTCACCAAGAATGCCGTGCGCGCCGCGCCCGTAGTGTACGACGCCGACCTGCTCGCGGAGCGACCGGGCCGAATCCGGGCCGTCGCGATGAACGCGCGTGTCGCGAACGCGTGCACGGGGCCGGAGGGGCTCGCCGCGGCCCGGACGATGGCCCAGGCGGCCGAGCAGGCGGCGGCCCTCCCCCCGCGCACGGCGCTCGTGCTTTCGACCGGCGTGATCGGCGTGCCGCTCCCTGTCGCGCAGATCGCCAAAGCGCTGCGCGAGGCCGCGGCCCGCCTCACCCCCCTCGGCGGCGTCGAGGCGGCCCGCGCTATCATGACCACGGACACGCGGCCGAAGCACTGCGCGGCGCGCGTGGAGACGCCCGCGGGCATCGTCACCGTCGGGGGGATCGCCAAAGGCGCCGGGATGATCCATCCCGACATGGCCACGCTGCTCGCCGTCCTCACGACCGACGCCGTGGCCGAGCCCGCCGCGCTGCAGCCCCTGCTCCGCCGGGTCGCGGACCGCAGCTTCAACGCCATTTCGGTGGACGGCGACACCAGCACCAACGACACGGCGCTGCTGCTCGCCAACGGAGCGTCGGGCGTGGACCCGGCACGGGACGGAGCGGTGTGGACGCTGTTCGAAGCGGCCGTGCTGCACGTGGCCCGAACGCTGGCCCTGGCCATCGTACTCGACGGCGAAGGAGCGTCCAAGCTCGTCGAGATCCAAGTGGTCGGGGCCGTGAGCGAGGCCGCGGCGCGCGAGGTCGGGCGCGCCATCGCGCGGTCGGCGCTCGTGAAGACGGCGGTCTACGGCGCGGATCCCAACTGGGGCCGCATCCTCGCCGCCGCGGGGGCGGCGGGAGTGGCGCTGGCGACCGACCGCCTCACGCTGCAGGCGGCCGCTAACGGCGAGTGGCTGACGCTCGCCGAGCGCGGCGCGACGGCCCACCCCGACCCGGAGCGGGCACGCGCCATCTTCCGCCAGAAAAACATCCGCCTCCGCATCGACCTTGGCCTCGGTCGCGCGGAGGCGATGGTGTGGACGTGCGATTTGACGCCGGACTACGTCCGGATCAATGCCGACTACACCTCGTAATCAGGGCTACATCTTGCTGGTGTCCTTGGCCGCGGCTGCCGGTTTCGCGGACGGCTTGGCGGCGGGCTTCTTGGCGCCTTTCTTCCCCTTCTTGCCTTTCGTGGAATGCGCGGTCGCGGCCGCCTTGCCCTTCGACGACGTGTCAGTCGCCGGCATCTGGCCCTGCATCGGCGAGGGCTGCTGCGCCACGACGATCGCCGGGGCGGCGAGCAACGCCAGCGTGAGGAGCGTGCGACGAATCATGTGGGAGTACCTCCAGAGGGAGCGCGCGAGCCACCCTGGCCCGCTTCACCGTTGAGACCCGCTACCGCACCACGTCGTCACGAGGAGCGGCGTCGCGCCGCCGCCCGTCCGGTCAGTTTCATCCTGTAACGTCAGGGCCACCCCGGGCGCACGTGTCAGGGCGGTGGCAGCGCCGTCGTCCCGGGCCGCCGCGCGCCCGCCACGCTCGCCCCGGCGGGCTTCGGAGGCGACGGCACGTTCGGCAGCTGGCGCCGCACTACGGCCACTGCTTCCGCCCGGGAGTGCCCTCGCTGCACCTCGTGCAGCACGGCGGTGGAAACATCCAGCAGCCGCTCGCCCCGGAGCCCCTGCCGCGCGGCGTCGATGATCAGCGCCGCGGCCGAGTCGGGCTCGAAGTGGTGGGTCGCCAGGTCGGCGACGGCGTGCAGCGCCGATCCGCGCGGCTCGTGCGGCAGGGCCGCCACGATCCGCTCCACCACGGGCGCAGGGAGACCCCGCTTGAGGGCTGCGTAGATCGTCGTCACTTCGGCGGCGGTCGCCGGCGGCGCATCGCCCGCCCGCACCAGTAGCGCCCGCGCGTCACGCAGTTGACCGAGCATCGCCTGCGCAGCCGCCGCGATGCGAACGGCCGGCTGGTGTTTCGCCCCGCCCTCGAGCGCCTTCTGCACCAGCGGCTCGGTCGGCAGGTCCTCCCGCGTTGCCAGCTGCACCAGCGAATCTACCGTGGGGATCGCGACGGCCGGCACGCGGCCTTCGAGCCGATCGCGCTCGGATTGCGCCGCGAGCGGGCTTGCGAGCAGCACTAGGATGAGACCAGGTCTCATCGCCACGTGGCGCGGACGATCACGATGGAGTTCTCGCGCCCGAAGTCGTCCTCCACGAGGCGGTCGGCCCAGTGGTCCGGCACCCAGCGCTCGCCATCCACGACGAACATGTACTCGTAGGCTCCGGTGGGAAGGACGACCGTCGCACGCCACACCCCGTCGTGATCGCGGTCTTCGAGCGGAATCGTGCCGGTGCGCCAGTCGTTGAACGAGCCCGCCACGTGCACCGAGTGAGCGTCGGGGAAGCGTCCGACGAACTGAGCGATGCCCTCGTGCTCGCCGAGCGCCGGGCCCCGTTCGTCGGCAGGGACGAGCGTGAGGAGCACGATGGCCGCGGCGAGCGCCAGGCTCCACGCGGGCCGAATCCGGAAAGTGACCGCCTGGGGAGTGGCGAACCAGCGGAGCAGCCGTCGCACCCTTTCCCCTGACGGCGCGGGCCGCCGGACCGCGGCCATCACCCGCGTCTCGAGCCCCGCACTCTGGGGAGGGACGGCCGCCGCCAGCAACGCCGCCGCACTCTCCAGCCGATCCACCACGCGCCGCAACTCGGGCGGCAGGCTCTCGCGGGCGATGTCGCCGTCGAGCGCCTGATGAATTCTCGGATCGATCGGATTCATGCGTGGTCCTCCAGTACCTGCAACAGCGCTTCGCGCGCGCGATGCACGCGCATCTTCAACGTCGGGATGCGCTCGCCGGTCACGGCGGCCATCTCCTGATAACTCAGCCCCTCCACATGCTTCAGCACGAACGCCTCGCGCTTGTCCGGCGACAGCCGGGCGAGGGCCTGCGCCACGAGCGCCAACTGCTCCGCGCGCTCGAGGGATGCCTCGTTGTCCGTCGAGTCGGCCAAGGGCGGTGCCTCCTCCAGCGGAACGTCACCGACGGCCCGCCGCGACAGGTAGCTCTTGCACCGGTTCGCCACGATGCGATACAGCCACGTGCGCAGCCGCGACGGATCCCGGCAGCTCGCGAGGTGGCGGTACGCCCGGACCAAGCCCTCGGCCACGGCGTCCGCCGCGACGTCGCGGCTCCCCAGCATGCGCGTCGCGAACCGCAGCAGGCCGGTCTCGTAGCGGTGGATCACGAGACCGAACGCCTCGCGATCGCCGCCAAGCACGCGGGCCACCACCTCCGTGTCGGAGGGGTCCCCCCTCACATCCGTAGGACCTGCATGGAGATCAGGGCGTCACGCTAGCACGGACGCCGCACGGTGCGCCAGAGGGAACTCGCGGAGCGGGAAGCGCAGGAGTGTTTCGCGACGGAACCGGTCGACTAGCGCGCGGCCAGCACGTGCTGCGCGGCGAGGAGGTAGCTCGACGCGCGCACCCCTTCACCGGCCAACGCCCCCGCGAATGCCTCGAGGGTCGCCTCGGCGCGCCGGCGATAGCGGGCGTCCCCCGTGGCCTCGGCGAGCTGCAGCAGCACCCGCGCCGCCCAGGCGTTCGCCCCGGGGAGCAGATCGTCGAGCACCGGCTTGGCGCGGTCCGGGAGCGCGGGCGCCGCCGGATCGGTCAGGACGGCATCGAAGTACCCGCCCCCAATCGAGTCAGCGAAGTCCCGATCGAGCACCTCGACCAGATCCTGGGCGATGTCGAGGTAGCGCCGCCTGCCGTTGTAACCGTAGGCCGCGAGGCAGGCGCCGGCCAGTTGCACCTGGTCCTGCAACAGGCCATACACCCCCGCACCGCCGCTAGTGTGTCGCACACCGCGCCGGCGCGCGTACGCGCGCCGCAGCAGCGCGTCGAGCGCGCCCAGCGCGCGCCGCGCGGCAGCCGAGTCCCCCACTGCGGGCGCCGCCTCCAAGACCGACCCGATCACGTACGCCTCGCGGTCGGCGAAGACGGTGCCGCCCACCGCGGGGCCCAGCTCGCGGGCCAGGCGCTGCAGCGCGAACCGGGCGGCGTCGCGATAGCGCGGCGTTCCCGTCAGGGCCCAGCCGACTGCCAGGTTGCGCACGAGCCCCGCCCGCACCAGGCTCGGTGGGTCGTCCCGCGCGACGTCGGCGGTGGCGGCCTCCCCCGAGTCGACCATGAAGTCGAGCACGGTGCGTGCGGCGTCCAGGTAGCTCGAATCCCCGGTACGCCCGTACGTCGCAAGCAGCAAGCTCACCGCCTGGGTGTGCATGAAGCTCCCCAGGGCGGCGTGCGTGCCGGCCGCGGCCTGGAAGGTGGTGCGCACCGCGGCGACCTGCGACGCCACGGTCGCACGCTGCAGCAAGCCGCGCGCCCGCTCGGCATGCGTCACGGCGAGCTGCCGCACCAGGGCCGCGCGCTGCAGGATGACGCCGCGCTGCTCGCGGTAGCTCTTGGCGACTTCGGGGAGGAGCTGCTTCAGGCCCCGTCCGGTGACCGGATCGTCGGCCGGGAAGTAGGTGCCCCCGAAGAACGCAGAGCCGTCCGGGGTCAGAAACGCGGTGACGGGATAGCCCCGCAAGCCGGCGAGCCACTGCACGGCCGCCTCGTAGCGCCGGGCCACGTCGGGCCGCTCATCGCGGTCCACGCGCACCGGCACGAACAACGAGTCGATCATCGCCCCCAGCGCGGGATCGCCGTACACCTCCCGGTCCATCACCGCGCACCAGCGGCATTCGTCGGCGCCGACGTAGAGCAATACCGGTCGGTCGAGCCGCGCGGCGAGCGCGAACGCCTCGCGCCCCCACGGCTGCCAGCTCACGGGCTGGCGTGCCGCCCGTGTGAGGTAGCGCGTGCTCGACTGGGCCATGCGGTTGGTGAGGGGGCCGTGCTCGGAGACGCACGCGAGCGCGGCATACGACAGGAAGACCAGTGAGAGGGTTCGCATCGAGGGCGCCTGAAGAGATACCCTCGCCTTCGGGAGCACGTTCCCCGGGCAAGCGCGCGCTGGCGCGCGCGCCGCAGATGGGACGATGCCGGACGTGCAACGGCCTGGGCGGTGTCGCCGGTGAGATCGGGCGTGCGGTCCCTCCCTCGAGCCGAGCGATCCTATCCCAGGCCATGTGCAGTTTGTGCATTTGTCGACCGCCCGTCAATGAGGCACGACTGCAACACCCCGCGGCGGCGGCGGGGGGTGGTTATAGTTGAGGCATGTCCGACGTCACCCGTATCACCCCGAAACCCAACGGCCCGCTCATCGTCGAGGGTCCCGTCAAGATCGTAACCCAGGACGGCCGGGAGCTGCCGGTGCCCCCTCGCAAGGACGGCCGGCCTGCGGAAGTCGTTGTGCTGTGCCGCTGTGGAGGGTCGGCGACCAAGCCCTTTTGTGACGGAACTCACAAGCGCAACGGCTTCAGCGACGCCGCCCCAGCAGGCCTCGCTCCCACGGTTTAAGCGGGGGGTATTATGTTGTCACCGTCCTGGGCGGGGGGGTCCGGGGGCGGGGGGCGGGGAGAGCCGCCCGTGAACCCCGACCGAGCGTCCCCCAGCCCATTGCCCCTGCCCCCGAACGGAGGAGCGACATGGCGAAGGCTGGCAAAGCCCCGATGGCCGCGGACGAAGGGTACTGCGTGAAGTGCAAGGCGAAGCGGAAGATTTCGAACGCTCAGCAGGTCAAGATGGCGAACGGCCGGCCCGCCCTGAAAGGCGTGTGTCCGGTGTGCGGCACGGGGATGTTCAAGATCCTGCCGCCCAAGTGACCCGCTGATTCGAGCCGACAACCTCGGCCCCCGGTCGCGCCCAGCGGCCGGGGGCTTCTTGTTAGCGCGCCACCCGTCGTGTCCCGTTTCCCTGATAGGCGTAGCGGAACGTGATGCACGCCGTGCCCGCGTCACGGCAGTAATAGGCGAGCAGCTCGAGCTTCGCGTACTTGCCGCGTGGCGTCCGCACGGCGTACACGTGATGCTTCGAGGTGAGCAAGTGGCTGAGCATGCTGTACTCGTACCACTTCCCGACGGCCGGGTTCGTCGTGTCCGGCGCCGAGGCGTTGGCCGCGTAGCTTGCGGCGGGGAGCTCGACCACGGATTCGAACGGCACCTGCCCCAGGTCGACGATCCCCCCGCCCGGGGCTGTGATCAAATGGAACCGGCGGAAGGCCACGTCCCACTGCCCCGCCTCCACGACGGCGTTCCTGCCGAAATCGAAGCGGCGCCACCGGTCCGTGGCGGAGGCGTCCAGCGTGTACGTCGCGGGGCCGACGAGCGAGTCGCCCACGGCGGCAGGTGACGCGGCCGTCAATGCGAAGGGGGGATATTCGGGCTGGGTGAGGGATCCGATCAGGAGCGATGTGACCAACAGGAGGAACGCGCCGCCCATCACGAATACGAGGATGGGGGGGCGAGCGGTGCCGCTTCGCTCGGTCACGGCTCGGCCATGAACGGGTAGGTAAAGCTCCGCGGCGGGACGAAGTTCTCTTTCACCGAGCGCGGGCTCACCCAGCGGATGAGGTTGAGGAGGCTGCCGGCCTTGTCGTTGGTGCCGCTGGCGCGGGCGCCGCCGAACGGCTGCTGTCCGACCACGGCGCCCGTCGGCTTGTCGTTCACGTAGAAGTTCCCGGCGGCGAACCGCAGCGTCCGCTGCGCATCCTCCACGGCACGCCGGTCCTGCGCGAAGATCGCGCCGGTGAGCGCGTAGGGAGACGTCTGGTCGACGAGCCGGAGGGTCTCCGCCCAGTGGGACTCGGGATAGACATACAGCGACAGCACGGGGCCGAAGATCTCCTCACACATCGTGCGATAGGCGGGGTCGTCGGTCTGGATGAGCGTCGGCTCGATGAAGTAGCCGTCGGTATCGTTGGTGCCGCCTCCGGCGAGGATCTTGACGCCGGGGGCGTGCGTCGCGGCCTCGAGATACTCCCTGATCTTGTCGAACGCCTTCCGGTCGATCACGGCGCCCATGAAGTTCCGGAAGTCGGCCGGGTCGCCCGTCTTCACCTCCGCGAGCATGGCGAGCACCCGGTCGCGCACCTTGGGCCACAGCGTGGCCGGCACGTACGCGCGGGAAGCGGCGCTGCACTTTTGCCCCTGGTACTCGTACGCTCCCCGCACGATGGCCGTGGCGAGGGCGTCCCCGTCGGCGCTGGCGTGCGCCAGGATGAAGTCTTTGCCGCCCGTCTCGCCCACGAGCCGCGGGTACCCAGCGTAGCTCGAGAGGCGCTCGCCTACCCGCTTCCAAAGCGCCTGGAACACCTCCGTGGAGCCTGTGAAATGGATGCCGGCGAGACTGCGGTCGAGGAGGAGAGTGTCCGAGGTCTGAACCGCGGGGCCGGGCACGAAGTTGATGACCCCCGGCGGCAGGCCGGCCTCCTCGAGCAGCTTGAGGATGAAATAGTTCGAGAAGACCGCGGTCGCCGCGGGCTTCCAGACGACCGTGTTCCCCATGATCGCGGGCGATGTCGGGAGGTTGCCGCCGATCGAGGTGAAGTTGAACGGGGTGATCGCGTACACGAAGCCCTCGAGCGGGCGGTAGTCGAGGTAGTTCCAAGTGCCGGGCGCGGAGATCGGCTGCTCGGCGTACAGGCGCTCCGCAAAGTGCAGGTTGAAGCGGAAGAAGTCGATCAGCTCGCAGGCCGCATCGATCTCCGCCTGGTGCGCCGTTTTCGACTGGCCCAGCATCGTCGCCGCGTTCACGATCGGGCGGTAGCGGGTGGCGAGCAGATCGGCCGCCTTGAGGAAGACCGCGGCGCGCCGCCCGAGGTCCCAGGTAGACCAGTCGTGCCACGCCTCGCCCGCAGCCTTGATCGCCGCCTGCACCTCCGCCGGCCCCGCCTGATGCACCTTGGCGAGCACGTGGTGATGGCAGTGGGGCATCACGGCGTCGACGGTCTTGCCGGTGCGGACCTCCTTGCCGCCGATCACCAGCGGGATCTCCAGTTGGTGGGAGGAGAGGTCTTTGAGGGCCTTTTTCAACTCGACCCGCTCGGACGTGCCGGGGGCGTAGGAGAGCACCGGCTCGTTGGCGGGAACGGGTATCTTGGGAGTGGCGTTCATGACACGAAATCTAACTCACCCCCAGACCCGCATCGGCCACGTGCATCTGACCGTAGCCGATCTCGACCGCGCGCTCGCGTTCTATCGGGACGTGCTCGGCTTCGAAGTCACGACGCGCTACGGGGCTGATGCCGTGTTCCTCTCGGCGGGCGGCTATCATCACCACATCGGCCTCAACTCCTGGGCAGGCCGGGGAGCCCCGGCTCCCGCGCCCGGCACCACCGGGTTGTACCACTTCGCCATCCTGTTCCCCGATCGGCAGGCTCTCGCGGCGGCCGTGCGACGCGTGAGCGACGCCGGAATTCCGCTCGAAGGGGCCGCCGACCACGGCGTCAGCGAAGCCGTGTATCTGCGCGACCCCGACGGCAACGGTGTCGAGCTCTACCGCGACCGTCCGGAAAGCGAATGGCCGCGTGCACCTGACGGAACGCTCGTCATGTACACCCGGCCACTCGACCTCGAGGCGCTAGTGGCCGCGCAGTAGCTCGGGCGACACCGTTGCGGCCACTATCGGCTGAACCGGCAGCCGCTTCTCCCAGCGCGGCAGCATGTCCGGCAGGTTCGCCAGCTCCAAGGCCGAGACCGCCATCACGCTGGACGCCTGCATCAGGTCTGCCGCGATCGCCTTGTCGTACGTATCGGACTGGGAGTGATGGGTGTGGTTATAGCCGCGAGTGATCTGGTTGAAGTTGAACCCCGGCACCCCGTAGGGGATGAACGACAGGTGGTCCGTGCCCCCCTTCACGGCGTCGTTGATGGTGTCGGCGTTGAGGCGGTGGACCGGGGCCAGCAGCATGCGCCACAGCGCGTATGACTCGAGGTGGCCCTGGAGCGCCATCCCGGTGATGGCTCCCGCGCCGTTGTCGAGCACGATCACCGCCTGGATGGAGTCCGCGTCCGCAGCGTGCGCCTCGGCGTACTTGCGCGACCCCATGAGGCCCTGCTCCTCCCCCGTGAAGAGAATGAAGCGGATCGTGCGCTTGGGCTTGAGCCCCGACTGCGCGATGATGCGCGCGGCTTCGAGGGTGGCCATGGACCCGGTGCCGTTGTCGGTCGCGCCCGTCCCCAAGTCCCAGGAGTCGAGGTGCGCGCCCACGATCACGACCTGCCCCGGGTGCGCGCTGCCCCGGATCTCGGCGACGGTGTTCCACTGCGGCACCGAGTCCTTCATGGTCAGCGTGTTCTGGATGTTCGCCTCGAGGCGCGGCGTCACGCCCGCCCCGAGTAGCCGGTCGAACAGCGCGTAGTCCTCGTGCGCCACGACCACCTGAGGGAGCGGCAGCACCCGGGTCGGCGAGCCGCTCATGTTCAGCAGGTCTTGCTCCTTGCCGCCATCGAGCAGGATGCCCAGCGCTCCGGAATTCCGCAACACAAACGGCTGGTCGGTGCTGAACTGCGTGAGCCGCGCCCGTGCGGCGGAATCGAGGCGCTGCCCGCCGCCGAACAAGCCCCGGAACGCCGCCCGCTGCCGCTCGGAGTCGGCGGCGGCCATCGGCGGGCCGTCGTTGTTCCACACGAAGGAAGGCGGGCGCAGCATGACCCACGCACCCTTCACTTTCCCCTTGTTGGCGTCGAGACTCTCGGGCGTGCTGGCATCGATGCGCACGACCGGCCCGCTCACCGTCTTGCCGCTGGTGCCGGGCGCCCACGCCCAGCTCGCGGCCGCGACATCGTGTAAGCGCGGGGCAGTCATCCGCATCCACATTGGCCCGCGCGTCCAAGTGCCGCCGAAATTCCATTGCTCGAGGCGGGCGTCGAGCCCGTACTCTTTGAACCGGGCCATCGTCCAGTCGTTGGCGGCGCGGGCGGCGGGCGAGCCGGTCAGGCGAGGCCCGATCACGTCGGTGAGGTACTGCAGGTTCGACATCACCTGCGAGTGAGTCAGCCCCTGGTCGATGAGAGCGCCGGCACCGCTCGTGTCGACGGTGGGCGTCTGGCTGGCGAGCGGTCGGTGCAGCGGAGCGAGGGGGGCGAGCGCGGCGAGCAGCACGCTTGCCGCAGTGAGACGGAAGCGGTTCACGGGAGCAGCCCTCACAGGAAGTGCGTGTTCTCTACGTTACGCGCGGCAGGCTCAACCCGTTAGGCCGCGGACGGCTCTCCCGACCGGCGAGCGTCCACCGAGCGTTGCGGTGGGACGGGGAGGTTCACCGTGACGGTCGTCCCGCCCCCCGGCCGGGAGTCCACCTGGATACTGCCCCCGAACATGGCGCGCACGACGCTCTGCACCACGACGAGACCCATCCCGCTCCCCTCCCCGAACTGCTTGGTGGTGAACCCCGGCTCGAAGATGCGCTCGAGGTCTTCGGCGCGGATCCCCGCGCCCTCGTCGCGCACGGTGAGCCGCAGCGATTCGCCCACCTGCTCGAGACCCACCCGGATCGGCGCCGGCCGGCCAGCGCTCGCATCGGCGGCGTTGCGGACCAGGTTCACCAGCATGTCGTAGAGCGCGTTGGGATCGCCCTTGAGATAGACCTCGTCGAGCGTGGAATCGAACTCCAGGGGGAGCTTCTTATCCCGGAGCACGCGGGTCTCGAGCGTGCAGCAGGAGCGGACCACGCGCACGGCGTCGAACCGCTCCGAGCGCGCCAGCGTGCCGCGGGCGCGGTCCTTGATGGCGCGCAGGAAGTTGATGCCGCGGTCGATGTCGTCGACCACCTGGCCGAGCTCGTCGAGCATCTCGAGCCGTCGCGCGGCGGCGACCTCGGTCCAGCGGCCGAGCGCTTCCATGGCGAGCTGGAGGCCGGCCCGCGCCGCGGTCAACGGGTTCGAGACTTCGTGGGCGATGATCCCCGGCAGGGTGGCGAGGTCCTGCAGCGGATCGGCGTGCTTGGCGAAGGGCGTGGCGGGCACCTCGCGTCGGTCCAGCAGGCCGAGACAGAGCCCGGCGAGCTCGAGGGTGAGGCGCTCCCGGCTGCGGCGCTCCCGCCCTTCGGGCGGTGGGGCCGGCGGGCGGGAGCGCAGCGGGGCGACGACCCAATGCCCCTCGCCGGCGCGCGCCCCGACGAAGCGGCTGCCTTGCACGATATGGATGCCCCAGTGCCGGAGCGTGGCGTCGACGTCGAGCTTGCTGTCATGGTAGCCAGGGGTGGGGTCGCTCGACGCCTGCGGCTCGAGCTCGGCGCCGGCTGACACCTCCCACACCGTGACGGGCCGGCCACCGAGCGCCACGCTAGCCTGCCGCAGGATCTCGCGTCTGCCCTCCACGAAAGTCTCTGGTCCGCTCACCGAGGCTCCATAGGGGCGCACGGAAGGGCCGCGGCGGTCGACACGTGCGGCCGGCGCCGGTCACGACCGTACATCCAGCTGCAATGGGGGGCGCGCACTACATATGCGATATCGGCTCGGTGGCGTCAAGCAACGCGCAGTGCCGCCGGGTAGCGTGGGCGCAACAGGCTGCGCCGGCAGTTCCACCCCTTTGGCAGGTTGTCGCAGGGTGACGTATTCTTCCTTTATGCTTATGCTACGCGGTCCACTACCCATGAGGAGCACCGGCTGATGGGCCGCGACGCCCTCCCCCCCATGGCGGCTCGGACGGAGCCGGTCCCGCGGGCTGCCATCGGGGGCCTGCGCGACCGCGAGCGCATCCGCACGCTCGTGGTCCCCGACCACGACGACCTCGCCGCGCTCCTCGCGGAGCGCATCGTGGAGACCATCCGGCGCGAGGTGGCCGCGAAAGGCCGTTGCGTGCTCGGACTCGCCACCGGCAGCACGCCCCTCGGCATCTACCGCGAGCTGATCCGGCGGCACCAGGCCGGGGAGCTGGACTGCTCCGCCGTCGTCACGTTCAACCTCGATGAGTACTACCCGATGCCGCCCGACAGCCCGCACAGTTACCGGCGGTACATGTGGGAGAACCTGTTCGCCCACGTGAACATCAAGCCGGAGAACGTGCACATCCCCGACGGCAGCACGCCGCGGGAGCGCGTGGCCGAGCACTGCGCGGCGTACGAGCGCGCGATCGTCGAGGCGGGCGGGATCGACGTCCAGATCCTGGGGATCGGCAAGAGCGGGCACATCGGCTTCAACGAGCCCGGCTCGTCGGCGGACTCCCGCACGCGGCTCGTGACGCTCGACACCGTCACGCGGCGGGACGCGGCGGCGGACTTCTTCGGCGAAGACAACGTCCCGCGCGAAGCGATCACGCTGGGCGTGGCCACGATCCTCCAGGCCCGCGAAATCGCCCTCATCGCCACCGGCGAGCACAAGGCCGAGATCGTGCGGCGCGCGGTCGAGGGCGAGGCGTCGGCCGACGTCGCCGCCACCTTCCTGCAGGGACACCCCAACACGGCGACCTATCTCGACGTGGCCGCGGCGGCGGAGCTCACTCGGATCAAGACCCCCTGGCTCCTCGAGCCCGTCGAGTGGACGCCGGCCATGACGGAGCGCGCCGTCGTGTGGCTCGCCGAGCAGGCGGGCAAGGCGGTGCTGAAGCTCACCGCGCGAGACTACTCCGAGAACCATCTGAGCCCGCTGCTCGCGAAGCACGGCGCGCCGGGGCCGGTCAACGGGCTGGTGTTCAACCGGCTGCGGGACAAGGTCCGCGGCCGCCGCAAGTTGCCCTCGCGTCAGCGCATCCTCGTCTTCTCGCCGCACCCCGACGACGACGTGATCTCGATGGGTGGAATCCTGCGCAAGCTGTGGGAGAACGAGAACGCGATCATCGTCGCCTACATGACGAGCGGCAACATCGCCGTGTTCGACCACGATGTGCAGCGTCAGCTGGACTTCGTCGAGCGGGCCGCCGACACGCTGGGCGTCGACCGCGCCGCCGTGCGACGCGTGCGGGATACGGTGGAGGCGAGCTTCGAGCGCAAGGGACCCGGCGGGATCGACCTGCCCGTGGTTCAAGAGCTGAAGCGAATGATCCGGGAGTCGGAAGCGATCTCGGCTCTCGAGTCGGTGGGCCTCCCGCGCGGGGCTGCGCGGTTCCTCAACCTGCCCTTCTACCGGACGGGCGAGGTCCAGAAGCGCCCGATCGGACCGGAGGACGTCGCGCTGGTGCGCGCCCTGCTCGAGGAAGTGCGCCCCGACCTCGTGTTCGTCGCGGGCGACCTGTCCGATCCACACGGCACGCACCGCATGTGCAAAGCGGCCGTGGAGCGGGCCCTCGAGGGCTATGCCGCCTCGCGGCCGCAGGTCTGGCTGTACCGCGGAGCCTGGCAGGAGTGGCCCATCACCGACGCGGACGTGCTGGTGCCGCTCTCGCAGGACGAGCTGCGGGCGAAGATCTTCGCCATCTTCAAGCACCAATCCCAGAAGGACACGGCGCCGTTTCCCGGCGGTCACGACGATCGCGAGTTCTGGCAGCGGGTCGAGGCCCGCAACATCGAAACGGCGGCGCGGGCGGACCGCCTGGGCCTGCCCGAGTATTTCGCTATGGAGGCGTACGTGGTGGATCGTGACGGCCCCGCGGGACGCTGAAGCCCGCGCCGCCTCGCGGCGTCTCCTGGCAACGAGCGAGCGGGAGCTGCAGCGGATCGTTCTCGACATGCACGACGGCCCGGTGCAGGACATCTTCGCGGCCCTGTCCCAGCTCCAGGTGCTCGACCGCTCGCTCGCCGGAGATCCCACGGCGCAGCAGCGGGCCGGGCAGGCGGTGAGGCTGCTGGAGCGCGCCCTCGGCGAGATCCGCAACTTCATCGGCGTGTTTCGGCCGCCGGGCTTCGAGCGCCGCGCCCTCGGCGAGATCATCGAAGGGCTCGCCGTACAGCACGAGACCCTCACCGACCAGGCGATCGAGCTCGACCTGCCGGCCGACCTCGGTGACTGCGCCCTGCCGACCAAGATCGCGATCTACCGCATCCTCCAGGAGGCCCTGGCCAACGGCCACCGGCATTCCGGGGCGGCGCGGCAGCGCGTGAGCGTCGATCGGCGCGGCAGCTCCCTCGCCCTGATCGTCGCGGACGACGGCAAGGGGTTCGATCCCCAACGGGTGCTGGCGAGCGAGGAGGACGTAGGGGTGGAAGGGGGGCACTTCGGGTTGCGCGGCATTCAGGATCGCGTCGAGATGCTGGGCGGCACCTTCGCGGTCGACAGCGCGCCCGGTCGCGGGACGTCGCTGACGGTCACCCTGCCGGCCGAGTGAATCGCACGACATGATTCGGGTGTTGCTGGCGGACGACCATGCGATCGTGCTCGAGGGGCTTCGGGCCCTGCTCGAGGGCGAGCCCGATATGAAGGTGGCCGCGTGGACCACGGACGGCACCGAGGTGCTGAAGCTGGTACAGCAGCACAAGCCCGACGTGGTAGTGCTCGACCTCGAGCTGACGAGCATCAAGGGCACCGAGGTGATCACCGCGCTGCGGCACCGTCCCGCCGCGCCCAAGGTGCTGGTCCTGACCGCTTACAATGACGGCGACTCGCTCCGGTCAGCGCTCGACGCCGGCGCGGACGGGCTCGCCCTCAAAACCGAACCGCCGCAACAGACGCTCACCGCAATCCGGCAGGTCCACGGGGGGCAGCTGGTCTTCCCGCAGGCCGCGCGTCGCTGGATCGAAGGCCGGGGAGCGGGTACCCCGGGAGACTTGACGCCGCGGGAGCGCGAGGTCTGGAGCCTCGTCGCCGGGGGGCTCACCAACCCGCAGATCGCCGAGCGCCTCGGCCTCTCGGACAACACGGTCAAGTTCCATGTGCAGCACCTGTTTTCGAAGTTGGGCGTCAAGAACCGCACCGAGGCGGCCCTCAAGTATGCGCACGGCTCCCCCCCTCCCCGCCCCCCCCGGTAGGGCCACGAGCACAGTCAAGACCGCAGGCGCACCGTCCAGAGGACGGCACAAAGGCGCGCCGACGCGTCGTGGCTGTGTCCCGCGATCCAAAGAGTGCCGCCTGCTTCCTCCGAGACCGCTGCCGCGGAGCTGTGCTCGCCCCCCAGCGTGCCCAGGTCCACCATCGTCCCGTCCGGCGTCCGGAGAAACGCGTGGGTGACGGGAAGGCCCCGGCGATCGGCTTCCCCGGTCTGGCTCACTCCCACGATGCAGCCGAGATCGTTGATGTCGCTGGCACAACTCGTCCGCCCCCCGAGCGTTCCCAAATCGACGATGCCGGCCTGCTCGCTCCATAGGAACGCGCGACCGCTGCCGCCCACGATCTCGCTCCGGTTGTTGATCCCAAGAGCCATGCTAGCGGTTCCGAGCGTGCCGAGATCCCGCATCCCGCCCGTCACCGTCCAGAGGAAGGCGTGAGGCTGGCCCAGGCTCGTCTCGGAAAAGCCCACGACCTCTCCCAGGTCGTTCACGTCGTGCGCGATGCTGGTCGCCCCACCCAGAGTCCCGACGTCGAGCATCTTGCCCGGCTCGGAGATGAAGAAGGCGTGCTTGGCGAGCGCCCCTCCTCCTCCAATCCGGCTGTGCCCAGCGACCTGTCCCCGCCGGTTGATCGCCAGCGCTTCGCTTTCGTTCCCGCCAAGCGTACCGAGATCGAAGCTCGTGCCCTCGGACAGCAGGTAGGCGTGAAACGCGGCAAAACCGGTATCCCCGCCGCCCACGATGTCGCCCAGCTCGTTGATGTCGTTGGCCGAGCTGTTCACGCCCGTCGAGGGGCGCAGGTCGACGATCCCTGAGCCCTCTTTCCAGATGAACGCCCGGCTCCGCCCCAAGCTGTCCCGGCCCGTGCCCACGACGTGGCCGCGCCGGTTCACTGCCTTCGACTGGCTGACCGCGCCGCCCAGCGTGCCCAGCTCCTGAATGGACGCATCGGTCGACGCGGCCACCGGGGAGCGGTGGGACGCGCTCACACGGCGGGCCTGCGCCCGAGCTGCGTGCTGGCCCACATTCCTGCCTGCACCGCCGTCTCGGCGCTGGGTCCCTCGAACCGCTGCACCAGGATGCTGGCGCGACCGTTGCGGCTGACGGCGACCATGTGGAGGATCGACGCCTCGCCCTCGACCGGAGTGTACTTCAGCCGCAGCTGCGCCCCGCCGGCTTCACCCGCGGAGCCCAGCGGAATCGCGGGCCGCGCGCGGGCGTTGTAATCGTCCACCCAGGCCTGGAGCACGTCCATCGCATCCTTCTGACGTCCCTGCTCCGCCATGCTGAGCCCCTTTCTATAGACCCGAGAGACCCGGGTCCCTGCTCTCGGTCCGGAGCTGATCCAGGATCAGGTCACCCTGGCCGGTTTCGAGCAGCCGGTAATGCGGCTGACCTGCGATGTCGCGACCGACGACCTGGGCGCAGTAGGCGGGGAGCCAGGCAGGATAATGCCCGGGTGTGCCCCACCCGCTCGTGTCGAACGCCGTTCGCCCGTCCGTAACGCGCAGCAGGGCGAGGGCACAGTCTTGGGCGGCGCGCAGGGCTTCCGGCGCGAAGGCCGCCGTGGCAAAGAGGATCCCGGCCTCGACACCCGCTTCCGCGAGGTGCTCCCTGAAGGATTCGATGTCGGGGCGCCCGATGAGCGCCTCCTGTCGCCGACAGCCGATGAGCGCCAGGCGCTGCCAGTCGGCTCGGCTCACTACGCCTTTGAGCTCAAGAAGATAGCCGGGCTCGGCGTGTACCTGGGTCGAGCGCCGATGGAGGCTCAAGGCCGACACCTCGAGGCCGACTTTCCGCAGCTCGCGCACCACGAGGATCTCGAAATACTCGGGCGTGAGCGCTGGAAGTTCGGGCATCCGGTAGACTAGACCGACCGCCCAGGTATCGCCACCCCCTCCGAGAATTCCGCGGCAGCGCGTGCTTGACGGGGGTTGCGCCCTCCGACTCATGTCCCTATATCATCCGGGCAGTCGGCTCGAAAGCTTCGCGCACCCACCTCAATCTCGAGCGCGGAGGGGACTGTATGCAGGTCGGTCGACGGGATTTCTTGCGGCTCACCGCCAGCGCCGGGGCCGGAACGGCGATCGGCGGCCTGGTCGGGCTCGGCGTGACACTGGCGCCGGCGGAAGCACGAGCGCAAGCGCTGCGCATCAAAGACGCCAAGACCACGCCGAGCATTTGCCCGTTCTGTTCCGTCGGGTGTGCGACCCTCATCCACACCGTCGACGGCAAGATCGTGAACATCGAAGGCGATCCGCGCAGCCCGCACAACGAGGGCACCCTCTGCCCCAAGGGTGCGGCGATCTACCAGCTCCACATGAACCCGAACCGGGCCACGAAGGTGCTGCACCGCAAGCCCGGCGCCAAGGATTGGGACGTCGTGGAGCTCGAGTGGGCCATGGACCGCGTGGCAGAGCTGACTAAGAAGACCCGAGACGAGACGTTCATCGAGAAGCTCCCCAACGGGAAGCTCGTGAACATGAGCCCCGCAGTGTTCGCGCTCGGTGGCGCGACCCTGGACAACGAGTTCAACCACGTGTGCCAGAAGTTTTGGCGCGGGTTGGGGGTCGTCGCCATCGAGAATCAGGCCAGGATATGACACAGCTCTAGCGTCCCCGGTCTGGGGACACGGTTCGGACGCGGCGCGGCAACCCTGTATCCGCGCAACCTCGAGCACACCGACTGCTTCGTGGTCATGGGCTCGAACATGGCGGAGTGCCACCCGGTGGCGTTCCGCTGGCCCATGAAGGCCAAGTTGAACGGCGCGAAGCTCGTCCACGTCGACCCTCGCTTCACCCGCACCAGTGCCATGGCGGACCTGCACGTGCAGATCCGCGCGGGCTCGGACATCGCATTCCTCGGTGGACTGATCAATTACGTCATCAACAGCAAGCGGTGGAACACGGACCCCTTCTTCAAGGAGTTCGCGGTCAACTACACCAACGCCGCGACGATCATCAGTGAGGACTTCAAGGACACCGAGGAGTTGGACGGCGTGTTCTCAGGCTTGGTGAAGTTCTCAGAGCCGCCGTTCTGGCCGTACAATGGGCTCGAGGGTCGCTACGACAACGCCACCTGGGCGTACAAGCGCGGCCCCAAGGCTCCCGGCCCGGCCACGAAGGACTTGATCGCCAAGCGCGCCGGCCCGCCGTTCGACGACCTGGTGCGGTCGCTCAAACCGGGGCCGGCCGAGAAGGATCCGACGCTCCAGAATCCGCACTGCGTGTTCCAGATCTTGAAGCGGCACTTCAGCCGCTACACGCCCGAGATGGTGGAGCAGGTGTGCGGCTCGCCCAAAGAGAAGTTCATCAAGGTGGCCGAGCTGCTGCTCGAGAATTCGGGTCGCGACCGGACCAGCGCGTTCGCCTACGCGGTTGCGTGGACGCAGCACACCTACGGCGTTCAGATGATCGGCTGCTGCGCGCTGCTGCAGCTCTTGCTGGGCAACATCGGCCGACCCGGTGCCGGCGTGATGGCCCTGCGCGGCCATGCGGCGATCCAGGGCTCGACCGATGTGCCGACGCTGTACCACAGCATCCACGGGTACATGAACGCGCCGTCGGCGCTGCGGCCGCACGAGACGCTGCGGGACTACATGGCGGCCGAGACCAGCCCCACGAGCTATTACGGCAACACGCCGAAGTTCCTCGTCTCGTATTTGAAGTCGATGTACGGCGCGGTGGCGACCACCGAGAACGACTTCGGCTACGACTGGCACCCGAAAATTCTCGGCGATCACTCGCACATCGCCATGTTCGCCGCCATGGCCGAGGGCAAGGTCAAGGGGATGTGCTGCGTCGGGCAGAACCCCGCCACGTCGCTCAACGGCGGGGCGACCCGGCGGGCGCTGCGCCAGCTCGACTGGCTCGTAGTTAAGGACAACTGGCTCACCGAGACGGCCACGCACTGGTATTTGGGCCCCGAGGTGAAAAGCGGCGAAGTGAAGATCGAGGACATCAAGACCGAGATCTTCTTTTTCCCGTCCACCCAGATCGCCGAGTACGACGGCAGCTTCACGAACACGCAGCGCATGCTGCAGTGGCACTCCTTCGCCGCGAAGGCCCCGGGCGACTGTCGCACCGACAGCTGGTTCTACCACAACCTGGCGAAGCGGCTCAAGAAGGCGTACGCCGGCTCGAAGCTGCCGCGTGACCAGGGTTGGAACAACCTCACCTGGGACTTCGATCCGGATGCGGGCGAGGAGCCGCTCTATCCCGGTGAAATCAGCGCGCGCAAAGTGCTACGGGAGATCAACGGCTATCAGACGGCCGATCCGAAGCAGCATCTCAAAGGCTTCGCCGAGCTGAAAGACGACGGGTCGACGACGTGCGCGTCGTGGATCTACTGCGGCTGCTACCCGGCGTGGGATCAGAACCTCACCGCGCGGCGCGAGCCCGATCCGCCGGGCGTGCCGGGCGCACACCTGAAGTGGGGTTGGGCCTGGCCGGCCAACCGGCGCGTCATGTACAACCGCGCGTCCGCCGACCTGAAGGGCAACCCCTGGAGCGAGCGCAAGCGCTGGATCTGGTGGGACCCGAGCTTCGTGAACCCGCCCGATGCGAAGACCGGGAAGCCGGTGCCCAAGGGAAAGTGGGTCGGCTACGACGTGCCCGACTTCGGCGCGACGAAGGCGCCCGACGCGCAACCCAAGCCGGACGGCATCGGCCTCGACGCCCTGTCCGGGACCCAGCCGTTCATCATGCGAGCGGACGGCAGAGGCTGGCTGTTCGTGCCCGCCGGTCTCGTGGACGGCCCGCTGCCGACGCACTACGAGCCACACGAGTCGCCGATCCACAACCCGCTGTACAAGCAGCAGACCAGCCCGGTGCACAAGGTCTGGGCGCCGGGCAAGCCCTACAACCAGCTCGCGGTGGTAGGTGACCCGAAGTTCCCGTACGTCATCAGCACGTACCGCCTCACCGAGCACTACTTGGCCGGTGCCATGAGCCGCTGGCTGCCGTGGCTCGCCGAGCTCCAGCCCGAGCTGTTCATCGAGCTCGGCAAGGGGCTCGCGCAAGAGAAAGGGATCAAGAACCTCGATTGGGTCGTCGTCTCGAGCCCGCGGGGCCACATCCGCGCAAAGGCGCTCGTCACCGACCGCATCGGCGTGATGAATGTCGGCGGCAAGCGCATCCACCACGTCGGCATGCCCTGGCACTGGGGCTGGATGGGCCTGAGCACCGGCGATGTCGTCAACGACCTGACCGCCTGGGTGGGAGATCCCAACGTGTCGATCCACGAGGGCAAGGCGTTCGTCTGCAACGTGGAGAAGGCGTGATATGGCCGAAGCCCTGGGATTCTTCACCGACACCACGGTTTGCATCGGCTGCAAGGCGTGTGAGGTGGCGTGCAAGGAATGGAACCAGCTCCCGGCCGAGAACGGCGGGGTCGGGACGCTGAGCGGCGACAGCTACGACAACACCCGCCGCCTCGACGGCATCCACTGGCGCCACGTCCGCTTCATCGAGCAGTTCAAAGGTCCGTACGACGGCCGCTGGCTGATGATGAGCGACGTGTGCAAGCACTGCGTCCAGGCGGGCTGCCTGGAAGTGTGTCCCACCGGCGCCATCATCCGCACCGAGTTCGACACGGTCGTGATCCAGTCCGACGTGTGCAACGGCTGCCGGGCGTGCATCGCCGCCTGTCCGTTCGGCGTGATCGACATCAACCCGGTGTCGGGCACGGCGCAGAAGTGCACGCTCTGTTATGACCGTCTCAAGGTGGGTCTCGAGCCCGCGTGCTCCAAAGCCTGTCCGACCGACTCGATCCAATTCGGGCCGATTACGGAGCTGCGGCAGCGGGCGCAGAAACGGGTCGAGCAACTCCGCGCCCAGGGCACCAAAGCCGACCTGTACGGCGCCGACCCGAACGGCGCGCTCGGCGGGCTCAACTCGTTCTACCTGCTTGTGGACAAGCCGGAGGTGTACGGCCTGCCAAAGCAGCCGCAACTGCCGACGCGCAATCTCAGCAAGACCGCCGGTTTCTCCGTGGCGAGCGCGGCGGTCCTGGGCGTGCTCGCGCTCGTCGGCCTGCGCAAGCACCGCATGGACGACATGGGCGGTCCGGGAGGAGGAGGGGGAGGCGGAGGAGGGGGGGGCCAAAACTAATGTCCGACACGTTCTTTAGCGGTGCGCCGCACTGGACATGGTTCATCATCCCCTACTTCTACGTCGGCGGGCTCGCGGGGGGCGCGTACTTCCTGGCGGCCATCCTGGCGTGGTTCGGTAAGCCCGAGGACCGCCCCGTGGTGCGGGCTGGGTATGACGTCGCCGCAGTCGGAGCGATTTTCTCCGGCCTGCTCCTGACGGTCGATCTGGGACAGCCGCTGCGTTTTTGGCACATGCTGTTCCAATCGGAGAACTTCCCGGCCGTCATGTTCAAGGCGTGGTCGCCCATCTCCTTCGGGGCATGGGCGATTCTCCTATTCGGGCTGTTCTCAGTGCTCTCGGCGCTCGGGGCCAGGGCCGAGGAGGGACGGCTCCAGAATGCGGCGCTCCGCGCCGTGGGCGGCGTCGTGCGCGGTGGTCTCGCCAAGCTCGTCTCAGGCGTGGGCGGCATCCTTGGCTTCTTCGTCGCCGGCTACACCGGGGTCCTGCTCTCGGTCACGAATCGTCCCATCTGGGCGGACAGCCCCTGGCTGGGTGCGCTGTTCCTCGTCTCGGGCGCCTCGACCGGCGCGGCCATGCTGATCCTCCTGGCGCCGGGACGGGGGGCCGCCCAACGCTCGCTCGAGTGGCTGTCGTCGTTCGACACGAGGGCGCTCGTGCTCGAGCTTCTGGTGCTCGCCCTCTTCCTCATCTCCCTCGGCTCGATCAACCGCGTGTGGCTGAGCTTCTGGGGGCTGGTCCTGCTCGTCGGCGTGGTCGGCGCGGGGATTCTCGCCCCGCTGCGGTTGCACGCGAAACCGGCGCAGGCCGCCAGGCTCGTGCTGCTCGGCGGCTTCCTGCTGCGGCTCGCCACCATGCTCGCCTCCGAAGGAATCGACCGCTACCGCGTGGCGGCTGGGATGTAGCATGTGCACAAGACGTCGAAATCGCTGGTGGCTGGGGCTGACCTTGGTCTGCCTGGCGGGTTGTGCTAGCCCCGAGGCCTCGCGCGTGCGAGGGGGCGGGCCCGGCGCCGATCTGGGCAACCACGACGCCGTCACCGAATTGCACCAGGGCGCGAGGATGTATTATCGGACGCCCTGCCGCACCCCAAAGGTGAAATGCTCTGGCCCCATGCCCGCCTTCGGCGCCCCAGGAACGTAGAGCTGCAAACGCTGGTGGCCGACGCCCGCCGCGAACGCCCCGAGTCCGAGGCGTGGCTCGGGCTGTTGGAGTCCGCCTTGGGCGAGAGCGAAGGCGGCGCCGTGTGGGAAGCCGCCGTGCCCCAAGCGGCGGCGGATCGCCCCGTCAAGGCGCCGCTGTTGTTTCGAGCGAAGCTTACAGTCGACGGGCGGGCGGCCCGGGGGTGGGTACGCCGGCTGCTCAAGCGCGCCGTCCGGGTAAGGCCGCGGCGGGTCGACGGTGTCGCGCTACTCGAGGCCGCGGTGTGTCAGGACGACGCTCGCATCGACGGGGTCGCCGGGGCGGCCGGCGCCGAGCCGCAGGCCCTCCGCGTGCTCGCCCAGCTGGCGGCACTGCCGCTGCTGCAGGCGTGCGGGCGCACGCTGACCCGCCACCTGCCGGGCACGTGGTGGGAGGGCTACTGCCCGGTGTGCGGCGCCTGGCCGGTGGTGGCGGAGTACACCGGGCTCGAGCGCAAGCGCCAGCTGCGCTGCGGGCGCTGCGGCACGGGATGGGCGATCCCGATGCTGCGCTGCGTTTTCTGCGACGAAACCAACCACGCGAAGCTCGGCTATCTCACGCCCGAGGGCGGTGAGCAGATGCGCAAGATCGAAGTCTGCCACACGTGCAAGGGGTACCTGAAGGGGCTCACCACGGTGCGGCCGCTCGCTGCAGGGGCGATCCTCCTGGACGACCTCAAGACGGTCCCGCTCGACGTCGCGGCCCTCGAGCGAGGTTACCAGCGGCCCGAACGGCCGGGGTACGCGCTGGAGACCCGGGTTTTGGAGGATGGTGGAGGATGGTGGAGGTGGTGGAGGATGGTGGAGGACCAACCTTCGCCGGGGCGCGGAGCGTGAACGGGGACGCGCCGACCCGCCCCGGCGAGATCTGCCGCGAGCTGCTCGCCGCCCTCGACGCGTCCGAGGGGAGACGCCGGCGTCGCAAGCGCGACACGACCCCCGACGCGATCGGCCTGACGATCAAGCGAGACCTCCTCGAACGGGCCATCGCGGCCGACCCCGCGCCGGACCAGTTCGAGGCCTGGTTGCACGGGCAATGTCTGGCCGCAGGCGGAGCCGAGGGCGGCGTACGGGCGATGGCGCTCTCGATCTTTGAGGAATGGCGCCTGGCGCAGGAAGCCGATTCGTTCCGCGACTGGCTGTCCCGCGGAGCGCCGTCGGACGACGCGCTGCGCGAGCAGCCGGCGCCGGACGGTGACCGCACCAGCACACGCCCGTCAAACACAACTCGTTAACGAGGGGGCACCATGCACGCCGGTGTGCGTATGCGAGTGGCGGTTCTCAGCGGCACCTTTGTCACGCTCCTAGCCTGCGGGGGCGGGGCCCGCGGGCGGGCAGCATATCCTGCCGGCCCACCGCCGGAGGTGGTGAAGCAGCTGCAGGTGCCCGAGAACCCGTACCGCATCATCTACTCTCCGCCGGTGAACTTGGCGAAGCCGCCCGATACCACGTCGCACGGCCGCAAGCCCGGGAGCTAGCGCTCCGACGGTGGCTGGCATCGAGATCCGGAGCTTAAGAAAACAGTTTGGCGATCTTCACGCGGTCGATGGCGTAGACCTCTCGATTCGCGACGGGGAGTTTCTGGTCCTGCTCGGCTCCTCGGGCTCCGGGAAGACGACGCTGCTGCGCATGATCGCGGGCCTCGAACGACCGACGGCGGGCGAGATTCACATCGGGGGCGAGCGCGTGGATGGCGACGTGCCGCCCCGGGCCCGCGGGATCGCGATGGTGTTCCAAAGCTACGCGCTCTATCCGCACCGGACCGTCTTCAAGAACATCGCGTTCCCGCTCGAAGCGGTGCGGACGCCCCGGAAGCAAATCGAGGAGAAAGTGCGCTGGGCGGCCGACATGTTCAGCATCACCCGCTACCTCGACCGCTACCCGCGCCAGCTCTCCGGCGGGGAGCGCCAGCGCGTGGCTCTGTGCCGCGCCCTGGTGCGGGACCCCAAGGTGTTTCTGCTCGACGAGCCCCTGGCCAACCTCGACGCGAAGCTGCGCAATACCGCCCGGGACGATCTCAAGCGGTTCCAGCGGCGGATCCAGACGACCACCGTGTACGTGACGCACGACCAGGTGGAAGCGATGGGGCTGGGCGACCGGATCGTGGTGATGGAGCACGGCAAGGTGCGGCAGGTGGGGACGCCACAAGAGGTCTACGAAGATCCCGTCGACACCTTCGTGGCGACGTTCGTCGGCCAGCCGCCCATGAACCTGCTCGACCTGCGCGACGCGTCGCTTCCTGCCGGCACGCTGGTCGGCTTCCGACCCGAGCACCTGCTCCCGCGCAGCGTCTTCGGCCCGGGCGAGGACCTGCGGACGTTGCGCTTCTCCGTGCGGCGCGTGGAGTACCTGGGATCCGATCGCTATGTGTACGGCTCCGTGCTGGAGAGCGCCGCGCCCGATGCCACGGTCATCGCGAAGCTGCCGGCGAACATCGCGCTGGCGATCCCGGAAGGCGAGACGCACGAGTTCGCCGTGCCGCGCCGGCTGCTGCGCTACTTCGACGCCGCCACCGGCTTGAGGCGGCCGCCGTGACGCCGCGGCGCACGCTCGCCGACCGCGAGGAGGTGCTGGGCGGCGTGATGCTCGCCCCCGCCCTCGCCTATGTGATCTTGCTCGTCGGGGTGCCCTTCGTCCTCGCGATCGTGCTGAGCTTCAGCGACGCGACCGCCGGCAGTCTCCGCTTCGGGTGGGCCGGCCTGCGGAATTACGCCGCCATCCTCGCCGATCCCATCTTCCTCAGGGCGCTGCGCAACACCGCCGTCGTGACGATCGGCTCGCAGGTGCTCGTCGTCGTGCTGGCGACGGCCGCCGCCCAGGTGTTCCGCACCACGTTCCGGGGCAAGCGCTTCGCCCGGTTTGTCTTGCTGTTGCCGTGGGCGGTGCCGGTGTCGCTCGCGGCGATCGCGTGGACCTGGATCTTCGATTCGACGTTCAGCGTGATCAACTGGACGCTCAAGGCGGCCGGCCTGCTGCACGGCTGGTTGTACTGGCTCGGCGAGCCTGGGCTCGCCCTGCTCGCGATCATCATCGTGCAGGCGTGGCGGATCTTCCCGTTCGCGACCGTGATCGTGCTCGCGGGGCTGTCGTCGATCCCGCAGGAGATCGTCGAAGCGGCGATCGTGGACGGCGCCGGATTCTGGCGGCGGTTGTTTCAGGTGGAATTGCCGCTGCTGCTGCCGGTCGTCACCGTCGCGGTGCTGTTCGGCGTGGTGTACACGGCGACCGACCTGGGCGTAGTGTACATCCTCACGGGCGGCGGGCCGGCCAACACCACGCACGTGCTGCCCACGCTCGCCTTCCAGCGCGGCATCCTCGGCGCCGATCTCGGGCAGGGGGCGGCGATCGCCGTGTTCCTGCTCCCCTTCCTGATCGTCGTCGCGATCGCAATGCTGCGGCTCGCCCGCCGTGCCGAGGTCGGGGCGCGATGAAGCGGGTGGCGCTGTACGCCGCGGCGCTCGGCTTCGTGGTCTTCGCCGGGTTTCCGTTCTACTGGATGCTGGTCACCACGTTCAAGCAGAATCGCGACCTCTATGTCGGCGCGTCGGATCTGAGCCACATCCCGTGGATCTTCAACGACCCACCGACGCTCGAGCACGTCAAACTGCTGTTCGGACAAACGGACTTCCCCCGTTGGGTCCTGAACACGTTGCTGGTGGTCGCGGCGGTCGTGGTCATCACGGTGGCAGTGGCGGTCCCGGCCGGCTACAGCCTGGCCCGGCTCGCCGGCCGCTGGGGCGAGCGCATGGGGATGGGCATCTTTTTCACGTATCTCATCCCCCCCACGCTGTTGTTCGTCCCGTTCTCGCGGCTCGTCTCGCTGCTCGGCCTGCAGAACTCGCTCGCGTCGCTGATCCTGATCTATCCGACCATGACGATCCCGTTCTGCACCTGGCTCGTGATGGGGTTTCTCCGCTCGGTCCCGTGGGAGATCGAGGAGCAGGCGATGATCGACGGATACAGTCGCCTCGCCGTCATCCTGAAGGTCGCGCCGCGGCTGATCGTGCCGGGGATCCTGACCGTGGTAGTCTTTAGCTTCACGCTGGTGATGCAGGAATTCGTCTACGCGTTGACGTTCATCAGCTCGGTCGAGAAAATGACGGTGAGCCTAGGCGTCCCCATCGCGCTGGTGCGCGGCGACGTGTACCACTGGGGGGCGCTCATGGCGGCCGCCCTGTTCATCAGCATCCCGCTGGCGATCGTCTACAACCTCTTTATCGACCGCTTCATCCAGGGCTTCACGATGGGCGCCGTGAAGGGATAAACCGTGCTCTGGCGCATCCGGTCGGACCGGCTCAGAATTGAGGCCGGGGCCGATCTTTCACCACCCTTTCACACGGGGGGGATGTCATGAGAATCCGAATGGCATCGTTCTTCGGGCTCGCTGTCGCTGCGATGTCCATCATCTGGGGTGCCGCCTCCGCCGCGGCCCAGCAGCCGGCGGGGCAGGTGGTCAAGCTGGGAGAGGGGGAGACGCTCACCATCAGCGGCTTCATAAACGCCACGATCTTCACCGACCGGGGGCTGTTCGGCTCGTTCGGACAGGGGCAGAACGCCGAGTGGGCGGCCGCGCCGGCTAACCAGCCGGCGACCGATAAGATGTTCACCGACGCCGACGTCCGGAACACGCGCATCAATTTCACCTTCAACGCCCCGGCGGTGCTCGGGAAGTGGGCGCCGAGAGCTGTTCTCGAATCCGACTTCTTCGCTCCGTTGACCCTCGTCCCACCGTTCCAGGACGAGCAACCAGCGCTGCGCGTCCGGTTCGCGTACGTCGACCTGACGAACGGCCGTACGACCGTGCGGATCGGGCAGTTCTGGTCGCCCCTGTTCGGTGAGGTGCCCGTGTCGGTGACACACCTGGCGTTCCCACTCGGCTACGGTGCCACAGGCATGGTGGGCTGGCGGTTCCCGGGAGTCTTTTTGTATCACGACCTCACCTCCGGGAAGCCCGTCAACGTCCAACTCCAGTTGGCCGCGTTCAAGGGCTCAGGACCGTTCACCGCAGGCAACGCGCGCGATTCGACGAACAACATCGGCAACGGAGAAGCGTCCGGGCTTCCACAGCTCGAGGCGCGGCTCAACTTCGCGAAGAGGACCCCAAAGCTCAGCTGGAGCGGCTACGTCGTCGGCCACATCGATTGGAAGGACACGACCGGCACAGGTGTCACCGGCGACAAAAACCTGACGGCTTGGGGTTTCGAGGCTGGCTTCAACGTCGCGCCGAGCAAGTTTACACTGCACGGGAACTTCTACTACGGGAAGGACCTCGGGCAGCAGTTCGCCCATATCACGCAGACCGTGAGAAAGATCCGGGGGTGGGGCGCCTGGGCGCAGGCGGGATACGACTTCGATCCCCACTGGGGCCTGTGGTTCTATTACGGGATGGACCAGCCCAACGCGCAACGGTACGCGACCGAGACGGGGCTGACCCTCGCCCGCCAGCTGAACCACGATGCCGACGCGTTGTTGCGCTTCCGGGCGGGCCGCTACGCGCTCGGGCTCGAATACTTCCGCGCGGTGACCCGGTTCAACACCGGCCCGGCAAGCGCCGACCAGGTCGCCCTCAGCGTGCTATACACGCTCTGACATGAGCCCGACTCGCAGCGGAGCGCTCACCGCCCCGCTGCGAGTCGTTTCACCGCAGGCAAACGGAGGGTAGGTCCATGGCGAAGCGCAAGGGAATAGATCGGCGCGAGTTCGTCACCACGACGACCGGGGCGGCCGCAGCCGTCGCCCTGGGTCCCACGATCCGAATCAAGCGCCGGCAGAAGACGCTCAAGATCCTCCAGTGGAGCCACTTCGTCCCCTCGTACGACGGGTGGTTCGACAAGTACGCCAAGGACTGGGGGACTGCAAAGGGAGTGGAGGTCACGGTCGACCACATCGCCCTCGCCGACCTGGGGACGCGGGCCAACGCCGAGGTCGCAGCGCAGCAGGGGCACGATCTGTTCCAGTTCCTGTCCCCCCCCGGGGCGTTCGAGCCGCAGGTGCTCGACATGGCGGACGTCGTCCAGGAGGCCGAGCACCAGAACGGGCCGATCCTCGACCTGTGCAAGCGCAGCACGTACAACCCGGTCACGCGCAAGTGGTTCGGCTTCAGCGATAACTACGTGCCCGACCCCGGGGACTACCTGAAGAGCCTCTGGACCGAGATCGGCATGCCGGACGGCCCCGTCACGTGGGAGGACCTCGTCAAGGCGGCGCCGCTGATCAAGAGTAAGCACCCGGAGATCCAGATCCCGATCGGCATCGGGATGTCGCAGGAGCTCGACTCGAACATGGCCGCGCGCGCCATGCTGTGGTCGTTCGACGGCTCCGTGCAGGACCAGAACGAGAACGTCGTCCTCAAGTCGGATCACGCGCTCGAGGCCTTGGAATTCGGCGTGCGTCTCTTCAAGGCGGGCATGAACCCGTCGGTCATGAGCTGGAACGCCGCGTCGAACAACCAAGCGCTGAACGCCCGCCAAACCGGCTACATCCTCAACTCGATCTCCGCCTACCGCACGGCACAGGACAACAAGTTGCCGGTGGCGGACGACATCTTCTTCGTTCCCGCGCTGAAGGGGCCGCGCGGGACGCGGTGGGCGAGCGAGCACGTGATGGGGATCTACGTGATCTGGAAGTTCGCCCAGAGCCCGGACGTCGCCAAGCAGTTCCTGCTCGATCTGATAGGTCGCTATCGCGACGCGGTCCTGGGGAGCAAGCTCTACAACTTTCCCTCGTTCCCCGGCTCGGTCGCGGACCCGGGCGTGGCCGTGGGGCAGAAGCCCGCCTCAGGCAACAAGTGGTTGGAGCAGGTCACGGCGAACGACCCCTTCGGCTCGAACCCGCCGGCGAAGCTCAAGCCGATCAGCACGGCGCTCCAATGGGCGACCAACATCGGGCACCCGGGACCGGCCAACCCGGCGGAGAGCGAGGTGTTCGACACATTCGTCCTTCCCACCATGTTCGCCAACGCGGCGACGGGGCGGATGAGCGCCAAGCAGGCGCTCGACGAGGCGCATCAGCAGGTGAAGAAGATCTTCGAGAAATGGCGCAGCAAGGGACTGGTCGCCGGAGGGTCGGGCGACCGTGCTTGACAAGGGGTCGTTTCCGCCGGAACCTGGCATGTCCACCACCGACCAGAGGGAGTTATGACCGCTCCTCAACTCGCCACGAAGGACCTGCGACGTGTCGTCATCGCCGCCGCCGTCGGGAACGTGATCGAGTGGTACGACTTCTACATTTTCGGGAGTCTGGCCGCGCTGCTGTCGGTCAAGTTTTTCGCAGCAGGCGCCTCCGGCAGCGCGCTCATCAAGACGGTCGGAACCTTCACGGCCGGGTTCCTGATCCGCCCGTTCGGAGCCTTCGTGTTCGGCCGCATCGGCGACATCGTGGGCCGCAAGTACACCTTCCTCATCACGCTGAGCGGCATGGGTCTGGCGACGGCTTTCATCGGCCTCGTGCCGAGCTACGCCCAGATCGGCGCAACGGCGGGGATTCTCCTGTTGCTGCTTCGCCTCATCCAGGGGTTGTGCCTCGGCGGCGAGTATGGCGGCGCCATCACGTACGTCGCCGAGCATGCTCCGGACGACAAACGAGGCTACTACACCGGCTGGCTCCAGACGTCGCCCACGCTCGGAATCGTGGTGTCCCTGGTCGTCATCATCCTGACGCGCGAGATAGTGGGGACGGAGGCGTTCAACGCGTGGGGGTGGCGGATCCCGTTCCTGCTCTCGCTCCTCATGGTCGCGATCGCCATCTACATCCGGCTGCAGCTTCAGGAGACGCCGATCTTCCAGGCCATCAAGGCGAAGGGACAGACGTCGGCCAATCCCTGGCGCGAGGCCTTCTGGAGTCAGAATATCAGATACGTGCTGATCGCTAGCGTCGTCGTGATCGGCGAGGGGGTCGTGTGGTACAGCGGCCAGTTCTGGGCGCTGTATTTCATCCAGCAGGTGCAGAAGCCTGACGTCCTGCACCCGGCTATCATCACGGGCCTCGCGCTGCTCATCGCCACACCGTCGCTCATCTTTTTCGGCTGGCTCTCTGACCGGATCGGTCGCAAGCCGATCATCCTCGCCGGGTTCTTCCTCGCGGCGGTCACGTACTACCCGCTCTACACGGCGCTCGGCAACGCCGCCAACCCGGCCAACATCAACTACCCGCTGTCGATCTTGATCGTCGCGATCATGGTCTCCTACGTGGGCATGGTGTACGGCCCGATCGGCGCGTTCCTGGCCGAGTACTTCCCGGCGCGCATCCGGTACTCGTCCGTGTCGGTGCCATATCACATCGGCAACGGCTGGGGCGGCGGACTGGTGCCCGTCATCACGACCGCGGCGTATGTGTCCGCGCAGGCAGCGGGGTTAACCATGTCGCAGAGCCTGGGCCACGCGCTGGTCTATCCCATCACCGTGCCGGCCGTGGCGTTCCTGCTCAGCCTGTTCCTGATGCCGGAGACGCGGAAGATCAGCATCTGGCAGCCGGCAGAGGTGCGCGTCGGCGCGAGAGGCTAAGTGAACGGCCGGGCGCGCAGCACGCGGCGCCCTTCCCCGAGGCTCGAGGCGCCCCGACGAATTCGGTCGGGGCGCCTTCCCTCTGCCTAGGAAGTGACGAGGACGACCATGACTAGCTCCGTCGCACCACCGGCTCGCGCTGCGGCGCCCCCCGTTCCCTGGCGTGTCTGGTCTGTGGTGCTCGCATCCACGAGCGCCGTGGTCGGCGTCATGTGGGACATTTCCTGGCACCGCTCGATCGGGCGCGACACCTTCTGGACCCCGGCTCACCTGGCGATCTACGTCGGTGGCGCGCTCGCCGGCGTCTCGTGCGGCTGGCTCGTCCTGCGGACCAGCTTCGCCGGGACTCCGGACGAGCGAGCGGCGAGCGTGTCGTTCTGGGGCTTTCGCGGTGCGCTCGGCGCCTGGGTGTGCATCTGGGGCGCCATCGCGATGATTGTCTCGGCGCCGTTCGACAACTGGTGGCACAACGCCTACGGACTCGACGTCAAAGTCCTGTCGCCTCCGCACGTGATCCTCGCCCTCGGCTTCACCGGCATCCAACTGGGCGCGATGCTGCTCGTGCTCTCGCTCCAGAACCGCGCCGCCACCGACGCCGGCCGGCGGGCGTCCGGCTTGCTCCTGGCGTACGGTGCCGCGATCCTGCTTCAGAACGTCTCGATCATGGGGATCGAGCAGGTCGGGTTTGCCAACGACGCCCATAACGCGCTGTACTACAAGGTCGCGGCGGGGACCTTCCCGCTCCTGCTGGTGGCGGTCGCCCGCGCCGCGCGCATCGCGTGGCCGGGGACCACGGCGGCAGCGTTCTACATGGCGATCTCGCTCGTCATGATCTGGATCCTCCAGCTCTTCCCTGCGACGCCGAAGCTCGCCCCGGTGTTCAACCCCGTCACCCACATGGTGCCGCCGCCGTTCCCGTTGCTGCTCGTCGTTCCAGCCGCGGTGGTCGACCTGCTGATGCGGCGCGCGGGGCCAGGCCGGGACTGGCGGCTGTCCGTGCTCGCGGGGCTCGCCTTCCTCGCGGTGTTCGTCGTGGTGCAGTGGTTCGTTGCCGAGTTCCTCCTGTCCGCGCACGCCCGCAACTTCTTCTTCGGCGCGGACCAGTGGGACTACACGGCGCGGCTCGGACCCTGGCGCTACCAGTTCTGGAGCATCAAGCCTGATCCGGTGACGGCCCAGGGTCTCGCGGTCGCGGCCGGGCTCGCCATCGCGTCGGTGCGGGTTGGTCTGTGGTGGGGCAACTGGATGCAGCGGCTGCAACGATGAGACGTTGCCTGGCCCGCTTGCTCGCGCTCGGGGCAACCGCCGTCGTCACCTCCGCCCATGTCGGCAGCCCCGACACCTACTTCGAGGGCGTGGCGGGACCCTACCCCATCCGCGTCATCATCCGCAACCCCGGCGTCGTGCCCGGCCTGGCGCAGATCACGGTGCGCCTGCTCGACCCAGAGACCGTGCGCCGGGTGCTGGTGCTGCCGGTCTATTGGGATCCCAGAACGGCGGCCCCGCCCCCGGCCGATGTCGCCCAGCGCGTTCCGGGAGACTCGACCCTCTACAGCGCGGCGCTGTGGCTGATGCGTGGCGGCTCCTACAGCGTTCAAGTGACGCTGGAGGGCGCGAGCGGCACCGGCACGGCACTCGTCCCCGTGATGGCCGTCGCGACCCGCCGGCTCGCGCTCGAGAAGCCGCTCGGCATGGGGCTGCTGGGACTGGGCGCGTTCCTCTTCATCGGTGCGCTGACCATCGTCCGCGCCGCGGTGCGGGAAAGCGGGCTCGCCCCGGGCCAGCAGCCCGACCGGCGACGTAGCGTGCGTGCCTGGATCGCCACGGCTGCGAGCGCCGTCGTGCTCGCCCTGACACTGGTTGGCGGGCGGGCGTGGTGGAACACGGTGGATGCGGCGTACCGGAGCGGGCTGTACCAACCGCTGCACGCCGCCGCGACGGTGCGGGCGACCGCTGCCGGAGCGGTGCTGCATTGCGCGATCGACGACACGTCGTGGACGAACCAGCGGCGGCAATGGACGCCGCTCATTCCGGACCACGGTCACCTGATGCACCTGTTTCTGGTACGGAATGGGCAGCTCGACGGGTTCGCCCACCTCCATCCTCTTCCCCGCGACTCGACGACCTTCGAGGCCAACCTGCCGCCGCTGCCGGCTGGAACGTACCGCCTGTACGCCGACATCGTGCACGAGAGCGGCTTCGCACAGACGTTGGTCGCGACGCTCGATTTGCCGCCGCCTCCCGTCTCCCGCCTCCCCCCTCCCGGCGACCCGGACGACGCGTGGTGGTCGGGAGACGGGAGGAGGGAGGCGGGAGACGTCGCCGGGCTCGCCGACGGCTCGACGATGACGTGGGAGCGCGGCGACGAGCCGCTCGCGGTGGATCGCGAGTCGCCGCTACGGTTCGTGGTCAGGGCTGCCGACGGCCGACCGGCACGACTCGAGCCGTACATGGGAATGGCCGGCCACGCCATGATCGTGCGGGACGACGGCGCGGTGTTCGTGCACCTGCACCCGGAGGGGACGATCTCCGTCGCCGCCCAGGAAACGTTCGTGCTGCGCGAGCCGGGGGATACGGTGCGCGGCCGGCTCGCGCAGCGGCTCGCCGCGATGCCGATGGGGAGCGGGGAGCAACGAGCGGTGCGCCCCGGTGCCGTGTCCTTCCCGTACGCCTTTCCCCAGCCCGGCCACTATCGGATGTGGGTGCAGGTCAAGCGCAACAGCCGGATCCTGACGGGAGTGTTCGACGCCGAGGTGAGCCCGGCGCGCTAGCGCAAGGTGAGCGGCGCCGGATGGCGCACGGAGCCGTCCGGTCCCTTGGCCGCCACGTCGAGCGAATCGACGTCCCACATGACGACGGTGACGAGATCGCGCGCGGACGCGAAGGTCTCGAGGTCCAGCGCCGACAGACCGCGCTCCTTGAGCGCGCGGCCGTCGGGGCCGGCCCGGTACGGGTGCGTGTGCCACGTCCCGACGAACCGGTCGACCCCGTCGCAGCTACCCGCCACGGCGAACTGGAGCTGCTTCAAGTCGGCGGCGGGCACGAGCTCGCGCACCCACAGCGTATCGTTCGCGACCTCGCCGGCAAGACACCCCAAGTACTCGTGCTGCGTCGGCCGTGCCGAGCCGAGCAGCTGCGTGAGCGTGTTGAGACCGGCGAGCTCGTCCCAATGGCGGTTGTTTTCGATCCAGACGGCGCTCATCGTGCCGCGCAGCCCTGCGGGCAGGACGACCACGTCGAAACTGGGGGAGCGGGGAGCGGGGAGCGGGGTCAATGCCACACCGGCGGCCAGCGAAGCGATGAGCAGCCCTCTCACCGCTGCTGCCTCGCGTACGTCCCCAGCAACTGTGCCGTCCCCAATACGTGTCCCTGCATCGCCCCCTCCACGTCGCGCTTGGTGGCGCCGGCCTGCAACCGCAGCGGCGTGTCGAGCGCGTACAGCTTGAAGAAGTACCGGTGTGCCGGCCCTGGCGGCGGGCACGGCCCGCCGTATCCGCTGCGCCCGAAGTCGTTGCGGCCTTGCAGCGCGCCGCTCAACCCCGAGGGCGCGTCGCTCTTCGCGACGTTTTCGGGCAACTGCGACGTCGCTGCCGGAACGTCGTACAGCACCCAATGCACCCAGGTTCCGGCCGGCGCGTCGGGATCGTCGGCGATGAGGGCGAACGCGGCAGTGCCCGGCGGGGCGCCGCTCCAGCCGAGCGGCGGCGACACATCGGCGCCGTCACACGTGTGCCTGATGGGGATCGCCGCGCCTGCTTTAAAGGCTACGCTGCTGAGCGAGAACGCCATACGTCCTCCCTGCTCCCGCGCCGCGGTGAGCGCAAGCATGCCGATGAGCGTGCAGAGCCGATACCAGGCAGGGCGCCGCATGACTGGAACATAAAACCAAACCCGGGGCCATGGACTGCACCCCGGGTTGGCTGGTCGGGACGAAGTGGCCGTCGACACTCCGGCCGCGACCCGCTGCATTCTATCCAGCGGCACTGCCCTTCAGGTGGAGACCCGGTGCGGAGATTGTCAGCAAACAGTCAGACCGTCTTGAATCTCGGTCGAATCACGTGCATTTCTCGGGACGCTCGATGAACCTGGCCAACCAGATGCAGCACGTCCCCCGCCGCCCGCGCGGCGTCCTCATCGCGGTGATGTTGCTCGGCAGCCTGCTGCTGGCGGGCCTGCTTGCGTTCCAGGCTCAGCGGACGTTCCTCCATCATCGGGCCACCGCCGAGCGGGTGTTGCGCGACTATGCGCGGCTTGCGGCCTCGCGCTTCGCTCTCCGCACGGGAGCCAACCTCTACTACATGGCGGCGTGGCCGCCGATGGAGGCGCTGCTGCACACGCAAGCCGGCGCACTGGGGGCGGCTCTCCCGCGCCCCGAGCGGCTCGCGCCCGGGCTAAAGCCCTACGCCGCCGCCGTGCTCAAGCTGGCGCGTTACACGTTTCGCCTCGACCTTGCGACCGGTCGCCTCGAAACCTCGGGCGGCGCGCCGTCGGCGGCGGAGCGCGCTTGGCTGCGCGACACGCTGCCCGCGCACGCCCGCACCGTGTACCAACCGATGGAGCACCTCGCCGTGATCGTGGCGCGGGTAGCCGGCGTGCCCCACGCGGTCATGTACACCGGCAAGGACCAGGCGGGCGCGCTCCGCACGCTCGTCGGTGTCGACGTCGATCCCAAAGCGTTCGAGCCGTTCTACACCATGGGGGCCGAGAAGCAGCCGCTCTTGCCGCGCCCCCTCACCGGTGGCGTCGTGTTCGACTCGCTCATGTCCGTCGTCGTAACCTCCGCGGACGGCACCAAGCTGTACCATTCCCCGGTGCAGTATGCGGCCACGTTCTCGGCTCGGGACACGGTCGAAGCGATGATGGGGGCGATGCAGGTGGCGGTCGCGCTCCGCCCGGAGTTGGCCTCAAAGCTCGTGATCGGCGGCCTGCCGCGCTCGCGCCTCCCGCTCCTGCTCGGGGCCCTCGGGGTCACGGCCGGGCTCATCGTGACCGCGCTGGTCCAGTTGCGGCGCGAATACGAGCTCGCCCGCCTGCGCACCGATTTCGTCTCGGGCGTGTCCCACGAGCTGCGTACGCCGCTCGCACAGATCCGGATGTTTTCCGAGACGCTGCTACTCGGGCGCGTGCGGTCCGAGGAGGAGGGCCGCCGCTCGCTCGAGATCATCGATCAGGAGGCGCGGCGGCTCACCCACCTCGTCGAGAACCTGCTGCACTTTTCCCGTTCGGAACGGCAGGTCACCCGCCTGTCGCCGGCGCGCGCGCCGCTCGCGCCCCTGGTGCTGGAAGCCCTCGAAGGGTTCGCGCCGCTCGCGGGCGCGCGCGGCGTCACCTTGCGCACCCAGCTCGCGGAGGGCGTCGTCGCGCCCGTGGATGCCGAGGCGTTTCGCCAGATGCTGCTGAACCTGCTCGACAACGCCGTGAAGTACGGTCCCCCGGCGCAGGTCGTGACCGTCGGCCTCGCGGCGGGCGAGCAGCGCGCGCGGATCTGGGTCGACGACGAGGGCCCCGGCATCCCCCCGGCCGACCGCGAGCGCGTCTGGGACCGCTTCTGGCGCCTCGAGCGAGACCGCGGCTCGGCCGTGGCTGGGACGGGCATCGGGCTCGCGGTGGTGCGCGAGCTGGTCGCCCTGCATGGCGGGCGCGCCTGGGTCGAGGACCCGCAGCCGCGCGCCGCGGCCAACGGCGGGAGTGGCGTCCGGTTCGTCATCGAGTTGCCGCTCGAGCCGCCCGCTGAGCGTGCGCCCAGTGGCTCCCCGAGGGTCCCGGCGTGACCCGTATCCTCGTCGTCGAGGACAACCCCGACCTCGCCTACGGCCTGCGTAACAACCTGGAGATCGAGGGCTATCAGGTCGAGGTGGCGGACGACGGCATGAAAGGCCTGGCGCGCGCGCGCGACGGCCGCCCCGACCTCATCATCCTCGATTTGATGCTTCCCGGAATGGACGGATTCCGCGTGTTGCGCGCGCTGCGGGACGCCGGCCGCACCATGCCGGTCCTCATCCTCACGGCGCGTGGCGAAGAGGCGGACAAGGTGCGCGGCCTGCGACTGGGCGCGGACGACTACGTCACCAAGCCGTTCGGCGTGCTCGAGCTGCTCGCTCGGGTAGAAGCGCTGTTGCGCCGCACGGCCCCGCCGACCGGCGGGAACGGCGGCGCGCCGCCCGAGCGGTTCGGCGACATCGAGGTGATCCCCGCCTCCCGTACGGTGCTCCGGGCCGGCCAGCCTGTGCCGCTCACGCCGAAGGAGTTCGACCTGCTCGTCGCGCTGCTGCGACGTCGCGGCGCGGTGGCGACGCGGCTGGAGCTGTTGCGCGAGGTCTGGGGCTACAGCGCCGAGGTACTGAGCCGCACGGTGGACACACACGTCGCCGAGCTGCGCCGCAAGCTCGAAGCGGATGCGGCGGCGCCGCAGCATATTCTCACGGTTCGCAAAGCCGGCTACCGGCTGGATCGGTAGACATCAGACGTCAGATATCAGACGTCTGACGTCTTACAAGGGAGGATCAGTGCTGCATCATCTACTGCTCGTATCCGCGCTCGCAGCGTCGCCGCCGAGCGGGCGTGACGTGCTCAAGGCGATGCACGACCGCTATGCCGGCAAATGGTATCGCACGCTCACGTTCGTCCAGAAGAACACCGCGACCCGGCCGGACGGCTCGCAGGAGCACTCGATCTGGCACGAGTATGCCGCCCTGCCTGGGAAGCTGCGCATCGAGTTCGCGCCGGCCGACTCGGGCAACGGCCTGCTGTTCGTCAACGATTCCCAGTTCGTCTTCAAGGCCGACACGCTCGGCAATGCGTCGGCGTTCATTCATCCGCTGATGGTGCTCGGCTTCGACGTCTACTTCGAGCCCGCGGAGCGCACGGCGGCGCGGCTCGAGCAGCTCAAATTCGACCTCGCGACGGTGCACGAAGACACGTGGCAGGGGCGCCCCGTGTACGTCGTGGGCGCGAAGGCAGGCGACCTGCGCGCCCGGCAGTTCTGGGTGGACCGCGAGCGCCTCGTGTTCGTGCGGCTGCTCGAGCCGGGCCAGCGTGACACGAGCCGCATCAGCGACATCCGGTTCAACAAGTATCAGCTGGTAGGCGGCGCCTGGCTCTCGGCCGAGGTGGCGTTCCTGGTGGATGGGCAGGAACGCTGGCTCGAAGAGTACACCGAGATCAAGACCGACGCGCCGCTCGCCGACGCGCTGTTCGATCCCCGGCAGTGGAAGCAGGCCAGAAGCTGACGGCGCGCTATCGATCGAACAGCCGTTGAATCGCCTCTCCCGGCTCGAGCGGCGCGTTGGTCAGATTCGACGTGATGGCGACGACGATCCGCGAGTCGCGGTCCACGCCGAACGCCGTGGTTCCCCCCACCGAGCCGCCGCCGTGGAACACCCAGCGGTGGCCCAGGCTGTCCGTGCCCACGAACCAGCCGATCCCGTAGCCGGTCGGCTCGCCCGCGGTCGTCTTTTGTGAGGTGAAGAGCAGCTCGAGCGTCTCGGCCTTGAGGAACCCCGGCTGGAGCATGGCCGAGCCGAACTTCACGAGGTCCTCGGCGGTGGACACGAAGCCGCCGCCGGCCCACTTGTAACTGTTGTCCACCGGCGGCGCCGCCACGAACCCGCTGTCCCCCGCGCGCTCGTAGAAGCGGGTGCGGTTCGGCATCAGGCTGTCCACGCGGTCCGGCGCGGTGTGGGTCATGCCCAGCGGCCGGAACACGTTCCGGCTCATGTAACTCAGGAAGTCCTGCCCCGCCGCGCCCTCCACCACCGCCGAGATCAGGTTCCAGCCGTAGGTCGAATAGGAGAATTTCGTGCCCGGAGGGAAGAGCAGCGCGTCGCCCTGGAAGATCGTGAGCCCCTCGAGCACGGTGTTGAAATGGCGGTTCAAGAGAAACTCATCGCCGCGATAGTGCCGGATGCCCGCGAGGTGGCCCGCCAGCTGGCGCGTCGTGATCGGGCGGCCCTTGTCGGGAAACGACGGGACGTAGCGCTGCACCGGCGCATCGAGGTCGAGCTTCCCCTGCTCGTACAGCAGCGCGACGGCGGTGGCGGTGAGCGGCTTGGACACGCTCCCGATCCGGAACTGCGTCTCGGCGGTGACCGGGACCTTGCGGGCGACATCTGCATAGCCGAATCCCTCCGACCACACGAGTTTGCCGTCGACGCCGACCGCCACCTGCAGGCCGGCGATGCGGCCCGCCAGCTGGTCGCACACGACGGCATGGGCGCGCGCGACGGTCGCCGCGTAGGCTGGCGGGACCGGCGCGGCGGCGCGCGACACGCACGTCGTCTGGCCACCGGCGACGCTGCGATCGACCCACGAGGCGAGAACCGCTGCCGCAACCAGAACGAGGCCTAGCGCCCGCTTCATGAAGCCTCCGACAAGCGTTTGATGTGCTCGAGGACGCGCCGGTGGATCGCCGACACGATCGGATCCGCAAGCGCCTTCCAGTACGTCCGTGGCTCGATGTCAAGCTCGTACCACGTGGCGCCGACCAACAGCGTACGGCGGCCCGGAAGCTCAGTCAATCGGAACGCGCCGCGCCGGGCGCGGAAGGAGCCGTGCAGGTGCGGCGGCGCGATCGCCCCGTAGGGGGACAGCTCGCGCAGCGGTACGGGCTGCGCCGTGATGTCGAACGACAGCCGGCCCGGCGCCGCCCACTCCGTGATCGGCTCCACGAACGTCCCCGTCGAGAACTCGCAGTAGCGGATCGCGCCCGCCCCCGCCCCGTCGATCCGGGCGCGCCGCGGGTAGGCGACGCCGAGCCGGAACAGCGCCTCAGTGGGCGAGGCGAGCTCGCTGAAGCTCACCACCTGGCGCCACACCACCGCACGCGGGGCCGCGACCACGACGGAGTCCTCCACCTGGTACGGCGGCGTCGGGGAGGGCCCACGCGCCTCGTCGAGCCCGGCGAGCAGTGGTGCCGCTAGCACGAGGCTGGCGAGATGCCCGGCCCGACCCGGCGTATGGAGCGCGATCGCTCTGCCGAAGATCCCGCCGAGGATTGCCAGCGCGAGCGCCAGGGGCAACGCGAGCACCACGCACACGAGGCCCTCGAGGGCGAAGAGCAGCATGGCGCCGGCGAGCAGCACGAGGCTCAAGCTCACGACCTGCGCCGTAGCCCCGGGCCCCTGCGGTGCGGCGCGGTTGAACACGTAGGCGGTCACTGCACCAAGCGTGAACGGAGTACCCAAGAACAGGGACGTCGAGTAACGGCGTAGCACATAGACGTTCAACAGAACCGTGGGCAGCGCCACGGCGAGCCCGGCGGCGATGCCGTACAGCGCGACGACGAGCCGCGCGTCCACGGTCCGACCTCCCGCATGCTCCTCCCGGGGACTGAGCGGCACCGTGGGCAGGCCGCACAGGGTGAGCATCACGACGTAGTTCAAGAGAGGGACGAAGAAGGCCAGCGCCAGCCACGGCGACCGCCCGGCGTCCACCGCCCGGCGCAGCGTCATGGCGACGCCGATCCACAGGAACGGCAGCGTCCAGACGACGAATGCCGGAAGGAACCAGGCGGGCGCGCCGGCGAGCTTTTCGGCCCGCAGCAGATAGAACGGTAGCAGGTAATCGAGCGGCGACCAGAAGCGACCGGTCGCGAGACCCACCGCCCCCGCGTCGACCGCGTACTTGAATCCCATCAGGGCGAGGCCGTTCGTGAGATAGGTGCGGCGGTCGACCGAAGCGAGCAACCCGAACCACAGCCTTGCCTGCCGCACCAGGGGCTCGCGCTCTACCATCGCGCCGACGGTCGGACATGGTGGCCGCCCGGCTGCCGGACGGGCGTCGCGGAACCGGTGAGGCCAGCCACGAGTGCGACCAGGAGTCCGCGCATGGAGTAAAGAATCGATATCACTACGCCCAGCGTGTAAAGGCGTCCCGTGTGTGGGCGGGTGAACCCGCGCGCCCGGTGCGCGTCCGGCCCGAACACAGTAGTGTTCTCCCCCATGAACAGCGCGCAGCCGCCGACCAAATACAAGATCGGGCTCATCCAGATGGCGATGTCGGCCGATCCGGACGCGAACCTCAAGCAGGGCGTCGCGAAGGTCGAAGAGGCGGCGGCGGCCGGGGCCCGGCTCATCTGTCTCCCGGAGCTGTTTCGCTCGCTGTACTTCGCGCAACGCGAGGACGCCGCGTTGTTCGACCTCGCGGAGCCGGTGCCCGGGCCGAGCACCGAGGCCCTGGCGAAGGCGGCGCAGCGAGCCGGGGTCGTGGTGATCGCGCCGGTGTTCGAGCGGCGGGCGCCGGGGCTGTATCACAACAGCGCGGCGGTGATCGACGCCGACGGGCGTATCGTGGGGATCTATCGCAAGATGCACATCCCCGACGATCCCGCCTATTACGAGAAGTTCTACTTTACACCCGGCGACCTGGGCTTCCGGGCGTTCGACACGCGCGTAGGGCGGATCGGCACGCTCGTGTGCTGGGATCAATGGTATCCGGAGGGCGCGCGCCTCACGGCGCTGCAGGGCGCCACGCTGCTCTGTTATCCGACGGCCATCGGCTGGCACCCCCAGGAGAAGGCGACGCACGGCGCCGAGCAGCTCGACGCCTGGCGCACCATCCAGCGCAGCCACGCCATCGCCAACGGCTGTTACGTCGCCGCGGTAAACCGCGTGGGCCACGAGCGGCTCGCCGGCGGGAGCGCGGACGGCATCCAGTTCTGGGGCTCGTCGTTCCTGGCGGATCCGTTCGGCGCGATCCTCGCGGAGGCCCCGCAGGATCGTGAGGCGGTCCTGATTGCGGAGGTCGACCTCGCGCGTATCGAGGAAGTGCGCCGCGGCTGGCCGTTCCTGCGGGATCGGCGGATCGACGCGTACGCGGGGATTGGCAGCAGGTTCATCGATAATGCGCCGTCAGCCGGCAGCCGGGACCCATCGACCCCTGACCGCTGAGCGCTGATGGCCGACGGCGCCTCTCCCGACCGCGCCTCTCCTGCCGCCCTCGGCTTCCGCATGCCCGCCGAGTGGGAGCCGCATCACGCCACATGGATCGGCTGGCCGCACAACGCGAGCGACTGGCCGGGCAAGATCGCACCGATCCCGTGGGTGTACGGCGAGATCGTGCGCAAACTGGCGCCGGGCGAGATCGTGCGGATCCTGGTGAATTCGGCCGCGCACGAGCGCCGGGCGCTGCGCGTGCTCGCGCGGGTCGGCGCCGACCGCGCACGCGTCGAGTTCTTCCGGTTCCCCACGAACCGCGGCTGGACCCGCGATTTCGGCCCCCTGTTCGTGCGGTGCGACCGCCCGCCCCGGCCCGAGGTCGCCGTCGCGCGGTTCCGTTTCACCGCCTGGGCGAAGTACCCCGACTGGAAGAAGGACGACCAGGTGCCCGAGCGAGCGGCGCAGCGGCTCGGCCTGCGTGTGTTTCGCGCGCGGGCGGGCGAGCGCGACGTGGTGCTTGAGGGGGGCAGCATCGATGTGAACGGCCGGGGCACGCTCCTCACCACCGAGGAGTGTCTGCTCGACCGTGAAGTCCAGGTGCGGAACCCCGGCCTGTCGCGCGCCGAGCTGGAGCAGGTCCTGCGGCAGCTTTTGGGCGTGACGAACGTGCTGTGGTTGGGCAAGGGCATCGCCGGAGACGACACCCACGGTCACGTCGACGACCTGTGCCGCTTCGTCGACGCGCGGACCGTCGTGCTGTGTAGCGAGACCGATGCCCACGATGCCAACTATCGGGCCCTGCGAGAGAATCGCGAGCGGCTCGAAGGGATGCGGCTCGAAGACGGTTCGAAGATCGAGGTCGTCGCCCTGCCGATGCCCGCGCCGCGCTACTGCGACGGCCAGCGGCTGCCGGCGAGCTATGCCAATTTCTACATCGCGAACGGCGCCGTCCTGGTGCCGACGTTCAACGATGCTAACGATCGGGTCGCGCTCGGACTGCTCGCCGAGCTGATGGACCGGCCGGTGGTGGGGATTCATGCAGTGGACCTGGTGTGGGGACTGGGCACGCTGCATTGTTTAACCCAGCAGGAACCTGCAGCGGGGGGTGAGCAATGACCGCCACGACCACACAGTTCGGCCTTTCCGCCATCGGGCAGATCTTCGTCCGCGCCCGCGATCTCGATCGCGCCGTGCGCTTCTACCGCGACACGCTGGGCATCCCCTTTCTCTTCCTAGCGCCGCCGCAGATGGCGTTCTTCCAGTGCGGTGCGACGACTCTCATGCTCGGCGTCCCCGAGACGCCCGAATTCGACCACCCGGCGTCGCTCGTCTACTACCTCGTACCGGACATCGAATCGGCGCACACGACGCTGCGCGGCCGGGGCGTCGAGTTCATCACCGAGCCGCACCTCGTGCACCGGGCCCCGGACTACGAGCTCTGGCTGGCCGACTTCCGCGACCCTGAGGGGAACGTGCTCGCGCTGATGACGCGCAAACCGCGCGCGTAACCGACGTCCTGGCTGCGGCTGCCGGCTCTGGGTATCGTTCCAAAACCACCCGCCGGAGCCCGAGCCCGTGATCCCCTCGTCCCGCCTCGTCCTCCTCGCCGGCTTGCTGGTCGCGGCCTGCCGCGGGGCCGCGCCGGGCAGCGAGCTGCCGCCGCCCGCAGCGGCTCCATCGGATACGACGTGCTTGATCGCGACCGGGCGGACCACGCCGCGCGACACCGTCACGGTCGCGCTCACCGAGCCGGTGGACCCGGCGCACGCCCCGGTGCCGTACAACGTCGCGGAGCGGTTTGTCTTCGCACAGCTGTACGAGACGCTGATCCGCGTGGACTGCCAGGGACGCGTCCTTCCCGCCCTCGCCCGATCCTGGGAGCAGGGCGCCGCAGGCCGCTGGACCGTCACCCTCCGAGCCGATGCACGCTTCTGGGACGGGGCGCCGGTGACGGCTCGGGACGTGCTGGCCGCCTGGCGGGCGCGCGACGCGAGTACCGCTCAAGCCATCACGATCCTGGACGATCGGACGCTCGGCATCGATCCGTCTGGCCTGTCGTTTCAGCGCTTCGCCGACCCCGCGCTCGCGGTGACCAAGTCCGCTCCGGGCGGCGGCTGGCCGATCGGGACGGGGAATCACTGGACGACCGGCGCCGCCGCGGCGGGCGACGCGCTCTGGGCGAGCCCGGTGCCGGGCGCCGCGCTGCCGGCCATCAAGGTGACCGTCACAACCGCGAGCGACGCTCGCGATGCCATCGACGGGAACGTGAACCTGCTCCTCACGAGCGATCCAGCCGCGCTCGAATACGCCCGCACCCGCTCGGGGTATCAGGACGTCCCGCTCGAGTGGGATCACACATACGTTCTGCTGGCGCCCGAGGGGAGCGGCCTCGACGTCGGTGCCCTTCGCCTCGAAAGCCTGCCGCAGGCGGTGCACGTCGACGCGCGACCCGCTCAGGCGGACGATGGGCGGTTCTGGTTCGCCGATGTCAAGCGCTGCGGCCTTCCGGCCGAGCCGGCGTCGCCCACTGTCCCGCCGCGGCGGCGCGTCGTGTACGAGCAGGCAGACCGCGACGCGCGCGACCTCGCCGCACGCCTCGTCGGCCTCGCCGCGTTCGGCCGGGGCGCCGTCGTCGCGGGTCTCGCGCGCACGGCCTTCGAGCCGGCGTTCCGCGGCGGCACCGAAGCGGCGTACGTGCTCCGGGTCCGGCGCCGGACCGCCGACGCCTGCGCGGCCGCCCGGCAGCTTCCCGCCTGGGTGCTGCGCGGCTCGATCACGCCGCTCATCGACACGCGCACGCATCTGCTGGCCCGCCGTGGCCTGCCGCGCCTGAGCGTCGACTGGGACGGAGCCGTTCGGCTCGTGGCGCGATGAGCTTCCGTGCCCGCGTCCTCTTCGGGTTCGGCGTCGTCGTGCTCGTCCCCCTCGCCGTGTTCGGAGTGCGCGTGCGCGCGGACATGGCGGACCGCCTGACCGCCGAATACCAACGGCGGGTGGCGTCGCTCGCGGCGGTGATCCGCACGGACCTGAGCCGAGACAGCGCCGGGATTGCCGCTCGACTCGACGCCCTGAAGCAAGCGCTCGCGACAGACAATCGGTTCAGGCTCGCCGCGCTGCAGGGCGTCGAGCGTGAGTATCTCCTGGACTACGCCGGCAGCGCCATGCGCTTCACGGGCCTGGCGATGCTGCAGATCCAGGACGACCAGGGTCGCATCATCAGCTCGGGCCACTTCCGGAACGAATACGACCGGCTCGAGCCGGAGCTCCCGCGCCTGCTCGCGGCCGCGCCGGGCGGCATGGCGCTGGTCGAGGCCCGCACCGCGGAGGCCGCGCTGCTGGCGCTGGCACGGGTCGACTCGCTGCGGCTCGGCGGCCGCCGTTTCACGCTCGTGGGCGGTGTGGCCGTGGACTCGAGTTTCCTGGCGCGGCTCGCTCCCGACTCCGAGCTGACCGTCTCCCCCGCCCTCCCGTCGGATACGCTCGTGCGCGTCGACACGGCGGCACACGTTGTGAGCGCGTTCGCGGTGCCCTTCGTCGCCCTCGGCGACTCCGCCCGCCTGCGCGAAGCGCGGATCGTGATCACGCACTCGCTCGCTCCCCTCGTGGCGTTGCGCCGGCGCGTGGATGTGGCCTTCGTCGCGGCGGCCCTCCTCACGGCTGCAATCGCGCTGCTGCTCGCGAGCTGGCTGTCCAGTTTGATCAGCCGCCCCCTCGGGGAGCTGGCGCGCCGCACCGCCGAGATCGACATGGAGCGGCTCGACGTGACGTTCGAGAGCGCGCGCGGCGACGAGATCGGCATGCTCACCCGCCTGTTGGGCGCGATGACCGAGCGGCTACGAGCGGGGGCCGCGAAGCTGCGTGAGGCCGAGCGCCGCATCGCCGTAGGCGACCTCGCCCGCCAGGTGAACCACGACATCAAGAACGGCCTGATCCCGATCCGCAACGTGGTCCGGCACCTCCTGGATGCGGCTCGCGCCGGGCCCGACCAGCTGGCAGCGGCGTGGCGGGACCGGCAGGCGACCGTCGAGAGAAGCGT
>MNEL01000036.1 GCA_001917665.1 Gemmatimonadetes bacterium 13_1_40CM_69_22 | reverse complement strand
ACGCGCGGAACCGGTTGCTTCCGGAGTCGCTCGACGCCGCCGTGCGGGCATCCGCAGCGCGGGACAACGCCGCGTGGGCGCTCGAGGGCGCGCGCGCCGTGCTTACGCCCGAGCAATGGAGCAGACTCCCCGACGCAGTGAAGTCCCCCGCAGCGGCGTTGCACGATTGATGCGGGAAGCCCTGCACCTCGGGTCACACTGATCCCGATGCCACTCGCCATCGCCGCTGTGCTGCTGCTGCAGTCGGGGTCCGCGGATTCGTCCGCCCTCCGCCACGCCAACGGCCTCGTGCCCCCCGCCGTGACCGCGCTGCGGGTCGATCGGCCGCCTTCGCTCGACGGGCGCCTGGACGACCCCGCCTGGACGCTGGCGCCTGCCAGCACGGGCCTGCTGCAAACCGACCCGGACGAAGGAAACGCCGTCTCCGAGTCCACGGAGGTACGGATCATCTACGATGCAGACGCACTGTACGTGGGCGTGCGCTTGTTCGACGCCCAGCCGCACAGCATCGTGAGCCGGCTGGGACGGCGCGACGCCAACACCCACAGCGACGAATTCCGCCTCCTGCTGGACAGCTACCACGATCATCGGACCGCGTTCGAGTTCATCGTGAACCCGGCGGGCGTGAAGAAGGACGTCTTGCGAGGAGGCGACGGCAAGCTCTCCGACAATTCCTGGGATCCGGTCTGGGAGGCGGCGACGTCCATCGACTCGCTCGGGTGGATCGTCGAGCTGCGGATTCCTTTCTCCCAGTTGCGGTTCTCCCCCGCGCGGGAGCAAGTGTGGGGCGTGCGCTTCACGCGCTGGATCGAGCGAAAGAACGAGCTGGCGCTGTTCCCCTTCGTCGGGAAAAAGGAGAGCGGTCTCGCGTCGCGCTTCGCGCACCTGGTGGCGCTGCAAGATATCGCGGTTCCCAAGCGGCTCGAGCTGCTCCCTTACACGCTCGCTCGCGGTCGTTACGACCAGCCCAAGCGCGCCGGCAACCCCTTCGACGACGGCAACACCTATTACGGCGGGGCCGGGTTGGACTTGAAGTACGGCGTCAGCTCCAACTTCACCCTCGACGCCACGATCAACCCGGATTTCGGCCAAGTAGAGCTCGACCCGGCCTATGTCAACCTCACGGCGTTCGAGCAGTTCCTCGACGAGCATCGACCGTTTTTCGTGGAAGGAACCCAGATCTTCGACTTCGGAGGAAACGGGGGCGGGGTCAACAAATTCAAGAGCACGCCGCTGTTTTACTATTCGCGGCGCATCGGGCGCGAGCCGCAGGGAGAGCCCACCTCGTCCGGCGACTTCAAGGACGTCCCCACCAGCACCACCATCCTGGGCGCCGCCAAGCTCAGCGGCCGGACGGCGGACGGCTGGTCAGTGGGTGTGCTGGACGCGTTCACCGCCCGTGAGCGGGCCACCGTCGCCGACATGACGAGCGGGGGCCGCTACGGCGACGAGGTCGAGCCGCCCACCAATTACTTCGTCGGACGGCTCAAGCGGGACTTCGCCGGCGGCAACACCAACATTGGATTCCTCACCACGGCCGTCCACCGGCGGCTCGACACGCCGGCGCTGGACTTCCTACCGACGACAGCCTATGCCGGCGGTGTGGACTTCTTGCACCGCTGGCACAACAACACGTACACCATCGCCGCCAGCTTGGGCGCTTCCTACATCGGGGGCGACACGCTGGCGATCAAGGAGGCGCAACGCTCCTCCAACCGCTACTTTCAGCGCCCCGACGCAGCCAGCTTCCGCTACGACCCGCACCGCACGTCTCTCGCAGGGCTCACCGGAGACGTCTATCTCAACAGGGTCGCCGGCGTCTGGAACTGGGGCGTCGCGGGCAGTACCACGACGCCGGGGTTCGAGGTCAACGACTTCGGGTTCCAAGAGCGTGTGGACCGGATCTCGGCGGCCGCGTCCGTGGGCCGGCGCTGGACTCGACCCGGCAAGCGCTTTCGGCAGGGGTACGCCTACCTCACCGTCGGCCCGAGCTGGAATTACGACGGTGACGCCATCCAACGGGCCGTCGGCACGTTCGGCTACGCCCAGCTCCGCAACTTCTGGTCGCTCGATTGGAGCGCGACGTACTCGGCGGCCGTCACCGACGACCGCCTCACGCGCGGCGGGCCGCTCGCCGCGAAGCCCGCCGGCTGGCAGGCCTCCGGCGACGTGTACACGGACGACCGGAAGCGGGTGAGCGAGTACGGGTTTGCGTCGTACGCAAGCGACGCGGCGGGCGGCTGGTCGCTGAACCTCATCCCGCAGCTCACCATTCGGCCGAGCCAAGCGGTGTCGCTCAGTTTCACTCCCGGCTACTTCACCGGCCGCGCCGCGGCCCAGTATGTCAGCCGGGTCCCCGATGCCACCGCCGCCGCGACGCTCGGCGTCCGCTATGTGTTCGCCGAGCTGCGCCAGCAGAGCTTCTATGTGACCTGGCGCTTGAACGCCACTTTCTCGCCGGTCCTGAGCTTTCAGCTGTACGCCCAGCCGTTCACGTTCACCGGCCACTACACGGGCTTCAAAGAGTTGCGAGCGCCGCGCACGTTCAGCTTCAATCGATACGGCCAGGACAACGGCTCGAGCGTCACCCCGGACGACCCCGCGGTGTGCGGCGGCGCAGCTCCCGGCACGTGCTCGGGCATCGACCCCGACGGCGGCGCCGGACCGGCCGCGAAGTTTGCGCTCTACAACCCCGATTTCCGGACCCGCTCCTTCCGCACCAACGCCGTGCTGCGCTGGGAGTATCGCCCGGGCTCGACGCTGTTCCTCGTGTGGACACACAGCCGCTCGGGCTACTTCCCTTACGACGCCAGCTTCGACCTGGGTCGCGATCTCGGCCCGGAGCTGTTCCGCGACCGACCGACCAACGTGCTGCTCGTGAAGGTCAACTACTGGCTGAGCCTATAGGGTCGCGAGCGCGCTGACATCCTCCGGGCGGGTCAGGTGCACGTGGGCGACCCGGCGGCCGCGCGCCAGCAACGCGCGGATGTCGCCGCGCGCCTGGGCGCGCTTCAGTCGACCGAAGGTGATCCCCATCTCGGGAACCTCGGCGTCCTCGGCATCCTCAGCGGTGATCACCAAGAACAGTCCGGTGTTGGGACCACCCTTGTGCAGCTGCCCCGTGGAGTGCAGGTAGCGCGGCCCGAAGCCGAGCGTGGTCGCGCAGTCCGTCGCCCGTGCCCATGCACCCCGCACCTCCTGGAGCCCGGCCGCGACCTCGGGGCGCGGCGGCAGATAAGCGAGGATCGCGACGTAGTCGCCGGGGCGGGCGGCGCGCCGCAGCGCCTCGGGGGTCATAGTCGGTAGGGGCGCAGCAGGCGGCGCCCCTACGGGTCCCCCTGCCAGCTCGGCGCGCGCCAGCGCCTTCGCCTCCTCCACGTCGGGTTGATCGAAGGCGTTCACGCCCAGGCGCTCGCCCAGCTCCCACGTCGCGTACTCCCACGTGAGGAACTCGGCGCCCAGGTCGAGCGGCTCGCTCGAGAACTCGGCGACGACCTCCGAATCCAGCCGGCGCTCGCTCACCGGGTCGTCGACGACGGGGACCACGCCGCGACCCGCCTTGCCGCTACTCTCGGCCACGAGCTGCTCGATCCAGTCGGCGAGGCGCGCGACCGTGCCGGGCGGTCGCAACACCAGCTTGTCCCGTCCTGCCTGCGCTGCCGCCGCGACGCGCGCCCCGAGCGCTTTGGCGGGGTCGGCGCGCACAGCTCCCGCCCGCTCGAGCAGGGTCCGCCCATCCGCGCCGATCAGTGCAGCCGGAAGCATCCCCACGACAGTCAGCGCGGCGTAGCGGCCGCCCACGTCCACCGGGTGGTGGAAAACGGCCCGGAAGCCGCGCTCGCGGGCCAGCGTCTCGAGCGGGCTGCCCGGGTCCGTGATGGCGACGAACTGCCCCGGCCGCGCGCGCGCGACGAAGTAGTGGTAGAACGCGAGCGTCTCGACCGTCGTCCCCGATTTGCTGCTGATGACGAACAACGTGTTTCCGATCCCGGCACGCTCGATCGCGAGCACCGCCGCCGGATCGGTGCTGTCGAGGACGACCAGGGAGGGCGCTCCAAAGCTCGTCGCCAGCACCTGGGGCGCGAGACTCGACCCGCCCATGCCACACACGACCGCGCGCGTGAACCCGTCGCCTCGCGCGGCGTCGGCGAAGCGCGTGAGATCGTCCCATTGCGCCAACGACGCGCGTGGCGCGTCGATCCAGCCCAGGCGGCTCATGCGCGGCTCATCCGGAGGGAAAAACATAACCAACCCTCGCCACCCGTGACGCGGGCATTTAGGTTAGCCCATGAGGCTTCCAGTGGCTCTCCCAGCCGGAACAGCCCGCTTCTGGGTCGCTGCCGCCGTCCCTGCCCTGGCGGTGATCGTCGGCGCGTATCTCCTCGAGACCCACGGCCGCACCATCGCGGCGGCCGCGCTGGTCGCGGGGGGCGTGGCGATCGCCGCGGGCCGCTTTCTCGTCTCGCACCGCGCCGATCGCCGCTATGCCAAGGTGCTCGAGAGCGAAGTCGCGACGCAAACCCGCTCGCTGATGGATTCGCTCGCCGCCACCGCCGGAGCCGAGCGCAACCTGCGCCTCGTGATGGACGCCGTGCCGGATGCGATCGCGGTGCTGGACCGCGACGGCCGCATCATGGAGCTGAACGAGGCGGCGAAGCGCATGGTGGCCGCGCCCCTCGAGCAGGGGGCGGGCCGCAGCGTCTTCGAGTTTCTCGATGCCGACGCCGCGACGACGGTCCGGGGGCGGCTCGCGGCCGCGTTCGCGGGCGACGTGCAGCGGTTCGAGGTGGCGTTCCGGCGGGACGACGGCTCCAAGGGCATCGGCGCCCTGCTGTACGCGCCGGTGCGCGAGCGCGGGGAGGTCACGCGCGTCCTCGCCCTCGCCCGGGATATCACCGATCAGAAACACACGGAGCAGCAGCTGCAGCAGGCGGAGAAGCTCACCGCCATGGGACAGCTCGTCAGCGGGGTGGCGCACGAGATCAACAACCCGGCCGCCATCATCTCCGGATTCGCGCAGACCTTGCTGCTCGACGAGATGAAGCCCGAGCAGCGTGAGATGCTCCAGATGATCTACGACGAGGCCACCCGCATCGGTCGCATCACCTCGAACCTGCTGGCGTTCGCGCGGGCGGGCGGCTCCCCCCGGACGCTCGTGGACCTGAACGACATCGTGCGCCGCACCTTCGCCCTCCGGTCCTACCACCTCTCGACCCTCAACATCGCTGTGACGCTCGATCTCGCGCCCGAGGAGCCCAAGTTCTGGGCCGACCCGTCGGAGCTGCAGCAGATGCTGCTCAACCTGCTCATCAACGCGGAGCAGGCGCTGGTGGCGGTGCAGACGCCCCGGGCCATCGTGGTGCGGACGGCGGCGACCGAGGAGGAGGTGAGGCTGGAGGTCGCTGACTCGGGACCGGGCATCGCGCCCGAGATCCGGGCCAAGATCTTCGACCCATTCTTCACGACCAAGCCGGAGGGCGTGGGAACGGGGCTCGGCCTGTCGATCTGCTACGGCATCGCGCGCGAGCACGGCGGCCGCATCTGGGCGGACTCGCAGCCGGGCCGCGGCGCGACCTTCTACGTGGCGCTGCCGCGCGATCCACGCCGGGAGGGGCGTCCCGACCCCGAATCGCCCGCGCCGCCGCCGCCGGCGGTGGGCACCATCACCGTGCTCATCGTCGACGACGAGACCGCCCTGCGCAACGCGCTGCTCCGGTTCCTCGGCCGGCGCGGGATCGAGGGCCACGGGGTGGCCGACGGCGTCGACGCGCTGCGGACGCTGCAGCAGCGGGAGTTCCACGTGATCATCTCGGACGTCCGGATGCCGGGAATGAGCGGCCGCGAATTCATGGAGCGGCTGCGGCGCGACCGTCCCGACCTCATGGCTCGGCTGATCTTCAGTACGGGCGACACGTTCGCGCCGGATACGGCGGCGTTGATCAAGGAAGCCGGCCTCCCGACCGTGACCAAGCCGTTCGACTTCGGGGAGCTCGAGCGGGTCATCCGCCGGGTCGCGGCCGAGGCCGACCGACGGCGCCCTATGGCTTCGGCGTGAGCAATACCTCGAGTCCCGAGACGCCGGCCCCGGAGGTGGTGGGGGCCACGGTCAGGTGCAGTGGCTGGGCCGAGGCGCCCAGCAGCTCGAGCACGCGCGCGTCCACCGTCAGATCATAGACGCCCGGCTTCACGCCCAGCGTGTAGAAGTCCCCGTCGGAGAAGGTCGTCAAACTGCGGCGCTCGCCCGTGCGGCGATCGGTCAGGACGAGCGTGACGCCGGCGAGCCCTTGTGGCCCTTGAGCGGTCGCGCGGCGCACCCGCCCCTCCACCACGCCGGCGCGGACCAGCGGGATGTCCAGCGTGCGGAAGCGATTGGGCCCCGGCTCGATGCTCACCGAGCCGAACGCCGGCACCAGCAGCGGCGAGTCGATCGAAAGCGAGTCGATCGTCACGAGGACCGGCTCGAAGGGCACGAGGTCCCAGACCCCGAACCAGCCGCTCGAGTCCGAGCGCGCGCTGTTGCTGCCCACCAGCACCCGTACACCTGGTACGGCCGGCTCGCCCGGATCCCGACGGCCGTTGGCGTTCTCATCCAGGAACACGCGCCCGGTGAGCCCCGCGCGCTCGAGCGAAGGACCAGGCGCGTAGGTCAACCGCCCGTTCGAGCGGTTCCACAGGACCGACCCCTGCACAAACTGCGAGGCCGTGGTCCCGCCCGCCGTGGGCGCGCTGACCAGGGTCAGCGTCCGCACCGCAGGAAGGTAACTCGACAGCGTGAACGTGAAGGTCGCGCCGGGCGTGCCCTGCAGCTTGCCCACGCCGACCTCGAGCCGCACGCCGGACCACAGCGGCCGCGCGGCGAACAGCTGGACGGCCTGCAACGCGCCGTCGAGCTGCTGCTCCACGTGCCCGCGCATCCACACCGCGCCGAGCACGGGCCCCAGCGCCGGGCGCGGGAGCGCGAACACATCGAGCCCCGTGAAGGGACGCGTCGTGGCGACGCCGCCGGCGGGGGCGTCGCGCAGCAGGCGCACGAACGGCACCAAGCGCACGTCGTGGGCCTGCACCGAGGCGCCGAGTCGAGCCGTCGTCGTCCCGCCCGTCGCGGTGTGCGTGCCGCCGACCTGCCCATCCAAGAAGAAGAAGCCGGATGCGGGGATCGGTCGGAGGAAGCCGGTCACCCCCCAGGCCGAGCGGAGGGCGGGCGCTTGGAGGGCGGGGGCCGTGTCGTGCGCGTAGGCCGTGTAGCCGGCGGCCAGTTGCAGGTTGAGCGAGGGCTCGAATTGCAGGCCCGCCGTGGCCGCGGCGCCGCCCACGGCTTCGACGCTCACCGCCCAGGCGTTGGTCGGGTTCAGCACCATCGCCACATAGGGATGGGTGCGGTTCGCGAGGCTGTCGCGCCAGAACTGCTCCACGCCGGCCCGCACCGTCCAGCGCTCGGTGATCCCGTAGCGCAGGTCGAGGTTGCCGGTGGCGCGACAGGTCGGCGCCGTGCACCACCCCGCCGAGAACCCGTACTCGAACTGGCGTGCGGGCAGCAGCTCGGTCAGCACGCGGAAGGTGCGGTTGAACTGGCGGACTTCGCCCAACGGTCCGTACGCCACGAAGTCCACCGGGTTCTCACCGTAGCGCACCGGGAGATCGACCGCGAACCGACCCCGGCCGTCGGTCGAATCCAACCCGACCAGGTCGCCGCCGCGGTACGCCTCCACCGACCACCCGGGGTCGAGCTGGCCGTCGTAGCGCGTCGCCCCGAGGAGCGAGGACCGGAGGTAGGGCGCGTTGGTGACGAACAGGCCGCGCTCGGACCGCAGGCGCGGACCGGTGGTGAAGCCGTCACCGAGCCGCACCTGCTTCAGCCACCGGCGGTCGCGCCACACCCCAGTCCACGACCCCGAACCCCGCGCGTGGGCGTCACCCGTGGTCCCGACGCTCTGCACGCCGAGCTCGAGCGAGCCGCCCAATGCGTCGGCGCCGAGCCCCACCGAGTAAGCGCCGCCGCCCAGCGGCTGCTCGCCGGCCGCGAGGAACGAGTAGTCGACCACCAAGCCGTCCCAACGCGGGCGCTCGAGGGCGAACGCCCGCTCGGGCGGGACGCCACGCGTCCGCTCGAGAAAGGCCGCCCGCGCCGCCTCGCGTCGCAGCCGCCGGCCGATCGGCAGCTTGCCGTCATCCATCAGCGTGACGGACAGCTCCCCCCAATCCACCAGGATGCGCGATTCGAGCAGCTCGCCGAGCCGCCGGGCGCCGACGTACAGCTCGTTGTCATGGAAGAAGCGATACGCGGGCTCGATCCCCACGCGTCGCGCCCCCAGGCTCATCGTGTCGCGGCCCACATCGATCAGCAGGCGGCGGCTGCCCGGATTCACCGTCGCTTCGAGCCGGCCGTCGAGCGACATCCGGTAACCGGCCTCGCCCAGCTGGAGCAGCGCGGTCACGGGTAGGAGCGCTTCGGCACCGACGCGATACGCGGACACGGTGCGACTCGCGGCCCTGCCAATCTGGAGCTCCACCAGCACCGGCTCTGGTTCGGAGTCGGGCGCCTCGTTCTGCGCGCGGAACGCCTTGAGAGAATCGCGGGCGGTATCCGGCGCGACGCCGCCCGGCGGCACCGCTGCAGCAGCGGCAGGGCCGGTGGCCGCGACGCCGGCCAGCGCGACGAGCAAGGCGAGCGTCCCGCCGACCGAACGCCTCATGGCAGGCGCACCTCCAGCGAGTCGCGCACCGCCGCAGCCTTGAGCACCACTGCCGGGTCGAGGTCCTCACGCTCGGTCACCAGCTCGTAGCGTAGCCAGTAGCGACCGCGCGCGAGGCCGCCCGCCGAGAGCGCGTAGCGCGGCTCCATCACGAAATACACGCCGATCGGTGCGCTCAGCGTGCTCCGCACCGTGCCCGTCGAATCCACCAGCGCCGCCCGCACCGTCCCGACGTACGCCGCCGTGCCCCGGCGCTCCAGACGGCTCCATACCTCGACCGAATCGCCGACGAGGCGCGCGCGCAGCTTCGAAAGCGCGACCCCCGTCGCCACGGGCCCCTTGCGGTACGCCAGGCCGATGTTCGTATTCACGACCAGGTTGAGCTGCACGCGCACCGCCGCTGTGTCGCCTACGCCCGCGACCGGGAGCCTCCCGCCCCGCGCCGAGATGATCAGACGCGCCCAGTACTCGCCGTCCGGCAGTCCCGTCGGGGGAGTAGCGAGCAGACGCACGGTCTGCCGCTGGAGCGGCGCGATCGTGAGGCGGCGCGGGAAGGCCTGTACCCACGCCGCGGCAGACGGTAATGTCGAATCGGGCTGGTCCACCGGCCGCAGAGCGAAATGGCCCAGCGAGTCGGTGACGGGATACCCGAATGCCGTCGAGATCGTAACCTCGGCCGGGTCCCGGTTGGGGTTATACAGCGTCACCGTGCCGCTGCGGCGCGCGTGATCGATGTAGATCGCGTGCGGCGCGACGAGCACTCCCTGGGCCGCGAGCGGCGCGCCGGCGCCGAGCGCGAGGACGAGCGGCAGCAGGAGCGGGCGGGGCATCAGAAGAACACCACCGTCAGGGTGACGGTCCCGGTGTAGCTGCCGGCGCGCTGGCCGGTGCTCGGGTTTGCCGTGCCGCCCAAGAACACCGAGGCCCGGTTACCCACGAAGCTCGCCAGATACGGCGTCCGGGGATCGAAGGCGACTTGATTGTTGATGGACTGCGATGCCGAGAAGCCGCCGTCACTGCCGCCGAACACGAGCGGCAGCGTCGCGCCTGCCGGACCCGTCATCACGGCCGGGAGTAAGAAGGTGAGGGACGCGGAACCCCCCGGGTGCCCCTTCAGGTCGAACTGGCCGCTGTTCGCCGGATCGCTGCGCGACACGACGCTCGCCACCCCCGGGAACACCGTCCCGAAGGCGAGCGGCCGGACGCCGCTCACGCCCGTCTGCTGCCCGGCCAGGGGCAGGGTCGCGGCGCAGACGAGCGACAGGATCGTCAAAGGAGCGCGCATGGGCTTTTGGTCTGGTGCCGCTTGCGACGGCGCCGGCAGAGGTGCTAAGCCACACCCCTGCCGGCGTCTCACAATCCGACCTCCAGAGCTGGTGCGGTTAGTACGTCACCGTCATCTGCACGGTGCCGACGTAGGCGCCCGCCACCTGGCTCACCGACGGCGTCACCGTCGCCGCCACGAACACGAACAAGG
>MNEL01000052.1 GCA_001917665.1 Gemmatimonadetes bacterium 13_1_40CM_69_22 | reverse complement strand
ACGGTGACGGCACCCTCGAGCGGCGTGACGCCGGATCCGACCCTGCTGCTCGTGGCGACGACTTCGCAGGTGCCGCTCACCACTGCGTACAACGCGCTCAACGTCCCGGCAATCGCCGCGGGCGGTTGGTATCTCGACCCGACGACGGGGGTGAAGATCTACAAGCTCACATCCGGCACGTTCCCGACGTCGAGCCCCAACTGGGGGCATGATTACTCCGAAGGCGGGGACGAGGTGTCCCTGCCGTACAACGGCAACACGCGCGCGATGCTGGTGCGGCAGAACGGCGGCGCCTGGTGGCTGGTGGACTTCACGCCGGGGGTGGGCGTCGGCAACGGGCGCCAGCTCGCGGGCCGGCTGGCGCCCTGCTTCGACCAGTCCTTTTCATTCTCGAACAATCCGGCCACGCCGTATTACGCCTATGTCAGCAACTGCAGCGTCATCATCCGCTTCGATATCCGCACGATGACCGAGGCCCCGGGCAACGGCTGGCCCATCAGCGAGAGCAACGCTTGCTGGCTGCAGCAGAGCGAGAATGACGGGTTGTTCACCTGGTTGCGCGGGCAGAGCGGGCCTACCGTGGCCGCGTTCGAACCGGCCACGAACACCCTCAAGACCTACACGAACTCAGGCGTCAACGAGCCGCGCATCGACCGCGCGGGCCGCTACATCGGGCTGTCCATGAACACGCCGCCCGAAGCCCTGTTCGTCTGGGACTTCACCACCAACACGATTGCCTGGACCACCAGCGGCGATCCTGGGATTCCCTTCTCGCACAACGCCAGCCTGCGGCGGCGCTGGCTGGTGGTGGACTGGAATTCGAGCGCACCGCATCAGTACGCGATGTTCACCCCCGACGTGGCCAACTCGGGGCAATACATCGGCGGTCCCGCCAACGCCAATGACTTTTACGGCAATGGGAACTGGATTCAGCATCCGGCCGATCTCAACGATCAGTGGGCGGTGTTCAGCACGATGGAGGGGCTGCAGTCGAGCGGCGGCGGCTGGCTGGCGCCCGGCGGGATGGTGCTGATCACCCCGAACGGGCAGCGGCGCCTGCTGGGGCATCCCTACAACACAGGGACGAACTACACCTTCTATAGCTTTGTGCGGCTTGCGCCGGACGGGCGCTACGTCCTGTTCACCTCGGACATGGACGGCTCCGGCCGCAACGACGTGTTCCTCGCCGAACTACCCACCCGATAGGGACGACGATCAGTAGCTGGCTCTCCCCCGGGGCGGCTCCGTTCCGGGGGGTAGCTCACGGGTCAACCGGCGCACGTATTGCCGGTACGGCCCGGGGAACACGACGCGCACCAACTCCTTGAGTCGCCGGACGAGCCGTGCCCGTCTCCAGCCGCGCAAGCTCGCGAGCTGGCGCACCCGGGATGCGGGAGTGGTGACCTTCGGGCAGAAACGTCCCAGCACCCAGCAGCCCCCGACCCGCTCGGGAACGGGCGTGGGCTCGGACGTGAATAGATAGTGGAGCCCGGCGACTGCGGCGGACTCGAGCACGACCGGGGAGATGTCACCGCCGGGAACCGACGCGACGGTGCACGGCTCCCCCAGCAGATCGGCGAGACGATCGCAGCTCGTGCGCCATTCGGCGACCATCTGGTCGAGGGTCTGCTCCCGGAAGATGTGGGGGTGGGTGCGCGAGTGGCTGCCGATGATGTGCCCGGACCGCCGCAGCGAGCGGATGCCGGCGGCGTCGAGGAAGGTGCGCTCCCCGATGCGACCGGTGATGATGAAGAAATGGCCCGGCCAGCCGCGCCGGGCCAGCTCATCGCCCACCTCCAGCGCGCTCTTGCCGCCGTCGTCGAAGGTCAGCACCAGATGCCGGCCCGGCGCCGTCAGGTCCAGGGCGGTTACGAGCTCGGGTCGGAGGGAGACGCCGGCAAATGCGTCGAGGTGGCGCTGGAAAGCCGCCCGGCCGAGTGTGTACGCGGAGGCGCCGGGGGATTGAACCCCCGACTCGTGCGGCTCGTCCGTGACATCGTGGTAGGCGAAGCTCGCGACCGCAGGCACGCCGCCTCAGCGCGACAGCGGCAGCTCGGCATGCCGAGCCTGGCGTTCCGAGCCCACGAGGAGCTCCCCGAGAGCCCGCAGGAATCCGAGCCCGTAGCTGAAGTGCATGACCGGGAACACGAGCGCAAGGGCGGCGGCGGCTCGGAAGCCCGCCCGGCGCCCGGCGGTGATCGAGCACCCCAGCACGGCAAGCAGATAAGCCGCGCCCGTCGCCGCGAGCAGGAGTTCGGCCAGGCGGACCCAGGGGCTCAGGATGGCGGTCGCCGCCAGCAACAGCACGAAGGCGGGTGGAACGAGCTGCCGGCCCGTCATGACGGCCCCCAGCTTGCGGGCCACGAGCGGCTTGGAGTAGCCGTATTGGTAGTACATCCGGGCTACCTGGGAGAGCGAATCCCGGGCGTAGTAGTGGGAGACCACGTTCGGCGAAAGCAGGATGCGCCCGCCACGCTTGATCAGTCGCGCATTGAACTCGCTGTCCTCATCCCGCGCCAGTTGCTCATCGAACAGGCCGACACGCTCGAACGTCTCTCGGCGGCAGCAGAAAAACGCGACCGTATCGACCCAGCGCGGTCGCCGCACGCCGATGCGGAAGTAGGCGTTGCCGACGCCGAAGGGGTGCGACATCGCGAGCGCGATCGCCCGTCCGATGGGCGTCTGGTTTCCGGGCACCGTGATCAGCACGCCCCCGACGCTGTCGGCGCCGGTTCGCTCGAGCGCGGCGACGAGCTCGCCGATGTAATTCGCCGGGTAGACCACGTGGGCGTCCATGCGCAGGAGGATCTCGCCCCGGGCCGCCCGGATGCCGATGTTCAGGGCGACCGGCTGGATGCGCCCGGGATTGTCCAGGACGCGGATGATCGGGTGTCGGGAGACGTAATCGTCGAGAATCGCCCGCGTGCCATCCTCACTCTGACCGTCCACCACCAGCACCTCGAGCTGCTCGCGGGGGTAGTGGCTCGCGAGGATCGACTCCAGGCAACGCGCGATGTAGCGCTCCTCATTCCGGCACGGTACGATGACCGACACGGGGGCGACGCGCCCGGCTGGCGTGCTCATGCGCGCATCACCTCTGCGGGCTTGGGGGCGGGGGCGGAAGCGGGGCCGGGAGGTGCGGGTGGGGTGCGAGTAGCCACGTCGGACCGAGCCCCGAACAGCCGGCGGGCGAGTGCGGCCCGCAGCGCCCCGGCGAGGTCGCCGATCCCCTGGACCCATTCGCCGACGGCGGGCCAGCGGTCCTCTCCGCTCCACGTCTCGCTCCGCGTGCCGGGGGGCTGCGGCCCGAGCACCTCGCGCAGTCCCTCCAACAGGCTCGGATAAGGCTCCGGGCATCCCGGAGGCGGACCCGCGGCGACATAGAGCAGGCGTTTCACGTCGCCCCAGAGCCAGCGGAGCGTCACGCCGGTCTCGTAGCGGGTCCGCGGCTCGACGGGCGCGCCGCGCAGCAGGTCTACCCACAGCTTCGGGAAGTCGACCCCGGATGCCACGGCCAGCTCCAGCGAGCCCCAGAACCGCCCGTTCACTTCGATGAGGCACGGCGCGGTTGCGCCGTCGTCCCGGAACTCGACCATCGCCGGGCCGTGCCACGCCAGGGCGGAGAGCAGCCGGGCCGCCGGCGTCTGGAGGCGCTGATCGAGCGCGGTGGAGCGTCGCAGACTGCTTCCCGATCCCGACGGCCGGACGTCCCGGATGCGCTCGTGTGCAAACCAGGCCACGGGCTCGCCGCGGTCGCACAGCGCGAACACGCCCTTCCCCCGTCCGGGAACGATGCCCTGAATCACCGGCCAGAATTCACCCTGCCGGCAGGCGCGCACGCCGGCCTCGAGGCCGTCGGCGTCCTGCACGTACCGGGCTCCGTGGTCCGCCAGGAACCGCTCGCCGTCCCAGAAGTCGCTGAAGCGCGGCTTGAGGATGCAGGGGTAGCCCACTGCCTCGGCGGCGGTGTGACAGTCGGCGAGCGACTGCGGGAACCGCGTAGGTGGGATCCGCAGCCCGCAGGCTTGGGCCAGCTCCAGCGTGCGCGCCTTGTTGAAGGCGCCGACGAGCATCGCTTCGGGACCGCAGCCCAGCGCCATCCCCAGCGCTTCCCACTGCTCGCGCTCCGCGTTGCACAGCACGCAGGAACGCTCGCGCTGAGGAAGCACGACGTGGACCCGCTGCTCCAGCGCCCAGGCGCGCAGGGCCGCGAACGCCGGCACGGTTTCGCCGGTCAAGCGGAAATGGGCGCGGCAATAGCGCGACCAGGCTGCCAGCGGCCGGCGCTGGGGACTCGCCACGAAGACCACGTACCCCGCCCGGCCGAGCGACCGCACACAGGCGAGCGCCTGGGTGGTCTGCCCATCCAGCACTAGGATCCGCTCGACTGTCACTGCCGCCGCTCCGCCCTGCGGTCAGGGAACGGCATTGGGCGCCCCCAGGAGGTCCGGCTGACGCCCGCGATGCGTCGTGACCGAGCGGTAAACAGCGATCACCTGCTGCGTCGTCTGCCGCTCATCGAGGTCGGTCACGGTATCGCGGCCCGCGATGCGCTGGCCCCGCCGCAGCACGCGCTCGAGCGCGGCGGCGATGGTCTCAGGCCGCTCATCGGCACACAGCTCGCAGCCTTCGATGCCGCGGAGCCGCAGGGGGACGTCCCCGACGGGGACTGAGACCACGGGGAGATTGCAGGCCAGCGCTTCTTTGACCGTGTTGGGCGATCCCTCTTGCGCCGACGGGAATACGAGCACGTCGCACGCATTCATGAGCAGCGGAATGTCGGTATGTGGCGTGCCCCACGCGACCACCAACTCGGCGGGCGTTGACTGGTTGAGGATGTCGACCGCCTGCCGCGCCAGGGGGTGTCGCTTGCGCGGGTCCGCGGGGTTCCCGACGAACAGCACCAGGCGCTTGTCGAGCGCCAGGCCGAGGCGACCCCGCGCCTCGTCCCGGGGGATGACGCGGAACAGGTTCAAATCGAGACCAGACGGGATGACGTGCGGCCGCACCGAGCGGGGGAGGTAGTCCTTCATGTGCTCCGAGACGACGATGGCCGCGTCGGTCCAGCGCGCGACCAGGCGACACGCCAGCTGCAGTACCCTGCCGGCCAACGTGATCCGCCCGCCCTGGCCCACGATGCCCTGCACATCGTCTCCCCGGAACGTGACGACCAGCGGCAAGAGCTTCGGCAGCGCCAACAGCCCGCTCATGCCGAATTGGGCGTGCACCAGATCGTAGCCGTGCTGCGACATGCGGCGGCGCGCGAGCACCCAGGCCCGCAGGTAGTTCCACGGGTTCTTGGCCCCCTTGAAGTGGAACACGTCCACCTGCACGCCCGCCGCTTGGAGAAACTCCGCTTGCCGCTTGATGAAGTAGGTGGTCCGGGGACGGCCGTCGGGCACCGGCCATTCGCTGGTGATCATGAGGACCCTGATCGGTGCGTCGGCTGTTCTCATCGCTCTTTCATTGCCCCGGGGTGGAGCGGCCGCCGGCGTGAGGCCCCGCGCCAGCCTGCGGAACGCCCGCGCCGCCGCGACGGCCGGTATCAGAACGAGTCTCGCAGCGCCGGTCCAGTCACGCGCGGCGAGCCGGCCACGGAGCTGCCGCACGTACAATCGGCTGTTCACACGAGCGAGCGGGAAGCGGTACCCGCCCTCGTGGAACTCGACCCGTCCCCATCCTCGCAGCCCGAGCACGCCCCGCATGGGTTCGGCAACGAGCGGCTGCCAGAACACGTCGCGATGGATCTGATCCACATAACTCAGGTAGCAGCCGAGGCCGGCGAGTGCGCCGTGGCGCCGGGCCGTGGCCAGGATATAGTCCCAATCCAGCGAACCGCGGCGGATCGTGGACATGGTGAAGACCACATCGCACAGGGCGATCCGGAGGCGCCCCCATACCCGCTGCAGGCCCTGGAGCACGAGCTGGTCTTCCGGCGGGGGCGCGGCAAACTCGGACCCGTCGACCACGATATGACGCCGGTGCCCTATGAGGACCGTCGGAAAGACAGTCTGCTCGCCGACGACTCCCAGACGGCCGTGTTGCACATCGAGCGGCGACGGGCAGCCGTCAATCGTGTACGTCGTCGTTCCGGCGATCCACCCGCCTATGTCACGACCGGCGACCGAGGCTCGCAACCCGGCGACGATCCGGTCGTCCCTCCGAGCGGAGCGCTCGAGCAGCAGCAGGTCGACGTCGTCCCCCATGTCCGGATAGTCCTGAAACACTTTCGGGAACACGAACTCGATGCCGTGCGCTTCGCAGGCCCCGCTCACGTGCCGGACCAGCGCGAGCGTGGAGCGCACTCGCTCCCGCTCGCCGGCCACCGCTGCGGCGAAGCGGTCGGGGACTCGAACGCCCAGCGTCGCGAGGCGTTCCGCGGTGCGCACGAGCACGCCGTTCGCTCGCGTGATGTCGAGGAGGAGATCCCAGTCGACGGGGTCCGGCGCATGCGCTGCGATGCTCGCGTCCACCAGCAGCCGCAGCACCCAGGAGGCGTGCTGGCGCTCCGTCTCGTAGTTCACGCTGCGTCGAGCCTCTCGAGCGCCACGGTCCGGAGGGCGGCTTGCGCGGCCGCGAGATCGTCGTTCCGAAGCCTGACGGCGGCACGCACCCACGGGAAGACCGTTTGGTACGCCGTCCAGCGGCCCCGCAGGTATTCCACGGAGTACTCGCCCTTGCGTGCGTACGACTGCTCGGGGCCGGCATCCACCAGCACGGGCAGGGTCGGGGTGGGCGTGATCAGCTTGAGCAAGCGGATCCATCCCCAACCCCGCCCGTCCGCTACATCGACGAGCGTGTCGTAAAAGTATCGATCCATGATGAGGACCCGCTTCCTGATGCCCTCGATGTAGGCGCGGTAGCACAGGAACAGCAGCAGGTCCACCGGATAGATCAGACGCCGGAGCAGCTTGCTCCACACGATGGCGTCCCAGATCCTGCGCAGCACGATTCTGGCGGGACCGCTCGATCCGGTTGTCGCCGGGTTGCGGTCGCCGTTGGACGGCGCGCCCGCCGGCTTCCCATTCGGGCGGCGCATCGGGCCCTTCAGCCGATCGCGCACCATGCGCGCGTAGGCGTACACACCCACCTCGTCGTCCAGGTGCAACACGGCCACGGGTCGGTGCCGCTCCTCCAAGGCGGTGCGCAGCGACGCGATCAACGTCGATTTTCCTGCCCCATCCAGTCCCGAAAGCGTGATGAGCATTCCCTGCGCCTTTCTGGTGGTGGCCTGCGTTAACGACGCTGCAGGTCCCGCTTGCCCGTACGCACGTGCCGTGCCATGCTGCCGAGGATTAATTCGTTGGCACGTAAGGCATTAGCTATCCCGCGAGTGCACTGGAGCGGTCCGCGTCCCGGCCGTTTGTGGCAGAACTGCTACAGCAGCGCTGTGCCGCCGCCGACGCACGACATGGTCCCAGAAACCGCGGAGAAACCCGAGGCCGTAGCTCCAGTGCAGCGTGGGGAACACCGCAGCGGCCGCGACGCCGCAGGACGCGCCGTGGCGCAGCGCCGTGTGGAACGCGCACCCCAACACGGCGGCGGCGTACGCTCCGACGATCCCCAAGAAGGCGAGCCTCGCGCCCGGCACCCAGGCGCTCGCGGCGGTCGTCAGCGCCAGGGAGAGGATGAACAGGGCGGGAATGAGCTGCCGCAGGCTCATCACGCGGCCGACTTTCCGGAACACGAGCGGCTTGAAGTAGCCGTACCCGAAGTACATCCGCGCCACCTGGCGTAGCGATCGCCGCGCGTAGTAGTGGGACACGACATCGGGGATGAGCAGGACGCGCCCGCCGTGCCGGATCAGCCGCTGGTTGAACTCGTCGTCCTGATTGCGCACCATCTCCTCGTCGAACAGGCCGATGCGAGCGAAGACGTCCCGCCGCCAGCAGCCGAACGGGATGTTCTCCACCAGCCGAGGCTCAGGCACGCCGATCCGGAAGTGCGCGTTGCCGACCCCGAAGGGATGCGCGAGCGCCGCCGCGATGGCGCGCGCGATCGGCGTGTCATCCGCGGGGAGCGTGGCGATGACACCGCCGACGTTATCGGCGGCGGTTTCCCGGAGCGCGGTGACGAGCCGGGGGATGTAGTGCGGCGGGTATACGGCGTGCGCATCCATACGCATTACGATATCGCCCCGCGCCGTGCGAATCGCCGCGTTCAGGCCTGTCGGCGTGACCTGCTGCGGATTGTCGAGCAGGCGGATCGAGCGATGCTGGGCGGCATAGCGCGCGACGATGTCGCGACTCTGGTCGCGGCTCATCCCGTCCGCGACGAGCACTTCAAGGTGCTCCTGCGGGTAGTCGCTCGCGAGAATCGAGTCGAGACACGCGCCGATATAACGCTCCTCGTCCCTGCACGGGATGACCACCGAGATCAACGGCAGGGGGGGCCCGGTTGCGCGGGGGCCGGGAGACGGCGTGGTGTCGGGCCGCGGGCTCGAGCCCTCGGTACCGCGCCCGGCGGGGGCGCGGCGAGCGAGCACCGCGGCCTTCTCGTCCGGGGGGAGCTCGCATACCACGGCGCGCAGCTTGCCTGCGGCGGAGTGGGGTATGGCCGCCACCTCCTCGACTTCCACGGCCACCGCACCCATCCGAGCGCGCAGCCGCGCCACGATCTCCCGAGCGGTGTCGGCCGAGAAGCCCGGCGCCCGGGTGTAGCGCACCCGCAGCCGTTCGAGCTGCTCCTGAACGATCTGCGCCTCCCGCACCGGGAGCCCGTAGAACACGGGGTTCAGCCAATAGACCCGGCGGCCGTCGCGCGTGATTAGGAGATCGTTGGTCCGGCCGTCAATCGCCGCGAGCGCCGGCAGCGTGCGTCCGCACGGGCAGGGGGCCGCGGGATCCGCCACGCGCCCGCTATCCCCCACGCGATACCGCACGAGCGGCATGTCGGGGTTCAGCAGGCCCGTGCAGACGAGCTCGCCGCTGGCCCGCGCTGCGGCGGGTTCCCCATCAGTGAGCCGCTCGATGACGCCGACCTCGGGCCACTGGTGCAGCGTCCCGGCGTCGCATTCGCTGGCGGCGGCGACGGTCTCGGCCATCCCGTAGGTCTCCCGGACGGGGCAGCCGAAGGCCGCCGCGATCGCTGCGCGCTGGTGCTTGAGCAAGGGCTCGGAGTTGGTGATGGCGACGCGCAGTCGCAAGTCGCGTCGCCCCAGCCGCAGCGCCTCCAGCGCCAGCGCGGTCATCGAGGAGGCGTACCCGTACAGGTACACGATCCGGTAGCGCGCCAGCGCGTCGAGGTAGGACGGGATGAGCTCGCGGGCGAGGTGGTACGACGACAGGTAGAGCTGGCGCAGCGCCGCGTTCCAGACCCAGAACGGCGGCCGCGCCTGGTCCACCGGCACGACGAGCTGTCCGCCCAGCATCGCCCAGCGATCGTTGCCCGTCACCCCGTGCCACAAGCGGGTCCGGGCCGCCGAGAGAGCGTAGAGCTGCTCGAGGGTACGGCGGCTCCGCCACAACACGAGCGGCTTCCCCGTGGTCCCGCTCGTCTGCTCCCGCAGCATGCGGCGCACGTCGCAGTCGTCCGCGACGAACGCGCGGGGCTGGTCGCGCACGGCGTCCTTCTCGAGGATCGGCCAATGCTCCAGCAGCTCCCAGGACGCGTGATCGCCGTTGCGCCGGCGGGCCGCCCACTGCTGCCGGTAGTACGGCACCATGGTGGCGGCGCGGTGCAGTAGGTACGCGAGCCGCTCCTCGCGCCACGCGCGCCACCGCTCGGCGCTCCAGCGTTCCCGCTCCCGGGCCTCGGCGACGAGCCGCTCGGCGTTCGGGCCGTAGCGCCACCAGCGGAGGTACCACCCGTGGAGCGTGGCGGCGACGGAGCGGGCGGGCGCCGGCAGGCCGTGGTACAGCCGGAGGGTGAGATCGCTCACCGGGCACCCGGCAGCGCGGGGGTGTCCGGCGTGCGCGGGGGCCGCGCCCGCCGGCGCGGCCCGTCGGCGCGTGGCTCGGGCGCGTCCGCCGACGCTCGCGCGGCTGGCGCGAGGCGGCGGATCGCCCGCAGATGCTCGGCCAATTGTGCGCCGTTGCGCCACATGTCGAACTTCTCCTCGGTGCGCTGGCGCGCGCGGCGAGCCAGCGTGTGTCGCAATGTGGCGTCGCCCAGCAGGCGCTCGAGCGCGCCCGCGAGCGCCGCCACGTCCCGGGGCGGCACAAGCAGGCCGCAGCGACCGTCGTCCAACGCCTCGGGGATGCCGGCGACACGCGATGCGATCACCGGCGTGCCCAGGGCCATCGCCTCACGCAGCACGTTGGGCAGTCCGTCCCCGAGGCCGTCGGAGGGATGGACCAGCACGGTCGCCTCGCTCATCGCGCGCCGTACCTCGGCGAATGCGAGCCACCCGCGAAACCGCACGCGGTCGGCGATGCCGAGCCCGGCCGCCAAGGCGCGCAGCGCGCCCAGCTGATCGCCGTCGCCCACGATGTCGACCTCGACGTCCAGACCGCGGTCGACGAGCGCGCGCGCCGCCTGGAGGAGGTAGCCGAAACCCTTATCCTTCGCCAGTCGCCCCACGGCGATGATCCGGCGCGGCGGACGCCCGTCGGGCCGGTAGGAGAAACCCGACAGGTCCAGACCATGGTAGCACACGTGCACTCGTTCGGCGATCCCCGGCGCTGCGTCACCGTAGTGCTCGGCGATGTAGGCGCGATTGAACTCGCAGCAGGTGAGGATCGAGTCGGCGTAGCGCAGCTTCTGCCGCAGATAAATCGGCCGATAATACAGATCCGTGCCTGCGTGCAGCCAGATGGAGAAGGGGATCGGGCGGTCGATCAGGCGATGGAACAGGTAGGCGCAGGAGCCCGCGTAGTTTCCCCAATACGCGAGCACGTGATCGTAGCCGGTGGCGTGCTGCGCGGCCCACGCCCAGGCCTTGGGGAGCACGTACAGGCTCTTGGCGAGCGGGCCCATGCCGTATTGGGCGGCGGCCATGCCGATGGCGGCCCCCTCCCGCAGCACGACGCCGAGCCCGCGGGGACGCCACGGTTTCGCCTGCCACAGGCTGCGCGCCAGACCGATGTGGTGCAGGCGGCTGCGCGGCAGCACGTCTCCGTCCATGATGTCGAGGCTGTAGCGCCACAGCCCTCGATCCAGCGGGTAGATGGAGAAGACGTCGATCTCCACTCCGACCTCGAGCAGCGCGCGCATGTCGCGCTCGAAGAACGTGGCTACGCGAGCAGGGTACTTGCTGGTGAAGACCGCCAGCCTCACGCGCTCACCACGAGAGCCCGTGCTCGCGCAGCCACAGCTCGAGCGAGAGAATTTCAAAGACCCGTTGGTACAGCCCTCCGCGACTGATGGCACCGCCACGGGCCCCGGCCCGCGCGTCGCGGAACTGGCGCAGCCAGCGCGGCACGAGGCCGGGGGCCAGGATCGGCCGCGTGCGGGCAGCGGCCCCGAGCAGCAGGTCTTCGAGCACCGCGTGAAAGCCGGCGGGGAGCATGACGTCGAGCGGGATCGTGAAGCCGTGCTTGGGATGGGTGGCCACGGTCTGCGGCAGCCAGCGGGTGGCGAGCTCGCGCAGCACGACCTTACCCCGGTGGCCGTCCGTCTTGAGGCGGTGCGGCAGGGTGAGCCCCAGCGCCACCAGCTCCTCGTCGAGCATGGGCACGCGCACCTCGATGCTCGCCCGCATGCTCATCATGTCCACCTTGCGCAGCATGTCCGAGGGCAGGCTGACGGCGAACAAGTTCTGGGTCATGCGGCGGGACAGCTCCTCGAGATCGGACACGCCGGGGGGCTCGAAACCGTCGAAGTGCCGGTACACCGGCGCCATGCGCTCCCGGGCCGCCGGGAGCACGAGCTCGCGCTTCTGCTCCTCGCTCAAGTAGTTGGACAGGCCCGCGAGCAGCACGGCCGAATCGGCGCGCCCGGCCTGGGCGAGCCGCACGGCTTTTGCCACCTGACGGCCCCAGTCCGAGGTCAATCCGGCGAGGCGGTCTCCGGCCGTCCGGGCGGCGCCGCACATCCAGTCGGGGAGTCGCATGAGGCGGATCAGGCGGTTGGCGTACCAGAAGCGGTGATAGCCCCCGAACCCCTCATCGCCGCCGTCCCCGGACAGCGTGCAGATGATGCCCCGGTCGCGCACGGCGCGAGAGATCCAGTAGGTCGGGATCAGGCTCGTGTCCGCGAACGGCTGGTCGAAATGCCGCAGCAGGTCCAGGACCGATTCCGGAGTGAGGGCCTGGTCGCCCAGCTCGATCGTGTGATGCTGTGTCCCGTAGTGCCCCGACACCGCCAGCGCGGGCACGGTTTCATCGTGGGCCCGATCGGGGAAGTGGACATTGAACGTCGTCGTCCGCTGGCCCGTGATGCGGCGGTGCGCGGCGACCACGAGCGACGAGTCGATTCCGCCGGACAGGAGCGCCGCTACCGGGACGTCCGCCACCGATTGGGCTGCCACGGCGTCGAGTAGCGAGCGCGAGGCCGACTCGACGGCCTCCCCCAGGGTGCGGACGGGATCGGGGCGCGCCTCGATCCGCTCGTACTCGCGCAGGTGATGCCCCTGCGTACTGATGGTGAGACAACTCGCCTTGGGGAGAGCCTCGATGTTCGCGAAGCCGGTCGCCGGCTCCGGGATGTAGCCGAGGCCCAGAAAGTCGTAGCAGGCCTGGCGGTCGATCGCGGGCCGGAATCCCGCCAGCGCGACGAGCGCCTTCATCTCGCTCGCGAAGGCCCACTGGCCGTCGTGCCGCGCGAAGAACAGCGGCTTCACCCCGAAGCGGTCTCGGGCGAGGAACATGCGTCGCTGCCGACGGTCGTAGATCGCGAACGCGAAGATCCCGCGCAGGCGGGAGACCATCTGCTCGCCGTATTCCTCGTACAAGTGGACCAGCACCTCGGTGTCGGAGGTGCCACGGAAGCGGTGGCCGCGGTGCTTCAGCTGGGTCGTGAGGTCCCGGTAGTTGTAGATCTCGCCGTTGAAGACGACGTAGACGCTGGCGTCCTCGTTCGCCATCGGCTGGTGGCCCGAAGGCGAGAGGTCGATCAACGCCAGGCGGCGGTGGACGAGCTCGCAGTGCTGGTCCGTCCAGTACCCATCGCCGTCGGGGCCCCGATGCGCGAGCAGAGCGGCGGCCCGGGCGGACCAGGCCGGGTCGGGAGGCAGCCGCTCAGGGTGAAACCGTCCCGCTAGGCCACACATCGGAGATATCTCGGTTCGGTCATTGTGCTGTTCCGAGGTTATGCAAAACGCGTACGGCATCCCCCGCTGGCCAACTCGCGGTGGCGTTTGATGTTATATACGCGCAGCTCGTGGCGCTCCCGGGCTGGCTGTGGCAGCGGTGTAACAAGTTCGGCGCTAGTGGCTGCGCCACCCCTCTCGTACGGCCCGCTCGGCGGTGCGCCCGCGGGTCGGGCGACCGGTGGGCGCGGCAGCCGGTGGAGGTATCCCGCTTGCCTCCCCGCCTCGGTAGCTCATGCTCGCGAGCCCATAGGCCAGCACCAACCACAATAGCTTAGACGCGATCCAGTTGCCGCTCATGTTGGCGGCCAGCACGACCAACAGCAGCGCGAACGGCAGCATCCCGTGGCGGCCGCGCCGCGCCCGCCACGCCCCGACGCAGCAGAGGCCGAGACCGGCGAGGAAGGGGATCGTGCCGGCGAGGCCGGTCGAGCTCAGCACCTCGAGCACGAGGTTGTGCGCGTCCCGCCGGCGGAAGATCCGTTCGTTGAGACGGAGGCCCAGCTCGTACTTGTTGTTGACGGGTCCCCAGCCGATGAGCGGACGCTCGCGGGACATCTGGAGCAGGCTCGGATAGATCCGCTCCCGCCCGGCGAGTGCTCCGCCTTCGACCGCTTCGGTGAAGCGGCGCCGTACCGAGTCCGATTGATATGCTGTGAAGACGACCAATCCGATCGCGAGCGCCGCGATGACGGCGTTGCGCACGCCCAGCCACAGGGTGCGCGCGCCGCTGAACATCAGGGGGAGGAGCCCGGCGCCCAGCGCCACGATCCCGCCGCGCGAGCCCGTGTCCACGACGGAGAGGCCGAGCAGGGCGATGATCGGCGCGACCAACCAGCGCGGGCGCACCAGGGGTCGCTCCGCACCGTACTGGAGCCCGAGGAGCGCCACGAACCCCGCGGCGAGGATCATGGCGCTGTTGTTGGCGTTCTGTCCCAGGGCGGTGACGCGCTCACCGCCACCCCAGATCGCATGTGAGGTCCGTGCGATCCCCAGCACCGGCAGGAGGGCACGGACGGTGCAGGCGAGCGCCAGCACCACCAGGGTGAATCGAGCGACGCGGGGGGACTGCAGCAGATTGTACGCAGCCCAGAACACCAGCACGACCTGCAGCAGCAGGGCGAACAGCTTGGTGACCTCGGTCCCGTAGCTGGCGTTGTTCACGTCGGTGGCGGCGGCGTGGCGCGCGTTCCACGCAGCGGACACCGCAAACGCGTACAAGTACACGACGAACCAGACGAGGGCCGCGGGCCGTCGCGCGTAGCAAGCCCGCAGCTGGAGCGGCGTCGCGAGCAGGAAGATCGCCGCCGTGATGGTCGGAATCTCGACCGGGAACGAGCGCTCGGGAAACTCGAACGGGATCGAGAACACGAGCAGGGCGAACGCCCAGCGCACAATGGGATTGAGGGCGGGCGTGACGAGCGCGGTCGCAACTCCCGGTCGGACCGGCGCAGCGGCGCCCAGCGCCGGGCCTGGCATCCTCCACCCGAGCGTCATGGGAACCGGCGCCGCGCTTCGCGCAAGCGCGTGAGGACCACGGCCCGCAGATCGGGAGGGAGCCCCGTCGCGAGCGCGACGGGGAGCACGACGACGAGCGTCGCCACCACCCCACCGGCCCACACGATCCAGTGCGTCACCACCACCCGGTCCCCGAGAAACGCCGCGGCGGCGAACAGCAGGCTCATCACCAGCAGCGGCCGCACCATCCAGCCGCGCGTCCCGGCGGACGGTGGGCCGAGGCAGGTCCGAACCAGCCGCGGATACGCGATGCTCTGGGTGAGGCGCCCGGCGAGCACCCCGGTGCAGACCCCAACCATCCCGAAGCGCATGGTCAGCAGCGTGGAGAGCCCGATCGTGAGCGCGGCCGCGGCCGCCGTGACGGCCACGCGGAGGCGGGGCCGCAGGGCGGCATCGATGACGAAGGCGTCGCTCCGAATGAACGCCGTCTGCGCCATGATGAGTACGATCAGCAGGTTGATCGGTGTACCGGCATAGTTCTCCGCGCCTACCCACAGCCCCAGCAACGAGTGGTTCCAGAGCAGGACGGTCGCGCCGACGACGGTCACGAACAGCCAGGTGAGCGCCAGCAGCTCGCGGCGCAGCCGCGTGGCCTTGTCGTACTGCTGCTCCCCGATCACGCCCCCAATGCCGGGGATCGCGCCCCCGGCGGCGAGCACGTGCACGTTCACCGCCAGGCGGGTCGCGTACCCGGTGAGCACGTACGACGTGACGGCGGCCGGTGACACCACGATGCCCAGTATCACGGCGTCGCTGGCGAGCAGCAGCTTCGTGATCGCCTCACCGGCGGAATACCACACGCTCAACCCGAGCAACTCGCGGACCTCGGCGCGGGTCGGCCGCTCCACGCCGAACCAGCGGACGTATTTCTTCGACACGAACCAGAAGCAGAGGCCCAGCAGCGCGTAGAACACGATCTGCGAGCCGGCCGCGCCGGCGATCCCCAGGCCCACGTAGACGGCGCCCGCCGTCAGCGCGCCCCCCACCACCTCGAGCAACGCCTGGAGGCCCATCCGCTTGTATCCCAGGTTCATGCCGCGCAGCACGGACTCGGGGAGCGAGGCGAGGTTGGCGAACAGCAAGGCGACCACCAGCAGCGCGCAGGTCGCCCGGATCGCCGGGTGCAACGTGGGAGCGACCTTGGTGATCGCCGGGGCGAACCAGATCAGGGCGCCGCCCAGCAGCACCGTGAGCGGCAGGAACAGCAGCCAGACGAGGAGCGAGGCGCCGACGTAGCGTCGCTTGGCGCGGTCGTCGGGGCTCGCCTGGAGGTTAGCGACGACGAGGCGCAGGGCCTGGGTCGGGCGTCCGTCCCCCGCGCTCATGTACCCCACGAGCCGCCCGAGCATCTCCCAGACACCGTACAGGGAGCGCCCCAGGCCCGACACGAGCACCGGCACCACCAGGAAGCCGACGGCGACTTTCGCCGCGTAGTCGAGCAGCGACGCGGCGACGTTGAGCGAGGCCCGCTGGGTGAGACTGGCGGCGGGCGTCCGCTCGAACGGAGCGGAACGCGGCGGTGTCGCCTGCGACGAGGAGACGGCGTCAGTCGCCACGGTGAGTCTCGTCCAGCACAGCGCCGACGGCCCCAACGAGCCGGTCGAGCGAAGCGTCGTCCGTCGGGAGGGTGACGACGCGGTCACCCGGAGCAAGGTGACGCAGCACATGTTCGAACGCGCCGCGATACGCGGCCGCCAGGTCGACGATCTCCCGGTCGGTGAAGTCGCTGAGCTCGTCGTCCCGCTTACTGCGCCCGCGCAGCCGTCGCGTCAGAATCGGGTCGGGGGTGTCGAGCAGCACCACGCGGTCGAGCAGCGGGGCCCACTCGGCCGCCCTACGCCGCCACCAGCGCGCGGTGCGGCCGTTGCCGAGGGCGGCGGGGCCGAATACGCACACCCAGCTCAGCGCGAATACGGGGCCTTCGTCGAGCACCACGAGCCGCGCATGGCGCAACCGGCGCCGCAGCAGGAGGCGCAGAGCCCCGAGCCGCATGACCTGCGCCAGGATCGGCCAGGAGACGGAGCGGGTGCCCCAGCACAGGCCTACCAGCGCGGGCAGGGACCGCAGCGCGCCCTCGAAGATCAACGGCCGCGGCAGGTTCCAGACGCTGGCGCGGACGGCGCCCGGCTGCGCGCTCAGCCGCTGGGCGAGCGCGCTCTTTCCCGAGCCCGCCGGGCCGACGAGCTCCACTACGAGGGGCCGCGCCGCGTTCTTCCTCTCTCCCATCGGGACCCTACAGCTCCTGCCACAGGATGGCCTTGAGGTCGGCCACCACGTCCGCCAACGGCTGCCCAGCGTCGACGATGCGGGCGCCGGTAGCGCTCCAATCTACGCTCCACACGAGCTCGCCGCGCTGCCGCACGTAGTCGGCGGGCTCGTCGGTCTTGCGCCGCACGGCGACCTCCGGATCGACCAACAGCACGATGAGCAGGTCGGGAAGCAGGATCTTTTTATAGTAAGCCGCCTCGATCGCGATGAGTCTCCGTCCCCATCGCGTCCGCTCGAGCTGGTCGGCGAACGCGTCGAGCTGCGGGCCGGAGAGCTCCCGGTTTTGCGGGATCGGATATCGCTCGCACAGCGCGACGCCTCCCCTGAGGGCGAACTGGCGCGCCTTCACGTAAAGCCGATGCCGGTCGCGGGCGGTGCAGACGTCGCGGAGCGCCGCGAGGTAGCCCCGCGCCCGCAACCGCTCTGCGTCGGTCACCGCACACACGCCCATCGCTCCCGCGACCTTGAACACGGCGCCGACGGCCAGCGTGAGGAGCGAGCGCGGGGGGCGGCCGAGGTGCGCGGTCATGATGGCGAATTCGTCGGACAGCCACTGGCGCAGCTCGCGCACGCAGGTGGATTTGCCCGCGCCGTCTCCGCCCACCAGTGCGACGACCGTCCCGCCGTGGGCCAGATGCTTCCGTCCCTCGGTCCACAGGTCGAGCCGGCCGCCCAGCGTGACGAACCAGCGCAGCACGCGCGTCACGGTGACGGTGAGCGGCGGCCGCCTGGCGTGCGGCCGTAACCGGCGGTGCAGCTCGTGCCGCAGCGCGATGCGCGCCCAGCGGCGGTAGCCGGGGCGCAGGGATGCGATGCACGCGTCGATGAACGGCACGTCCAGGCAGGGGAGGTGCGTGGCCAGGAGTTGCTCGAGTCTGGCGCGGTCGGTCTTCGCCAGCAGCGCGTCGAGCTCGCCCTGGATCCCCTTCAGCCACCCCGGCTGGCGGCGGCGCAGCGTGTCGATCGTGCTGTAGCGCTGCACCATGCGCGCCGCGAAGGTGATGAGCTCGAACTCGGCTGCGGGGACGCGGAACACGGTGCCCTGGACCGCCGAAGCGAGGAGCGGCGTCTCAATGGGAAGGCGGTATACCGTGCGCCAGATGCCCCCGATGACGAGGCGGTAATGCGCGTGCACGTGGATCAGCCGGCCGGTGACAGGGTCGAGCCCGAAGTAGCTCTCGATCCCGGCGATGGCGCTCGCGGGCGGCGGATCGGCGCGCTGGAACCCGAGGGTGGTGACGACGGACCGGAACCGCGCCTCGGCGGGGCGGTCTACCAGCAAGTCGATGTCGCCCTCGCCGCTCATCCAGCGGTTCCGCTTCCAGTTGCCCTTCCACTGGAGACAAGCGACCCGCTCGTCGCGCAGCGCTTCGCCGAGCCGCTCGACCAGCGAGCGCGCTGCGTCCCCCCCCGCCGGGGAGCGCTCCGGAGGGGTGGGATTGGGGCCGGCGCCGGCGCGCGACGCAATGGGGGTGGGGCCGCTCACCGGTGCACCCGGAGGCCCCGGTGCGCGGAGCGCTTCATCGAGACGGACGCGACACCGGGCGCGCACGGCAGCGCGCCTCTGATGTCCCCCCCAGAGCTGCGAAGACGTCGATCCAGCACATCCTGCCAGCTGTTAGCAGGAGCCGTGCGCGGGGGCGCACTTATCTAACCACTGCAATGACAATCCGTTACAACCGTCGCCCCAACGACACCAGCCCGGCCGTGTCGCAGCGGTGCGACAGAATGACGGCGTGCCGCAGTCAGTGGCACGTGCCGCTCCCCGAGTCGGTAGCCGTCTGCCCTGCGACCGGGATGAACTTCCACGAATACGACCCATCGGCCAGGGTGAGCCTGAGCACGCCGTTCACGCCGGTGATGCGCACCTCGCTGTTGGCGATCGGCGTGCCGAACGGGTAAGCGCCGGCCCCCCCTCCCGTGCCCACGACGAACTCCCGAATCCCGTTCACCGGGTCGGCCGCACCGGTTGGGGTTTGCGGGGCGAACCGCTCGTAGTTGTGCTCATGCCCCGAGAGCACGATTTCCCCACCGGCGTCGTACAGCGCCTGCCACAGCGGCTGGGACCCGACCATGCTGCCGTGCGTGGTGCCGGAGCTGAAGCGCGGGTAATGCCAGTAGGCCAGTGTGCAGCGGGCTGGATGCGCGGCCAGGTCGGCCCGGAGCCACGTCTCCTGCGGCGATCCGGCGCTCATGGAGACGAGGCTGTTGAGCGCCACGATGTGCCAGGCGCCGATATCGTAGCTGTAGTACCCCTTGGTGGGATCGCCCGCCGCGGCCCCGAAGTAGGTGAAGTAGTCGACGGCAGTGGGGCTCGTGTCGTACTCGTGGTTGCCCAGCGCGGGGGAGGTGCGGGCTTTGTGCCGGCCCCAGGTCGGGTTGTAGCAGTTCTGGAAGTTCGCGAGCGACCCGCTCGGGTAAACGTTGTCGCCGACCGTGAAGACAGTGCCGGGGACCGTGTCGAGGATGGCCGCCGTGGCCGAATCGCCGGTGGAGGTGCAGCTCGCGACGGTCCCGGCCCCGACAAGCGTGACGGTCGTCGACGCCACTGCGATGCTCGCCGTGGTCGTGGCGGGGGCGCTGGCGGCCCCACGCGCGTCGGTGACGGTGAGCGTCACGGTATAGGTGCCGTTGTTCGAGTATGTGTGAGCTGGCCGCACGCCGGTGCCGGTGCTCCCGTCGCCGAAGCTC
>MNEL01000042.1 GCA_001917665.1 Gemmatimonadetes bacterium 13_1_40CM_69_22 | reverse complement strand
CTGCTCCGGTCACCGGACACCGGACCTCGACGTCAGGGGTCAGGGGCTGGGGGTCGGCGTCGTGCCCTAGGACCTTCGTCGCCTTCAGCTGCTCCTGCGCCTTCACCTCGGCGAGCGCGAGCTCCTCCGCCGTGCCGATGCCCATGATGAGCTGCATATGCGTGGGGAGGAGCTTCCGGATCGCCTCGTCGAGCCACTTGTTCGTGACCGTCGCCGGCTCGCCGTGCGTCTGCTCGAGCACGTACTCTTCGACGGCCCGGCGCGCGATCCCCTGCGCGAACGGTGGGACGCGGAGGATCCGCACCTCGGCCTCGGGCGCCCAGGGGAGCCCGGCCACACCGTCTTCCTCGATCCAGGGGATGTCCTCGGGGCGGATTCCCACCGTCCCCGCCAGCAGCACGTCGCAGGGCGCAAGCCGCAACAGGTTTTCCGCCTGGCTGCCGATCTGGGTGCCTTCGATTCGGTGTGCACCATGGCGGGCGAGCACCAGCAGCGACGGCTTGATCTCCTCGGCCCACTGCATGATCACCTGAAACGGCTTGCCGATGAGGATCTGGGTCGTGATCGAAACGTCGGCAAACTCCCGCGCCATCACCTCGGCGCGCTTCAGGTTCGCCTGACACAGCTTCAGGAGTCCTTTGTCGATGATGTTGTTGTGCAGCTCCTCCTGCTCCTCGAACTTGAAGACCTTCGAGGCCTGGTAGGAGAGCACATCCTTGATGTTGTGGAACACGACGTGGTGGTACTCCACGTCGAACGCGCTGCACACGTACAGCGACCCGCCGAACGCGTGCGCCAGCTCGAGCGCGACGCGCATCGCTCGGTACCCGTACGACGAGCCGTCGACGCACACCAGGAAGCGGCCGCCGTCGAAGGGCCGGTCGTCGCGCACGATGAGCACGTCCTTCTCGACGCCGCGCAGCACGCGGGCGACCACTCCGCCCAGCTGCGAGTAGGGCTGGCGGCCGAGGCCGTGTGCGCCGATGGCGAGGAGGTCGTAGCGGCGTCCCGACGAGCCGACGAGCCGGGCGGCGGCATCCTCCTCCTCCGCGACGAGCCGGCCGTTCGCCGCGACTTTTACATCGCTGCGCACCCGCTCCCCACCGTCGTAGCCCGCGGCGCGGTTGGGGTCGAAGCCGATGAGCCCCGGCAGCCGGCCGGCGCCGCGGTTCACCTCGTTCACGATTTCCTCGTAGTTGATGCCTTCCAGGAGCTGGCGAGTCAAGCCGACGCCCGCCGCGTCACACCGCTTGCCGAGCTGGTCCAAAAAGCTGTCAGCTATCAGCTGCAAGCCTTTTTCGATCAGCTTGTCGTGGATTTTGCGCTGCTTCTTGATCTCCTCGGGGGTCTGAAACTGAGCGGGGAGCCCGGTTTCGAGTTGCCGGAAGCGGACGTCGTGCAGGCGCGCGGCGTAGACGTGATTGCCGGTGATGCGACCGCCGGCCCTCCGGCACAGCTCGATCGCCCGGTCAACAGCCCAGTCCGAATGCCGGGAGTTGTCGACGGGGACGAAGATCTCGCGGTACACCGGCACCTCCCTTGGGGGCACGGGCCGGGCATACACTCCCCTCGCGCCGGACCCGGTGCGAACCGACGGGTCGGTATCGATCTGCGTCGAGGCGTGAGTGTATGTCCGACGTCACGACGGGCGGCGCCCGCCAGGAAACTCAAGTGTCAGTGCAGCGTGCGGCGAGTATGCGACCCGCTCCGGGGGCTGTCAAGCCGGGCGAGGGACGATTTGTTTGCCCGTTTCGTCGTACACGGTGATCGCATCCACCGGGCACGCGTCGCACGCGCGCAGCAACCGCTCACGCTCCACTGCCTCCGGGTTCGCGAACACCGCCACGGTCGCGTCGTCCAGTTCGAAACCTTCGGGTGCCTCCCTCACGCAGTCCCCGAACCCCACACACTGGTCGCGATCGATGACGACCCGCAGGCCATGGACGATCCGCTCCCGCTGGCCGCTCACATCCCCTCAAGTCCCAGCTCGCTCCGCGCCGTGTCCATGACGGCCGGTGTGATCTCGGCCACGCCGTGATCCCGCGCGTAGTCTGCGTAGATCCGCTTGACCATTCCTCGCACGAACCCCGGAACCCGGGCCAGGCGCTCCTGGGCCTCGGCCGACCACGCAGGCGCGTCTCCCGTTTCCCGTTTCCCGTCCTCAACGAAGGCGTCGTCCTTCCCCGTCGCGACCGCCGCGCGGATCGTTTCCAGTGGCTGGGGCGAAACCGTCGCTCCCCCGATCTTCACGCCGAGCGACGCGACGAGCTGGGTTTCCATCGGGTTCGTCAGCATCGCGACCACCCGTCCGCACTGCGGGCAGCGGAACGCCGCGGCGAGGGTGCCGTCGCCCGGGAGCTGCCGCTCCTCGAACGCCATTTGGCGGTCGCACTCGACGCAGAGGAACTTCATAGTGCGGAATGCGGAGTGCGGAATGCGGAATGTCTCACGCCGACCCCCCGACCCTGTGTGCGATCCTGTCCCATTCGTGAGCGCTGGGATGAAATGGGAGCCGGGCGAGCAGCGGGATTGCGAACTCCCGCGCCAGCGTGTCGCCCGCGTCGCCCACGAACGGCCCGCCGGCCATGTTCTCGATGACGCCGAGGCAGGGTGCGCCACGGTCGCGCGCGGCGTGCAAGGCACGGCGCACGGCATCCTCGGACTCCGGGGTCGGAATGGTGATGGCGACAACGGGTGGAGGCTCGGGCAAGAGCTCCGCGAGCTCGGTGAATCGCTGCATCCCGGGCGGTAGATCGACGAGCAGGACGTCCAACGGGCCCCACGCCACGTCCGCGAGGAGCTCGCGCAACGCCGTGGCCTCGAGCGCTCCTCGCCACACGAAGCTCTCCGCGGCCGGGCCGCGGAACGCCAGCGGGCGGCCGTCCTCGATGAGCAGGCCCATCGAGAAGCAGCGGACCCCCTCCGGGCTCACGGCAGGCTCGACGACGCCGTCGTGCAACGTGCAACTGGCAACGGGGACGCGGAGCAATTGGGGGACGGTCGGGCCGTTCAGGTCCGCGTCGAGCACGCCCACCGCGCCCCCCATCCGGGCCAGGGCCCGGGCGAGGTGGGCCGTTACGAAGCTCTTACCCACCCCCCCCTTGCCGCTCATGACCGCCACGACCCGGGCCACAACCGCCAGACGCTCGGCGACCCGGCGCCGCTGCGCGCCGATCTGCTCGGCCAGCCCGGAACGGTCCGGTTCAGTCAGGTCGTGATAGGTGCGAAAATTCAGGGGCACGGGAGAATACTAGACGGCGAGACGGGTAGACGGCTAGACGGGTGGAAAGAGCAACGCCATCGGTGTCGCGAGGCCACCCGTCTAACCGTCTACCCGTCTACCCGTCTAGATTTGTGCTCGTATGATCGACGAGCTCAAGCACAAGCTGCAGGCCGAGGTCGAGCGCCTCAATCACGAGATCAACTTCGTCCTCCCGAAGGAGATCGAGAAGGCGCGCGCCCACGGGGACCTGCGCGAGAACTCCGAATACAAGGCGGCGCTCGAGCGGCAGCAGTTCGCTCAGGCGCGGGCGTCGCACCTCCGGCTCCGGCTCTCCAAGCTCTCGAGTGTGAAGGAGGACGACATCCCGCGCGATCGCGTGGGCTTTGGCTCGCGGGTCACGGTGCAGGATCTCGACACGAAGAAGCGGGAGACCTACGCCCTCACGCTCGGCGAGTTCATCGAGGGCGACGACGACGCGGCAGAGATGCCCGTCTCCATGGCCTCACCCCTCGGCAAGGCGCTGCTCGGCGGCAAGGTGGGCGAGGCGGTGGCGATCACGCTGCCGCTGGGGAAGCGGCGCCTCAAGATCGTCGAGCTCGAGACGGTGCACGATCTCGCGGAGAAGAAAGTCTAGAGCAGCAGGTGGAAGACCATCGGGCCGCGGGGCTCGGCCGAGCCCGCCCGGGACTCGATGCTCATCGCCGCACCCATCACCCGCGCGTCACCCCCGGGCAGCTCGAGCGCCATGACCATGGGGCGCTCCTGATCCATGGGCATGATCGCCGCGGTCTTCATCCCTTTGTCGGTGATGAACCACAGCTGATACGCCTGGTCGGGCTCGTTCGGGGCGAGGCCGTCGCAGCGGACCAGCCAGCGATGGCGCGCGCCGTCGGCGAAGATGGTGACGGCCCCGAGCCGGCCTCCGGTCGACACCGGCACCTGCACGAGCCGCGTCGCCGTCCCGTGAATGAAGCTGTGCACGGTGTCCTCGAGTGCCGCGAGGCGGGCCGAGAGCGTGTCGCGCTCCGCGCGCAGCCCGTGGATCGTGCGGGAGGCCCAGTAGCCGCCGCCCCCGCCGACGGCCAGCAGGAACGCCGCCGCCGCCGCGAGCGGCCAGATCCGCCGCGGCCGCTGCAGGGCGCGCCCGAGCACCCGCGCCTTCAGCTCGGGGTGCGGGCTTCTCGGATGCGCCGCCATGCCCAGCCAGTCCGTCATCGCGCCCAATCCTTCAAGTGGTCGAGTGCCGCGCTCAGCTTCTGGTGGGCGATCCGCAGCCGCGTCTTCACCGTGCCGAGCGGCTGGTCCAGCCGCCGGGCAATCTCACTGTGCGTCAGCCCTTCGAAGTAGGCGAGCAGCACGACGCGGCGCTGCTCCTCAGGTAGCGCCGCAAGCGCCGCGTGCACCTCGCGGTGCAGGGGCCAGCCCGGCACCGACGCCTCGTGGGGCGCGGGTCCGGCGTCGGCACCCTGCTCAGCGGACGGCGCCTGCTCCCACCGTTCGGCCTTGCGCCACCACCGTCGCCGTCGTCGCAGCGCATCCAGCGCCCGGTTCCGCGCGATCGCGAGAATCCACGGCACCAGGGGGCCGCGCTGCGCATCGTGCCTGTCGACACGACGCCACACTTGCGCGAACGCGTCCGCCACGACCTCCTCGGCCTCGTCTTCGTCCTGCAGGATGCGGAAGGCGAGGCCCAGCACCCACGGCGCCAGGAGGTCGTACAGCTCCTCCAGCGCCCGCTCGTCCCGCGCCTTCAGGCGCCGAATCAGCGTTCGCTCGGCCTCTTGACTAAGACGTTTTGGCTGGGTCACTTAGATTTTCGTTAGATTTGCATACTAGCACCATTACGGGGGCCGTCTAGCCCTATTCCCGTTGCGCGAGGCATGGTTGCCGATGCGTGCTACCCCGTTGTCGGCTGCGGCCGTCTGCATGCTGCTGTGGTTGGGTCCCGCGGGAAGGGCGTCCGCCCAAGACCGCGATCCCGACATGAAGATCGCGGGAGGCGGCACACTCCCCACCGGTTGGCACGCCAGGACCGACAAGAACCGGCCGCTCGCCGACGCGAAGATCACGACGATGGGGAACGGCATGCACGTGACGCTCGGTCCGGCCGTCATCCTGTGGCGGGACCGAGATAAGGCCACGGGCAACTACCACGTAGTCGCCACGTTCACGCAGACCAAGAACCCGCGCCACCCGGAGGCGTACGGTTTGTTCATCGGCGGCAGCCATCTGGCCGACGCCCAGAATCGCTACACCTACTTCCTAGTCCGCGGTGACGGGAAGTTCCTGGTGAAGCGGCGCGTCGCGGGCGACTCGACCGCCGTGGTCACCCCCGACTGGACTGACAACGACGCGGTCGTGAAGGCGGACTCGGCCGGCCAGGCGACGAACGAGCTGAGCATTTTGGTCCGCGGCGGCAAAGTCACCTTCCAGGTGAATGGGAAGGACGTCTACTCCGCCCCTGGGGGGGGACTCGACACGCGGGGAATCGTGGGGTATCGCGTGAATCACAACCTCGACGTACACTTGAGCGCGCTCGGGGTCCACAAGCTGTAGGACGGGAGGTCGCATGGCTGGTCGCACGGTGGATGAGTCCGAACGCTTCTCGTTTGAAGCGTTCACGCGGCATCCGTTCTTCACCGAGGTCAACCGCTGGATCGTGGAGCGAGTGATCTGCCCCGGGCGCCGCAAGATCGTCGACTTGGGGTGCGGGCCGGGGGCGGTCACGAAGCTGATCCTGGAACGCCTGGGTGACGCTCGCAACGCGAAGGTGATTGGGATCGATCCGTCCCCGTCGGCGCTCACCAAGGCGCGGGCCGCGATTCATTCCAAAGTCGTCGACTTCGTCCAGGGCAGTGCCGAGTGGGTCTCGCGCCTCGTCTCGTCAGCCGACGCCGTGGTTTTCCTCAACGCGATCCACCTCGTGCCGGACAAGGCCCAGGTCATCGGGGAGATTCGCAAAGTTCTGAAGCAAGGTGGCGTGTTCGCATTCAACACGACGTTCTTCAACGGCGCCTATGTCGAGGGGACGTCGGGCTTCTGGCGGCGCTGGGTCGTGCGGGCGGTGCAGGTGCTCCGGGAGCGCGGGCTGGACGTGCAGCACACTGCCACGGCCGTCGCACGCCAGTTTCTCACGGCGGACGAGTACGCCGAGCTGTGCGTCCACGCCGGCTTCTCGCGGCCGAGCGTCGAGCTCGTGCGCATCGAGATGACGCCCGAGAGCATCGAAGACATCGGGCGCTTCTCCCTCTTCATCGAGGGCGCGCTGCCGGGCGTGCCGCTCGAGGAGGGCGCCACAGCGCTTCAGGAAGGACTGCGCCGCGCCATGGACGAGACAGGGTTCCACAACGTGCCGCGCAACTGGTTGGAGTGCGTGGCGACGGCGGTGTGATGTAGGGGCGCAGCACGCTGCGCCCTATCCGATGACGAAGGCGAGGCGGCGGTGCGCGGCGCGCAGCGCCGCCTCGACCGCTTCTGGTGTCTCCCCCCGCGCAAAGATGAACCCCGGGTAGCGCGACCCTTCCGGCCAGGGCACGAGCGCCTGGCCCAGGTGCGCCGTGATCACCACGTCCTCGACGAGCGGCACGGCACGCGCCTCGGCGATCCCCCGCACGTCCCGCAGCACCCCCGCTCCCGGCACCGGGATCATCATCACGCCCGCGGCCCGCTCCTCCCGCTCGAGCGCGGGAAGCGGCATCCCCAGCGCGTGACGAATGATCAGCTCTTCGAGCGACGCCAGCGCGTTTCCCCTTCCCCCTTCCCCGGCCGTAAACCGGAGTACTGCACTGCATCGTCCCCCGATCGGCCGCGCCGCGAGCTCGATCAGCCACGGCCCCGTCGCGTTGTAGCGCAGCTCGGCGTGGATCGGCCCCTCCCACAAGCCCAGCGCGGCTACGGCCGCCTGCCCGCACCCGACGATGTCCTGCCGGGCCGGCTCCGAGAAGCGCGATGGTGTGAGGTAAATGGTCTCCTCGAAGAAGGGGCCGTCGAGTGGGTCGGGCTTGTCGAACAGCCCGAGCACATGGATCCGGCCTTCGATCACGAGACCCTCGAGCGCCACCTCGGGCCCCGGGACGAAATCTTCGACCAGGACGTACCGCGTCCAGGCGCCGCACGCCGCCACCTCGGGCTGCTCGAGGATCTGTTGGAGGCGCGCGAATGCCGCCACGAACCCCGACGGGTCGTCGGCGCGAATCACGCCGCGCGAGGCCGAGAGCCGCAGCGGCTTGAGCACGCACGGGTAGCGCGTGCGCGCGGCCAGCTCCGGCACGTCCTCATCGAGCCCGTGCCGCTCGAACCGCGGCACGGGCACGCCGCGCCGGGCGAGCTCGCTCCGCTGGATGTGCTTGTCGCGCGCCGCGAGGGCGGCCGATACCGAGTTGCCCTTGAGCCCCAGGCGCTCGGCAATCGCCGCGGCGACGACCGCGGCGGTGTCGTCCACGCCGGTCACGCCGGCGATCGGGTGCGTCCGCGCGAACTGGTACGCCTGCTGCGCCGCTCGCTCCGGGTCGGAGAAGTCGAGCGTCAGGAGCCTGTCGGGTTGGGCCTGTTCGAAGGTGCTGGGCAGCTCGGATGCGACGGTGAGCTCGACATCCAACCGGCGCGCCGCCTCCACGAACGCCGTAGCGCGGTAGGTGGCGGTGGGAAGCAGCAGCAGCAGCCGCGGCTTGGGGGGGCACGGCATTGCCGTGCCCTTACTTTTTAGCGGCGGCGAAGTAGGGGTTGGTGCCCGCCGTATGATCAGTGATGTCGACGATCCCTTTGACTTCCGGGACGGCTTCCTGGAGCATCGCCTCGATGCCCTGGCGCAGCGTCACGTCGGCCATCCCGCACCCCTGGCAGCCGCCGGCCATCCGGAGCATGACGACCGCGTCCTGCACATCGATCAGCTCCACCCGTCCCCCGTGCCGGGCGACCATCGGGTTGACCTGAGCGTCGAACAGCTCGGCCACGCGGTCGTAGAGCGCATCGTCGTCGACGCCGCTCGGCGCGGCCGCCGCCGCGGGCTTCGGCGCGACAGCCGCGTGGCCGCTCGCGAGCACGGACCGGATCGCCGCGCCGACCGACTTGCCGATCGCCTGCCACGGCGCTGCGCTCCGCTTGACCACCGTGACGAGGTTGCCCGAGACGATGACCTCGGTCACCTCGGCACCCGGGATCGCGAAGAGCGCCTCGGCGAGCGGCGAGCCCTGCGCCGCCTCGGACGACGAAAACCGCCGCACGCCGCCCGAGTGCACCGGCAGGCTTACGAGGAACTTGCAGCGGGCGTTGTCGATCGGCTCGGCCGTGATGCGGATCTCAGCGACATCCATGTCTGGGAACCTAACCCCGGTTGCAGTCCCGGGGAACTGACCCCGGGCGCAAGCCCGGGGTCAGTCGGCCACCGCCGTCCGGACCGGCCGCAGCTGCCGCGCCGCCTGCACCATGTTGCGTAGCGCCTGGAGCGTCTCCTCCCAGCCGCGCGTCTTCAGCCCGCAATCCGGGTTCACCCAGATCTGGCGGTCATTCAGCACGCCCTGCATCCGCTTCAGGGCCACCCCGATCTCCGCCGCGCTCGGCACGCGCGGCGAGTGGATGTCGTAGACCCCCGGACCGATCTCGTTCGGGTACTTGTACTCCTTGAATGCCTCGAGCAGCTCCGAGCCCGAGCGCGCGTTCTCGATCGAGATGACGTCGGCGTCCATCTTCTCGATCACGCGGATAACGTCGTTGAACTCGCTGTAGCACATGTGGGTGTGGATCTGGGTCGCGTCCGACACGCTGCTCGTCGCGAGACGGAATGCGTTCACCGCCCAGTCGAGGTACGCCGGCCACTCCGCCCGCCGCAGCGGCAGGCCCTCGCGCAGGGCCGGTTCGTCGATCTGGATCACGCGGATCCCCGCGGCCTCGAGGTCCTTCACCTCGTCGCGGATTGCGAGCGCCAGCTGCTTCGCGGTCTCGGCGCGCGGCTGATCATCGCGCACGAACGACCACTGCAGGATGGTCACCGGGCCGGTGAGCATCCCCTTCACCGGCTTCGACGTTCTGGACTGCGCGTACGTGCTCCAGCGCACAGTCATCGGTTTGGGGCGCGACACGTCGCCGTAGATGAGCGGCGGCTTCACGTATCGCGTGCCGTACGACTGCACCCAGCCGTGCTCCGTGAAGGCGAAGCCCTGGAGTTGCTCGCCGAAGTACTCGACCATGTCGTTCCGCTCGAACTCCCCGTGCACCAGCACGTCAAGCCCCAGCTCCTCCTGCAGCTTGAGCGTGCGCGCGATCTGGTCGGCGATAAAGGCATCGTACTCCTGCGGCGTCAGCTTGCCGTCATGGAGCTTCTTTCGCGCCGCCCGCACTTCGGCCGTCTGCGGGAACGAACCGATCGTCGTCGTGGGAAACACCGGCAGACGGAGCTGTCGCTTGCGACGCGCGGCGTGCGGCGAGGCGCGCCGCATGTCCTTCTCGCTCACGCCGGCCGCGCGCTGCTTGACGGCCGGCTCGTGGATCCGCCGCGACGAGCGCCGGCCGGCGATCAGCCGAGCGTTCGCCTCCAGCTCCGCCGCCACCGCCGCGCGGCCGTCGCGCACCGCCCGCGCCAGCGTGGCCACCTCGACCAGCTTCTGCTTGGCGAACGCGAGCCAGCTTTTGAGCTCCGCGTCGAGCCGGCGCTCCAGATCCAGGTCGACCGGGACGTGCAGCAGCGAGCACGAGGGCGCCACCCAGAGGTCGTCGGCGCCGATCCGCTCGCGCGCGCGCTCGAGCAGCCCGAGCGCCGCGCCGAGATCGGCGCGCCAGATGTTGCGCCCGTCGATCATCCCCAGCGAGAGCACCCGACCCTTGGGCCAGGCCTTGAGCAGCTGGTCGAGCTGCCCTGCCCTCGCCCGCACGAGATCGACGTGCAGCCCTGCCACGGGGAGGTCCCGCGCCGTCGCAAGGTTGTCGTCGAGCCCCGCGAAATATGTCGCGACGAGTAGCTGCAGCTGCGGTGCGCGCTCGGCGAGGAAGCGATAGGCCCGGGCATATGCCGCGAGCTCCGCCGTGGTGCGGTCCAGGGCGAGGCACGGCTCGTCGAGCTGGACCCAGGTCGCCCCGGCCGCGGCCAACCGCGCCAGCGCGTCGCCGTACACCGGCAGCAGCGCTTCGAGCAGCTCGAGGCGATCGAACCGCGCCGCCCCCTCCCCCCGGGTCTTCCCGAGCAGGAGAAACGTCACCGGCCCGATCAGCGCGGGCTTCGTGTGGAAGCCGAGCGCCTTCGCCTCGTTGAACTCATCGATCACCTTGGTCGACGCGAGGCGGAACGTCTGGCCCGGCTCGAACTCGGGCACGATGTAGTGGTAGTTCGTGTCGAACCATTTGGTCATCTCCATCGCGGTCACGTCGCGCCCCCCCGACGGCACACCCCGCGCCATCGCGAAGTAGCTGTCGAGGTCGAGCGGGCCGCCCGACCAGCCGTACCGCGCCGGAACGGCGCCGACCATGGCACACGTGTCGAGCACGCGGTCGTAATACGAGAAGTCGTTCGACGGAATGAGATCGACGCCGGCGTCGCGCTGCAGCCGCCAGTGCGCGGCCCGCAGCTCTGCGCCGGTCTGGAGCAGCGCCGCGCGTGACACTTTGCCGCTCCAGTAGCCTTCGGTGGCGCGCTTCAGCTCGCGATTCGCGCCCAGCGGTGGGAAGCCGAGATTGTGGGCAATGGCCATGGGAAGGGGAATCTAGCGAGGGCGGGTGCCGAGGGGAGTGCAGGGAAAACGACCGCGCCGGGTCGCTCGAGGCGGCCCGGCGCGGCGTGCGTACGTCAGCAACCCCGGCGCGCGCTCAGGGTTTGTGCGGGTTCCCGTGCCCTTTCGCCTGCCCCGGCGGCACGCCGCCAGGCGGACCGCTGCCCGGCGCATGCGCTGCGGCGCGCGCCAAGCCGTCGGCCGCCTGCGCCGGGGTCGCGCCGCGGGCGACGCCCGCTTGGACCTCGCTGGGAAGATCGAGCAGGTCGCTGGGCGAGCGACCCGCATTGATCAGGCCTTCCACCAGGTCGAGGGTGTTCTTCGGGGGGACACCGAGCGCCGCGAGCGTGCCCGCCACCCGCAAGGTGAGCGCCGGCTCGTAGGGCGGCCGGCTCGCGCGGGCCAGGTGCTGCACCTGCCTCACGCTGAGCCCGGCGCCGAGCGCATAGGCCCCGCCTTCCACGAGATCAGCGTCCGCGTGATCGAAGCCGCCTGAGCGGAGCGCACCGCTCGCCGCACCGAGCTGGTCGGCAAGCGCGCGCACCGCCGCGATCACCTGCTGGGCCGGCCTGCCTTTCGCGCCCCCTTCGATCGCCTTCTGGATGAGTGGCTCCACCGGGAGGCCCCGGCTGGCAGCCGAAGCCGCGACGCCCGCGACGGCGGGCACCACCTCGGCGGGGACCCGGCCGTTCAGCCGCGCCGCCACGTCCGGCTGCTGCGCGGCGAGGCGCAGCGCCCCGCTCGAGGCGATCGCGAGGGCGAGAGCCGCGCGTCTCACAGAGTGCGCGCCCCGTGAGCGGTCACCGCGACCACACTGTTCCGCCGCCCGAACCCGTCATCGATACCGGGGGCCGCCGGATCGGGGACCCAGCGCTGGCCGTCCACCACGAAGGCGTACTGGTGCTGGCCCTGAGGCAGCGCCAGCGTGATCGTCCAGATCCCGTCGGCCCCCAGCCGCACCAGTCGTGCGGCGTTCTGGTCCCATTGGTTGAACGTCCCCGCGACCGCGACCTGTTTGGCCCCTGGAGCGTACAGCACGAACCGGACGTACACACTGTCGCGCGCCGCGACACGAACCGGCCGTATGCGGCCCGGCGATGCCGGCGGCCAGGCGAGGAGCAACGCGACGGTGGCTGCCGCGGCGAGCGCGCCGCCCCAGACGACCCAGGGTCGGACCCGCAGCCGCAGCTCGACGTCCCGGGGCTCGACCAGCCGACGCCACGCGCGCCGCACCGGAGAGCGGGCGCGCCGCCGCACCTCGGCCATCACGCGAGCGTCGAGTTGCAGCGGGAGCAACACGGGCGTGCGATCCACGGCGCCCAGCAGGCGCAGCGCCTCCGCGCCCTCGGCGCGGAGCTCGGGCGGCAGGTCCGAGAGCGACAGCTCCCCGTCCAACAGCCGCTTCACCAACTGATGATACGCCTGGGTCATGAGTGCTCCTTCAGCAGCTCCCGCAGCCGATCATACGCGCGATGCATCCGCATTTTGAGCGACGCCACCGTGGCGCCGGTCATGGTTGCGATCTCCTCGTACGCCAACCCTTCCACGTGCTTCAGCACGAACACTTCGCGCTGCTCCGGCGTCAGCTTGACCAGCGCCTGCTCGAGCGCGCGCGTCCGCTCCACCTGCTCCACATTCCCATCCGGTCGGTCCGGCCCGGCCACCGCTTCGTCGGCGTCCTCGAGCCCTCGCCCTTCGCGCGTCTGGCGGCGCCGCTCGGCGAAGCAGCGGTTTCGCAGGATCAGAAACAGCCACCCCGCAAACTTGTCGGGTTCCCGACACTGCGCCAACTGATCGAACGCCCGAACCAGCGCGTCCTGGACCGCGTCTTCGGCCGCATCGAGCGAGCCGAGCATCCGGGCGGCGAAGCGCGCATAACGGTCGCGGTAGCGGTGTACCAGCACCGCATACTGCTCCACATCCCCCGCCAGCACGGCGTGGACGACTTCCCCGTCTGTCGCCTGTTCCCGCAGACCCAACCGAGCCACCTCAGCTGCCAGAGGTACGCAGAGGATGGTAGACGCCCGCTGAGGCTGCGGCAACCGGCTCCTGGCCTAAAGAGTCGCGTTGTGGCACGCAGGTAACGTTCGGTCCCACCGCGACTTCCGGTAGGCTGGTTACCCGAAGCCTTTGGCCGCCGTCTTCATAGCGAAGATCCGAAGCCATGGGGGGCACCGCCCCCCTCACGTGCGGATGTAGGAGGGTGGCGGATGTAGGAGGGTGCATGATTAGTAAACTTATCGGGCTCGCGGCTGCGCTTGCATTACCGAGCGTGTTGGCAGCCCAGACGCCCACGATTCCCAACGACCACGCGTCTCCGCAGGGGCAGGCGATGGTCACCGCGCATTCCAAGGGTGCTCAGCACCGGGCGACCCAGCGTCGCGGCGAGGTAGCAGGCGGACTGTCCCACCGGCCGGGCTGGATCGCAACTCCGCCCGTCGGACGGGCGGTGCCTGAGGCGGGCGGCGTGACCACACCTGCTGCGCCACCTACCGGTAGCCCGCCGCACATGGCGGTGCCGGCGCAGCCACCGCATAAGCCGGCGAGCCCGGGCCAGTCCGGGAGTCACCGGCCGTAAGCCGGGCGGGAAACAGCTGATCGATCGGCGTAGGGGCGCAGCAAGTCTGCGCCCCTACGCTTTTCTTGCCCCAGATCCCGCTCACCGCAGCCGCCGCGCAGAACTAGCTTTGTACGCGTGAGGCGGCTCTTGCTGTTTCTCTGTGCCGCCGGCCTTGGCGTCCGACCGGTGGGCGCTCAAGCGCGGGCGTCGTTCGGCTTGGGCGTCGGCACCGTGCGCGATACCGGCGGGACAACGTTCAGCTCGGGGTCGTTCTCCCCCACCCTGCACTTCGGGTCCCCGACCGTCAGCGCCGACGTCTCGGGCTCGTTCGCCTCGCTTCCCGGCGGAGTGTGGTCGAGCCAAGGGCGCGGCGACCTGTGGCTCGCGTCGCGCCCGATCCGCGACGGGTGGCGGATCGGCGTGGAGGGAATCCTCGCGGGCATGAGTTGGACCGATGGCGGTTGGACCGCGGCGGCCCACGGCATCGGCGAGCTCTTGTGGTCCCGGCCGCGGTGGGGATTCGGCGTCGGCGCGGGGCCCTCAGCCGGCTGGATCGCGAACGACGCATCGACCACGGCGTTTCACACCCGCGCGCGTGCCTGGTGGCGGCCGGCCGGGGATGCGGCACGCGCTGATTGGCAGCTTACGATAGAGCCGACGCGGCTCCCCGAGGGGTGGTTCACCGATGCGGCCGCACAGGTCACGCTCACACGGGGGCCCGCGATCGCATCCGTTTGGGCCGCCGCGCGGCTTTCCCGTGTCTCCGCTTCAACCGCAGCGGGGAGCGCCTTTCTCCGATTCTTCGTCTCGCCGAGTATCGCGCTCGAGGTGGGCGGCGGGAGCTACCTGAAGGATCCGTATCAGGGCCTGCCGCGGGCGGCGTTCCTGACGCTCGGCGTGCGGCTACACACCACGCCTGCCGCGCCTATTGCCTCCCCCAAGGGTCCGCAGTGGTCACCGCTCGTTCCCGACCCCCGCGGCGACAGTCTCGTGGTGCAGTTCCGCTTCGAGAGTGTGCGCTCGGTGGCGATTGCGGGCGACTGGAACCAGTGGCAGCCGGCGCCGCTACGCTCGTTGGGCGCGGATCTGTGGGAGGGAACGCTCGCGCTCAAGCGCGGCCTGTACCACTTCAACCTCCTCGTGGACGGCAACGACTGGGTCGTGCCCAACGGTGTGGCCGCGGTACCCGACGGGCTGGGGGGCATGGTCGGGGTGTTGCTCGTGCCGTAGTGCGGACATGTCTACGCCGTGGTGATGAAGCACAGGCGACGCGCCGATGATGTAGGGACAGCAAGGGGGGCAGGGTCTGAGGCCCTGCCGCCCTTGCCGCCGGTGCTGTCCTACCGACTCAAAGAAATCGACGCCCGGGTGTAGAGGTAGCGCCCGTTGTACCCGAACGGCGACGCCGCCGCCCAGGGGAACACCCCGTAGTTGTTGTTCCAGTCCTTGGCCGTGCCTGCGCTCGGGTCCGAGGGATCGACCAGGGCAAGAGACTTCGGCTGGTCCGGATACGTGTCGAAAATGTTCCGGACGCCGACCGAGAGCTCCGCACCGTTGAAGCGGTAGCCCAGTTCCGCGTCGAACAGCGTCTTCCCGCCGTAACTGTCGCGGCACCGGTCGCAGTAACCCGGTTGCGCCGAGGAGAATTTCCCGAAATACGACGCCCGCGCCAGCGCATGAAATCGGCTCACGGAATACTGGCCCGTCAACGTGCCGCGCCAGTCGGGGCGCTCCTCCGTGATCCCGATCCAGGTCACCGAATCGATTAGGCCGGTCTCACCGGTGCCCTTGAAGATCGGAGGCAAGGAATCGACGCTCGTGATCTTGTTCTTCGTCCAGTTGACCCCCGCCGTCCAGTCGAGCGTGCCGCCCCCGACCTCGGGAACGCGCAGGTTGGCCGTGACGTCGACGCCCTGGGTGCGCGTGTTCAGGCCATTCGTAAAGTACTGGATGGCCCCCACGCCGCTGACGCCGCTGTCCACTAGGATCCTGACAGTGCTGTCCTGGAGGAAGGTCGCGCTGAGCATGATGCGGTGATCGATCTTGATGTAGAAGTAGTCCGCCGTGAAAGTCACGTTGCCCGTCGGCGAGTAGGCGAACCCACCACTCAGGTTCACCGAGGTCTCGTCGCGCAGCGGCTTCGCGCCGAGCACGCGGGCGGCGTGCGTATTCACGGGGAAGATGCCGACCTGCACCGGAACACCGGCGATCACGTTGGTGACCACCTTGCTGAAGTATTCTTGGCTGATGCCCGGGGCGCGGAACCCCGTGCTCGCGGCGCCGCGCAGCGTGAGCTGCCTGGACGGCTGATAACGCAACGCCAGCTTGCCCGTCATCCGGGAGCCGAAGTCGCTGTAGTGCTCGAACCGTCCCGCCACGTCCGCCAGGACTTTCGCGGAGAGCTCCGCCTCCGCGTCCAGGTACGCCCCGAAGTTCGTCCGATTGTGATCCGACGCATCATTGGGCGTAAACCCCGGGAAGCCCTGTGAGCCGCTGACGGAGCTGCTCAAGCCGCCGCCGAACTGGGTGCTGTCCCGGCCGTTGATGTACGAGGCCAGCTCGCCCGCTCCGATCTGGTAGCGCTCCCGGCGCCACGCCGCGCCCAGCGCCAGGCTCACGGGCGCCCGCAGGCCCAGGGTCACCGCCTTGGTGACGTTCGCCTGGGCGATCAGCTCTTCGCGGAGCAAGCGTCCGGCGTAGAACGACGTCTGGTTGGGGATCTCGTCGCCCGTGCCGGCCGTCCCGTCGGGGCCGGGGGCCGGAGCCGAGCACAGCGTGGGGTCGAGCGTCAGGCACGGTCCCAACGACGCGTTGAGCGTGTTGGTCAAGTCGTAATCGAAGTGGTTGTGACCGAAGCTCGCGCCCAAGTCCAGCGACCAGCCGCCGGTCGCTCCGCGCCAGCCACCCGCAGCCGAGTAGTCCGTCACGTGCGGTGAGAACTGCGGCAGAAAGCCCAACGGGTAGATCTCCGGCCAGTTCCGCGAGTTGTTGCCGTACCGCCGGTAGGCGTTCCCCGTCCCGTGGCGGAAGCTGTATCCGCCGAACGCGTAGAATTCGCTGGTGCGCGGGTCGTTGAGCGGCAGGCGGAAGTTCCCCAACGTCATGATGTCCTTCTCGAGCCCGTCGCCCCAATGGCTGCTCGGCTGCGGGACCGGGTTCCGCTTCACCACCACCTGCCCCTGGCTGTTGACGGAGTCCGCGACCCCGTTCACGCTGTTGTCGTACGGATCGGCCCACGCCCGGTTGGTCGGCTCGCGGTCGAGGAACTCTCCGAACAGGGCGAGTGAGCCGCGGCCTAGTTTCACGCCCCAGCCGCCGTTCACGTCCGTCGTCGTGCCGTCGCCGGAGTAGTTGGCGGTGGCGTAGCGCCCCGCGTCGACGTTGACGTAGGGCGTGAACGGACCCTCTTTCATCACCAGGTTCACGACGCCCGCGATGGCATCGGAGCCGTACTGGGCCGACGCGCCGTCCCGCAACACTTCCATCCGGTCGATGGCGCTCTGCGGGATCGTGTTCAAGTCCACGCCGCTCGAGCCGGCGCCCATCCCGTAGGTGAAGTTGTTCACCAGGGCGGTCTGATGCCGGCGCCAGCCGTTCAACAACACGAGCGTTTGGTCGGGGGAGAGGCCCCGCAGGGTGAAGGGGCGCCCGATGTCGCCCGCGTCGGTGACGCTCTGATGGGGGAAATTCACCGAGGGAGCGAGCGCCTGGAGCACCTGACTCGTCTCCGTGGTCCCTTGCTGCTGTATTTGCTCGGACGTGAACACGTCCACCGGGACGGCCAGCTCGTCCGACGCAGCGTGCCGCGCGCGGGAGCCGACCACGACGTCCACCGGCGCGAGCCCGATCGGCTGCGTGTGCAGCGCGAAGTCCTGGCGGGCGGGCTGCGCTTCGCTCACCGTGACACGCACGATCTGCGGCACGTAGCCGAGCAACCTGGCACGTACCGCGTGCGTGCCAGCCGGCACGCCGCGGATCTCGTACTCCCCCTTCTCGTTGGTGGTGGCGCGCGCCCCGATCGCCTCGATGCTGACGCTCACGCGCGCCAGCGGCGCCCCCGTCGTGTCGGCCACGCGGCCGCGGACCGACCCGCCTTGCGCGGCGAGCCGCCCCGAGGTCGCGATCAGTATCAGGACCGCGCAGGCGATGACACCGACGACGCGTCGCATAGGGTCTCCTTCATGTTCCCGGGGGTAACGGCGGTCACGAATCCGCACGCCGCCCGATATAGCGCGGGGTCGGGTGGGCGTCAAGCAAGTTGGGGCGGCGCAGAAAAACCGGCGCGCCCGGGCGTCCGGCCCTAAGGAGTCAGCGGGTGGCAGTTGGCCGGGAGGCCCCGCGCACTGCACTCATCCGTCGGGATCGGCATGACGGCGAACACGTTGTCTCCCGCCACGGGGTTGGGTAGCCCTGGGCTTACGGCGCTCGGGTACAGCCGGCCGTACCGGCGAGCATCAATCCAACGGTGTCCACCCTCGAACAGCAAAGAGTAGACTCTTTGCTTCAGAAGCTCATTGATGATCGTGTCGGTCGGCGAAGCGGCTAGGCCCACTCGTGGCGGCAGGCGTCCCGAGTTGACCCGAATGTAGTTGATGAGCGCCGCCGCGCCCGGCGCGTTTCCGAGCCCAAGCTCGGCCTCGGCACGCAGCAGAATGAGCTCCTCTTTCCGAATGATCGGGACCTGCGCGACCACACTGCCGTAAATGGTGAACGCCATGTCCGCGGTGTGATTGAACGGTCGGGAAAGCAGCGGGACGGACACGATCTTCTTCAGGAACCGCCGGTCGCGCTGCCCGTTCGCCTGGGTGTCGGCCTGGGTGCGGAGCGACGGATGCCCGCGCTCGTTCAGCCCGGTGGGGTCGAATAGTCCGTGCGTCAGGTCGCCCGACCCGGTGCCGAAGTCGTAATAGGCACCGCCCGCCAACATGGTGGCCGTCCCGACAGAATCCACCGCGTCCTTCAGCAGCGTGTCGGCGGGCACACTCAAGAAGGACGAATCGAGTGCCGACCTGGCGCGGGTCCAACAGGCGGCGCCGCAGGCCAGGAGCGTGGCCCGATACGCCTCCACGCGTGCCTTCAGCGCGCGGTTGAACTGGATGAACTTCACCGGAGTCGCGAACCCGCTGAAACCGGGCGGGAGGCCGAACGGGAACGAGGTGCCGCCCGCCGCGAGGGCCACGTTGGCCGAATCCAGCAATCCGACGATAAAGCCGAACACCGAGTCGCGCTTCACGAACGGGCCCAGCGGCGCGCCGACGTCCTGGTTCACATCCACAGGCGCACCGAGTGTGTCGCGTGTATCGATGAGAAGCAGGAAATCGAGCGCCTCGATCGTCTTCACGAAGCCGCCCGTGGCGGCCTTTTCGGTTGCCGTCATGCCTACCGGCGGCGTCGGGCCCACGACCGCGAGTGCCTTGAGCACGATACCGGCGTTACGAATGTTCGCGAGCCGATCGTTCCAGAGATTGCCGCCGAACCGGGGGCTGCCGCCGTCGAGCGGGCCGCGGAGCAGCTCCGTGATGAAGCGCGGGTCGCCGGCGTTCCACACGTAGGACTCGCGACCCAGCACGCCGAGCTCGGCAATGTAGCCGTTGAACGGAGCGATGTTCGCCCGCGCCCCGATGAACAGACCCTGGGTGGCCGTGATGACGCCGGCGCGCGTCGGGCTCGATTGCAGATCCCCGATCGCTGGATTGTTCAAGTCCGGGACGTTCAAGTCCATGCACGCCGCGCAGAGCGCCGCTCCCGCGACGAGGGATAGAGCGGTGGCCCGCCACGTGCGCCGGGACCTTGGGGCGACCTGAGGATGCGCTGGCCGGGTCATGGTCAAAACCCCACGCTGAGGGTGAACCAGAAGCTGCGGCTGCGCGGGTATTGCGCGACCTCGATGTTCCGGGCGACCGGCTGGATCCCGAAGTTGCTCACCTCCGGGTCCATCCCGGTGTAGGTGCTGCCCGTGACGACGATCAGGTTGCGCCCGCTGACGCTGGCACGCGCGTCGCGGGCTCCCGTCCACTCGACGAACCGAGTCGGCAAGGTATAGCTGAGCGTCACCTCACGGAGCTTGAAATAGGTGGCGCTCTCGAGCCACGCTCGCGTGTCCTTGCCGAATCCGGCCAACCGCTGGTTGCACGCCGTCGGACAGTCGATCGTGGTGCCGCCGAAGTCCCAGATCAGCTTGGTGAGGTTGATGAGGTCCCCGCCGTGTTGCCACTCGGCCAGCGCATGCACGTTGAAGCGCTTCACCGTCAGGTCATTCACGAACGACCAGAGAAAGTCCGGGTTGGCGTCGCCGATCCGCTCCGCGTGAAAGCCGAGTGTCGACGCGTCGGGCACGTTCCCCCAAATCTGCGTCGTCGACTGGCCTTCCTGAATCAGGAACTGACCGAGGTTCGTCCCGAAGCCGCCCGAAGGGCTGGTCAAGGCGAATGCCGGCACCGGGAGCTGGACGATCCGGCTCGAGTTCGAGAAGAAGACCGACCGCAGCAGCCACGAAACGTCGGGGCGCTGGACGGGGATCACACCGACCGACAGCTCGATGCCGCGATCGCGCAGCTTGCCGCCGTTGAAGAACTGGCTGCGAAAGCCGGTCGACGGCGCGAGCGTCCGCAGCAGCAAGAGATCGCTGACGCTCTTCTGGTACAGGGTCGCCTCGAAGGTCGCGCGCCCGTCTGCGAGTGTGGCGTCGATGCCGCCTTCGATCTCCGTCTGGCGCTCCGGCTTGATTGCCGCATCGCCCACCGCGCCGGGGACCACCAAGCCGGGCAGCCCGCCGATGTTCTGCGTGGCGTCGAGCTCGGCGAACTTCATGCCGTAGAGCGGCTGATTGCCCGACTGTCCCCAGGCGAGGCGTACCTTGAAGTCTCCGAAGGGGCCGACGCCGGAGGGCGGGCGATACGAGCCGGCCGCCTTGGGATACAGGAAGTAGTGGTCCGGATCGCCGTTGTTGCTGCTGCGGTCGGCCCGGAACCCCGCCGACAGGAACAGCCGCCCCTGCAGTGTGAGCACTTCCTGTTGCCCGTAGAAACCGTAGTCCTTCGCACGTTCGCGACGCTGGGAGACGTTGATGCTGGTGCCGGCGTTCACGTTTTGTTGGCCGGCGATGAGATTGCGGCTGACAATCGGCGTGACGCCCAGCTCACGGTCCTCGTATTGCAGCCCGGCCGAGGTCGTCGCCACCAGGGCTCCGGAGGCAGGACGGTACGAGTACACCAGGTTCGTGTTCCAGTTGGCGTTGTGGTTGTCGGCGTTCGTGAGCAGCGAGACACCCGGCTGGCCGCTCGTTTGCTCGAACTGCAGCTCGGGCGGAAACAGCAGCGCGTCCTGTTGCGTGAACCGGTCGACGCCGCCGAGCCCCACAAACTGGAGATGGTGCTCGGGGCGCGTCACGATGTCGAACGCCGCCTTCACGGAGCCCACGAAGCGATCCACATCCTCGTCGTTGGGATTCATGAGCGCTGCGGTCTGCAGGGGGTTACTCCCCACAGCCGGATTGGTGCGATAGACGCCGTTCAACGGCCGGAGGTCTATGAAGCTCGGGGTGAACCCCAGCGCCATGTAGTAGCTCACGAACGCGTTGTCGTTGTTGGTGAGACCCCGGCGCGCCAACGTGTGGACGAAGTTTGTGTTGAGGCTCAGGTTGAGCCGGCTGCTGAGACGCTGGTCGATGTTCGCCCGGATCGACTGCTTCCAGTAGCCGGTGTTTTGAATGATCCCGGCGTCCTTGGTGGTGAGGCCCGAGAAATAGTAGCGCGTGTTCTCGCTCCCGCCCCCGACGTCTACCGCGCTCTCGTAGCTGAGATCCTTCCGACCGCCGAGTTCCCGCTCGTGGTCGAAGAAGGGGCAGCCGCCACTGCAGATTTGGCCAGCCCGCGCCGAGTCGGCGAACACCGTGACCGCGTCCGCGGAATCCCGGAACGCGCGCGAGCCGAGTTCGTGCGAAAGCTCGGAAAAGCCGAAGCGTTGGGTCACCGTGTAATGCGGCACACCCAACTGGCCGCGTTTGGTCGTGATCACTACCACCCCATTTGCCGCCTTCGACCCGTAGATCGCCGCGGCCGACCCTCCCTTGAGGACCTCGATGTTGTCGATGTCGTACGGGTTCAGGTCCGCGATGCGGTTCACCTGGTTCTGCTGCAGGGGCGACGGGTTGGAGCCCGAGTTCGACAGCGTCACGACCTGCTGATTGTTGGTGATCGCCACATCGCTCATGATGACGCCGTCCACAACATATAGCGGAGAGGAGAGGCCGTTGAGCGTGGACACTCCGCGCAGCTTCACCTGGATCCCGCCGCCAGGAGCGCCCGAGTTCTGCTGGATCACGGCGCCGGGTACCTTGCCCTGGATTGCGGTTTCGACGCTCGGAACGGGAACGCGGCTCAGGTCGCCCGCCCCAACCGTGGCAACGGCGTTCGGCGCAAAGCGCTTCTCGACGCTGGTGGCCTGCCCCGTGATCACGACCGCCTCGAGGTTGAACACGTCTGGCTCGAGCTTGACGTCCACCCTGTTCTGATCCGCGCCCACCGCCACCGTGCGGCGCTTGTAGCCGACGCTCCGGACCAGCAGCGTGATCGCTCCATCCGGGGCGGACAGCGAGAACTCGCCCTTGTCGCTCGTCTCCGCGGTGGTCTGGGTTCCCACGACGGACACAGACGCTCCCACCACCGGATCTCCGGTCAGCGCGCTCGTGACACGTCCGGTGATAGTTCGCACAACCAGCCGAGGAGGCCGCGCGTCCGCCGCCACCGCTACGAACGAAAGTGCGAGCAGAGCCACCCAGCAGTGCTTGATCACGGATCCGCCAGGAACGGAGTAGGGGGCTAGCTTGTAGGCGATTCGCGAACTTCGCAAGGAGGTGGGAAAAACCGCCTAAGCGGCCACTCCGTCCCTTGTTCGCCGGCCCCCGCCGAGCACCACGTACGCCACCGGCCCCACCGCGGCGAGCAGGCCCGCCACCAGCACGCCGGGCAAGCCGATCTCGCGACTCTGGATCTCGAGCCCCACCGCGATCACGATGAGCAGGATCGGCAGGGTGGCGAGCACCGCCAGCGCGGGGACGCCCGCCGGCACGCGGAACGCGCCGCGCAGCTCGGGCTCGGCGCGCCGCAGCTGCAGCAGAGACGCGAACTCGAGCGCCAGGGCCGCCGTGTATAGCAGCACGTCGCCCGCGAGCAGGCCGCCGAACGGCACGAGTGTGAACCCGGAGTACGCGAGCGCGGACACGAGCACGGCGTTGCGGGGCGTGCCGCGCTCGTCCGTGCGGGCCAGCGCGACTGGGAGCAAGCCGTCCTGCGCCAGGACCAGCGGGATCCGCGAGTACGCCAGGAGCAGCGCGTTGAACAGCGCGAACGCGCTCACCAAACCCGCGGCGGCGACCCAGACGCCGAGCCAGGGGCCCACCACGGCCCCCGCAATCTGAGGCCATGCGCCGTCGGTCCACGTCTTCCAGTCGGTGAGCGCCAGCGCGGGAAGGATCGTGACCAGGTAGACCCCGGTGACAAGCGGCAGCGTGCGCGCCAGCGCCCGCGGGTAGGTCGCCGACGACTGCTCGATCTCGCCGCCGATCGTCGACGCGTTGTCCCACCCGCTGTAGTTCCAGATGCTCTGCGAGACGCCGATGCCCAGGGCGCCGAGAAACGATGTATCCGTTGCGTGGAACGGCGTTGCGGGAAACGGGGTGGTCGGTTGCCCGAGCCAGCGCGCCACCGCCACCGTCGCGAGCACGCCGAACGGCGCGAGCACGAGGGCGACGAACCACCCGGACGCCATCCCCACCACCCGCGTGCCCCGCAGGTTGAGCCACGTGGCGCCCCAAATCAGCGCGAGCGCGACGAGCCACGCCTGCCAGGGCCCGAGCCCCGGGACAAAGAACCGCAGGTACTGCAGAAACAGGACCGGGTAGATCGCCATGTCGATCAGCGAATAGACCCAGGAGAGCCACCCGTTCCAAAACCCCCAGAAGCGCCCGAAGGCGCGCTTCACCCACTGGTAGTAGCCGCCCTCGGCGGGGAGCATCGACGCGAGCTCCCCGATGAGCAGCGTCTCGGGGATGCTGTAGATGAGCGGCGTCGCGACGAGCAGCAGGATCGCCACGCCGGGACCCACCGAGCCGACGAGCCCCTCCAAGCCGAACGGCCCACCGGAGACGGTGAAGAACATCACCGCCACCAGGGCCCCCAACCGGAGCGCCGGGCGTGACGTCACGAATGTGGGTGGTCGTGCCCGCCGCCCCAAATGACCGCGGGATCGTCGCCCTCGAACGCCATCACGTGCACCATCCAACCAAAGATCCGGGGGAAGAAGCGCCCGCCGACCGCCGCGCACGCTTCCGCCGTGGCGATCGGCGAATTGGGCCCGAAGACCGGCTTTCCGTCGCGCGTCTCACGCCAGCGCCGGCTCTGGCGCCGCGGCGGCACGCACCGGTTCACGTGCTCGTGCCAGCGCGCCACACCGAGCGGGACGCGCCGGTCGAGCTCGTCGAGCGACGCGCGGGCCGGTGCGGCGTCCATCGCGCCCACCAGCACGAATCCGCCGTCCGCGTGTTGGCGATCCAACAGGGACGTCGGCTTCGCAGGATCGAAGCGGAACATCTCGCCCATGGCCCAGCGCCAATTGGTGAAGTGGTAGACGGGCTGCTTCACACCGGGAAGAAACTGCCGGAATCCGTCCGCCTCGGCGAGGCGGACGTCGCGATAGTTTGCGAGTGCCGCGCGCATCGCGCCGACGAGCGCCGCCGCGCGCGCGGAGTCCATAGGACTCGCGGGCCGGGGGGGCGTGAGCAGCATGTGCGGATCGGCGCCGAGCGGCCCGCTCATCGCGTCGTGCGCCGCACCGGTTACGTGCTGATCCGTCGAGTCCATGGCCCCCATTTCGGCCGCGTCCTGGTGGCCCTGATGGGCCTGGGCGCGGCACCCCGCCGGGAGGCCGGCGACGAGCGTGGCGATGACGCAACAGCGAGCGATCAGCGCGGCGACGAACTGGATTGTGACCTCGCGGCGGAGTCCCGGGGGTAATTTAGGTAGGCCGAGGATTGCGGCGGCCGGTCCGCCGGTCATGCGGCAGTCACGCAAGGAACGCACCCGTCTCGGGAGAGATCATGAGACCGCTCGTCCGTCCGTTGCTGGTCGTGGCCGTCGGCGTGCTCGCCGCCCGGTGCCACGAAGCCCCCGTGACCGCGCCGCAACCCATCACCAGCCTGCCACGCCAGCTGAGCGTCGCAGAACACGGCCTCATCGCCGCGGACAACCAATTCGCCTTCAAGCTGTTCCGCGAGATCGCGCGGCAGGCCGGCCCCGACTCGAACCTGTTCATCTCGCCGCTCAGTGCGGCGATGGCGCTCGGTATGGCGTACAACGGCGCCGGCGGCGCGACGCGAGACGAGATGCAGCGCGCGCTCCAGCTCGACGGGATGACGCTCGACGACGTCAACCAGTCGTACCGCAGCTTGATCGCGCTGCTGCGCGGGCTCGACCCACGGGTCGCGTTCACGCTCGCGAACTCCGTGTGGTACCGGCAGCAGTTCAACCCCCTGCCCGGGTTCCTGGACGCGACCCGTAACTACTTCGACGCCACCGTCGAGAGCCTGGACTTCGCGAGCCCCGCCGCGGCACCGACGATCAACGGTTGGGTCAGCGAACAGACGCGGGGCAAGATCCCGACGATCGTGCCGGATCCGGTGCCCGACGACGCGGTCGCCTACCTCATCAACGCCATCTATTTCAAGGGCGACTGGACGATGCAGTTTGACCCGGCCCGCACCGCGCCGGGCCCGTTCACGCTCGCCACTGGAGCGACGACGAGCGTCCCGAGGATGACGCACGGTCGTGCCGTGACGATCGGATACCTGCGCGACGGCGACGTCACCGTGCTCGACCTGCCTTACAGCGGCGGGGCGTTCACGATGACGATCGCGCTGCCGCGCGACCCGGCGGGGATCGACTCGCTGGTCCGGAGGTTGACCGAGGAGCGGTGGAGTGGCTGGACGGCCGCGCTCGATTCGGCGTCCTTCGAGGTGTACCTGCCCAAGTTCACCCTCGTCTACGATCTCACGATGAACAACGTGCTCGCGGCCCTGGGCATGCCGTCGGCGTTCTGCGGCCCGTGGCAGACCGACTTCACGCGCCTGGACCCGAGCGGACGGGTCTGCATCACGAACGTGAAGCACAAGGCGTTCGTCGACGTGAACGAGCAGGGCACCGAGGCCGCAGCCGCGACGTCGATCGAGTTCGGCATCACGAGCCTGCCCGCGTCCCTTGTGGTGGATCACCCCTTCGTCTTTGCGATTCGCGAGCGGCTCTCGGGGACGATCCTGTTCATGGGCCGGGTGATGAACCCCGCGGCCAGCTGACGCCGCTCAGCGACTCGGTGACCCGATCGCGCAGGTCCGCCCGGCGCGGACGTAGCGTGGCTCGCTCGGCGGGGCGCCGAGCACGCGCTCGTACACCGCCAGCTCGCGCCGCGCGATCCGCGGCCACGCGAACCGCGCCGCCTTGGCGCGCCCCGCCTCCCCCATCGCCCGGCGTCGCTCCGGGTCCGCGATCAGCTCGAGCGCCGTCCCGGCCCACGCCGCCGGATCGTCCTTCGGCACCATGACCGCCTCGGCACCGCCGTCGATCACCGAGCGGAAGCCCAGGTTGTCCGACACGATCATCGGTGTGCCGCACGCCATCGCCTCGAGCAGCGTGACGCCGAAGGAGGCGATCGTCGTGGGACACAGGTAGAGGTCCGCCGCAGCGTAGTACTCCGGGCGCTCCTCGAACACCTGCCCGACGAACCGCACGCTGTCGCCCAGCGCCCGCGCCCGCCGCTCGTAGTAGCCGCGCCACGGGCCGTCCCCGGCAACAGTGAGCACCGCGTTCGGGTGGCGCGCCAGGATGCGAGGCAGTGCCGCCAGCGCCGTGCCCAAGCCGTTGCGTGGCTCGATGCGACCGAGGAACAAGAGCCGCGGGCCGTGCGTGAGCGCGTCCGTGGGGCGACGCCCGTTCGGCTGGAAAAACTCGACGTCCACGCCGTTCGGAATGATGTCCCAGTGGGCACGGAAATACCGCGAATTCGCGGCCACCACCGGCTCGCTCACCGCGATCGTCGCCGCGTGCCGGTCGAGGATTCGCTGGAGCGGTCGCCGGAACACGCGACAGCCGAGCGAGCGCGCGAACCACGAGTGGAAGGTGGCGACCACCGGGATGCCGACCTGCCAGGCGGCGAGCGGCGCTGCCAGCCCGAACGTCGGGGCGAGGCCACCGTGCACGTGCACGAGGTCGTAGCGACCTTCCCGGAACACGGCCTCGAGCTGGCGCCGCAGCCCCCAACCGGTGGTGATGCGCGAGACGCCACCGTTCGAGTAGATCACCCGGCTCGTCCCCAACCGGCGCACGAAGGCCGCATCCGGGTAGGTGCCCATGTGGGAGCTGACGACGGTGGCGGTGTGCCCCCAGCTGTTGAGCTGCAGGGCGAGGTTGTGAACGTGCTCGGGGACACCCCCGAGCTGGGGATAGTAGTCTTCGGCGACGAGCGCGATGCGCATTCGGGTCCCGCGAGCGAAGGGTTGACGGTGATCCTGCGCCGCCGGAGCGGCTCCAGAGAGCATGACCCGGCGGTTCGGTTCGACGTCACGGGCGCCGCGCGAGACTCGCCTCGAGACGGCCCAGGGCCGCGACAACGGCCTGGGGTTGCTCTTCATGAATGAAGTGACCCGCCCCCGGCACGGAGTCAAGGGCGAACGCCCCCACGGTCCGCTGCAGCAGCCTGACCTCCGCCGCATTCACGTCGCCGTCGTGGGGCTCCCCGCCCACGATCAGCCGCACGGGGCAGCGGACGTCGGCGAGGTGCGGCCACAGCTTTCCGGGCTCACGCGAGTTCGCCATGGCCAAGTAGGCCTTGAGCGTCGCGTCGAGGTTGCGTGCCGCGCCGGCGGTGTAGCCCGATACGACATCGTCGGTCACCCAGGTCGTGTCGCCGGAGGACGCGATGAGCATGCTCCGGATCTTCCGCCGGACGAGCTTGACCCCCCCGAACAGCTTGATCCAGGGCGCGAACTTGAGCGCCCGCTTGAACGCCGGGGTCACAGCCGCCTCCGTGGGGCCCCCCTCGATCGAGATCATGCCCCGCACCAGGTCGGGCCGGCGGTAGGCCAGCCGGAACGCCTCCGACCCACCCATCGAGTGCGCCACGATCAGCGCCTGACGCTCCCCCAGGGAATCGAGCACGCCGGCGATCCGGTCTGCCTGCGCCGTGAGCGAGTAGTCGGCGCGCGGCGGCCGGGTGGACGAGCCGATTCCGAGCGGCTCGATCACAATGGTGCGGTAGCCGGCGGCGTCGAGCAGCGGAACCAGTTGGCGAAAACCGAACTCGGAGCCGAACAGCCCGGGAATGAGCACCACCGACCGGCCCGCGCCGGCCGTCGCCACGGCAAGCGACTCGCCGGGCGCGAGCGGGACCTTGAAGCTGCGGGCGCTGTCCGCCAGGGTCAGCACCGCAAGCAACCACACTGGCGGGAGCGTTGAGCACCTCCGCGAAATCGTTGGACGAACGGGGGGGGTGCCCGCGAAGATGTACCGCCCGCGGCGCGCCGGCAAGGAGCGTAACCTGCGTGAAGGGGTGGAAGCGTTTCGAGCGCGCCCGTCAGCGGGGCGTGCTCAATGTGCTGCTGGAGATGACGTAGCCGCGGGGTGGGCGTTCAGTCGGGAAGCTTGCGGAGCAGCCGGTCCAGAACCGCTTGCTCGTGCTTCAGAAAGCGCTCGTCGCCGTACATGAGCAGGGCGGGGGGGCCCCACTCCGGGTCGGTCGGATGACCGATGTCGTTCAGCTCGATGCCGAGGGTCGGGCCGAGCGCGAGCATGGTGCGAATAACGCGCTCGTAGTGCTCGGCCACCGTCGCGAACCCGGCGCGCAGCGCCGCGAGCTCCCGCGCCAACCGCACACGCTCCCGCAGACACTGTCGAAACGCGTCGGGTGGATCCTGCTGCACGGTGACTCTGGTAGCCATTGTGACGCCCAACCGGTTGCGGACGGCCAACGCCTCCTGCCGCGTACAACATGGGTGCCGGGGCGGAACTGCACAAGCTGCACACTGGCTGATCCTCGTCGTTCGAAGGCGAGGGTTCTGTCAACAGACGGACACAGGGAGGCTCACGCCGTTGACGAACCGCTCGCGTGGGGCGCTCTTCCCGCCGCCACATCCCGCAGCACCACGGGGTCACGCACGTGCACCGCGCCGCGTTCGAGGCCCACGAGGCCCGCCCGCGCCAACCGGCGCAGCTGCTTGTTGGTGGTCTGGCGGCTCAAGTTCGCGAACGCGGCGATGAGCTGCTGGCTGACTTCCAAGCGCCCGCTCGCTGCGGGGTCGGGCCCGCTGCCGAGCCGCTCCAGCAGCAACAGCAGGGCCTCCGGCACGCGCCGCAACGGGTCGCGCACCGTGAGCATGGCGAGGTGGTCCAGCGCCGACGCGTACTGGTGCGCGTCGAGGGACGCCACGGCGGACGCGAGCGGTGCATGCGCGGCCAAATGCCGGCTGAACACGTCGGCCGGCAGCTCCAGCGTTGTGGTCGGAAGCAGCGCCACGGCGTGTAGAGGCTCGGGGGTCGGCGTCGGCTCCCACAGCGGCGGGCTCAGCAGCCAACCGGGACCGCACACCTCGAGAATCGCATGCGGTGGCCGCCCCAGCGCCGCGTGCAGCCCGATCGCGCCCGTGCGGATGTAGATGTGCAGCTGCTTCAGTCGCTCGGGGCGCAGCAGCTCGCCCGATCCATACTCTCGGGTCGCGACGCCGGGCAGCTTGGCGATCTCGCTGGCGACGAGCTCCAAAGATGCGGCCTTTGAAACGGGCGATGTCTGGAAATACCCGACAGCACCGCCATCAAGATTGGGGCCACACGGCCGCCAAGGGCGGCGGCGGACAGGCCTTCGGAAACGGCACAAGATTGTCGCGTTGGCGACACACCGCCGAAAGCGGGACCAGAATGTCGCGCTGCGGACAACACCAGTAGATCAGGAACGACGTCGCGCGGTCGCGCCGACACAGCCTGCAACATGTGCCGCCCGCGCGACAGACCGCATTCAGCCCTCCCCAACCCGACGGCGGGTGGGGCGGAGTGCGGCCGCCAGCCAGCCGGCGAGGAGATCGACACGGAACGGCTTGCGGAAGACAGGGCAGCGGTTGAGCTGAAACCAACGGCGCACGTCCGCGGCGTCCGGGTCCGCCGTCATGATCGCTATCCGCCCGTCGAGCGCCGGCCAGCGATTCACGATGACCAGGTAGAGGGCGAGTCCCGACAGACGCTGTCCAGCGCGCGTCGCGTCGTCGTCTACGACGAGAACCGTCGGGGGCCGGGCATTCATTAGTACCACGATGGACCGGGCGGAGCGCGCGCGGCGTGACGAGGGTCACGCGGCTGCATCGTCTCGCTCACAGGCTTGTTCGATCCGGCAAACGCGTGGACGTCGCCTAGACCGTGAGGCGGAGCCGCTACCCCGGCGCGCTAGAGTCGGCAGCCTTCCCCAGCGTCAGACGGCCTGATCCGTGGAAGCGATCTCGTGGAAAAGTGAAGCCCCAGGGAGCCGAGCTGCGGATCCGGGCCGCGCACCATCTGTCCCCCGAACGCGAACTGGAAGCCTAGGCCGTTCCGCAACTCCATGTCCATGCCGAACCCGTAACCGAGCAGGTAACTCGTCGTCGCGCTCTGGCCGGTGCGCGACACTCGCTCGGCGTCCATCCCCCCGCGCCCCCACACGATCAGGGCGAAGCGTTTTCCTGAGCAAGCGAGGAGAGGGATAGCGACGCTAACAGGCACGCGGATGCGCCTCACGCCCCCGAAAGCCGAAAACCCGGCGTCCACCTGCGCCGCACCCAGCGCGGCCCACTCGTTTGGGCGGGCCACGATCCCGGCCGAGATACCGCCCGAAATGCCGTCCGCGGTGTCGTTGTTGTGCGCCAACGTTGCCGTGAAGGCAAACGGCTTGCGAGCAAGTCCGGCAGTGAACGCACTCACCGAAATCTGACCCTTGGACTGGTCGCCAGCGTCGAAGCCCAAGTCCAGCGCGAACGCGGTGCCGTCGAAGATCCAGCGGTGATACACCGGCAACCCCGTCGCCTGACCTGAAGCAGCGCCGGTGGAAGTAACGGCAAACAGCGCGGCGACAAAGGGGGCTCGAGCACCCATAACGCCCGAAACTACGATCTGCCTGTCAATAACGAGTCAAGCAGCCGCGTGAGCGCCGCTTGCTCGCGCGGGTCCTCCGTGCGCGAATCCCGATGGACACAGGGTTGATACAGCCGCGCGGCGGGCTTGCGCTAACTGCATGTGCTGAAAGTGGCCAGGGGCAGAATCGAACTGCCGACACGCGGATTTTCAGTCCGCTGCTCTACCAACTGAGCTACCTGGCCTCACCTCGCGGGCTCGGAACATAGAAAGCCGGCGGCCGGACGCCAAGTAGGCTCCGGCGTTAGCATTCGTACCATGCGCCCTCGGCTCTACGCCGTGCTGACGATCGGTGCGCTCACCGCCTGCCAGAACCGCCCCCCCGGCACCACAGAGGAGCCGCCACCATCGTATGGCACGCCGACGCTGCACGTGCGGGGCAACCAGCTCGTCGACGCGACTGCACGTCCCGTCCGGCTGCGCGGCGTGAACCGCTCCGGAGCCGAGTACGCCTGCGCGCAGGGATGGGGCATCTTCGACGGTCGCTCGGACTCCGCGTCCGTTGCGGCGATCGCGTCCTGGCGAGCGAACGCCGTCCGCGTGCCGCTCAACGAGACCTGCTGGCTCGGCATCAACGGCGTCGCACCAGCTTACTCCGGCGACAGCTATCGCCGCGCGATCGCCGCCTACGTCGCCCTGCTCAACCGGGCGGGGCTCGTCGTCATCCTGGACCTGCACTGGAGCGCGGCCGATACGGCGAAGGCGCTCAGCCAGGCGCCGATGCCGAACCGCGACCACTCACCGGAGTTCTGGCGGCAAGTCGCCGCCGCCTACAAGGGCAACACCAGCGTGATCTTCGACCTGTTCAACGAGCCGTTCCCCGACAACAACGCCGACACGCCGGAGGCCTGGCGCTGTTGGCGCGACGGCGGATCCTGCCGGGGGGTGAGCTTCACCGCGGCCGGGATGCAGGAGCTGGTCGACGCGGTCCGCGGCACCGGCGCGACCAACGTCATCATGCTCGGCGGCGTCCAGTACGCCGCGCGTCTCTCGGGCTGGCTCGCGTCCAAGCCCACCGATCCGCTCGACAATCTGGTCGCGTCGTGGCACGTCTACAACTTCAGCTGGTGCAACACCCAGCCGTGCTGGGACTCGGACGCGGCACCGGTGGCGCAACAGGTGCCGCTCGTGCTCGGGGAGCTGGGGGAGAGCGACCGCGGCAGTGCCTTCGTCACCGCGCTCATGGACTGGATGGACGCCCGGCAAGGAAGCTACCTCGCCTGGGTGTGGAACGTGTGGGGCCAGCCGCTGGACCTGATCCTGAGCTACGATGGCACGCCGACGCCCTACGGTCAAACCTTCAAGGCGCGTTTCGGGTCGTAGCCTGCCCCGTGGCGTCGTCGGGCAGCGCGCCGTACTTTCTCGGCCATGCCCCACCCCCAGTTCCCCAACCTCACCGTGCTCGATCATCCCCTGATCCGGCACAAGCTTACGATCCTGCGCGACAAGCACACCACGACGCGCGACTTCAAGCAGCTCGTGAACGAGATCGCGATGCTCATGGCGTACGAAGTGACGAAGGATCTGCCGCTCGAGCCCGTCGACGTGGAGACGCCGCTCGAGTCGATGCGGGGCGCCCGGGTGGCGGGGAAGAAGCTCGCGCTGGTGCCGATCCTGCGGGCCGGCCTCGGGATGGTGGAAGGGATCGCCCAGCTCATTCCGTCAGCGCGCGTCGGGCACATCGGCATCTACCGCGAGCACGACACGCTCCAGCCCGTCGACTACTACTTCAAGATTCCCGAGGGGCGCGACGCACGCGACTTCGTCGTGCTCGATCCGATGCTCGCGACCGGCGGCTCCGCGGTGGACGCCGTGGGCGCGCTCAAGCACGCCGGCGCGCAGCGCATCCGGTTCCTCTGCCTCGTCGCCGCTCCCGAGGGCGTGCGCCGCATGCTCCAGGCCCACCCCGACGTTCCGGTGTTCGCCGCCGCGCTCGACCGCGAGCTGAACGCGCAGGGCTACATCCTGCCCGGGCTGGGCGACGCGGGGGACCGGCTGTTCGGCACCCGGTGAGCCCAGTTGACATTTTCCGTCACATAGATACTTTGTGACGTAATACGTCACAATCGCTAGATGTGACATAAAGTGTCCAACAGCTATATCGCCCTCATCGCCGACGCCGTCGCCTCCCGCGCGCTGCCGCCGCCCCGTCGCGCGCGCCTGCAACGCGCGCTCCGCAGCGCCATCCCGGAGTTCAACCGCCGCTGGCGCACCGCCCTCGCCGCCCGTTTCGCCGTCACGCTGGGCGACGAGTTCCAGGCACTCTTCACCACCGCGCGGCCGGTCTGGGAGCTCCTGCACGAGGTGCACTTTCGCTTCCCCGAGGTCGAGTGGGTCGTCGCCTGCGGGCTCGGCCCCATCGCCACCCGGCTCGAGCGTCACGCCACCGCCCCCGAGGTCGACGGGCCCTGCTTCCACGCCGCCCGGGCCGCCATGGAACACGCCAAGCGCCGGCGTCTGCTCGTCGGGTTCGGCGGCTTCGTGCCGGCCCTCGATCCGCTCGCGAGCTACTACTCCGCGCTGTATTGGAGCTGGACGCCGCGCCAGCGCCGCACCGCGACCCTGCTCCGGCTCGGCCCGCCCGCCTTCGCCGCCGCCCAGCTCAAGGTCGATCGCAGCGCCATCTCCCACCTCGCGCGCCGCATGGCCTGGCCCCTCGTCGCGGCCGGCGATAAGATGTTCCAGGCAGCCCTGCAGGAGGCGTTGTGAACCCGCTGTCCGTCGTCCCGCTGCTCGTCTACACCCTCGCCGCCACGCTGTGGCCGGCGCAGGTCGACACCCGCCGGCGCGGGGCGAGCCTGCTGCTCGTGGAAGCCGTGATCGTCGCCGCCGCCGTCGGAGCGGGCGGCTACCTCGCGCAACTCGTCGTGCCGCGCAGCGAAGGCCTGTGGTGGGGCCGGGTCGGGCTGCTCGCAACGGGCTATTTGTACGTGTGCGGCCGCGGGATGGTCGTGATCCGGGCCGTGCTCGAGCTGCCGACGCTCCAAATGCGGCGCGACGACGACCGTACTGCAGGCGCGATCGATATCGCCCGCGGCCGGGCCATCGGTGCCCTCGAGCGTGCCTTGGCCCTCACCCTGGTGCTGCTGGGCGAATACGCGGCGGTCGGCTGGATCATCGCCGCCAAGTCCCTCGCCCGCTTCAAGGCATTGGAGGACCGTGAGTTCGCTGAGTACTTCCTGATCGGCACCCTCGCGTCGTTCCTACTCGCCCTGCTCACCGGGATCGGCATGCGGATTCTGCTGCGCTAGGGACCGGGGGAGCGCTGCCCGCCCCCGTCCCGCTGCCACGCAACCCTTTCAACCCCCCCTGTGTCACAGGGTTAACCGTCACCGCCGTTTCGGAGCCCGGTGGACGAAAGCGCACTGATTGCTCGAGTCCGCGCCGGGGACGGCGCCGCAGAGCGTGCACTGTACGACACGCACGTGGATCGCGTGTACCGGCTGGCCTACCGCCTGTCCGGTGACGACGAGCTGGCCCGGGAGTTCACCCAGGACACGTTCGTGCGCGCGTTCGAGCGGCTCGGCTCCTTCCGGGGCGAGGCACGGCTCTCGACCTGGCTGCATGCGATCACCACCTCCGTGGTGCTCAACGGGCTGCGGAAGGTGAAGCGGTTCCAACGGCGCGAGACCGACCTCACGGAGGCGACCGGGGTCTCGCGCCCCGGACGACAGGCCGAGCCGGACCTGAAGCGACGGCTCGCGGTGGCGATCGACGGGTTGCCGGATGGTTACCGCACAGTGTTTGTGATGCACGACGTCGAGGGCTACACGCACGAGGAAATCGGCGCGGCGCTCGGCATCGAGACGGGAACTTCGAAGGCGCAGTTGTCGCGTGCCCGCGCCAGGTTGCGCGAGGCACTGGCGGACTTCGCAGGAGAATGGGTGTCATGACTGAAGACCGGTTCGAGCAGCTGCTGCGGGATGCCGCGCAGGACTATCATCGCCCGCCGGAGACGCCACGCGAAGAGCTGTGGCGGCGCATCATGGCGGTGCGCGAAGCGCGCCGCCGCCGGCGGGTGCTCGTCGCGGCCCCCTGGGTCCGCTGGGGCATCGGCATCGCCGCCGTGCTCGCCCTCGGCATTGGCATCGGGCGCTGGACAGCGCGCCCGACGGGCCTGGGCCCGGCCCCGATCGCGACGGCGGGCGCGAGCGACCAGGGCGCACTCGCGTATCGCGTCGCAGCGGCTCAGTATCTCACCCGCGCGGAGGCGCTGCTCACCGGGTTTCGGACGGAGACCCGCGTGGGGCAGCGGGACGTCCAGTTCGCGGCGCAGGCCCGCGACCTCCTGGCCACCACCCGCCTGATGCTCGATTCGCCCGCCGCCACGGATGCCCGGCTGAAGGGCCTGCTCGAGGACCTCGAGCTGGTGCTCGCACAGATCGCGCAGCTCCCGCCAGGCGGCGACACGGAAGATGTGCAGTTGATCAACCAAGGACTGGAACAACACAGCGTGCTGCTGCGGTTGCGGACGGCGAACCCCGCCGGCCCCGGACCGGTGCGTACGCAAGGAGCACTGTGATGCAGACGATGCAGCTCGTGTTGGCGGCCGTCATGGCAATCCAGCGGCCGGCGGCGCCCCCCAGCCCGCGGCTGGAGGCGCTTCAGCTCGCCGGTCAAGTCGACGCGCTGCAGGGGCTGCAGGGGCTCGAAGGACTCACAGGACTCGCCGGGCTCGAGGGGCTCGAGGGGCTCCAGGGACTCGAGGGGCTGGCAGGACTCGAAGGGCTCCAGGGGTTCGAATCACTGGAGGGATTCGAGGCGTTGGAGGGATTCGAGGCGCTGAAGGGGTTCGAGGGAGTCGCGGCGTTCGAGCCACTCGACGAGCAGGACCCCACCGACTCCTTGTGGCGGGCCGCGCGGCAGGCGTTCAACCGCGGTGACTACACCAGCGCCGCGAACCTGTACGGTGATCTCAACCGTCGCTACTCGAACTCTACCCGCGCGGGCGACGCGCTCTACTGGGCGGCGTTCGCCCTCTACAAGAACGACGACCTCGGCCGGGCGCGCAGCCTCCTCGTCACCCAGCAGCGGCGCTACCCCAAGGCAGCGACCCTGCGGGACGGCGACGCACTGCTCGCGCGCATCCAGACGGCGCTCGCCAAGCAGGGCGACGAGGAAGCGGGCCGGTGGATCAGCGAGCACGCGCAACCCCGGCCGGAGACGGATACCACGCATGCCAAGGGCTGCGTGAGCGACGACGATGACGACGACATGCGCATCGCTGCGCTCAACGGCCTGCTGCAAATGGACGCCACCAAGGCGGTGCCGATCCTGCGCAAGGTGCTGGCCCGCCGCGACGCCTGTTCCACGGTGCTGCGCCGCAAGGCGGTGTTCATCGTGTCGCAGAAGCGAACCGCCGAGACCGAGGACATCCTGCTCGACGCCGCCCAGCACGACCCGGACTCGGAGGTGCGCCAGCAGGCGGTGTTCTGGCTCTCGCAGGTGCCTACCGAGCGCGCGGTGGGGATGCTCGACTCGATTCTCAAGACGTCCAGCGATCAGGAGCTGCAGGAGAAGGCGATCTTCGCGCTGTCGCAGCAGCACAGCCCCAAGGCCGCCGACATCCTCCGCGTCTACGCCGAGCGCTCGGACGCTCCCTCCGCAGTGCGGGAGAAAGCCATCTTCTGGCTGGGGCAGCGCCACTCGGCCGAGAACGCCGCCTTCCTGCGCGGTCTGTACACGAAGCTCAGCGACGACGACTTGAAGGAAAAGGTCATCTTCTCGCTCTCGCAGATGGGCGGCGCCGAGAACGCGCGCTGGCTGATGGACATCGCGCTGAACGAGCGCGAGCCGATCGAGCTGCGCAAGAAGGCGCTGTTCTGGGCGGGCCAGACCGGCGCCGACCTGGACCAGCTCGCCCCGCTGTACGACCGGATGCAGAACAGAGAGATGAAGGAGCAGTTGATCTTCGTGTACTCGCAGCGCCACGAGGCGGCGGCGCTGGACGCCCTGATCAAGATCGCCAAGACCGAGCCGGACAAGGAGCTCCGCAAGAAGGCGATTTTCTGGCTCGGCCAGTCGCACGACCCGCGCGCCGCGCAGGTCCTCCTGGAGATCATCAACCAGTGATCGCCTCGCTCGTCGTGGCGCTCGCCCTCCAAGGCGGCCTGGCCGACCGTGTGGCGGCCGCGCCTGACGGCGAGGTGCGGTTATCCTACGCCACCCGCGCCGGCGTGTGCGGCAACGGCCGCAACATCATCTCGCTCGAGTGCGATGACGGTAGCTGCGGCCGGCATCGGATGTCGTTCGGCAGCTACTCCGACGATGACACCGGCTGCCCGTGCGAAGCGGGGCCGGCTCGCGTCGCGCTCCAGAAGCGCGGCGGCCAGATCCGCCGCGTGCGAACGTACGTTGGTGGCGCCTGGCGGCCCGCCGCCGACGCCCAGGTCACGGATCTGGGAACCACCTCAGCCGCCGCGGCCGCGCGCTATCTCCTCGATCTCGCCGCGCGCGCCGGTGAGGCCGGGCACGATGCCGTCTTCCCCGCCATCCTGGCGGACAGCGTGACGGTGTGGCCCGACCTGCTGCGCCTCGCACGCTCGACCACCGTGCCGCGCGAGACGCGGCGGTCGGCCGTTTTCTGGCTCGGCCAGGCGGCGGGCGAGGCTGCGACGCGCGGTCTCACCGAGCTGCTGGACGACACCACGGTCGCGCTCGACGTGAAGGAAAGCGCCGTGTTCGCGTTATCGCAGCGCCCGCGTGACGAAGGCGTCCCGGCCCTGATCCGCATCGCGCGCACCCACGCCAGTCCGGGGGTGCGCAAGAAGGCCCTGTTCTGGCTGGGCCAGTCCGAGGATCCGCGCGCACTCGCGCTGTTCGAGGAGCTGCTCACGAAGCAGTGAGGAGGGGAGCAAGCGCTGAGCCCCTTCCCTCTGCCCCTTTCCCCTGTTGTCTTTCCCTGCATGCCCTTTTGGACCCTGCCCCGCAAGCTCGCGGGGGCGCTCGTGCTGGCGATCGTGCTGGCCTTGGGCTGGGCCGCCGTCGTGGTGGCCGCCGCCCTGGCCGCAGCCCGCGACCAGGCGACGAGCGCCGACGCGATCGTCGTGCTCGGGGCCGCGCAGTACAACGGTCGGCCCTCGCCCGTGTTCCGGGCGCGGCTGGACCACGCCGCCGCCCTGTACCAACGTGGGCTCGCGCCCGTGGTGCTGGTGACGGGGGGCGTCGGGACGGGCGACACGGTGAGCGAATCCGAGGTGGGCCGCCACTACCTCGTCAAGGCGGGCCTCCCCGACGTGGCGGTGCTGGCGCTCCCTGCGGGCACCAGCACGTCCGCATCCCTCGACGGGGTGGCGCGCTGGTTCAGCGGCCGGGACAGCCGGCGCGTGTTGCTCGTCTCGGACGGATTTCACATGCTCCGGCTCCAGATCATCGCGACGCGGCTCGGACTCGTGCCGTTCACATCCCCCGCCCCCAATTCGCCGATCCGCGCCAACCTCCGCCGCAACGCCTCCTACTTCTTCGCCGAGGGGTTCAAGGTCCCTGTCACCTGGCTCTTAAACCGCTGAGGGCGCTCCAATGCAACTCGCCACCCGCCGCATCTACACGGGCCGGGTCGTGCGGCTCGACGTCGACACGGTGCGCTTCCCCGACGGCTCCACCGGGGAGCTGGAGCTGATTCGGCATCCCGGCGCCGCGGCAGTCGTCCCCTGCCTTTCGGATCCCGCAGGACCCGACCCCACGATCCTCATGCTCAAGCAATACCGCTACGCTGCGGGCGGGCCGCTGTGGGAGGTGCCGGCGGGCACGCTCGAGTCCGGTGAGGCGCCGGAAGCGTGCGCGCGGCGCGAGCTGCTTGAGGAGGCAGGCGTCACAGCCGAGCGGCTCGAGCGGCTCACGGCGATCTTGACCACGCCGGGGTTTACCGACGAGGTGATTCACCTCTTCATGGCCAGCGGGTTGGGGACGGCGAGGCCCGCCCGGGAGCGCGATGAGTTCATCGAGGTCGTCCCCCGACCGCTGTCCGAAGTCCTTGCGGGAATTCGGGATGGCGAAGTTCGTGACGCGAAGACGATTGTCGCTATCCTTTATATGGCAGCGTTTCGTTTGGGCCTGTGACATCGCCGTCACGTTGCAATGTCACCTCAGGTGGACGATATTGACGTACGCGGCACCCGCCGAGCTTTTGCACGAAGACGTTGTAGTCTTGCCACTTAGTGAAATCGCCGTAAAATCGCCCGGTGACGGGTACGGTTCGTGCGATAGGTCCGAGCGCAGGAGGAGGTCTCGCCCAGTTCCGGGGTCGTTTCTAGCTGAAACAACGGAGCCAGTCTTATGCGAGCAGCCCTCAAACGGAAGACACAGCCCGCCGTCACCGCCCGCGCGCTGGAGCGCGAGGCGCTGCACGAGCTTGACGATGGCCAGGTGGTGCTCGAGCACCTGGCCGGCGACCATCAGGCGTTCGGCGCCCTGGTCGACCGCTACCAGACCCGGCTGCTCAATTTCATCAACCGCACGATCGGAGACCGCGAACGAGCCGAGGACCTGGTCCAGGAGGTCTTCATCCGCGTATTCCGGCACCTGCACCGGTTCGACCAGACCAAGAAGTTCTCGACCTGGATCTACACGATCGCGTCGAACCTGGCGAAGAACGAGCTTCGCAACCGCAGCCGGAACCCGCTCGTGCTGTTCCAGACGATCAAGAAGCACTGGGAGGCCGACCACCGCCCGCTGCAGTTCGAAGACGCGACCGCGCGCCCGGACGACCTCTACCGCAAGCGCTACCTCAAGGAGGCTGTGGACCAGTGCGTGGGGCAGCTCCCCGACCACCACCGGGCGGTGTTCGTATTGCGGGAGCTCGAGGGAAAGAGCTACGCCGAGATTGCGGACATCACTGGTTGCAACCTGGGAACGGTGAAAAGCCGGCTCAACCGGGCACGCAACAGCTTCGCGCAGCTCATCGAGCCGCTGCTCGAATAGCCGGCGGAACCGCCGGTGCTCGCCACGGTACAACATAGCCGTCATGACGTGCGCTGAATTCCTGGACCGCTATACGGATTTTCGCGACGGGCTGATCGCGGCCCCGTCCGAGATCCGGCGTTTCGAGCGCCACCTCGCTTGCTGTCCCGCCTGTCGCCGCTACGACACCGCGGTGCGCCGGGGCGTGCGCGCGCTCCAGGCGCTGGAAACGATCGAGCCGTCGCCGGATTTTCGGCGCCGGCTCGAAGCGCGTCTGGCGCAGGAGCGCCGGGCGCTGGTCGAGGTCCCGGCAAGCGCAGGGATCGCCGCGGCACTATTCGTGGCCGCCGCCCTCGCGTTGCTCGCCCTCGAAGGAGTGCGACGGCCCGAGGTGGCGCGGGCGCACGCCCTGCCGCCGGTCCCCTTCCCAAAGCCGGTCGCGCACGCAGGCGTGCCGTTCGTCTCGTTCCAGGACCCGCGCGCCAGCGTGGTCACGGGCAACCCGAGCCCGTACGGGACCGCCCTAGTCGAACCCGCCAGCGCCGGCCGTTAGGCGTTTTTTCGATCCGCTGGGCTCCGGCGCGCGGCACGCCGCGCCCCGACCTTTCTCCGGGCCCCGGCCCACGGTAACTTCCGCGCGATATGGCGGTCCTCAGCTTCGACGCGCTGCTGCGGAGCCTCAAGCAGGGGCGGACGCCCGAGGCGCTCTACTATCTCCACGGCGACGAGGACGTCCTTAAGGACGAAGCCATTCGGGCGCTCGTCGACCGCGTCCTCGACCCCGGCGCGCGGGACTTCAACTTCGACCAACGCAGCGCGGCTGACCTCGACCCCGAGGTGTTCCACAGCCTGGTGAACACGCCGCCGATGCTCGCCGCGACCCGGGTCGTGGTGATTCGGGGCATCGAGGACGTGCGGAAGATGTCCAAGGTGCGCCAGGAGTTGCTACGGTACCTCGAGTCCCCCAGTCCGACGACGCTGCTCATCCTCGTGCAGGGCGCAGGCGAGCCGCTCGACGCGGAGCTGGCGCGCTCCGCCACCGCCGTCGCCGTCGAGCCGCTGCCCCCCGCGCGCGTGCTCAAATGGGTGGCGCACCGGGCGGGGCAGCTCCAGCTCACGCTCGAACCGGATGCGGTGGAGCTGCTCGTCCAGTCCGTCGGGCGCGACCTCGGCGCGCTCGGTGGGGAGCTCGAGAAGCTCGCCGCCCTGACGGCCGGCCGCCCGGGTGGAGGAGTGGCGACGCGGGCGGACGTCGCCGCCCTCGTCGGCACGCGACCGGGCGAAACGCTCCAGGACCTGATTGACGCGGCCCTCGAGCGGCGGGCTCCAGTCGCGGCGCGGCTCGTGGAAGCGGTCCTCGAGCAAGCCGGGATGAGCGGGGTACGCATCCTCATGGCGCTCGGCACGGCACTCGTCGGGACGGCGCTGGCACGTGCCGAGCTCGACCGCGGCACGCCGCCAGCGCGACTCGAGGCCGCCCTGCTCGGCCAGCTGCGGGCTGCGCGGCCGTACGGCCTCGGGAGTTGGCAGCAGACGGGTTCGCGCTGGGCACGCTGGGCTGCGGCGTGGAACGCTGCGGCGCTGCGCCAGGCGCTGCGGCTCGCACTCGATGCCGACCGCGCGCTCAAGTCGACCACGCTCACCCACGAGCCGGGAATCCTCGTACAGCTGGTGCTGTCGTTTGGCGCGCTCCAGCAGGAGGCAGCGTGATCGTTGATAGGCGGATAGGCGGATGGGCGGTTCGTCTCGCGGCAGCGTTGCTACTATCCAGCTATCCGGCCCTCCGCCTGTCCGCTCAAACCGACTCCGTCCGCGCGGTTGCGCTGCGGATCGCCCAGACCCGTCCGGACTCTGGCCGCGCCATCATGCGTCGACTGCTCGCGCGCCTCTCGCCTCAGGATTCGCTCTATCCGGGGGCGCTGTTTACCGCCGCGCGCATCGCGACCGACGCCGTTGCCACCGCTACCAATCTCCAGCGCGTGGTCGTCGAGTACGGGCGCTCGGTCTGGGCCGACTCGGCGCTCGTGCTCCTCACGCAGCTCTATTTCGCGCAGGGCGACCCGGCGGCGACGGTGCAAGCGGCGGAGCGGCTGCGGCGCGACTACCCCGATTCGCCGCTCAAGCCCCGCGCGGACTTCTGGGGTGCCCGGGCCTACTTCGACCTGAAGGACGACGCGCACGGGTGCGCCTTGATCCAAGAGGCGCTCGCCGGGGCTGGGAGCGATGTCGAGTTCAGGAACCAGGTCACCTTCTACGCGCCGCGCTGCGCGGCGCTCACGACGACCGCGACGCCCCCTCGCGCCGCCCCGACCGCCGACAGTCAACCGAAGACCGCCTCGGGCGCTGGCGGCTACGCGGTGCAGGTGCTCGCCGTCAAGGGCGCGGCCCAGGTGGACGAGATGCTGACCCGTCTCAAGGTGATGGGCTTCGACGCCCGCGTCGTGCGCGACACGAGCGGGCTCTTCAAGGTGCGCGTAGGGCGCTACGCCACGCGGGACGAGGCGCAGCAGGTGCAGCGGCGGCTCAAGACCCGGATCGGCGGGCAGCCGTTCGTGGTGGAGGAACCGTGACGCCGCGGGTGGAAACCGACACCCCCCTGATGCAACAGTACCGCGAGATCAAGGCGCGCTACCCTCATACCATCCTGTTTTTCCGGATGGGCGACTTCTACGAGATGTTCGAAGACGACGCCCGCCTCGCCGCACGCGAGCTCGGTCTGACGCTCACGTCGCGCAACAACGGCGGAGCGGCAGACGTGCCGCTCGCCGGGGTGCCGGTCAAGGCCGGGACCGAGTACCTGCGACGCCTGATCGCGAAGGGGCATCGAGTGGCGATCTGCGAGCAGGTGGAGGACCCTAAGCTCGCCAAGGGGCTGGTGCGGCGCGAAGTAGTGGAAACGGTTACGCCGGGTACGGTCCTCGCCGAGGATTGGCTCGAGCGGGACCGCAACAACTTCCTGGTAGCGCTCGATCCCCGGAGTGGAGGCACCGCCCTGGGGCTGGCCGCGCTGGACTTGACCACGGGAGAGCTGGCACTCGAGACGGTGCCGGTCGAGGACTTAGCGAGCGCGCTCGCCCGCTACGAGTCGCCCGAGGTCGTGCTGCCGGCCGGCTGCGAGGTCGCGCCCGCTCACAGATCGGTCACGGTGACGGAGCGCGAGGCATGGGAATTCGACCCCGAGCTGGCGCGCGAGGACCTGGCGCGCACATTCCGGCTCGCCTCGCTCGACGGCCTCGGCATCGAGCCGGGAGACCGAGCGGCCGTCGGGGCGGCAGGGGCGCTGCTCCGATACGCGCGGGAGCTCAAGCCGGGCGGGCTGCCGCATCTCGCGCGTCCCCGCGTGCTGCGGCGTGGCGACGTGCTGCCGCTCGACGAGATGACGCGCCGCAACCTCGAGCTGGTGGAGCCGTTGCGCCCCGGGGCCACGGGGGCGACGCTGCTCGAGGTGCTCGACCGCACCATGACGCCCATGGGTGCGCGCCTGCTGCGCCGCTGGCTGCTCGCGCCGCTCGTCGACCCCGCTGCCATCACGGCGCGGCTCGATGCGGTGGACGTGCTGGTGCACGACCCCCGTGGCCGGGACCGCGTGCGGGAGGCGCTGGACGACGTGCGGGACCTGGAGCGACTGGCGGGCCGCGCGGCCCTAGGTCGCGCGACCCCGCGCGAGCTGGGCGCGCTGCGCGACTCGATCTTTCGACTGCCCGACGTGCGCTCGGCGCTCGACGGTCTCGAGGCGAGGGGCCGCGCCGCGCCGCTCGAGCAGGCGGCCGAGCGCTTCGACCTGCTCGCCGACCTGGGGGACGAGCTCGGTCGCGCGCTCGTCGAGCGGCCGCTCGCCCAGCTCGCCGACGGCGACGCCATCCGCGCGGGCTACGACCGCGAGCTCGACGACGTCAAGGACACGCGCGACGGCGGCAAGCAGTACATCGCCTCCCTGCAAGCGCGCGAGCGGGAGCGCGCCGGGATCCCGTCGCTCAAAGTCGGCTTCAACAAGGTTTTCGGCTACTACATCGAAGTCACGAACCCGCACAAAGACCGTGTGCCGCCCGACTACGAGCGGCGTCAGACGCTCTCCGGGGCCGAACGGTTCGTCACCCCCGAGTTGAAGGAGTACGAGGCGAAAGTCCTGGGCGCCGAGGAGCGGATCGCCGCCCGCGAAGCCGAGCTGGTCCAGGCCCTGCGGACGCGAGTCGCGGACGCGGTCGCGCGGGTGCAAGCGACCGCAGGGGTCGTCGCCGAGCTCGACGTCTGGAGCGGGCTCGCCGACCTCGCGCACCGCGAAGGGTACGTGCGCCCCCAGGTAAACGCCGATTTCACGATCGAGCTCGAAGCCAGCCGCCACCCGGTGGTGGAGCGGATGATGGCGCGCGAGGCGTTCATCCCGAACGACGTTCGGGTCGACGAGGGCAGTCGGGTGATCCTCCTCACCGGGCCGAACATGGCGGGGAAGTCCACGCTGCTGCGCCAAGTGGGCTTGTGCGTGGTGCTCGCGCAGCTGGGTTGCTTCGTGCCGGCGCGGCGCGCGGTGATCGGCGTGGTAGACCGGCTGTTCACGCGCGTCGGGGCGTCCGACAACCTGGTGCGCGGCCAGTCCACCTTCATGGTGGAGATGAGCGAGACGAGCGCGATCCTCCACGGCGCCACCGCCCGGAGCCTCGTGCTGCTCGACGAGATCGGCCGGGGGACGTCGACGTATGACGGCGTGGCGATCGCGTGGGCGGTCACCGAGCACTTGCACAACGTGATCGGCTGCAAGACGATCTTCGCGACCCACTACCACGAGTTGACCCAGCTCACGGAGGAGCTCGCCCACGCGCGCAACTTCAACGTCGCGGTGCGGGAGGCCGGGGACGAGGTCGTGTTCCTGCACCGGCTCGAGCCGGGTGGGGCCGACCGCTCCTACGGCATCCACGTGGGCCGACTCGCGGGTCTGCCCAGCGCGGTCGTGGAGCGCGCCTGGCGCGTGTTGAAACTGCTCGAGGCCGGGCATCATGTGGCGCACCAGTCCCCGCCGCCCGCGCCCGACGCGCAGCAGCTCGGCCTGTTCGCGCCGGGGACGCACCCGCTGCTCGCCGAGCTCGATCGGCTGGATGTCAACGCGCTGTCGCCGCTCGAAGCGCTCAACCGCCTGGCGACGTGGAAGAAGCGGCTGGAGGAAGCGCCGTGAGAAGGTGGCTCGCGCTCGCCGGGGTGGCCGGGCTCACCGCGGCCGGATGCGGCACGCCGGCGCCGCCAGCGGACCAGGCCGAGGCGTCGCCCGCCGCGCCGCCGGATCAAGAGCCGCCCGTGCCGCTCAACCCGGATTCGCCGATCCAGTATCCGCCGAGGCTGTACGACCAGAAGGTCGAAGGCGACGTCGTGCTGCGGCTGTTCGTCGACTCGATGGGGCGGCTCGTGGCGGAGTCGAGCAAGGTCGCCGAGTCGAGCGGGTATTCGGCGCTCGACTCGGCGGCGCTCTCGGGCGCGAAAAAGCTGCGGTTCGCCCCCGCGCGGCGGCGCGGCCTCGCGGTCGCGACGGCGTTCCTGCAGCCGATCGAGTTCCGCCGCCCCACGGCCGGTGGGGCGGCCGGCACGGGAAAACCGGATAGCAGCGCTGCCCGGCGGCCGGCGCCGCCCCCCACACCCGCGCCGCTTGCTCCGCCCTCCCTGCTCCCCCGAACCCGGCCGGACACGAGCCCCGCGCGGGGGGCACCGCCCCGCGTGCTCCCGGATACCACCGGCGCGCGGCGCGACACCGCCGCCGCGCCGCGGGATACGGGCGGTGTGCGGCGGGACACGAGCAAGGCGAAAGCGGACAGCGGTGCCGGCCCACACTAGGCCGTACGCGAACGTCCTCGAGACGATCGGGTGGACGCCGCTCGTCCGCCTCAACAACCTGACCCAGGGGATCCGCACACCGCTGTACGCTAAAGCGGAGTTCTTCAACCCCGGGGGCTCCGTGAAGGACCGGATCGGTGTGGCGATGATCGAGGCGGCCGAGCGCGAAGGGCGGCTCCGGCCCGGCGGGTTGATCGTCGAAGCGACCTCAGGGAACACGGGCGTCGGGTTGGCACTCGCGGCCGCGGTGAAGGGCTACCGCTGCGTCTTCACGATGCCCGACAAGATGTCGCAAGAGAAGGCCCGGTTGCTGCGCGCGCTCGGCGCCGAGGTCATCATCACCCCCACCGCCGTGCCGCCGGATCATCCCGAGAACTACATCATGAAGGGTCGCGCGATCGCGGCGGCGCACCCCAACGCGATCTTCGCCGACCAGCACTACAACCCTGTGAACCCGGAGGTGCATTACCGCACCACGGGCCCGGAGATCTGGGAGCAGACCGAGGGCAAGGTCACACACTTCGTCTGCTCGCCGGGGACGGGCGGCACGGTGAGCGGCGCGGGCCGCTTCTTGAAGGAACAGAATCCCCGGATCAAGGTCGTGGCGGGCGACCCTCTCGGCTCGATCTACACGGACTACGCGCGCACGCGCCAGAAGACCGAAGGTCATCCCTACAAGGTCGAGGGGATCGGCGGCGACAAGATTCCGACGTCGCTGCATTGGGACGTGATCGACGAGTGGATCACCGTGTCCGACAAGGACGCGATGCTCTCGGTTCGGCGGCTCGCGCAAGAGGAAGGGTTGTTCTGCGGCGGCTCGACCGGCGTGAACCTGGTGTCGGCGCTCGAGGTGGCGCGCCGCGTGGACGACCCGAAGGCGCTGGTCGTTACAGTGCTGTGCGACACCGGCGAGCGCTACCTCTCCAAGGTCTATAACGATGAATGGCTGCGCGAGAATCAGATGCTCGAGACCGAGCGCGTGACGGTGGCGCGCGTGCTCGAGGCGAAGAACTCGGGCGCACCGCCGCTCATCTCGGTCGCTCCCACCGCCACCGTGCGGCAGGCGCTGAACCTCATGAGCACCTACAACGTCTCGCAGCTGCCGGTGCTCGACGGTGGGGACGGTGTGGGCGCGGTGTCCGAGCCCGCGCTCATGGCCAAGGCGCTCGAGCAGCCCGCCACGCTCGACCAGGCCGTCGCAGAGGTCATGGACGCGCCGTTCCCCGTCGTGGACATCGATCTCCCCGTGGAGCGCCTCACGGCGCTGCTGTCGCGCGAGACGCCGGCGGCGCTGGTGCGGCGCGAGGGGAAGATCGCAGGGATCGTCACCCGCTACGACGTGCTCCACCAGCTGGCCGGGATCCGCTGATGCGGGTCACCGTGCTCACCGGCGGCGCGACCGCGGAGCGCGCCGTCGCGTTCGCGGGCGCCAGCCAGATCGTCGCGGGCCTGCGGGCCCGGAGCCACGAGGTCGCCGTTGTGGACACGGTCGCCGGGTTGCTCACGCGTGGGGAGGAGGAGCGCCTCCTGACGGGCGCCGTGGGCCGGGAGCCCCCGCCGGTGGGCGAGCTCGACGAGCGTGAGCGGGCGTTCCTGTCCAACGGGCTCGCCCAGCTCGCCGAAGTGAAAGGCGCGGACGTGCTGTGCCTCTGCCTCCACGCCGGCCGGGGCGAGGGCGGGACGCTCCAGGCGATCCTGGATGTGATCGGCGTTCCCTACACGGGAAGCGGAGCGCTGGGGAGCGCCTTGGCGATGGACAAGGACCTGTCCAAGCGGCTGTTTCGGGCGGCCGGGGTCCCGGTGCCGGCCTGGTTCATGACTCCGGTCGCCGCCGACGACGTGACCACGGCGCTCGGCTGGCCAGTGATCGTAAAGCCCTCCCGCATGGGCTCGTCGGTGGGGATGTCGCTCGTGAAGAACGCCAAAGGCCTGGACGCGGCCGTGGAGCTGGCCCATGGCTATGATGCGGAAGTGATGGTCGAGCAGTTCATCGCCGGGCGCGAGCTCACTGTGGGTATCCTGGGCGAAGTCCCCCTGCCGGTGGGCGAGATCATTCCCACGCACGAGCTGTTCGACTACGAGTGCAAGTACACGCCCGGCATGTCGGAGGAGCACTTCCCGGCGAAGCTCGACCCGAAGCCGGCGCGCCAGCTCCAGGAGCTGGCGTTGGCGGCGCACCGGGCGCTGAAGCTCGGGGGGTATTCGCGGGTCGACTTCCGATTGACCGCCGAGGGGGACATCTTTTGCCTGGAGGCGAACACGCTCCCCGGCATGACGCGGACGAGCCTCCTCCCACAGGCCGCGCGGGCCGCCGGGATCGAGTTTCCCGAGCTGTGCGAGCGGATCTGCCGGTTGGCGGGGAACTCGGGGGTTGGGCGCGGGGGAATAACAGGCTAGGCGCACAGGCGCATAGGCGCCGAGGGTAGATGGGCCCGCAGCGGATTTTCGGCATGACCCCCTGGGTGCGACGACTGTTCGTCGCCAACCTCGTCGTCTTCCTCTTCCAGATGACGATCTTCGTCGACCCGCGCTTCCTTGCGACGTTCGGGTTCGTGCCGTTGCGCGCCCTGGCGCAGCCGTGGACGTTCGTCACGTACATGTTTCTGCACGGCGGGCCGCTCCACCTGGCGTTCAACCTGCTCGCGCTGTTCGTGTTCGGGCCGGACGTGGAAGAGCGGATGGGCGGCGGGCCGTTCCTGGCGTACTACCTGCTGTGCGGCCTAGGCGGCGCGGCGTTGTCGTTCGCGCTGATGCAGTTCCGCCCGGTGGAACTCGTGATCGGCGCGTCGGCCGCCGTGTACGGCGTACTGCTGGCGTTCGCGTGGGCGGCGCCCGACCGGCCGATCTACGTGTTCCCGCTCCCTGAGCCGATCCCCGCCAAATGGCTCGTGACGTTCACGGTCGCCGTCTCCCTGGGGCTCGCGATCTTCCCACCGATCGACAAGGTCTCGCACCTCGCGCATCTCGGCGGCTTCGGGGCGGGCTTCCTCTATCTCAAGGTCGCCGACTGGCGGCTGGCGCGGGCGGAGCGTCATGTGCGGCGCGCCTCGCAGCCGAGCGTGCTGGTCCACCCGGGCCGCGCAGCCCGGGCGAGCGACGCGGGACTCAAGCCGCGCCGCCCGCCACGTGACGCGGCACAGGCGGAGATCGACCGCGTACTCGACAAAATATCGGCACGCGGGATCGAGAGCCTCACGCCGGCCGAGCGGAAATTCCTCGCGGAGATGAGCCGGAAGATGCGCGACAAGGCCTGAGGGCCAGGTGCTCGCGCTGCTCGTTCTCTTGTCCCTGCAGGATGCCGCAGGCCGCGATCCCGACTCCCTGCTCGCCGCGCGGCGTCTCCCCGAGGCCCGCCGCGCCGCCGAGCGGCTGGTCGTCCAGCAGCCGAGTGACCCGCATGCCCACCTCGCGCTGGGGTGGGTGTGGCACGCGTGGCCCGCCGCGGGCCGCTACCGCGCGCTCGACGAGTTCCGCACGGCGGAGCGGCTCGCTCCAGCCGAGCCGGCGCCGCTGTGGGGGCAAGTCGAGGTGGGGTATCGGCTGGGGAGCGACGAGGGCGAGGGCATCGCCCGCGGCGCGCTGCTCCGGCTGCTCGAGCTCCGCCCGGGGGACCGCGCTGCCTGGGCGCGCTTTCTCGAGCTCTACCACGACGACGCCATCTGGCGCCACGCCGACCGGGTGCTCGCCCTCCACCCGGACGATGTTGCGGCCCTGGAGCGGCGCGCGCTGATCGCCATCGCGCTCGAGGAGCCCGAGCGCGCGGACTCGCTCGCCGCCCGGGTCCTCGCGCGGCGTGGACCGCACGTCCCCGCCTGGCTGGTGCGCGCCGAGGCGAGCTTCCAGCTGGGCCGGGACTCGGCGGGCTACGCGTGGTACGACAGCACGCTCGCGCACGCCGACCTCGACTCGAGCGGGGCCGTGTGGGCCAACGCCCGGCTGATCGCCACTCCGAACGAGGCGGCCCGCTTCGCGGCCACGGGCCCCGACGATGCGCGGCGGTTCTTCCTGTGGTTCTGGGGCAAGCGCGATCCGAATCTGATCACGCCGCAAAACGAGCGGATCGCCGAGCACTTCCGCCGGCTCGCGGTGGTGCGGCGCCGCTTCCGCCTGCTGCACCCGCTGAGCTTGTACCACCGTTCCGCGACCGCCCGGAGCCTCGCCCCGGCCGCCCTGCCGGGCTCGCCACAGCGGTTCGTCGTTGTCGGCCTGGGACCGGAGTCGGGGGACGCCGACGACCCGGCCGGCGAGCGCTCGATCTACAACCAGAGCGGGCTCGATGCCCGCGGCCTCGTGTGGCTGCGCCACGGTCCCCCCGACTCGCGCGTGCCGCAGGCGCGCGCCTCGGTGCGGCTGCCCGACCTTCCGGGGATGAGCTCGCTCGACGCGGAAGCGTGGTGTTACGAGACCGCCGGCGGGCCGGTCGCCATCACCTTCACGCGGGCCACCGCGAGCGCCGGGCTCCAGCTCGGCGGTGATTACATCTTCACACCGACGACGGAGCGCCAGATGAGCGACACGCGGCGGCTGCTCGAGAGCGACCGCACGACGCTCGGCGCGCCGCTCGCCGCACGGGTGTGGGCGGCGTTCTTCCGCGGCCGGACGCCAGGGCGCACGGAGGTCTACTATCGGAGCGCGCCCGACACCGCCGGGCTCGCATTGTGGGACGAGCGCGGCGTGGCGGCGGCTCTGGCCAGCGGGCCCGGGCTGTTGCGCGCCAGCGTCCCCCCGGGCCGCTACACGTTCGGGCTCGACGTCGACTCGGCCGGCGTGCTGGGCCGGATCCGCGGCGCCGTGACGGTCCCGCATTTCGCGCGCGCCGCCGCGCCGATGCTCTCGAGCCTCATCCTGGGTGCGACCGACCGTGCGGGCGACCGGAATGCGCTGCTCGCCGCGATGCCCGCGGATCTGGTGTACCGCACCGGCGCGCCGCTCGCGGCGTACGCGGAGGTGTACGGGCTCGCGGCGGACGAGCGCGGCGTGGCGCGTTACGTCGCCCGCTACCGCTTCGCCCCGGTGCGCTCGTTGCTTGCCCGGGTCTTGGGGGCGCGGCAGCCGGTCGTGGTCGAGTTCACGCGCGAAGCGCCGGCCGAGGACGTCACGGTCGAGCAGCTGGTGCTCGAGCCCGGACGCGTGCCACCGGGGCGCTACCGGGTGACGCTCGGCGTGACCGACGCCGTGCGAAATGTCAAGTCAGAGTCGGTGGCGGTCGAGATCACGGTCCGCTAAACCTGACGCTTGTCTCCGACGGGGCGCCTTCCCAAATTGGGGCCGCCCGGTCCATGCTCGTCAATCTCGTGCCGGAATTCCTGGCGGTCCTCGCCGCGCCCGATCCCACCGCGGCCTACCACGAGTATCTCGACCGCCACCGGCCCGTCCTCACGAGCTACTGGCAGAACTATGTGCTCGACCCCGCATCGCCCCACGCCGAGCAGGTGATCGCGGCGGCGCTGCGAGCTGACCGGTCCGACCTGAAGCGGCTGCTCGAAGACGTGGACGTCGTGTCGATCAGCGAAGACGCGCTGCAGCGCGCGCTGGAGCGCTTCGAGGCCGACTGTCCCGTGGACCTCTACCTGATGGTCGGCGTAGGCGCGGCGAACGCGGGCGAGCTGGTGGTGGGCGGGCGCGGCATCGCGTTCGTGTGCCTCGAGCACTTCACCGGGCGGGCAAACCCGCAGACGTACGGGATGGGGCTCGCGCCGCATCTCCTGTCGCTGTGGGTCGCGCATGAGGCGGCGCACGCCGTGCGGTACACGTCGCCCGCCAGCCGGGCCGACCTGCGGCGCCTCGTCGCCGACCTGCGCGGCCACTACGACTACTGGGACACGGGAAGCCGGGCCACGCTGCGCGAGCTGCTCGTGAACGAGGGCGCAGCGGTCGCGGCGGCGCAGGCGGTGGCTCCGGGGTTCGAGCCGTGGGAGTATTTTGGCTACACGCGACGGCAGTACCGTCGGATCCGAGAGCTCGACGCGTTCCTTCGCCGCGTGACGGCCCCCGTGCTCGACGAGACGGGGCTGGGCTTGCGGCTGCGTTTCCTGGCCGGCGGGATGACGCCGGCCGCCCGGCTGATGGGCGGGAAGGTGCTGCCGGAGCGCGCCGGGTACTACCTCGGCCTGCGCCTGGTCGAGAACTACCTCGCCGAACGGGGGATCGCCTCGACGCTGCGCGCCGCAGCCGAAGAGTTCCGTACGGCGGAGGACCGGGCGCTCGGGATCCAGACCGCGTGAGTCCGCGCCCGAAAGCGGAGCGGCGCACGAACCGGCCGCTGCGCGAGGTGCTGGACGAGCTGCTGGTCCACGCGCGGGAGATCGCACGGCGCTCCAAGGAGATGACCCCCGCCGAGCTCGACTACTCGCAGCAACGGCTCGAATGGCTTGCCGACGAGGTTTGGCGCGTGGCGACGGGCGCCGCGGCGCCGGAGTAGGCGCCCGGAAACGTTCCCGTTTCGCGGCCTCTTCCGCGGCCTTGACACCGGTCTACACCGCGGGCAGCTTAGCACCCCATCGATACGGTTCCGTAAGAGCTACCCGCACAGGCGGGACCGCGTGGTCCTATTTGACCCCCGCAGCCACGCCGCTCTCAACACCGCACTCGTAACGGCCGGCAGTCGGCACTCGTGGACCCCATCCGGATCGGGAGGTAGTTATGGCAGCGGATTTCTTCATCGGCGAATCGCTGGTAGGCGACGGGAATGAGGTCGCCCACATCGACTTGATCATCGGGTCGAAGTCGGGTCCCGCAGGGCAGGCATTCGTGAACGCCTTGTCGAACCAACGCGAAGGGCATAGCACCCTCCTGGCCGTGGTCAGTCCGAACCTGCCGGCCAAGCCCGACGCGCTCCTCTTCAACAAGGTCACCATCAAGGGCGCCACCCAGGCCGTGCAGATGTTCGGCCCGGCGCAGGCGGCGGTCGCCCGGGCGGTCGTGGACAGCGTGTCCTCGGGCGTCATCCCGCGCGACAAGGTGGACGACTACTGCATCCTGGTGGGCGTCTTCATCCATTGGCAGGCGAAGAACGACAAGAAGATCTTCGACTTCAACTACCGGGCGGTGAAGGAGTCGATCGAGCGCGCCCTGAAGAACCAACCGCGCGTCGACGCCGTCATCAGCGGCGCGAAGACCGCCACCCACCCGTTCGCGGGCGGCGCCGACAAGAGCTGACGCCCCGGCGGTCGTCGGATCCTGCGGTCGGGGGGCGGTGGGGTTGCCGCCCCTCGACTGTTTTCTCCCTGTCCGAGGCCTTGGAGCCCGAATCCCGATGCGCAAGCTGCTGGTGCAGCTCGACAGCTCCCGGCTGCCGAGCGTGTTCGACCGGGTGGTGGCGTACGACGCCGGCGCCGACGCAGTGATGAGCTACGGCGCCATCACCGAAGCCGACGTCCGCGACCTGATCCACGGCTGCATCTTCACGCGTGGCCCGAACGACCTGAAGAACACCGCCGTGTTCATCGGCGGGGCCGACATGGCGGCGGGAGAGCGGCTCCTCGCCGCAGCGAAGCAAGCGTTCTTCGGTCCGTTCACGGTGTCGGTGATGCTGGACTCGAACGGGTCGAACACGACCGCCGTCGCGGCCGTCGCGAAGATGGTGCAGGCGGCGGGAGGGGGGGGCGACGTGCGCGGCAAGCGCGTGCTGATCGTCGCGGGGACGGGGCCCGTCGGGATCCGGGCGGCGGGGCTGTTCGCCAGGGCGGGCGCGGAGGTAGTGATCACGTCCCGCAAGGCCGACGCGGGTGAGCGGGCACGCGACCTGGTGCTCCAGCGCTTCGGCGGCACGGTGCGCGCGACCACGATGCGGGACGCGAGCGAGGCAGCCCCCGCCTGCGAGCGCGCCGCGCTGCTGCTCAACGCGGGGCCGGCGGGCGTCACGCTCGTTCCGAAGCAGGCGTGGGCGAACCGCCCGGGACTCGAGGTCGTGGCGGACGTGAATGCCGTCCCGCCGCTCGGCGTCGAGGGCGTCGACGTGATGGACGACGGCGTCGTGAAGCACGGCGTGCGGTGCTTCGGCGCGCTTGCCATCGGCAACCTGAAGATGAAGGTGCACAAGGCGTGCATCGTGCGCCTGTTCGAGCGCAACGACCTCGTGCTGGACGCTGAAACGATCGCCGACGTCGCGCGGGAGTTGAGCGCGAAACCGCAGTAGACGAATGCCCCGTGTGATCGGCATCGACCCGGGGACCGTCACCATCGACGCGTGCGGCCTGGAGCACGGCCGCCTGTTCCTGGACCGGTCCCTTCCGACCGCCGAAGCGCTCGCCGACCCCGCCCGGTTCGTCGGGCTGTTGGAAGCCGCGGGGCCGCTCGATTGCGTCGTCGGGCCGTCCGGCTACGGCCTCCCGCTCACCCGGGCCCAAGAGGCAACCGAGGAGGACCTACGGCTTGCCTTCCTCGCCGCGGAAGGTGAGCCGGGAGGGATCGGGGGACTGCGCGCGCTGGCCCGGGCACTCGCCCGGTCGGCCCTCCCTGTGTTGTTCACGCCGGGCGTCATCCACCTGCCCTCGGTCCCGGCGCACCGCAAGGTGAACCGCGTGGACATGGGGACGGCCGAGAAGGTCTGCGCCGCGGCGCTGGCCATCGACGAGCAGGCGCGCCGGACCGGCCGGTCGGTGCGCGACGTGTCATTCGTGCTGCTCGAGCTGGGGGGCGCGTTCACGGCGGCCCTGGCCGTCGCCGACGGACAGATCGTGGACGGCGTCGGGGGCTCGGCCGGGCCGCTGGGCTTTCGTGCCCCCGGCGCGCTCGACGGGGAGGTCGCGTTTCTCGCCGGCTCCGTGCCCAAGTCGCTGCTGTTCGGCGGCGGCGCGGCCGCGGTGGCGGGCTGGGACAGCGGCCCCGGATCCCCCGACGCGCTCGGCAACCCCCAGACGGCGCGCGAGCATACCGCCCGGGAGGCCTTCGTCGAAGGCGCGGTGAAGACGGTGCGCTTCCTGCGGGCGAGCGTGCCGGCGCCGCGCGAGATCGTCCTATCGGGACGCCTCGCGCGCGTGGAGGGGGTGCGCCGGGCCATCGCTCAACGGCTCGAGGGCATCGCCCCGGTGCGGCTGCTCGAGGGATTCGCGGCGGACGCGAAGGAGGGCGCGCAGGGCGCCGCCCTCATCGCGGACGGCCTGTGCGGCGGTTCGCACCGCGAGCTCGTCGCGGCGCTCGGCATCCGCGAGGCGCAGGGGACGGTCCTCGATCATCTCTACGTCATTTCCCGCGACCAAGCGCGGCGGCGCCTCGGGCTCGCGTGACGCCGACCCGCGTGCTCATCGCCGGCGTTTCGACGCGTGGGTTCGCCGAATCGGCCGCGCGGGCGGGGTATGACGTGGTCGCGGTGGACGGGTTTGGAGACCTCGACTTGCGCGCCCGTTGCCGGCAGGTGGCGGTGGCGCGGACGCCGCGAGGCCGGTTCAGTGTCGCCCTCGCAGTGCAGCAGGGACGCTTCGTCGCGTGCGACGCGGTCGCCTACGTGGCGAGCTTCGAGAACCACCCGCGAGCGGTGCGCGCCCTCGCCCATGGCCGCCCGCTCTGGGGAAACCCGCCAGCGCTGCTGCCGCGCGCCCGCGACCCGATGCGCGCGCTTTCCACCATCAATCACGCCTTCCCCCTCACCTTCTCGGGCCCCACGACGGGCGAGCCGCTGGACTTTCGCTGGCTGCTCAAGCCACGGGCGTCGGGAGGGGGGAGGGGGGTGCGCCTCTACCGGGCGGGCGAGCCGGTGCCGAAGGGGTGGTACCTGCAGCAGCAGGTCGTCGGCGCTCCAGGGTCCATCGTGTTCGTAGCGGCGGGCGGCCGGGCCGTGCCGCTGGGGATCTCGCGGATGCTGGTGGGCGATCCGGCCTTCGGCGTCGAGGGGTTTCGGTATTGCGGCAGCATTCTGGCGAGCGCAGGAGACCGGATCGCTCACGAGTTGTTCGATCCGTGCGAGCAGGCGTGGCGCATCGCGAACGCCGCGGCCGCAGCGTTCGGGCTCGTCGGCCTGAACGGCATCGACCTGATCGCGGAGCGCGGGAAGTACTGGTACCCGGTCGACGTGAACCCGCGCTACACCGCCTCCATGGAGCTGGTCGAGCGCGCCTACGGCATCTCGATCTTCGAGACGCACGCGCGGGCCTGCGCCGGTGCGCTGCCGCGCTTCGACCTCGAGGCCGCCAGGCGCCGTCCGGACGCCGTCGGCAAGGCGATCGTTTACGCCCAGGGGGACGTGCAGGTCGGCGACACGTCGGCGTGGCTCGAGGACGACGACATCCGCGACATCCCCGTGCCGGGCCAGCGGATCGCGCGGGGCCAGCCGGTATGCACCGTGTTCGCCAGCGGCAAGGATCAACAATCCTGCTACGCTGGGCTCGTGCAACGGGCCCGCGGGATCTATCACGCGCTCCAGGCGCCGCTCATGGGCAGCGCATGAGCGCCGCTACGCGGAGAGTCGAGCACGTCACCTGCCTTGGCTGCGGATGCGCCTGTGACGATATCACCGTCGTCCTACAGCACGATCGCATTGGCGAAGCACGGAACGCCTGCGCGTTGGGCGCCGCGTGGTTCGGCGACGGCACGATGACGCCGGACGTGCGGGTTCACGGCCGCACGGCGCCGCTCGAGCAGGCGCTCGATGAAGCCGCGCGACTCCTGAGGGCAGCGCAGCGGCCGCTCGTGTACCTCGCCGCCGACCTGTCCTGCGAAGCGCAGCGCGAAGCCGTGGCGCTGGGCGATCGTCTCGGCGCGATGCTCGACAGCGTCAGCTCCGGCGCGGCAGCCGGGATTCTCGCCGCCCAGCGGCGCGGCCGGGCCGCGGCAACGCTGGGTGAGATCCGCCAGCGGGCCGACGTGATCGTGTTCTGGGGCACGGACCCGGCGGAGCGCTACCCGCGCTTCACCTCGCGCTACGCCGTTGAGCCGCAGGGCCTCCAGACCCCCGAGGGCCGGAGGAGTCGCACGGTGATCGCGGTGGACGTGGGCGCGCGGCGTGGGCCCGGGGATGCCGCCGCCCGTGTCGCGGTCGCGCCCGGGGACGAGATGGACGCGCTCGGCGTCATGCGCGCGACGGTGCAGGGCCGAGTGGCCACAGACCACGAGCGGTTCCGGTCCGCTGTGGAGCTCGCGCGGCGCATGAGCGCGGGCCGCTACGTGGCGCTCGTCGCCGACGGGGAGCCGGGCGCCGCCCCGGCCGACCCGGACGTGGCGGAGGCGCTCGTGACGCTCGCGCAGGCGCTCAACGCGCCGACCCGCTGCGCGCTGGTCGTGCTGCGCGGCGGAGGAAACCGCTCGGGCGCGGACGCAGTGTTCACCTGGCAGACCGGCTTTCCGTTCGCGGTGGACTTCGCGCCGGGGTATCCCACCTACCGCCCCCAGCCGGGCGCGGTGGCGCTGCTCGCCGCCGGTGAGATCGACGCCGCGCTGGTGATCGGCTCACCGGCGAGCGTCCCCGAGCCGATGGCCACGGGACTGGCGCCGCTCGTGACCGTCGCGATCGGGCCGCGGGTGAGCGCAGCGTCGTTCAAGCCAGCGGTCGCGCTGGACACCGGCATCGCGGGCATCCATGAGGGCGGCACGGCGTTCCGGATGGACGACGTGCCACTGCCGCTGCGGCCTGTGCTCACAGGCCCGCCCACCGCGGCCGGCGCGCTGCGCTCGCTGCGCGAGCGGCTCGGCGCATGAGCGCTGCCTCGCGGCTCCGCATCAGCGGCGGCACGGTGTACGATCCGGCGAACGGGGTGGATGGGGAGGTGCGCGACGTGTGCATCGAGGGCGATCGCATCGTAGTCGAGCTCCCCTCCAACGTACCGCGGCTCGACGCGCGCGGGATGATCGTGATGCCGGGGGGCGTCGACATCCACGCACACATCGCCGGCTCGAGCGTCAACCAGGGCCGCCGGTTGCTGCCGGAGGAGCACGCCGCCGATCCGGTGCCCGCGCCGAGGCTCGCAGACGGCGCAATCGCGCGGTCGGGGACGGGCGGCACGATCCCGAGCACGTTCACGACGGGCTACCGCTATGCCGGCCTCGGCTACACGACCGCGATGGAAGCGGCGGTCGCTCCGCTCGCGGCCCGGCATGCCCACGCCGAGCTCGACGATACGCCGATCATCGATGCGGGCTGTTTCGTGCTGCTCGGCAACGACGACTATCTGCTGCGCCAGCTGGTGGCAGGCGAGCTGGCACGAGTGCGCCAGTATGTGGCGTGGCTCCTCGGAGCCACCCGAGCCTACGCGATCAAGATCGTGAACCCGGGCGGCATCGCGCGCTGGAAGTCGGGGGGGGCAGAGCGCAACGTAGGCGGGATCGACGATCCGGTGGGGTCGAGCAGCGTGACCGCGCGGAAGATCCTGGAGGTGCTCGCGGGCGCCGCCAACACACTCGAGCTTCCGCACCCGGTGCACATTCACTGCAATAACCTGGGTCAACCGGGGAACGTCGCGACGACGCTCCAGAGCATGCAGGCGCTGGCGGGCCAGCGCGCGCACTTCACGCATCTCCAGTTCCACAGCTACGGTGGGGAGCGGGGGAAGGGGTGGAAGTCCGCCGCGCGGGACGTGATCGAGCATGTGAACGCCCATCCGGAAATCAGTGCGGACGTGGGCCAGGTGATGTTCGGGCCGGCGACGACCCTCACCGCCGATGCGCCGGTCGAGCACCTCTTGTACACGAGCACCGGCCGCAAGTGGGTGAACGTGGACAGCGAGCTCGAGACGGGGTGCGGCATCGTCCCGTACGCGTACCGCGAGCAGGCCGCGGTCGCGGCGCTGCAATGGGCGGTGGGGCTCGAGCTGTTCCTGCTGGCGCGCGATCCGTGGCGCGTGGTGCTCTCTACCGATCACCCGAATGGCGGGTCCTTCCTCTCCTATCCGCAGCTCATCCGCCTGCTCATGGACCGGACCTACCGGGACGAGCAGTTGAAGCGGGTCAACCAGAAGATGTTCGCGGGGAGCGCGCTGCTCGACGGGCTGGCACGCGAGTACACGCTGTCCGAGATCGCCATCATCACGCGCGCGGGCCCCGCGCGCCTGCTCGGCCTGACGACCAAGGGACACCTGGGCGCGGGTGCGGACGCCGACGTGACCATCTACGCGGACCATCCCGACCGCGCGCAGATGTTTGCGACGCCGCGCCACGTGATCAAAGGTGGGACCATCGTGGTCGAGGAGGGCCAACTGCGCCGGGCGCCCGCCGGACGCCGGCTGGCAGTGCGCCCCGAGTACGACGCCGCCGTCACGAAGGACCTGAAGCGCTTCTTCCAAGACTACGCCTGCGTCTCGTTCGAGAACTACGGGGCGGAGCCGGTATCATGAAGATCAACGGCGTCGCCATCGACGACACGTTCGCCGAGGCGTTCACGATGCGGGTCGCCCGGCTGATCATCACCGGGCGGAACCCGAAGTGGGCGAGAGCAGCAGCCGTGAAACTTACGGGCTTCGCCACGTCGGTGATCGGTTGCAAGTGCGAGGCGGGAATCGAGCGCGAGCTGCCGGAAAGCGCGACTCCCGACGGGCGCCCCGGCGTCAGCGTGCTGTTCCTGACGATGGACAAGGAAAGCCTGCCGCAACAGCTGATCGTGCGGATCGGCCAGACCGTGCTCACCTGTCCCACGACCGCCTGCTTCGACGGCCTCCCCGACGTCCCCGATCGGCTCGCCGTTGGCAAGGCGCTGCGGGTGTTCGGTGACGGGTTCCAGGCAAGCAAGGTGATCGGGGGCAAGCGCTATTGGCGCCTACCGGTGATGGAGGGAGAGTTCCTCGTCGAGGAGACGTTCGGGATGCAGAAGGGGGTGGGCGGCGGCAACTTTCTGATCCTCGCCGGGGACGTCGACGCGGCACTCGCGGCGGCGGAGGCCGCCGTCCTGGCGATGACTGACCTCCCGGGGGTGATCCTCCCGTTCCCGGGGGGCGTCGTGCGGAGCGGGAGCAAGGTGGGCTCGAAGCGCTACCGAAACATGATCGCCACGACCAACGACGCCTTCGACCCCACGCTCCGCGCCATCACCGAGTCACGGGTGCCGGCGGGCGTGAACAGCGTGCTCGAGATCGTGCTCGACGGGACGGACGCTCCGGCGATCGAGGCGGCGATGCAAGCCGGGATCCGCGCAGCGTGCCGGCCCGGCGTGCAGGGGATCACGGCGGGGAATTACGGCGGTAAGCTGGGGCCGCATCACTTTCATCTCAGAAAGATCATGGCATGAGCGACACCGTCGTGCTGACGCTCGCCACCGCGCCTGCGCACACGCTCGTCGCGGATTGCATCGTCGCCGACCGATTTGCGTCGCTCGATGCGCGCGCCATCGGGGAGCTGCCCGTGCTACACGGCGGGCGGCGCGCGCGCTTGGGCGACTTTTTCACCGTGACGGGCGAGCGCTCCACGTCCCTGCGGATCGAAGGCGACCTGGAGCGGGTCGAGGGTGTGGGCACCGGGATGGCCGGAGGCGAAATGCTCATCGCCGGCAACGTCGGGCCTGACCTCGGCCTCGCCATGGAGGGCGGCCGGATCGACGTGCACGGAAGCGCCGGCGAGAATGCGGGGGGCGCGCGCCCGGGGGCGTCCCGCGGGATGGCGGGCGGAGAGATCGTCATTCGAGGCGACGCAGGCGCGCGGGCGGGCGCCGGGGCACGGCGCGGGCTCATCGTGGTGACGGGGAATGCGGGACCGCGAACGGGGAGGGCAATGATCGCCGGTACAGTGGTGGTGTTCGGCAGCACGGCAGCGGGCGCGGGCCGCTTCCTCAAGCGCGGGTCGATCGTGGCGCTCGGGGCCATCGAGTGCCCGGCGACGTTCCGGTACGCCTGCACGTACCAGCCACCGCACGTCCCCGTCCTGCTGCGCTACCTGCGCGCCCGCTACGGACTCGCCGTCGAGGACCGGCACATCGCCGGGCGGTACGAGCGTCATTCGGGCGACCTCGCCGAGCTGGGCAAGGGAGAGATCCTGCATTGGGTGGCGGAATGAGCAGCGGGGCGCTGCGCCTGAACGCTCGTGCCTGGGAGATTGCGGACCAGATGGCGGCGAAGGCCGACGCGATGCGGGTCGCCGTGCGGACCTTGCCGTGCGGCGCGCGGGTCATCGACGCCGGCATCGACATGCCGGGGGGCTATGGCGCGGGGCTCGCGCTCGCCGAGATCTGCATGGGCGGGATTGGCCACGTCGACTACACGCCAGTCCAGATCGGCGGCGACCCGTGGCCCGGCGTGCGGGTGTGGACCGACCACCCGGCGGTGAGCTGCATGGCCTCCCAGTACGCCGGCTGGGCAATCCAGGTTGACAAATACTTCGCGATGGGCTCGGGGCCGCTCCGTGCCCATGCCCGAGTGGAGCGGGAGCTGTTCGAGAAGCTCGGCTACGGCGAGACGGCGGAGCGCGGGGTGCTGGTGCTCGAGACGCGGAACGCCCCGACGGACGCGGTGGCCGCGTGGGTGGGCCGGAAGGCGGGGCTCGCGCCGCCGCAGCTCACGTTCGTCGTGGCGCCGACGGCGAGCCTGGCGGGCGGCGTGCAGATCGCGGCCCGCATCCTCGAAACCGGGCTGCACAAGATGGACACACTGGGATTCGACCTGAAGCAGATCGTGAGCGGCATCGGCACGGCCGCGCTGCCGCCGGTCGCCAAGAACGACCTGCGCGCCATCGGCCGCACCAACGACTGCATCCTGTACGGTGGGCAGGCGCGCTACACCGTGAACGCCGAGGACGCCCTGCTCGCCGACCTCGTACCCAAGATCCCGGCCTCCGCCTCGAAGGACTACGGCACGCCGTTCTCCGAGATCTTCAAGCGGTACGCAGGAGACTTCTACAAGATCGACCCGCTGCTGTTCAGCCCGGCGGAGGTGTGGCTGACGAGCGCCCAGAGCGGGAAGACGTACCACGCGGGACGGCTCAACCCCGAGGTGCTGCGCGCGTCGCTCGTCGAGAGCTGACACGTCGCGCCCACTCCCCACGACGAAGGAGCGATTCCATGCAGCGTTCGTTACTCAGTCTCTGCGCCGTCGCCATGCTGACGGCGTGCACCAAGGAGGCCGCCCCGCCCCCGCCCGTCGGCGTACAGGCGTCGGTGCTCGTGCTGTACAACCAGCCGAAGGACACCGCGGCGTTCGAGAAGTACTACGCCGAGAAGCACGTGCCGCTGTTCGCTTCCCACGCACAGGAGATCGGGGTCACGCGCGTGGAGTTGGTGAAGTTCGCGGCGACCATCGACGGCCAGCGGCCGACGCTATACCGCATGGCCGACCTCCGATGGGAGTCCCGAGCCGCGCTCGAGAAGGGGATCGCCACGCCGGGGTTCAAGGCGGCGGCGGCGGATCTCGCCAACTTTGCTACGGGCGGCGTGACCATCCTGATCGGCGAAAAGACGAATTAGCGGTGCGCATCGCGATCCTCGCCGCGCGGCACGGCTGGCACACCAATCAACTGTGCCGCGCGCTCGCCGCGCGGGGCCACGAGGGGCGCGTGCTGCCCTACGAGGGGCTGGCCGCACGCCTGGGGGGAGGGCGGGGGGAGGGGGAGGGGGGCGGCTCGCGGCCGGGCTTTACGAGCCGCGGCGTCGAGCTGGCGCGCTGCGATGCGGTGCTCACGCGCATCATCCCCGCAGGCTCCCTGGAGCAGATCATCTTCCGGGTGGATGCGCTGCACGCGCTCGAGGAGCAGGGCATCCCGGTGATCAATTCCCCGCGCACCATCGAGCGCACCGTGGACAAGCTGTGGACGACTGCGATCCTCGAGCAGGCGGGGCTCGCAGTGCCCGAGACCGTGGTGTGCGAGAGCCCGGACGACGCCATGGCGGCGTTCCGCACGCTCGGGGACGTGATCGTGAAGCCGCTGTTCGGATCGATGGGGCTCGGCATGGTGCGCGTCACGACCGAGGAGATGGCGTTCCGCGTGTTCCGGACGCTGGAGACGATCCGGGGGGTATATTATGTTCAGCGCGCCATCGAGCACGACGGCTGCGACTTGCGGGTCTTCGTGGTAGGGGGCCGCGTGGTCAGCGCGATCGAGCGCAGCGCGGCCGGCTGGAAGACGAACCTGGCGCGCGGCGGGCGAGCGCGGGGGACCACGCTTTCGGCCGCGCAAGCAGAGCTCGCGCTCCGCGCAGCCCGGGCCGTCGGCGCCGACTACGCCGGCGTCGACCTGCTCCCGGCGCGCGACGGCACGCACTATGTAGTCGAGGTGAACGGAATCCCGGGATGGCGCGGCCTGCAGGAAGCAACCTCCATCGACGTCGCGGCGACGATCGTCGAGCATCTCCTCGGGCGCCTGACGCCGCCCTGAGCCCGACGGGAGGCGCCACGGCCCCGGCGCGCGCGGCCGAGGTCGCCGCCGCGGCGCAGCTCGCGTGCCTGCTCGAAGCGAGCGCTCCCAAGCCCGGCAACGTGTCCCCGTTCGCCGCGTTCCGCGACGCGACCTATGAAGACTTCCTCGCGAGCGCCGTGGCGATTGGCCCGGCACTCGCCGCGGCGGGAGACCACCCGCTCGGCGCCACGATCCGCGCCGCCGTTGAGGCCACCGCCCGTTGGGCGCCGTCCAACACCAACCTCGGCCTGGTGTTGCTGCTCGCCCCGCTCGCCCGTGCCGCGCTGCGCCTCCCCCCCGATGGCGCGCCGCTGCGGAGCGCCCTCGCCGCCACGCTCGCTGAGACCACCGTGGCCGATGCGCGGGAGGCATACGCCGCGATCCGCCGCGCCGCGCCCGGCGGCCTCGGCCGCACGCGGGACCAGGATGTCGCCGGCACTCCGACCGTGACGTTGCGCGAGGCGATGGCCCTCGCGGCCGAGCGGGATGCCGTCGCGCGCGAGTACGCCACCGACTTCCAGACCACGTTCGACGCCGGCGCGCCGGCGCTGCGGCGGGCGTTCGCCGCGGGGCTCCCCTGGAGCGACGCGGTCGTGGAGGCGTATCTCACCCTGCTCGCCGCCTGGCCCGACACGCACATCGCGCGCAAGCTGGGCCCCGAGGAAGCGGTTCGAGTGCAGCGCCGGGCGCGTGGCGTGATCGACGCAGGGGGCGTGCGCACACCCACGGGACAGGCGGCAATCGCCGCCCTCGATCGCGAGCTGCGAGACGAGCGCAACGCGAGAAACCCCGGCGCCACCGCTGACCTCACGGGTGCGGCGATCTATGTCGTCCTGCTCGAGGGCGGCTGGGGGGAGCGGGGGGAAAGGGCAGCCGATGGCCGCGCGTAAGCTGTTCACGGTCGCCGTGACGAAGGACAACCACGTCTTCGCGTCCGCGCACTTCATCACGTTCCCGGGACACCGCTGCGAGACGCTGCACGGCCACAACTACCGCACCCGGGTCCTGGTCGAAGGCGGTCTCGACCCCGAGGCGCACTACGTGGTCGATTTCTCGGAGTTGAAACAGCTGATGAAGCGGCTCACCGACGAGCTCGACCACAAGGTGCTGCTGCCAATCCAGAACCCAAAGCTCCAGGTTCGGGAGGAGGGCGACAGCGTGGCGGTCGCCGTCAACGGCAGGCCGCGCTACGTCTTTCCGAAGATCGATTGCGCGCTGCTCCCGATCCCGAACACCACGGTCGAGATGCTGGCGCAGTACCTCGCCGGGCGCGTCTGCCGCGAGCTCACCGCGTCGCCCGGCGTAGCGCTGCGGGCGATCGAGGTCGAGGTCGAGGAGAACTTCGGCCAGTCGGCGACTTATCGCGAGTCGCTCGAGTGACGCCCGAGCCACGCCGGCTCACGACGCCGCACGGCGTCGAGGTCGCGCCTGTCCACTCCACCCGCATGCAGCGCGGCCGCGACCAGCGCCCCGTCGCACCCCGCGTCGGCGAGCCGCTCCAGATCCGCGAGCGAGCCGACGCCGCCGCCGGCCAGGAGCTCGACCTCCGGATGGGCGCGCCGGATCGCGGCCACCAGCCCGAGATCCGGCCCGCGCCCGGTCCCCACGCGAGCGAGATCGAGCACGAGCAGCGCGGTCGCCCCCGCCCCCACCGCCGCGCGCGCCAACTCGAGGGGTGGCCCGTGATGGGGCGCTCCGGGCCGGAGGACGGGCCGCCCGTCGCGCAGGTCGAGGCTGAACACGAGCCGCTCAGTCCCGATCGCCGCGGCGATCGCTTTCAAGGCGCCGAACGTCGGCAGCGTCTCCAACCCCACCACGACGCGCGCGGCGCCGTCCGCGACCGTGTCCGCCGCGCCCGCCGCAGTCGCGGCGCCGCAGTCGACGAGCATCCGGCCGGCCAATCCGGCGAGCGCCTTCACCAGGACGCGTTGCCGCCCCCCGCCCGTGATCGCGTCGAGGTCCGCGACGTAGCACTCGTCGCAGCCGAGCCGCTCACGGAACGCGCGCGCCAGCGCGAGTGCGTCTCCCGCCCGCCGGGAGGTGACCAGCACCGACTCGACCGGCGCGTAGGCGTCCCGCAGGCCGCCGCGCGCCAGCACGGCGTGACCCGCCTGGAGATCGAGCGCCGGGATCACGCGCACGGCAACGCCCTCGGGAGACCCCGCGTATGAAGGAGGTGCTCGGCTGGGACATCGGCGGCGTCAACACGAAGGCGGCACGCGTCGCGGGGACCCGCGTCGTCGCCGTCCGGGCAGTGCCGTTCGAGATCCAGCGCGACCCCGCCGCGCTCGTGCCGCTGCTCGACCGCCTCGGGCGAGAGCTCGGCGCGCGGCCGGACGACGCCCACGGCGTCACCATGACCGCCGAGCTGTCGCAGCTGTTCCGCACCAAGCGGGAGGGCGTCGCGTTCGTGCTCGACGCCGTCACGCAGGCGTTTCCGGACGGATGGGTGCGTGTCTACGCCGTGGACGGTGGTTGGCGCACGGCGGATGAGGCGCGCCGCGACCCGCTTGCCGTCGCGGCCGCGAACTGGGCGGCCACGGCGCGCCTGGTGGCCCGCCGCTTCCCGGACTGCATTCTGATCGACGTCGGGTCCACCACGACCGACATCGTCCCGATCGTGGGTGGCGTCCCCGCCGCCCTCGGCCGCACGGACCCCGAGCGGCTGCGTGAGCAAGAGCTCGTGTACACGGGCGCACTGCGCACGCCGGCGGAGGCCATCGCTGCCACCGTCCCGCTCGGCGGGCGGCCGACCGGTGTGTCGGCGGAGGGATTCGCTCTCGCGGGCGACGTCCACGTCTGGCGGGGCCAGCTCGCGCCGCCCGACTACTCGGTCCCCACGCCCGACGGGCGCCCGGTGACACGAGAGCTGGCCGGCGAGCGGCTCGCGCGGGTGGTGTGCGGCGATCGCGAGATGCTCGACGAGGCCGCGATCGACGCGATCGCCGATGCACTGTGGGACGCTCAGGCGGCGCGCATCGCCGCAGCCGTCGGACAGGCGCGCCGCGGTCATCCCGCGCTCACGCTCGCCGTCGTCACCGGCCTGGGCGATTTCCTGGCTGCAGAGGCGGCGCGACGCGCCGCCCTTCAGGTCACGCACCTCTCGGCTGCGCTCGGCCCCGCCGCCCGCCACGCGCCGGCGGCGGCGGTGGCGCTGCTGCTCGCGGCGCAGCTCGCCGTGAAACCGGTGCCCGCATGACGGACGAGCCGCGCATCGTCCATACGGTGGTGAAGGTCGGCGGCGGACTGCTGAGCAAAGCGGGCGCCCTCGATCTCGTCATCGAGGCGCTCACGGCCTTCGGCCCGCGGCGCCGGCTCGTCATCGTGCCCGGCGGCGGGCCGTTCGCAGAGGCCGTTCGCACCATGTTCCGGCGGATGAAGATCGGCGAAGACGCGGCGCACTGGATGGCCGTGCTCGGCATGGATCAATACGCCCACGCCCTGACCGCTCGGCTTCCGGGCGCGGTGCTGGTTGAGCAGGAGCCGGAGATCGCGGCCGCGCGCCAGGCCGGCCGCCTGCCCGTGCTCGCGCCGTACCGCTGGGTCCGGACGGCCGACCCGCTCCCCCACAGTTGGGAAATCACGAGCGACAGTATCGCCGCCTGGCTGGCCGGCGTGCTCGGCGCCCGGCGCATCGTCCTGATCAAACCGGCGGGGGGCGACCCACGCAAGCTGGTCGATCCCTTCTTCCTGCGCACCCTGCCGCCGGGAGTTGAGCACTTCATCATCACGGCCGACGACCTCGGGCAGCTCGATGTGGCGCTAGACGAGGGCGGTGGCAGCAACCGGGGGCGCCGCGCGCGCCAGGGCTGACAGCGCGGCGACGCGCCCGCGTGAGACGCGGCCGGTCCGGCCGCCGACGCATGCGGCGCCCCGCACGCCGACGAGATCGGCGCCCAGCGCGCGCGCCATGGCGAAGTCCGTTCCCCGGAGGCTGCCCGCGAGACCGGCGAACCGGCCGGCCGCGTGCGCCGCGGCGACCCACTCGCCCACCGCCGCGGGGTCGAGCAGCATGAACAAGCCCGCATCCTTGGCCATCGTGTCGAGCAGCACGCCTGCCGCGCCGATCTCCACCGCCAGCTCAAGGAGCGGGCCGGGCCCGAGGCTGTCGGCGCGCGGCCAGTCGGCGTAGGCGACTAGGACCACCCGAGTCCGCACGCCCGCGCCGCGGCGTGCCGCCGCCGCGCGCCGGCGCGCCTGCGACACGGTGGCAGCGCCGCGGAATCCCACCTTCACGAACGTCGCCCCGAGGCGCGCGGCCGCGCGGGCGCGGCACTCGACCAGCACCGGGGGTCCAGCGTCCCCGAGCGCCGCGCTCAGGGGCCGGCCGGCACCGACCGCGGCGCGGAGCTCTCCCAGCACCTCCGGTCGCACGGCGCCCAGGGCGCCCTCCCGCGGGTCCTTCGCGTCGATCACGTCCGCGCCGCCGAGCAGGGCGGCGCGCCCTTCGGACGCATCGGCGACGCTGACGAGCAGCTGCATGTGCGGTGGCTCCCTTGTGGGTGTCCCAAATCCGCCGATAGGTTAGGCTTCCGGAGACCCGATGTCAAAACGACAGCACGTGCCCTGGAAGCCGCTGGCACATCCAAGGAGCGAGCCATGGCGTGGACTCAGGTTTACGATCCGCTGCACAATTGGATCCTGTCCACTCTCATCGCAGCATTACCGATCCTGGTGCTGTTCGGCTTGCTCGCCGGGCTGCAAGTAAAGCCGCACTGGTGCGCGATGGCCGGCGCCGGCACGGCCGTCCTCGTCGCCGTCGCGGTCTTCGGGATGCCGTTCCCGCTGGCGGGCATGAGTTTCCTCTACGGCGTGGCATTCGGCGTCGTCAAGATTGCCTGGATCGTCCTCGCCGCCGTCTACCTGTACGACATCTCGGTACACACCGGCCAGTTCGAGATCATGAAGGAGTCGGTGGCCGGGATCACCCCGGACCGGCGGCTGCAGGTCCTGCTGGTGGCGTTCTGCTTCGGCGCTTTCATCGAGGGGGCGGCGGGGTTCGGGGCTCCGGTGGCGATCGCGGGGGCCTTCATGATCGGCCTGGGATTCAAGCCGTTCCATGCGGCGGCGCTCAACCTGATCGCGAACACATCGCCCGTCGCATGGGGCGCGATCGGGACGCCGGTGCACACGCTGGCGGCGGTGTCGGGTCTGCCGGAGTCCGACCTGAGCGCGATGATCGGCCGCATCCTGCCCATCACGGGTATCATCGTGCCCTTCTGGCTGGTACGCGCGATGGTGGGCTGGGCCGAAACGCTCGAGGTGCTGCCCGCCATCCTGGTGGTAGGGACCTCCTTCAGCCTGACGCAGTATCTCTGGTCCAACCACGTGGATTCGAACCTCGTCGACATCGCGGGGGGCGTCGTTTCGTTGGTCGCGACGGTGGCCTTCCTGCGGTTCTGGCGGCCGAAACAGGTCTGGAGGTTCGAGGACGAGCGTGCCGCGATTCCAGCGGGACAGCCGAAAGCGAACGCCACGGCCGTCCGCAAGCACACCGCCGGCCAGATCGTCAAGGCCTGGATGCCCTTCGCGATCCTCTCCGTCTTCGTGTTCCTGTGGGGACTGCCAGCCGTCAAGGGCGCCATCAATCGGGCCACCACGCCGATCTGGAACGTCCCCTTGCTCCACAATGCGGTGACGCGCGCAGCGCCGGTCGTGACCAAGCTGACGCCGGAGGCGGCGCGGTACGACTTCAACTGGCTCTCGGCCACGGGGACCGGCTGCTTCATCGCCGCGATCATCGCGGGTCTCGTCCTCGGAGTGGGGCCGGTCCAGCTCGCGAAGATCTTCTGGTACACGCTGAAGCGCATGAAGCTGGCGGTCATCGCGATTTCTTTCATGCTGGGATTGGGGTTCACGACTCGCTACTCGGGACTCGATGCGGTGCTGGGTCTGGCGTTCACGCGCACCGGCTGGCTGTTTCCCTTCTTCGGCACGTATCTGGGTTGGCTGGGCGTGGCGCTGACGGGCAGCGACACGTCGTCCAACGCGCTGTTCGGTAGCTTGCAGCGGATCACCGCGGAGCAGCTCAAGCTCGATCCGATCCTGATGTGTGCGGCCAACTCGGCGGGCGGCGTGATGGGCAAGATGGTGGACGCACAGTCCATCACCGTGGCCACCTCGGCGACCAATCAGGTCGGCAACGAGGGGATGATTTTCCGGCACGTGTTCTGGCATTCCATTGCGCTGGGCGCCATCGTCGGCGTGATCGTCCTGCTGTATGCCTATGTCTTCTCGGGCGCCGTGCCGCACGGCCTGACGATCGTGAAGTGAGCAGTGGAGCCCCGATGTCAAAGCGACAGCCGGAAGGAGCACTCCAGGCGGCGCCGCGCGGTGCGGCGGCCGGCGCCGCCGACGCGACGCTCGCCGGTAAGGTCGTGGTCGTCACCGGTGGCTCGAGCGGCATCGGCCGTGCGATCGCGCTCGCGTGCGCAGACGCCGGCGCCGACCTGGCCCTGACGTATCGCGCGAACCGTCGCGGCGCCGACGAGACGGCCGAGGCCGTTCGCTCGCAGGGGCGCCGCGCCGAGTCCCTGCACGCCGACGTCACCGAGACGCGGGACCTGGAGGCGCTCGTGGCTGGTGTGCGCGGCGCGTTCGGCCGGGTGGACGTGTGGGTGAACAATGCGGGCGCCGACATCCTCACGGGGGAGAGGGGGGGGCGCCGGGACGGGCCGTCCTGGGTGGAGAAGCTCGACCGGCTGCTCGCCGTGGACCTGCGGGGGACGGTGCTCGCCTCCTGGAAGGCCGTGGAGCTGATGCGGACCCAGCCTCCGGGGGGCGTGATCCTCAACATGTCATGGGACCACGTGCTCACTGGGATGAAGGGCGGGTACGGCGAGGTCTTCTGCGCCGCGAAGGGCGGGGTGTATTCCTTCAGCCGAGCGCTCGCGCAGTCGGTGGCGCCCCACATCCGCGTCAACGTGCTCGGACCGGGCTGGATAGAGACCGCGTACGGCAGCACGCTCGACGCCGCGGTGAAGGAGCGCATCACACGGTCGATCCCGCTGGGCCGCTGGGGCGTGCCGGAGGACATCGCCCACGCGGCGGTGTACCTCGCCTCGGATGCGGCTTCCTACATCACCGGTCAGATGTTGCTGATCAACGGCGGGGGCGTCGTCTAGCCTCCGGACAAGGAGATTGGTATGGCGCAGAAGGAGCCGACCTACAGCGACGCCGAGATCGAGCAGAAGCTGAAGGAGTTCCCCGGGTGGTGGTACGAAGACGGCTGGATCCGTCGGACCTACAAGACGGACGGCTGGCCGACCACACTGATGCTGGTGAACGCGATTGGCTACTGCTCCGAGGCGGCGTACCACCATCCCGACCTGTCGGTTACGTGGGGCCGGGTGATCGTGAAGCTCCAGAACCACGCCGCCGGTGGGATTACCGACAAGGACTTCGAGCTGGCGCGCAAGATCGAGGAATCGGTGCTGTGGCGTCCGAAAGGCGGCGCCCTCGAGGGGACGCCGAACAAGTTCGTGCGGTCGGGCGACCCGCGGTGACGCCCGCCCCGGCGGAAGCCGGACCCCGGCGAGTGCTCTTCGTCACGGGCAAGCTCGCCGAGCCGGCGCTCCGCCGCACGCTCGCCGAAATGGCGCCCGCGTTCGCCTACGACATCGCGGTTATGAAGATCACCGTGGCGGCGCTGATGACGACGCCGTGGATCGCGCGCTTCCTGGTGGTCCCGCCGGGCACCGACCTCGTGCTGATCCCGGGGCTGTGCGAGGGAGACGGCGCCGTCATCGCGGAGCGCGTCGGGGTGCGCGTGGAGAAGGGGCCGAAGGACCTGCACCAGATTCCCGAGTATTTCGGCCGCGCGGCGATCGCGCGAGAGTACGGGGCGTACGACATCGAAATCGTGGCCGAGGTGAACAACGCCCCGCGGCTCGCGCGCGACGCGCTGCGGCGCGAGGCCGAGCACTACCAGGCGAGTGGTGCCGATGTAATCGACATCGGCTGCACCCCCGGCCGCGCCTTCCCCGAGCTCGCGGACGTGGTGCGCGAGCTCGTCGGCGCCGGGATGCGGGTGAGCGTCGACTCCTTCGATGTGGGCGAGATCGGCACGGCCGTGGCGGCCGGTGCGGAGCTCGTGCTGTCCGTCAACCAGTCCAACCTCGACGTCGCGCGGGACTTCGCGGGCAGGAAGACGCGTGTGGTCGTGATCCCCGACTTCGGCCAGGGCCTCGAGACGCTGGAGCCGAGCATCGCGGCGCTCGAGCGCTGGGGCGTGACGTACCTGATCGACCCCGTCATCGAGCCGATCGGCTTTGGCTTTTTCGCCTCGCTCGAGCGCTTCGCCGCGGTGCGCCGCCGTTACCCCGCCGCGCCGCTGTTCATGGGCATCGGCAACATCACCGAGCTCACTGCGGCCGACACGACGGGGGTGAACGCCCTGCTGATCGCGATCTGCGAAGAGCTGGGCGTGCGAGCGGTCCTCACGACCGAGGTCATCCCCTGGGCCCGCGGCGTGGTGCGTGAAGTCGACATCGCGCGCCGCCTCATGCACCACGCCGTGAGGCAAAAGTCGCTCCCCAAGGGCGTGGACGACCGGCTGGTCACGCTCAAGGATCCGACGATCCTCGCCTACCGCGAAACCGAGCTGCGCGAGCTGCAGGCCAGAGTGACCGACCCGAACTTCCGGATCTTCGCCGATCGCGACGTCATCACCGTCTTCAACGACGAGCTCTGTGTGCGGGGAACCGACATCCAAGAGATCTTCGCCCGGCTCGGCGTCGACGAGGCCACCCACGCCTTCTACCTCGGTCGCGAGCTGATGAAGGCGCAACTCGCTCTCACGCTCGGCAAGAACTACCGGCAAGAGGGGGTACTGCAGTGGGGGTACCTCACGCCCCCGGACGACCGCGGCCCCGAGCACGTGAAGCTCACGCAGCGGTCCAAACGAACCCGCGAGCGCCGCAAGGCGAAGGGCGGAGCGTGAGCGACGTCGTGCCCGTGGTCGAAGCGCTCGTCCCCGCCCCCGATCCCGTCGAGACGTGCGCGCGGTTCGCGGACCTGCCCTTCCTGCTCTTCCTCGACAGCGCCACGCACCCGGAGCAGGCCGGCCGGTACTCCTTCCTCGTCGCGGACCCGGCGACGATCGTCCGTTCGAAGGGCGCGCTCACGCAGCAGCTCGACGCTGCCGGGTGGACCCGCGTCGCTGCCGATCCGCTGGCTCACATCCGGGCACTGCTTGCGCCGTTCGCCGCGCAACCGCTCGCCGGGATCCCGCCGTTCCAAGGGGGCGCGGCGGGCTACGTGGCCTACGATTGGGGCGCGCAGCTCGAGCGCATCCCGCGGCCGCGCTACGACGACCTCGCAATCCCGGACGTGATGCTGGGCCTGTACGACTGGGTCATCGCCTGGGACCACCAGACGGAGCGGGCGTGGGTGATCTCGACCGGGATCCCTGACCAGGGGACGGCTCGCGAAGAGCGCGCGGTCCGCCGACTCGCATTCGTGAAGGAAAGATTGACGGTTAGACGGTCAGACGGTTGGACGGGTAGTGACCGCACGGCTACTCGTCTACCCGTCTACTCGTCTATCCGCCCAGCCGCGCCCTCCTACCCCGTCCCCGACGTTCCAGGCTTACGCTCGAACTTTACCCGCGCCGGGTACTTGGACGCCGTCGCGCGCGTCATCGAGTACGTGTACGCCGGCGACATCTTCCAGGCGAACTTGTCGCAGCGACTCGAGGCGCCGCTCGCCGGGACGCCGCTCGAGCTGTACCGCCGCCTGCGGCAGCGCAACCCCGCGCCGTTCGCGGCGTACCTCGCTTTCGGCGACGTCGTCGTGGTCAGCTCGTCCCCCGAGCGCTTCCTGTGCGTCGACGATGGCCGCCGCGTCGAAACGCGTCCCATTAAGGGAACACGACCGCGCGGGGTCGGCCCGGAGCACGATGCGGCGCTCGCACTGGCGCTGGCCGAGAGCGACAAGGACAGGGCCGAGAACGTGATGATCGTGGACCTGCTGCGGAACGACCTCTCACGCGTCTGCCGCCCCGGCACGGTCCGCGTCCCCGAGCTGTTCGCGCTCGAGCACTACCAGACCGTGCACCACCTCGTCTCGACCGTGGTGGGGGAGCTCGCCCGAGAGCACGATGCGCTGGACCTGCTGCGCGCGGCGTTTCCTGGAGGCTCCATCACCGGCGCGCCCAAGGTGCGGGCGATGCAGATCATCGCGGAGCTCGAGCCTACGCAGCGTGGCGTGTATTGCGGCTCGATCGGCTACTTGAGCGCCACCGGGGCCCTCGACACCAGCATCGTGATTCGCACCTATCTGGTAGTCGGCCGCGACGTGTATTTTCAAGTCGGCGGCGGCATCGTGGCCGATTCGGACCCCGAACAGGAGTACCGGGAGACGCTCGACAAGGCCCGCGGCTTGATCGCAGCCCTCAAGCCATGATCCTGCTCATCGATAATTATGACTCCTTCGTCTACAACCTGGCCCGCTACGTGCGCGAGCTGGGGGAGGAGGCCGTCGTCCGACGCCACGACGCTACCTCGTACGAGGAGATCGAGGCGCTGCGCCCCTCGCACATCATCATTTCCCCGGGCCCGTGCTCCCCGGGGGAAGCGGGGATCTCGACCGACGTGGTTCGACGCTTCGGGCCCACCACGCCCATCCTCGGCGTGTGCCTCGGCCACCAGTGTATCGGAGCGGCCTACGGGGCGGGGATCGTGCGCGCCAGCCGCCCCATGCACGGCAAGGCGTCGCGCATCCATCACGTCGGACGGGGGATCTTCGCCGGACTCCCCAACCCCTTCCGCGCGGCGCGCTACCACTCCCTCGCCGTCGCGCGGGCGGGGCTACCCCCGGAGCTCTCCGTCATTGCCACAGCCGAGGACGGCGAGATTATGGCGATCGAGCACGTGCGCCACCCGGTGATCGGCCTTCAGTTTCATCCTGAATCAGTGCTCTCAGAACACGGGTACCTCCTGCTCGACCGCTTCCTCCACGGCGCGACCGCGCGAACCGACGGGCTCCCCGACCGCGCCGACAGCGCGCGCGCCCCACCGCGGGCGCCAGCGTTCGCGCCGCCCCCCGTGGAACTGGTGCGGTGATCATCGAGTCGATTCTCACTACGCTCGACCCCGCCGGGACGGCCAACTTCGCTCCGATGGGCGTCGAGTGGGGCGAGCAGGAGATCATCATCAAGCCGTTCCTCGAGACCACGACGTTCAAGAACCTCCGCGACACCGGGGCGGCCGTCGTGAACCTGACGGACGACGTCATGTTGTTCGCGCAGGGCGCCATCGCCACCGTCCAGTTCCCGGCGGTCCCGGCGACGGCCGTCCGCGGCGTCGTGCTCGAAGCGGCTTGCTCGTGGCGAGAGGTCGAGGTGCGCTCGCTCGACGCCACCCCGCCGCGCGCCCGCGTCGTCACCGCCGTAGCGCACCGGGGGTTCCGGCGCGAGTTCCTGGGCTTCAACCGGGCGCGCCACGCCGTGCTCGAGGCGGCGATCCTGGCGACCCGCACCCAGCTCCTGCCGGCCGAGCAGATCCGCGACGAGTTCGCGCGGCTGCAGGTGATCGTGGACAAGACGGCGGGTCCACGCGAGCGCGAGGCGATGGCGCTGCTGTCGGACTTCGTGCGCACCGCGCCGTCGGAGCGCACCGAGCCCGCGTCCCGATGAGCGAGCGGGCGTCCCCTGTGTTCGTCGAGGCGCCGGCCCGCCTCCATTTCGGGGTCCTCGATCTGCGGGGCGATCTGGGGCGGCGGTTCGGCGGCATCGGGGCCGCGGTCCCCGCGCCGTCGCTGCTGCTCGAGGCGCGCCCCGCCCCCGAGCTCCGCGCGGAAGGCCCCGACGCGACGCGGGCGCTCGCGTTCGCCGAGCGGTTCGCCGCCCACCACGGCATCGAGCCCCGCGTGCACTTCTGCCTGCACCGCACCATTCCCGCGCATGCGGGGCTCGGGTCGGGCACGCAGCTCGCCCTGGCCGTGGCGCGCGCCACGGCCGAGCTGTACGCGCTGCCGACGGATGCGGCGGCCCTGGCGCGCGCCGTGGACCGGGGGCGGCGGTCGGCGGTCGGTACGTGGACGTTCGCGTTCGGTGGGCTCGTGCTCGAGGGCGGGCGCAAACCGGGCGACGACACGCCCGCCCCGCTCCTCGCCCGGCTGCCGATTCCCGCGGCGTGGCGCTGCGTGGTCGCCGTCCCCCAGGGGAAGCCGGGGCTCGCGGGTGACGAAGAGGCGGCGGCATTCGGGCGGCTACCGCCGCCGGCCGCGAGCGAGGTGGCGCGCGTCGCCCACCTGGTGCTGATGCAGCTGCTCCCCGCCGTGGCCGTGGCCGACCTCGCCGCCTTCGGGGCGGCGTTGACCGAGGTGCAGCGCATCGCCGGCGGGTGGTTTGCCCCGGCCCAGGGCGGCGTGTTCGCACCGGGGGAGACGGGCGAGCTGGTCGAGCGGCTGCGGCAGTGGGGAGCGATCGGCGTGGGCCAGAGCTCCTGGGGGCCGGCCGCCTACGGGATCGTGGGGGACGCGGCTGCGTCCCAGGCGCTCGCGGGGCGGGTCCGGGCGATCCTTGGCCCCGGCGGGACCGTGTATGAAGGCGGGTTCAGCGCGGCCGGGGCGCGCGTGTGGCGCGGAGCGAGCCCCGTTTCACCCTGAAAACTCGGGTCTTTTGGGGTCGATTGACAGTCACTGCACCGGGGGATATAACCAATATCTCTGGACGCTATCCCTAGGCTGCTGCAAGCTATCCCTAGGCTGGAGGTAGTCGGACGATGGCTGTGGCCTGTCGAGAACGCGGGCCCCCGGACGTTGCTCACGAGGGTCGCGAACGCTGACAGACGAGTTGCATGATCCGTTTCTCACCACCCTCATCCTCAACATGAGGTCAGCTATGAACCGCTTCAAACTGCTGTCCGGCGGAATCGCGGCGAGCATGATGGTGCTCGCAGCCTCCGCCGTCGCCCAGGGTCCGGGCGAGTGGACGATGACGGGTCGGACGTACGACCTGCAGCGGTATAGTCCGCTCACCCAGATCAACAAGGCGAATGTGAAGAGCCTCAAGGCCGCGTGGACGTTCTCGACCGGCGTCCTGAACGGCCACGAGGGAAACCCGCTGGTGTTCAACAATGTGATGTACGTGCACAGCGCCTTCCCGAACATCGTGTACGCCCTCGATCTGACGAAGCCGGGCGCGCCGATGATCTGGAAGCACGTGCCGAGCCAGCCGCCTGAGGCGAAGCCGATCGCGTGCTGCGACCTGGTGAACCGCGGCCTCGCCTACCATCCGAGCGGCAAGCTGTTCATCGAGCTGCTGGCGGGCGACCTGCTGGCGCTGGATGCGAAGAACGGCAAGCAGATCTGGCGCGTCCCGAACGCCGACTACAAGACCGGCTCGACGATGACCAACGCTCCGATCGTGATCAAGGACATCGTGATCGCGGGGATTTCGGGCGGTGAGTTCGGCGTGCGCGGGCGGGTGACGGCGTACGACGTGAACACCGGCAAGGAGCTGTGGCGGGCCTACTCGACCGGCCCCGATGCCGACGTAAAGATCGTCGGCGACGCAAACCCCAACTATCCGTCGATGCGCGGCAAGGACCTGGGCGTCTCGACGTGGCAGGGGGATGAGTGGCAGCACGGCGGCGGGACCACGTGGGGCTGGTACTCCTACGATCCGACGCTGAACCTGTTCTACTACAGCTCGGGCAACCCGGGGACGTGGAACCCCGATCAGCGGCCCGGCGACAACAAGTGGTCGATGACCATCTTCGCCCGCAATCCGGACAACGGCGAAGCGAAGTGGGCGTACCAGATGACGCCGCATGACGAGTGGGACTACGACGGCGTCAATGAAAACGTCCTCGTCGACCTGACGATCGGCGCGAAGCCGGTGAAGGCGCTGGTGCACTTCGACCGCAACGGCTTCGGCTACACCCTCGACCGGACCAACGGCAAGGTGCTCGTCGCCGAGCCGTTTGGGCAGGTCAACTGGGCCTCGAAGATCGACCTGACGACGGGCGTTCCGGTGCGCAATGCGCAGTTCGGGACTACCTCGAAGAAGAACACCGAGGGAATCTGTCCGGCCGCCATCGGCTTCAAGGATCAGCAGCCCTCCGCCTACTCGCCGCAAACTCACCTCTTCTACGTCCCGACGAACAACGTCTGCATGGATTACGAGGGCGTCGAGGTGAAGTACTCGGCCGGTCAGCCCTACGTCGGCGCGATTGTGCGGATGTTCCCGGGCCCGGGCGGCAACCGTGGCGCCTTCATCGCTTGGGATCCGACGGTGGGGAAGATCAAGTGGTCGATCAAGGAGAACCTCGCCGCGTACGGCGGGGCCTTGGCGACGGCCAGCGGCATCGTGTTCTACGGCACGATGGAAGGCTGGCTCAAGGCGGTTGATGCCACGACCGGGACCGAGCTGTGGCGGTTCAAGTGCCCGTCGGGCATCATCGGCAACCCGATGACCTACCTCGGGCCGGACGGCAAGCAGTACGTCGCCGTGCTCTCGGGGGTCGGCGGCTGGGCCGGCGCCGGCGTGGCGCTCGGCATCGGCACCGAAGATCCCACGGCGGCGCTGGGCGCGATCGGCGCGTTCGGTGATTACATCAACATCTCGAACGCCGGCGGCACGCTGTTGGTATTCGGGCTTTAGTCACGCAGTGAAGGCGTAAGGCACCCGGTGCTGGAGCGAACGCGCTCCGGCACCGGGTGTAGCATCTGTACAACACCGCAGCGCTCCGTCCGCTGGACCAGCTAAGGAGAACGATGAATCGCACTCGGGCCAAACTCACGGCTGCCCTCCTGCTCGGAGCACCGGCCGTCGCCCTCATGGCCGGCGCGCCGCGGCCCCTCACCGAGCTCCGGGTCTGCGCCGACCCGTTCGACCTACCCTTTTCGAACGACCACGAAGAAGGCTTCGAGAACAAGATCGCGCACGTCGTCGCGCAGGATCTCAACGCCCGTGTGGTCAATTATTGGTGGCCCAGCCGACGTGGCGTGCTGCGAAATTCGATCCTGGGCGGCTTCTGCGACGTCATGATCCAGGCGCCGGTGGGGCTCGACCCGGTGGCGACCACACAGCCATACTATCGCTCCGCGTACTTCTTTGTCTACCGCGCCGGCCGCGGCCTCCAGATCCGCTCGCTCGATGACACGATCCTGAAACACCTGAAGATCGGCGTGAACATCATCGGCTACGACTACACCAACACGCCGCCGGCGCACGCGCTGGGCGCGCGCGGCATCGTGGGCCTGGTCGGCTTCGGGAACTTCCTCAACCCCGATCCCAAGGCAGACCACCCCGACGACATCATCCGGGCGGTCGCGAAAGACTCGATCGACGTGGCGATCGTGTGGGGACCTTTGGCCGGCTACTGGGTCAAGCGCCAGCCCGTGCCCCTGACCATGGTGGCGCTCCCCGACTCGGATGCGGTCTCGGGCATGCCGTTCGCGTTCAGCATGGCGATGGCCGTGCGGCACCGCGACAAGGAGCTCAAGGCGCAGCTCGATTCCGTGATCGATCGTCGCAAGAGCGAGATCACGGCAATTCTGCAGGAGTACAACGTCCCCCTGCTCGATCTACGGGCGACGCCGACGCCCTCCGCACCGCACGGGACGCCGTCGGGCGCCGCCGCCCCGACGCGGGACACGGGGCGCGACAGTTTGCTCGTGTCCGATTCGATCTACCAAGGCTGGAAATGGTTCCACGTGTACTGCTTCCGCTGCCACGGCGAGGACGCCATCGGCGGCGTCAACCCGGCGGCCCCCGACCTGCGGTGGGTGTTGAGCACGAGCGGAAAGGCGTATCCCCGGGATTCCTTCCAGTACACGGCGCTGAACGGGCGCCTGGACAAGGGGATGCCGGCGTGGAAGGTGTTGCTCGACACCGCCGCAGTGAAGGAGCTGTACCTGTACGTGAAGGCCCGGAGCGACGGCTGGCTCAAGGTCGGGCGCCCGCACCGCGAGTCGGACTTGAAGAAGAGCCAGTGAGCCGCGCCGTCGTGGGGGCGGCGCTGGCATGCCTTGCGCTAGGGAGCGTCGTCGCTGCCCCTGCGCAGCAGCCCCTCACGCGCGACCAGGTCCTCGCGGCCCTCGGCGCCGCCACCCCGCAGGCTCCGGCCGACTTCACCGGGAAGGACCTCTCGGGCCTCGACCTGAGCGGCGTGGACTTCAAGCGCGCCAACCTGTCGCGCTGCCGGCTCGTGAAGACCCGTTTCGCCAAGGCGCAGCTCTTCTCCGCCACGCTGTCCGACGCAATCGCCACGGACGCCGACTTCACGGGCGCCCAGCTCGATGCGTCCGTGATGTATCGCGCGGATATGCGCCGCGCCGTGCTCCGCGACGCGAGTCTGTTCGCGGTCATCGCCTACGACGCGAACTTTTCCGATGCCGACCTGACCCATGCCCGCATCATTTCGCCGATGAGCAATGCCAAGTTCGCGCGCGCCAAACTCGCCAACGCGGACCTCGGCGCGGACCCGGGGAATCAGTCCATGGGTGTCATGCGCACGGACGCGAGCGGGGTCGATTTCACCGGGGCCGACTTCTCCGGTGCCAACTTGCGGAAGGTCCTGCTGGTGCGTGCCGACCTGACGGGCGCCGACCTGACGGACGCCGACGTGACCGGCGCGGATCTGACCGGTGCGATCCTCCGGAACATCCGCGGGCGCGATCGCATCCGCGGGCTCGACAAAGCGATCCACGCCGACCAGGCCATCTTCAACGATTGACGGAGACGTGCCGATGAGATCTGCGATGGCGCGGGCGCGCTTCGGCGCCCTGCTGGCGCCGCTGTGCCTCGCCCGCGCCGGTCCGGCGCGCTCGGCGGACCCTCAGCTCTGGGTCAGTAACGAAGTGGGAAACACCATCACCGTCATCTCCCCCCGGACCAACGCCGTCCGGGCGACCATCCCGGTGGGCAAGCGCCCGCGCGGGATGGCGCTGAGCCCCGACAAGCGCACCGTCTACGTCGCCCTCGGTCAGGACGACGCCGTCGGCGTGATCGACGTCGCCAAGGCCGCCATGACCAAGACGATCCCCGCCGGCCGGGACCCCGAGCTGGTCGCGGTCAGCCCCGACGGCCGCACGCTGTACGTCTCCAACGAGGAGATCGCGCATGCGTCGGCCATCGACGCGGGCAGCGGGCAGATGCAGTTCTCGACCTCGGTGGGCGTAGAGCCCGAAGGCATCGCCGTGTCGCCCGACGGGGCGAAGGTGTACGTCACCGCGGAAACGAGCAACACCGTGAGCGTGCTCGACACGAAGACCGGCCGCGTGCTGCGGACGATCCCCGTGGGCGAAAACCCCCGCACGGTGGCCGTCGCGCCGGACGGCCGACGGGCGTACGTGACGGCCGAGGCCGGCGGCAACGTCACGATTCTCGACGTCGCCACGGATTCGGTGCTGGGGCAGTTCCCGATCCGGGACGGCAAGACCAAGCCGGTGCGGATCGCCTTCACGCCGGACGGACGGCTGGCCTACGTCACCGAAGGCGCAGCGGGCAGCGTGAGCGTCGTCGATCTGACGGCGAGCAAGGTGATCGACACGATTCCCGTCGGGAAGCGCCCCTGGGGCATCGCCCTCTCGGCCGATGCGCGGCGGCTCTACACCGCCGACGGCCGCTCCAACCAGATCTCGGTGATCGACACGCAAACGCGAAAGGTCATCGCCACCATCCCGGTGGGCGATCGGCCGAACGACCTGCTCTACATCCCCTAACAGGATGCAGAAAAAGTTGTTGAGAAGGTCGTCAGGCCGTCCGGATGGAGCGGGCCGGCAAGAGCACTCGCTCCTGCGCGCCTGTCGGCCGACCTGACACGAGCGGGGGCGACGTCACGGGACACCTCCGGCCCGGAGCAGCCGTTGCATGCGCCGCAGGTTGTAGGCGGCCGTGGCGAAGGTAAACATC
>MNEL01000029.1 GCA_001917665.1 Gemmatimonadetes bacterium 13_1_40CM_69_22 | reverse complement strand
GCATGCCGATCATCGACGCGGACAAGGCGAAGGCGGTCCTGGCCATCAAGCGCAGCAAGAACCCGGGCTTCGCCGGCATCGACAACGAGCTGTACGTGCAGGACAACACCTGGATGCTGTTCGGCGACGCCAAGGCCGTGATCGGCGAGCTGGTGAAGCAGCTCGGGAGCGGGGGCCTGCACTAGGCTGGAGCCCGGGCCGCGTAGCGGCTCCTCATGTCATGGCCGCGCGTAGCGGCGGTCAGTAGCACACCGTTGGGGTGGCGACGCAGAACGGGTTGGACAAGAGCTCGACCTGCGTGATGGGGAACAGCGTGCCGGGCGTGCTGACCGTCTCCGCGACCGGCGTCGCCATCTGCCACTTGTCCGCCGTTTGCCCGAAGCGATACAGATCGTGCAGCCGGCGGTTCTGGAGGAAGAGGTTCGCCTTGCGCTCGTAGATGAGCATCGCGACTGGCCGCGGCTGCGCAGCATTCGCGGGGTCGTACTTGTAGCGCGCGCTGTCGGGGTAGTTCAGCAAGCGCACCGCGTTGATGTTCACCGCGAACTGCCCGGCGGCGGTGAGCGTGTCACCTGCGGCGAGCGCGGCCTCGGCCAGAATCAGGTACAGCTCCCGCGCCGAGAGCACCGTCAGGGGCTGGTAAAACTGGGTGGCGGACGTGCCCTTGAACTCAATCGCCGCACGGCGGACCTCCGGGTCGACCGTGCCCGTGATCGGATCCCGGAGCGTGTCGGCGGGCGTCTTCGTGATGTACGCATCGCCGACACGCATTTCCTGGCGCGAGTTCACCCACGCACCCACGTAGTTGTCGACGGTCGTGGCGCTGTAGCTGAACCGGAATTTCCAATCTGTTGTGGCGCTCGCAAGGGCTAATGCCGCCCTGGCGTCCGTCAGCACGCTGGCGTCGTTCACGAACGGGCTCCCGTGGGGCACTCCCGACCCTACGGGGTGCAGCAACGACCACACGTCCTTCGCGTGCCGGGCGCGCGCCCGCATCGCGGTGAGCGAGGTCTCCAGGCCCGTGTTCTTCGTGCTCTGGGCAAGCGCGATCCCGCGCGTGGCGTAGCCCATGGAGACCGTGTACAGGGAATCCATCTTGTCCCTCCCGACCGGTGGCGCGGCGTTCTGCATGTCCGATCCGATCGGAAAGTTGTTGAACATGTCCGCGATCATCGTGTAGACGATCGCGCCATACAGGTAGGACCGCGCGAGGTCGTCGCGGTTCTTGAGCGTCCCGGCCGAGTCGAACTTGGACAGCCTCTTGATCGCCAGGTCCGCCATCCAGCGAGCACGACCCACGAAGGGGAACGCGGCGTCGGTGAACTCGTTGGTCGGGTTGGTAAGCGTGCCGACGTCGAGCTCGCGGAAGCCGTCCCGCGAGCCGATCCAGGTGAGCTCGTCCGATACCGTGGCGTACTCGGTGAGAATCGCCCCCCAGCCATAGGCCAAGGCCGAGAGCGCCCCGTTGGCGATCGCTGGGGCCGCGGTGGGATTGTCAAGATCGCTTGCGTTCACGTTGTTCGGGTTCTTGACGTCGAGCAAGCTACTGCACGCTGCGAAGCCCAGCGCCAGTCCCAAGCTGCGCAGCGCGATGCCCGCGTCGCGGGCGCGCCCGCGAGCGAGCGGGGCATCGAGGCCGGTCTGCATGGTGTCCGCCTCCTCTCTGGTCGCGCGTGTCAGAAACCGACGCGGACGGTGAAGCTGAACCGCCGCGGCAGCGCAAAACCGAATGCGTCGATCGCGTCGCCGAAGTTCTGATCAATCCCGTTCAGGTCGGCGTTGGCACCGCCCCGCCCGTACTCGTTGATCTCCGGGTCGACTCCGCTATAGGGCGTCCACAGCGCGAGGTTGCGGCCCGCTGCTGTGAGCGACACGTAGCGCACGCCAAGTCTCTCCTGAGCCCACCGCGGCGGGACGTTATAGGTGATGCTCAGCTCGCGGAACCGCAGGAACTTGCCGTTCTCGTTTTGGTTGAGCCCATCGTACGGTGAGAGGGCTTTGAGCTGGTAGGCCCAAGTCCGCGCCGCCGCGAGCCGCTGGACTGGCGTGCTGGCCGGATTCACCATGGTGGCTTCCACCTCCGCGGCGCGCCGCAGGTTCCGGCCGATCACGGGGTTCGACTTGCGGAACGCGTCGGTCAGGTTCGTGATCGTGTAGTTGCCGAACTTGTACTCGAACAGCGCGCCGAGCTCGACGTTCCGCAGGATCGTCGCATTCGCTCCGAACGAGCCCTGCCAATCCGGGGTTGACTTCCCGAGGTAGTGATCGAGGAAGTTGCCGTCGCCGTTCTCGTCGACACGCAGCGGGCTCAGCGAGTTGAGGGTGCGGGGTTGCGCGAAGTACGCCAGGAGCTCCTGGTCGCTGTCCGGCTTGCCATCCGGCTTGCCGGCCGGACCGGTGAGATCGAAGGGTTCCTCGCCAGGATTGAGGCACAGATACGTCGCGCCCGCCGCCCGCTGGCTGCAGGGGCCGGGCAGTTTGGCGCCGAACAGCGCCCCCACCGGATACCCTTCCTTCACGAAGTTGCGGTAGCGCGGATAGCTGCCGCCCACCTTGAGCGGCGGCGCCGAGCCGAGGCGCGTCACCCAGGCCCAGCCCCACCCGATGTTGGAAAACAGCTTCACGGACAGATCGGCGCGATTGATCGGGAGCACGCTCACCGTGGCATCGTAACCCCCGGCCCTGATCTCGCCGATGTTGGTGAGCTGGAGGTTGATAGCGCCGCCGGAAGGCGGGTACTGCCGCGGGTACAGCGCGTCGTGGGTGACACGGCGCCAGTAGGTCACGTCGACTGCCGCGCGGTCGTGGAACAGCCCGATCTCCGTTCCGGCTTCCCACTCCGTGCTGACCTCCGGCTTCAAGTCGGGGTTCCCCAGGTTGCTGAGGACGAGCCCCGGCCCGAGCTCGGAGGCGAGCGGCCCGAACGTCGTGAACTTGTCGAATGCTCCCGGCTGGAGTCCGGACTGCCCGATGGCCGCGCGCAGACGCAGCGTCGATATCGTCTGGGTGAGCGCGCTGTTTCCCCAGCTCGGGAGCTGGTTCGGCTGCACGGACACGCTCGCCTTCGGGTAAAAGGCCCCGCGCTTTGTCTTGCCGAACGCGCTGTTGCGGTCATAGCGGCCGCCCACCGTCAGGAACGCGTAGTCCCGGAATCCGAGCTGCTCTTGCCCCAGGACGCCGGCGTTCACCACGGTGAGCAGCCGCTCGAAGGCGTTTTGATTCGCGCCGGCGCTCGTCACTTCGAGGCCCGGGCCGGGAAATGCCTCCCCGAAGCTGCCCTCGTCCTCGAGCTTCGTGATGAATCCCTGTCCACCGGCGACGAACACCGACGAAAACTGCTCGCCGAAGCGTCGCTTCCAGGTGGCCTTCGCCTCGGCCGTGAGGATGCGCTGCGTGCGATTATCGACGGTCCGATTGCCCTGCGGGCTCACGTTGATGAACCCGTCCACCCCGTTGCCGAACGGCCGGAACGCGGCGCTCAGCTGGCTGACGACGTCGACACCGAGTGTGCCTTCGAACGAGAGTGACGACAGCGCCTCGTACGCGACGTTGAGGCTCCCGGTAAAGTGCTTGGCGTCTTGTTTGTTGGTGCGCTGCATGTCCTCACGCACGGTGCCGAACGACGCCACACCGTCCGGGTTGCCGGCGCCGGTGCAATGGCCGTCGCCGGTCGGCCGCGACGAATCGCGCGGCGTGATGCAGGATGCCAGCTCCGGGTGGCCGAACATGGCGTTCGTCAGCGGTGCGTAGATATTGTTGTTGTTGTTCGGCGTCTCGTGGTGCGCGTCCACGTACAACGCACCGACGCGGATCTTCACGCGGTCGGTCGGGAGGATCTGGAGCGATGCGGATCCCTGAGCTCGCCGATCGATGTCGCGAGCCGGCCCGAGTGCCTCGCCCCCGAAGGGCCCGTTCTCGCGAGAGTAGCGCCCGTTCACGAAGTACGTGACGGCGGGCGAGCCCCCGCTCACCGAGGCCGAATACGTGCCGGAGTACCCCGTCTCGAACAGATCTTTCACGAAGGGGCGCTCGATGATCTGGAACGGCTGCAGCGTCTGGCCATAGAACGCGCTCAACTCCGTCGCGGTCGGCACATGGATCCCGAGCGAGGCGCTGCGCGCGCTCGCGATGGAATCGGTGGGCACCCAGCCCGCGTCCGGGGCGTAGCGCCCGGCCGGATAGGTCGAGATTCCCTGGGCAGACATGAAGTCCCAGCGCGGCGCGCCGGCCGAACCGGTCTTGGTGAAGATCTGGACGACGCCCGCCGAGGCTTCGCTGCCGTACAGCGTGGCGGCGGCCGCGCCCTTGAGGATCTCCACGTGGTCCACCGCCTCAGGGTTGATGTCGTCCAGCCGGGAAGGCGTGCCACCCCCGCCGGCTCCCACGTTGTCGCCGAAACCGCCCGAGCGGTCGATTCGCACGCCGTCCACGTAGACGACGGGCTCATTCGCCTGCGTCAAACTGGTCGTGCGGCGAATCCGGATCCGCGCCCCTTCACCCACGAGGCCCCCGGACGGCAGCACCGCCACGGCCGGATCCCGTGCCGCGAGCTGCTCCGACAGGTTGGTGACGGGAGCGTTGCGCAACGTGCCAGCGTCGATGGTTGATATCGTGTTGCCGAGCTTCCGCTTCTCGGTCTGGGCGCCCGCTCCGGTCACGACGACCGCGTCGAGCCCGATGACTGCCTGGGCGAGTGCGAAGTCGGCTTGCGCGATTTGGCCAGCGGTCACCGTGACCTTGCGCGCCACGCTTCCATATCCGACACGCCGTGTGCGCAGCACGATCTCACCGGCGCGCACGTTCAACTGGTATCGTCCGTCGGCGCTCGTCAGCGTCCCGATGTCGGTACCGACAAGGTACACGTGGGCGCCGTCGACGGGACGCCCGGTAGTGGCGTCGACGACCTCGCCACGGATCGTACCCGTGCCTTGCCCGGCGGCGCCCAGCACACCGACGCACGCGACGAGCGCGCTCCCGCACGCGAGAGCCGCAGCTAACCTACGAAGTGGAGATGTCATCTCCACCTCCTTCGTTGTGAAGGTGACGGCCAGGTGCCATGCGCGGCACGGAAGTGGCATTGACGGCGTTCCTGTGGCGCGACGACACGGCTCAGATGCAGCAAGTGCTGCGCCTGCGGCACGACGGGGCAGCGGTCCGGGGCGAGCCGACATGTCCCCCTCGCCTGGTCGCCTGCGGCGCGGTCCCCGGCCCACCCCGTCCTATGGCGCTCGCGTGCTGGTGGGTGCCGTCGCCGCCTGGCTCGGGGCGTGCCGCGATCTCTCCGCCCCGCCGAGTTCTGTCGAGCCGGTGCCGGTCGCTGGCAACGTCCGCTTTGTCAGTGTGAGTGCGGGCGCACTCCACACCTGTGGCGTTGCCGCAACAGGCACCACCTACTGCTGGGGCTGGAACCGGGATGGAGAGCTCGGCGACGGCTCCCGCACCGATCGCTCGATCCCGGTGGCCGTCGCCGCTCAAGTGACGTTCTCCGCAGTCACGGCCGGCGGTGGACACACCTGCGCCGTGGACGGCGGCGGTGCCTACTGTTGGGGGCTCAACCTCAGCGGTCAGGTCGGCGACGGCTCAACGACAACGCGAGTCACGACGACGCCGGTCGCTGGGGGATTCACCTTTGGTGCGGTCGCGGCAGGGGGTGCCTACACGTGCGGCCTGGTGGCGGACAGTTCGGCGCGCTGCTGGGGCTTCGCCGCATGGGGCCAGCTTGGGGGCGGCTCGCGCGCCGACGCACACACGCCAACGCCGGTGGTCGGCGGCCTCAAGTTCGTCGCCGTGGTCGCGGGCACGCAGCACAGTTGCGGTCTTACGGCCGACAGTGCCGCTTTCTGTTGGGGCAAGAACGACTTTGGCCAGCTCGGCGACAGCACGCAGGGCGACACTACCGCACCTGTTCCAGTGCGGGGCAGGCTGCGCTTCAAGGCCCTGACAATCGGCTACTGGCACACTTGTGCCCTCACCGCCGCCGGTGAGGCATACTGCTGGGGCGACAACTCACTGGGGCAGCTCGGCGACACACTCGTGCTTCTGTCCACGGTGCCGGATCTCGTCGGCGGTGGGGAGAGGTTCATCGCGCTCAGCGCGGGCGGATCGCACAGCTGCGGCATTGGCACCGACAATGTCGCACGCTGCTGGGGCGCCGACGCGAACGGCCAGCTCGGTGGGCCCGCCACTCACGTCTGCATGATCTCAGCCAGCCAAGCGCCTTGCAGTCCCTGGCCGCAAGTCGTGAGCGGAGGATACAGCTTCATTGCGCTGAGCGCGGGCACGCAACACACGTGCGCCCTCACTTCCGACCGGCGCGCATACTGCTGGGGTCTGAACAGCAACGGTCAGCTGGGCAACGCGACCCGCGTTGCGGCGGCTCCGATCCCGGTAGGCGTGCGACTGTGGTGAACAGCGGAAGAGGGCGGGTGGCGGTTGCCGCCCTGCTCCTCGCGGCCCCGAGCGCGGGGTGCTTCAACTACATCCCGCTCGGAGACGTGGCGCCCCGGCCGGGCGCGGAGGTCATCGCCCGGCTCTCGGTTCCGCTCGACGTACCCCTGCAGGACCTCACGGTGCATGGTGTAAGAATGACGACCGGGCGTGTGGTCTTCATCGACCGCGACTCCCTCGTCATTGCCGCCGAGCGGTTTGCATCGGAGACAGGTACGGACTACCCGGGCTTGGGGACCACAATGACCCTGCTCCGGAGTCATATCGCCGGCGTGGAACAGCGCCGCGTCTCCAAGGGTCGCACGGCGTTGCTGCTCGGCGCCAGTGCCGCGGCCCTCGGCGCGATCATCGCGTCGGTGCGGCAGCTCGTCGGCAGTGAGTCAAGCGGCCCACCTGGGCCGCCGCAGCAGCCCTGAGACCCAACGCCCCTCGCTTGACCGCCGGCCAGGTCACCACCAAGTTCGGGGTCACTCCCATCCTCGACCGCACGACCCTGGCCTCCCGCGGGCCCGCGGGCCGTGCAACGATGTCACGGCCCGCGGACAGGAGAGTGCTCGATATGCGCCTGGCTCGAATCCCCCGACTCGCAGCGGCGCTCACGCTGGCCGCCTGCGGCGGGGCGGACCGAGCGAACGTGGCGGCGCCGGCCGCGCCGCAGTTCGCCCACGTGCAGGATCTCCAAGGGACCCCCGACCTGATCGTCGACGCCAAGCGCCTCGCCGTCTCCTGGGTGATCTACGATCAGAATCTGCCCGCGACGTTCTGCAGCGTGCAGGAGGGGGGGGTCACGCCGGGGCTCCGGCGTGTGCTACGCTTCACCGTCACGACGCCGAACATCGGCGATGCGGACGTGTTCATCGGCAACCCGCTCGATCACGTGGCGGCGAACGACGGCCTGTTCGAGTTCGCGACTTGCCACAACCACTTCCACTTCCGGCACTACGCGACCTACGAGCTGCTTTCGGTGGACCGCACGAGGCTCTGGCGCGCGGCGAAGCGGGGCTTCTGCATGATCGACGTGACGCCGTGGAACGACGGGGTTGCGCCGGGTTCTTGGGTGTACCGGGTGTGCGGCACCAAGACGCTGCCGGGCAACCAGGGTATCAGCGTCGGGTACGCCGACACGTACAACAAGCACTTGGGGGGGCAATACTTCGTGCTGGATGGCGGCGACGGCCAGGATCCGGTGCCGCCCGGGGACTACATCATCCGCATCACCGTCAATCCCCCCTTCGCGCAGAGCAACAAGGACGTCTGCCCGCACCTGGATTCCCGAGGCTTCTGCCACATGCTGCTCGAGAGCAACTACGACAACAACGTGGCTGAGGTCGCGATCACGATCCCGGACCGCACGGGGAAGACCGGCTTCGGTCCCGGAAGCGAGACGTCACCGGACGCAGAGGTCCTCGACGACGAGAGTCGACCGGACAAGCCCTGAGGGGCGCCCGGGGGAACACGGCCGGGGGACTACTTTCCCCCGGCTCCCCAGCGGTTGTTCCCTCGGTCGACGTCGGGGTAGATGGCCTTCGGATCCACCACCACGGCTGCGACCTGTCGGCCCGCGGTCGCGATCCGCGCCGTGAACCTGCTCCCCAGGTTCCACATCTCGATCGGATAGTCCCGCGTCTCCGTCGTCCCGTCGGCATAGCGCAGCTCCAGCGTTACCGGCAGGAGCATCTGGCCGCGGTTCGATAGGTGAATGAACGTCGTGTCGCCGGCGACGCTCACCGAGTCCACCGCCTGGTCGAGCCGGGCGGTGCTGTACACCCACTCGCGCCAGAACCAGTCGAGGTCTCTGCCCGACACGTTCTCGATCGTGCGAAAGAAATCCGCGGGCTGCGGATGCCGGAACGTCCAGCGGCGCACGTACTCGCGCATGGCGCGCTCGAACGTCTCCCTGCCGAGCACTGCGTCGCGCAGCACCATCAGCATCAGCGCGGGTTTCTGATAGGCCGCCCACGCGAGATCGTGCTGCTCGACCGGCTTGTCGATGAGCGGCTGCTCGTTGCCCGGGACGGCCGAGATCCGGGCGGCGCTGAGCAGGTCGCGCCGCACCGTGTCCCCGTAGGCCGTCCCCTTGAAGTAGCCTTCGGCCGAGCCGTAGTCGATGAACGTGTTGAACCCCTCGTCCATCCACGGATAGCGTCGCTCGTCGGAGCCGACCATCATCGGGAACCATTCGTGCCCGAACTCGTGGGTCAGAACCCAGAACTGATCCTCGCGTTTCTCGATCGACGGCACGAACGTGAGCATCGGATACTCCATGCCTTCGACGAGCCCTTCAACCGTTGTCGCGTGCGGCCAGGGGTACGTGCCCCACGTCTCGCTGAAGTGCTTGATCGTGAACCACGCCATCTTGTTCGCCTCTTCCCACGGCGCCGCGCCTGGCCGGTAGAAGGTCTGAATCAGGATCCCGTGCCAGCCGGACGCATCCCACCGGAAGTCCGGAGACGCGGCCCACGCCACGTCGCGGACGTTCCGCGCGGTGAAGTGCCAGGTCTTGGTGCCGGGAGTGAGCTGTGCGCCGTGCGCGGTGGCTTCCGCTTTGGTCACGATCTGCACGGGCTCGGCGGAGACGCGCGCCCGGGCGAGACGCGCGCGCTGCTCGGCGGTCCACACCGCGACCGGGTTCGCCACCGTGCCGGTCGCCGCGACCAAGAACCCGGCAGGGAGCGCGAGCGTGACGTCGTAGTCGCCGTACTCGAGATAGAACTCGCCCGCGCCGATGTAGGGGAGGGGGTTCCAGCCGTGCACGTCGTCGTACACGACCAAGCGGGGATACCACTGGCCGATCTCGTACAGCCGCGTGCCGATCCGTCCCATGCGCCCGCCGCCGTAGGGCGGGACGGGGAAGTGCCACGCGACGTCGCAGTCGATCGCGCCCCGCGGCGGAAGCGGGCGCGGCAGCTCGACTCGCATCATGGTGCCGTACTCGGTGCGCTTGAGCGCCTTCCCGCCGGAGGCGAAGCGCTCGATCGTGATCCCGCCGATGAACCCCTTCCCGGTGAAGTCGAACACGGCGCCGCCCGCGAAGTGGAGCGGCGGCTGATTCAGCACGTAGGTGATGCTCTGCGGCGCGAAGATGTTCTGCTCGATCTGCACCCACACGAACGCGAGGGTGTCGGGCGAATGGTTGGCGTAGTGGATCCGCGCGGTGCCGCGGATCGTCTGGGCGGCCGTGTCCAGCGTCGCATGAATCACGTAATCCGCGCGCTGCTGCCAGTAATCCGGCCCCGGGGCACCGGACGCACTGCGTACGCGTCCCGGCGTCGGGAGCGAGAGCGCACGGAACGGCGAGGTATCGGTAACCTGCGATTGGATCGCCAGCGCAGCGGCGAGCGTCAACATGCGGGCCAGGCCCTGCCTTTCAACTCCGCATTCCGCACTCCGCACTCCACACTGCTATTCCTGGATGAACGTGATCTTGAAGCCGTCGGGGTCGGTGACGGCGAACGCCCAATCGCCCCACGGCGTCTCGGAAGGCTCGCGGTCGAGCGGCCAGCCCTTCGCCTTGACCTGCGCAGCGATCGCGCTGATGTCCTGGGCGGTCGCCACCCAGAGGCGGAACCCCTCACCCTTCCTGCGGTCCCGTCCCTTCGCGAAGTCGTCCTGACCCAACATGATGTCACACGCGCCGGCCTTCATCTGCAGGCCACGCAAGCCGCCGTTCGTTTCCCAGCGCTCCCCCGGCGTGAAACCGAGCACGTCCCGGTACCAAGCGACGCTCTTTGGCAGGTCGTTCACGGTGAACGACGCCGCCATGGAGCGCAGCCGCAGCGATTCGGGCTGCTGCCGCGCGGGGCGGGGGGGGCGGCGGGCGGCGCGCTTCGTCGGGACGCGCTTGGTGCGCGCGGGGCGCTTGGATCGCTTCTTCGTGGCCATCGCTCGGCTCCTTCTCCCGGGTTCCACGCAGTGACACCGTGTACCGCGCGGCCCACAAGCGTAGCGCCCAGTGCCGCGCCCCGCCAGATTACTTCGCGACCCCAGCAACGTCGGAGCATTGCAATGCCTACCAGTCAAGCATCCGCGGTGTGGGAGGGAAAGCTCAAGGACGGCAAGGGCAGCTTCAAAGCGGGCAGCGGCGCGTTCAGCGGGCCGTACAGCTTCGCGACTCGCTTCGAAGGCAAGCCAGGCACCAACCCCGAGGAGCTGATCGCCGCGGCGCACGCCGCGTGCTTCAGCATGGCCCTCTCGGCGGGGCTCGAAAAGGCGGGCAAGCCCGCCAGCCGGATCCAAACGGACGCCGGCTGCACGCTCGAGATGGTGAATGGGACCCCCACCATCACCAAGATGGAGCTGAAGGTGCGAGGCAAGGTCCCCGGGCTTGATCAAGCAGGATTTCAAAAAGCGGCCGACGAGGCGAAGACCGGGTGCCCGGTGTCACGCGCGCTCAAGGGGATCCCCGAGATCACACTCACCGCCACGCTGGAATAGCAGGCAAGACGCACATGGTGTGGACCGTGTACCTGCTCCGCTGCCGTGACGGATCCCTCTACACCGGCATCACGAACGACCTGCCGCGGCGCTTGTCACGGCACGCCGCGGGTACGGCCAGCGCGTACACCCGCTCCCGTCGCCCGGTACGGCTCGTGTACCAGGAGCGCCAGCCCAGCCGCTCCGCGGCGCTCAGGCGGGAGGCGGTGCTGAGACGCCTGCCGCGGGCCGCCAAGCTCGCCGTGCTCCACCGCAGCCGGTGAGTCTGGCTCGGCGCGACCTCGCGGGCCTCCTCGTCGCTCTCGTCGTCGCCGCGGTCTGCGTGGGACTCGGCTTCTGGCAGCTCGACCGCTTGCGCCAGCGCCACGAGCGGAACGCCGTCATCCGGGCCGCGCGAGGACGCCCGCCCCTCGAGGTCGCTAGCGCGCTCGCGGCTGACTCCGCGCGGGACCGCCGGTTGCACGCCCGAGGGGCCTATGACTATGCCGGCGAGCGGCTATGGCGCCCCCGCAGCTACGAAGGCGTGCCCGGAGTCGCGCTGATCACGCCGCTCAAGCTGGCGGACGGCAGCGGGGTGCTAGTGGACCGCGGCTGGGCGCCCTCGCCGGACGCGTACCACGTCGACCAGCGTGCCTATCGCGAGTCCGACAGCGCGGACGTCCTAGGGATCGGGATGGCCGCGCCGCGGGCGCGCGGGGATGTCGACCCGGTGAAGCTGCGCGACTCGGTCCTGTACCCGCTGCTGCCGTTCATCCTCCAGCAGTTGCCCCCCTCCACCGCCCTCCAGCGCCCTCCACCGCCTGGTCTGATGCGTTGGCCCCCCCCCGAGCTGTCCGACGGCCCGCACCTCTCCTATGCCATCCAATGGTTCAGCTTCGCCCTCATCATCGTGGTGGGGTCGGCAGCCCTGGTGCGGCAGCAGCGCCGTGGGTCTACCATTAACGCTCGATTTTAGCGATATTTAGGGGCCTAGCCCGCGGTGTGCTCGCCGCCGATGCACCCGCGGGCGTTTCATGTGCCCCGACCACCCTGAGAGGAGTCCTGATGCCTGCAGCCGTACCGCTCAAGCACCCCGTCAAGGTCGGTCAACTGGTGCGCCGCCGGTTGCGCGAGCTGAAACGCACGCCCCGCGAGCTGGCGGAAGCGGTGCAGGTGTCGGAGGATTACATCGTGGATCTGGTTGCTGGTCGACGGCGCCCCCCCGCGCCTGGGCGGATCGATCTGTACGCGCCCATGGCCCGATTCCTCCGGCTGCACCGCAACGACCTCCCCACCTGCGCCCGGGTCGAGCGCTTGGCTGAGCCGGCGGCCCGCCACCGGCCGGACCCCGGGGTGTGGAAGCTGCTGTTCGAGCTGTGCGAGCCGGGGAAGGCCCGGCTCTTGGCCCGGCAGCTCGCCAAACCCGAGGGGGCGGCGCTTGAGCACCTGATCGTCGGGCGGCTGCTCGAGGTCGCGCAGGGCTTCGTGAACCGCCGGCTGGAGGACGAAGTGGGGATGCGGGTCGCGGCGACCCGCGAGGGTCGCTCCTACCTCGACATGCGGATGCGGCTGCTCGAGTTCCTCGACTCCTCGCCCGACTCGATCACGGTCGCGGACTGCGAGGACTTCGTGCGCAACCGGATCGTCTTCTGGGATATCGACCTCGATACGCGGGCCATGCGGATCGTTTTGCGATAAGCTCCGCCAGGCTGCAACGCAAACGGCGCCGTCCGATGGATGGCGCCGTTCGTCTTGGCGGGACCGCCCTGCGCTTAGAGCTTGACGACGTTCTGCGCCGCCGGCCCCTTCTGGCCCTGGACGACGTCGAACTCAACACGCTGGCCCTCGGCCAGTGTCTTGAACCCGTCCGCCTGGATCGCGGTGTGGTGAACGAAGCAGTCCTTCTCGCCGTTCTCGGGTGTGATGAAGCCGAAACCCTTCGCGTCGTTGAACCACTTCACGATACCGGTGATGCGTGCCATCTGCTGTACTCCTGATCTAATGGTGTTCGCGGCGGCGCGCGGACTTCACCTTGCGGCGTGCCGCAGCCTTATCCTTCCGCCGCCGTTGAGCGCTCGGACTCTCGTAAAACCGCTTGCGCTTCATGTCTTGGAACAGTCCGGCTCTGGTGATCTGGCGGCGGAACTTCTTCAGGACGTAGTCCAATCGGTCGTTGTCGCCCAGCGTCACTTCCATCCGGCCTCTCCTCCAGCGCGGGAGTCCGCCAGAAATGCGACGAGGACCACGGGCGGTAGCCCAGGTCCTCGCAACGGTCTCTGGTTCGTATCGCGCGCCGGAACATCGCTGGCGGACACGCATTTGTCAACTGGAAGAACCGAAAGACGTCAAGCGGAGGTGTAACACGGAGGCGTAGCACGACAGCGTCACGCGGAGGCGTGGGAACGGGTTACGCCGTTGCGCGACGCTCCCGTGAAACGATGTCACTTGACGTCTCTGCGCGACGTAGTTACGGTTCTTTCGAACCAAGAGCTGGCATCCTTCCGTAGGACGGTCCCGCTCAGGAGCGGGTTCCGGCGCTGTACACACGCCCGGTCTCATTCCCCAGGTTCAAAACGAGAGTGACGCTGCAGCGCAGCGGCTTAGGCCGCTGGCGGCGTGCGTGTGTGTGCTTCCGGAAAGGAAGAGATTTCAGCAATGCCATTTACATCCCTCGGGCTCGCGCCCGAGCTGCTGCGTGCGGTAGCCGAAGAAGGCTACGAGCAGCCCACCCCCATCCAGCAGGAAGCGATCCCGCTGGCGCTTGCAGGCCGCGATCTCATCGGCTCGGCGCAGACCGGTACCGGCAAGACCGCTGCCTTCATGCTGCCGATCCTGCAGCGGCTGGCGAACGCCGGTCCCAAACACGTGCTGCGGGCCCTGATCCTGGTGCCCACGCGCGAGCTCGCCGAGCAGGTGCTCCAGAGCGCGCGCGTCTACGGGCGCCATGTCCGCGGCGTGACGGCGGCCGCGGTATACGGCGGCGTCGGCATGGAGCCCCAGACCAAGGCGCTGAGGCACGGCGCCGACATCATCGTCGCGACGCCCGGCCGGCTGCTCGACCACATGGAGCGCGGCCACGTTGATTTCTCCCGCCTCGAGGTGCTGGTGCTCGACGAGGCCGACCGTATGCTCGACATGGGGTTCGCTCCCGACGTGCGGCGCATCCTCGCCGCGCTCCCCGATCAGCGCCAGACGATGCTGTTTTCGGCGACGGTGTCGCCTGAGGTGGACGCGCTGGCGCGCCGCGCGCTCGACGGCCACGCCTCGGTCGAGATCGGCCGGCGCGCCACGCCCGCCGAGGGGATCGAGCACGTGATCGTCGCGGTGGACAAGCTCCAGAAGCGCGGCGTGCTGGCGAAGATCCTGCGCGCCAAGCCCGCGGGTCAGACGCTGGTCTTCACGCGCACGAAGTACGGCGCTGACAAGCTCGTGACCTTCTTACGCAAAGACGGGATCCCCGCCCACGCGATCCACGGCGATAAGGCCCAGAGTCACCGCACCCGCACGCTGGACGCGTTCCGGAGCGGGGCGGCCGATGTGCTCGTCGCGACCGACATCGCGGCCCGCGGCATCGACGTGGACGGGATCCGCATGGTCGTGAACTTCGACGTGCCGAACGATCCCGAAGTGTACGTGCACCGGGTGGGCCGCACGGCGCGGGCCGGGGCGCGCGGGCTCGCGCTCACGCTCATCTCGCCCGACGAATGGCTCTTGATGGGAGACATCGAGAAACTGATCGGCCAGACGTTCCCGCGGGAAGTGATCCCCGGCTTCGAGCCGAGCATCAAGCCGCTGCAGCCCAAGCCGATGGCTGCCGAGCAGCCCAAGCCGGCGCGTTCGGTCCGGGCTCGGGTGGGTGGGCGGCGACGCCGGTAACACAAAAAGAGGCGTCACGCAGAGGCGTCACGCAAAACCGTCGCGCGAAGGCGTCTCGGAGAGGCGTTTTCCGCTCGACGACTCTGCGCGACGTCGTCGCGTGACGCCTTAGCCTCTCTTTTCTAAGGGGAGGTAGTCTCGCTTCGGGGCGCCGGTGTAGATCTGGCGCGGCCGGGCGATCCGCTGCTCCTTGTCGAGCAGCATCTCCTGCCACTGGGCGAGCCACCCCGGCGTGCGACCGATGGCGAACAGCACCGGGAACATGTCCATCGGGAACTTCATCGCCTCGTAGATGATCCCCGAGTAGAAATCCACATTCGGGTAGAGCTTGCGCGTCACGAAGTAGTCGTCCTGGAGCGCGATGCGCTCCAGCTCGACCGCAATATCGATCAGCGGGTTCTTGCCGGTGACGTCGAACACCTCGTCCGCCACCCGCTTGATGATCTTGGCGCGCGGGTCGTGGTTCTTGTAGACGCGGTGACCGAATCCCATGAGCCGGAACTCCCCTCGCTTCACGCGCTCGATGTAGGCCGGGACGTGGTCTTTCGAGCCGATTTCCCGCAGCATCCGCAGCACTTCCTCGTTGGCCCCGCCGTGCAGCGGGCCGTACAGCGCCGCCGCCGCCGCCGCCATCGCCGAGTACGGGTCGGCGTGCGACGAGCCGACGCCGCGCATCGCGCTAGTCGAGCAGTTCTGCTCGTGATCGGCGTGCAGGATGAACAGCACGTCCAACGCATGCTCCAGCGTCTTGGTGGGCGTGTATTTCACCTCGGTGGCCTTGAACATCATGTTCAGGAAATTGCCCGCATAGCTCAAATCGTTGTCGGGGTAGGCGTACGGCATCCCCACCGAGTGCCGGTGGGCGAACGCCGCGAGCGTGGGCGCTTTGGCGATCAACCGAAAGATCTGGTTCCACCGCGACGTCTCGTCCTGGATGTGCTTGGCCTCGGGGTAGAAGGTGGACAGCGCCGCTACGGTGCTCACGAACATCCCCATCGGATGCGCGTCGTGGTGGAAGCCGTCGATGAACTTCTTGATACTCTCGTGGACGATCGTGTGGTGAGTGACGTTGAAGACCCAGGAATCGAGCTCGGCGGCGGACGGGAGTTCCCCGTGCAGCAGCAGGTACGCGGTCTCCAGGAAGGTGCTCTGTTCGGCGAGCTGCTCGATCGGATACCCGCGATAGCGCAGGATACCCTTGTCACCGTCGATGTAGCAGATGGCGCTGCGGCAAGCTGCCGTGTTGACAAACCCCGGATCGTACGTCATGAGCCCCGCGTCGTCGGCCGACGTCTTGATCTGGCGCAGGTCGATGGCGCGCACCGTACCGTCCTGGACGGGGAGCTCGTACTGCTTGCCGGTGCGGTTGTCGACGACGGTGAGGGTGTCCTTGGGCACGCGCGGCGTCCTGGATTTTGGCTGGGGAAAGATAATCACAGAAGGACGGGGGAAGACGGGGAAGGACCGGGGAGGTTGCGAACCGACCCGCTCCCCGTCTTTCCCCGTCCTGCCCCGTCGCCTTATCTTGGCTGCCACATGACCCACCCTGCACCTCCCAAACGCGCCAGCCTCTACCCCACGCGGGGGGCAGCGGGTGCCCTACTAGGCCAACAGCTCGCCGCCCGGGGCTACATCGGGTGCCTGCTGCTCGGTATCACGCCCGAGGGGGTGGAGATCGCCGCCAACGCCGCCAAGGCGATGGGGGCCCAGTTCGACGTGCTGGTCGCCGCCTTCATCAAGCTCGGCTCGAACCTCGCGCCGATCGGGGCGATCGCCGAGTCCGTACCGTCCGAGATGGACCCCGACTTCCAGCCGAGCGGCGCGCTGCTGGACAAGCTGGCAACGGCGATCGACGAGTCCCGCGCCCGCGTTTCCCAGGATCTCATCCTGTACCGCACGCAGCGCCCGGTGAAGACGCTGGCCGGGAAGGTCGCCGTCATCGTGGACGGTCAGGTGGTCTACCCGTGGAAGGTGCTCGCGGCGGCGAAGGCGGCGGAACAGCTCGGCGCGAAGCAGGTCGTGATCGCCACGCCGGTCGCGACCCAGACCGCCGCGGACCGCATCCGCGCGCGCTCCTACGAGGTCGTCTGCCCGAGCGTGGTCGTGGAGACCGCGGGGCATCCCGCGCCGTACGGCGACATGACGGGAGAGACGCCGGAGCGGCTGCGGTCGATAATGATAGCGCACCAGGCGGCCTAGACGGGTAGACGGGTAGACGGGTAGACGGGTAGACGGGTAGTGCGGCGGCGTTTCGGCACTGGCTGCAAGGATCCGATGACGCAGCGTCAGCGGCGACGATGTAGCCTGACCGCATGACCCCATTTGAGAGACTCATAGCCTGGCAACACTGTCATCAGTTAGCCATCCTGACCTACCGAGTCACCACGTCCTTCCCCAAGACCGAGCTGTATGGCATCACGTCTCAGATGCGTCGCGCAGCGTCGTCCGCCGCCGCGACGATAGCCGAGGGTTCGGCCAAACGGGGGCGGCGGGAGTTCCGGCGGTTTCTGGACATGGCCGTCGGCTCTCTTTCCGAGCTTGCCTACTTCGGTCTCCTGGCGAGGGACCTCGGGTTGTTGCGGGACGAAGACTGGAAGGAGTTCGAGAAGCTGAGCAACGAGGCTGGAAAGACAACGATGGGACTCTGCAAAGCCATCGGTCGCACGAACGGAGACTACGAGCGATCGCCCTGATCGGTCTACCCGTCTACCCGTCTACCCGTCTAGCTCCACCATCCCTCGCTCCAGCCACCGATGCTCGCCCCGCAGCACGTCCTGGGCGACCCGATACCCTTCCACATCGGCGTTCCGCCACAGCTGCTTGAACTTGCTCTGGATGCGGCCGCGCGCCTCGCGACAGAACAGGTCCGCGAGCGCCACGGCCCGGTGCCCGGTGGCGGCGTCCTGCCGCAGCAGCCACTGCGTCCGCGCGCAGGTCGCGGCCATCGCGAACAGCTCCGCGCCCACGTCCACGAGGCGGAACAGCACGGCCTGGCGGTATTCGAGCTTGGGGCCGAACCGCACCATGGCGTGGAACACGCCACGCGCGAGCCGGCGGGCGTTACGGTCGACGTAGCGCACGTGCTTGGCCAGCGGGCCGAACGCCGCGTACTTCGGCCAGATGCCCCAGCCGAGCCAGCGTGACGGGTACCACCAGCCGTAGAACAGCGCTGCCCGTGCCAGCCCGCGCAGCCGCTGGGCGACGCCCTTGCCGGGCATCACGACGTCGCCCGCAACTTGGAGGTGCTTATCCACCGCCTCGCGGGCGATGAACAGGTGCATGATCTCGCTGGAGCCTTCGAAGATCAGGTTGATCCGGAAGTCGCGCATGATGCGCTCGACCGGCACGGGCTTCTCGCCTCGCGCCCGGAGCGAGTCCGCGGTTTCGTAGCCGCGGCCGCCGCGGATCTGCACCGTCTCGTCGATGATGCGCCAGCCGGCCTCGGAGTTGTACAGCTTCGCGATCGCCGCCTCGAGCCGGATGTCGTAGCTGCCACGATCCGCCATCGCGCCGCACAGCTCCGCCACCGCCTCCATCGCGAACGTGTTCGCGGCCATGGCGCCGATCTTCTGCGCGATCGCGTCGTGCTTCCCGATCGCCCGACCCCATTGCACGCGCTCGTTCGCCCATTGCCGCGAGATCTGGAGGCAGCGCTTCCCCGCCGCGACCGACGAGATGGGAAGGGTGAGCCGGCCGGTGTTCAGCGTGGTGAGGGCGAGCTTCAGGCCCTTCCCCTCGTCCCACAGGACGTTCTCCTTGGGGACGCGGACGTTCGTGAAGCGAATGACGCCGTTGTAGATCGCCTTGAGTCCCATGAAGTGGCAGCGGTGCACCACCGCGACGCCCGGCCAGCCCGTCTCCACGATGAACGCGGTGATCTGCCGCTTTTCCTTCCCGTTCACGACCTTGGAGGGCGTGCGCGCCATCACCACCATCAATTCCGCCTTGGTGCCGTTGGTGCACCACAGCTTCTCGCCGTTCAGAAGCCACGCCTGTCCGTCCTGGGTGGGCACGGCCAGCGTTTCCATCGCAGCGGGGTCCGACCCGACCCCCGGCTCGGTGAGCGCGAACGCCGAGATCGCGCCCCGCGCGAGGCGCGGGAAGTACTTCTGTTTCTGGGCGTCCGAGCCGAACATCTTGAGCGGCTGCGGCACGCCGATGGACTGGTGCGCGGAGAGCAGGGCGGTGAGCGAGCCGTCGACTGACGAGACGAGTTCGATCGCTTTCATGTACGAGAGCTGCGACAGGCCGAGCCCGCCGTACTCGCGCGGGATCTTGATGCCGAACGCGCCCAGCTCGCGCAGTCCCTGGATCACCGCGTCGGGGATCTCTCCCTCCCGGTCGATCCGGTCGGAGTCGACGTTGTCGCGCAGGAACCGCTCGAGCTTGTCGAGAAACGGCTGCGCGCGCGTGACCTCGTCCGGGTCCCGCTCGGGATAGGGATCGATCAGCGGCATGCGGAGACTGCCGAGGAACAGGTCGCGCACGAAGCTCGGCGCGGCCCATTGCTGCTCTCGGGCCGCTTCCGCGACTTCGCGCGCCTCGTCGGCGCTGACTTTGCGTTCCGGAGTGGTAGGTGGGGCGGTGCTGGCCATGGATCGAATCTACCCTCATGGGCGATCGTTCCCAAATGTATGGCTTGACAGCCGAGCGGTGAGGGGGAAATTGCCTCGCCCCCGCCAGGAGTAGGCGATGCGCCGCGTGCTGACTCGTGCTGCCACCGTTGCCATCTGCTGCAACCCCGCCGCCCTCGCCCCCGCCCCCGCCCAAACCCCAGGGCCGTCACCAGCGCCTGCGCTGGTGCTCATCAAGGCAGGTCGCCTGATCGACGGGCGGGCCGACGCTCCGCAGAGCAACGTGGGCATCCTGGTCGAGGGCGAGCGGATCAAGGCGGTTGGGCCGCTGGCGCAGGTCCAGGGACAGGGGCGGAACGCCCGCGTCGTCGACCTCTCACAGATGACTATCCTGCCGGGCTTCATCGACACGCACACCCACTTGCTGCTCCAGGGCGATCCCACGGCGCAGTCGTACAACGAGCAGCTGCTCTACCAATCCACGCCGTACCGCGCGATCCTCGCGGCGCGCAACGCGCGCATCGCCCTCGAGCACGGCTTCACGGCCATCCGCGACCTGGAGACCGAGGGGGCGATGTACGCGGACGTCGACGTGAAGCGCGCCGTGAGCCGCGGCGAGATCCCGGGGCCGCGCATCTTCGCCTCCACCCGCGCCATGGCCCCCACCGGCATGTACCCCATCGTGTCGGACAACTGGGAGCTCGAGCTGCCGCACGGAGTGCAGCCGGTGGACGGCGTGGACAACGCGCGCCGCGCCGTCCGCGAGCAAGTCGCGCACGGGGCCGATTGGATCAAGTACTACTCCGACCGGCGCTACTACTTCGGGCCGGCGCCGGACTCGGTGCTGCACAGCTGGGTGAACTTCACGGACGAAGAGGCGAAGGCGATCGTGGATGAGGCGCACCGCCTCGGCCGGAGGGTGGCGGCGCACGCCATCGGCTCGGATGGGATCGCCGCGGCGCTGCGCGCCGGGGTCAATACGATCGAGCACGGCGACGGGATGACCGACTCCCTGATCGATGTGCTCGTCGCCAAAAGCGTCTACTGGGTGCCCACCGTCACCGTGTCACGCTACGTCGCTGGCCCGCGGGGCGGGCCGTGGGGGCCGATGGTCGAGCACCAGCGCCAGGCGATGGCCCGCGCCCTCAAGAAAGGCGTGAAGATCGTGCTCGGCACCGACGTGGGCGGCTTCCCCTGGACCGAGCTCAACCAGGCGAAGGAGTTCGAATACTACGTGCAGTACGGAATGAGCCCGATGCAGGCGATCAAGTCGGGGACGTCGCTCGCGGCCGAGCTGCTGAGCCAGCCGGACATCGGCGCGGTCGCGCCCGGAATGTACGCGGACCTGGTCGCCGTGTCCGCGGACCCGCTCAAGGACATCACGGAGCTCCAGCGTGTGCGCTTCGTGATGAAGGGTGGAGTGGTTTATCTTTCGCCCTAGTGCGGCGCGCGCTCGGGGCTAGTCTCGCCTTCGTCATCGGCACCGTCGGTGCGGCCGCGGGGCAGCTCGCCCCGCCCGGTACCGGCGGCGTCGCGGCGTTGGCGGGGGCGCTGAAGCAGCTCGGAGCGAGCAAGCGCGTGCTCGTGATCGGCGCGCACCCGGACGACGAGAACTCGGACGTCCTCGCCTATCTCTCCCGGGGAGCGGGCGCGCAGACGGCCTATCTCTCGCTCAGCCGGGGCGAAGGCGGGCAGAATCTTATCGGCCCCGAGCTCGGCCCCGAGCTGGGGGTCATCCGGACGGAAGAGTTGTTGGCCGCGCGCCGGGAGGACGGCGCTCACCAGTTCTTCACGCGGGCGTACGACTTCGGGTTCTCGAAGACAGCCGAGGAGACGCTGCGGTTCTGGCCGCGCGACTCGTTGCTCGCCGACGTGCTCGAGGTGATCCGCCGGTTCCGGCCGCAGATCATCCTCTCGATTTTCTCCGGGACGGCGCGTGACGGGCACGGCCAGCACCAGCTGGCCGGCATGGTCGCGCGCCAGGCGTTCGAGACGCTGCGCGACTCGAGCTGGGGGCCCGTGAAGCTGTACCGGTCGAGCTCCTTCGACACCGCCGGCACCACGACGACCGTCGACGTCGGCGTGCTCGACCCCGTGGTCGGCCGGTCCTACCACCAGATCGCCATGGCGGGCCGCAGCCGGCACCGCTCCCAGGACATGGGACAGCTCGAGCCGCCCGGCCCGAGCATGACGCGCCTGGCGTTCGTCGAGTGGCGGGAACGCAGCCGCGGGCCCGGGGATGGCGCGGGGCTGTTCTCGGGCGTGGACACGGTGCTGCACGGCAAGGAGCGGTACGTCGCGCTGATCGACTCGGCGCGGGCCCGGCTCAACCCGGCGCGGCCGAGCGCGATCGTGCCGCTCCTGGCGCGGGCGCTGCGGGAGCTCGGCGACGGCGACGCGGAGCAGCAAGAGATCCTCCGGGGGGCCCTCGCCACCGCGGCCGGGGTGGCGATCGACGGGACGGCGGACGACGGCATCGTGATTCCGGGCGAGCGGCTCCAGGTCGAGACGAGCGTCTGGAACGCTGGCGATTCGTCGGTCGCGCTCGACGGCGTGGACGTGAGCGCGCCTGCCGGTTGGTCGATCGAACGGCTCGACCCCGCGACTTCCCCCGTCGCTCCTGGGAGCGTCACGACGCGCCGCTTCGCGCTCACGGTGGCGGCCGACGCGCCCCGCTCCCAGCCGTACTTCCTGCGGCGACCGCGCACCGGCGGGTTGTACGACTGGACCGGCGTCCCCGCCGCCTGGCGCGGACTGCCGTTCGAGCCGCCGCCTCTCGAGGTGACGTTCCGGCTGACGATCGCGGGGGTGCCCGCGCTGCTGCGCCGCGAGGTGGTGTACCGCTACCGCGATCAGGGGATCGGCGAGATCCGGCGACCGATTTTGGTCACCCAGCCGTTCGATGTCGCCGTGACGCCCGACCTGGTCGTGTGGCCGATCGATGGTCACGCGGCCGCGGGCGCCGCCGGTCACTTCACGATCACCGTCACCAACCGCGGGCACGGTCCCGCGAGCGCTCAGGTCGTGGTCACGCCACCCGCGGGGTGGACCGCACCGCCGCCTCAGGACGTGTCGTTCCAGCGGGAGGACGAGTCCAAGAGCCTCACGGTCTCGCTCGCGCCGCCGCCCAACGCGCGGCCGGGCGTGTTGGCGCTGCGCGCCGGGGCGGTCGCCGCCGGCCGGAGGAGCGAGGGCGCGCTCGTGCTCGTCGACTATCCGCATATCCGGCCGCGCGCGGTCGTGCACGCCTCGGCCGCGGAGGTCCGCGTGGCGCGCATTTCGCTTCCGGCGCTCACGCGCGTGGGCTACGTGCGCGGGGCCTCCGACCGCGTGCCCGAGGCGCTCCAGGCGGTGGGGGTGCCGATCGAGCTGTTGGGCGCCGACACGCTCGCCCGCGGCGACTTGGCGCGCTACGACGTGATCGTGGTCGGCAGCCGCGCCTACGAGACCGACCCGGCGCTCGTGGCGAGCAACGGGCGGTTGCTCGACTACGGTCGCGCCGGCGGGCTGGTGATCGTGCAGTACCAGCAGTATCCGTTCGTGAGCGGCAGCTTCGCTCCGTACCGGCTCACCATCGCCCGGCCCCACGACCGCGTGACGGACGAGACCGCACCAGTCACCCCGCTCGATCCCGCCAGCCCGGTATTCCACGTACCGAACGACATCGGCGCAGCCGACTGGCAGGGCTGGGTGCAGGAACGGGGGCTCTACTTCGCGCACGACTGGGACGCCGCGTACACGCCGCTCGTCGAGACGCACGATCCGGGTGACGCACCGCTCCAGGGCGGCCTGCTGCTGGCGCGGCTCGGCCAGGGCACGTACGTCTACACCGGGCTGAGCTTCTTCCGACAACTTCCGGCCGGCGTCCCCGGCGCCTATCGGCTGTTCGCGAACCTGCTGGCGCTCGGCAAGAAATAGAATGCGGAGTGCGGAATGAAGGAAGCGATTGCGGAATGTGGAATGCGGAATGCGGAATTGAAGGGCAAGGTCGAGCCGCTACACGAAGCTCCCCCTGACATTCCGCATTCCGCATTCCGCATTCCGCACTCGCTCGTCGGCGCCACGCTGCTCCTCGCGCTCTTCGTCGCTTGCCGGGGCGACCGCCGCACGCCCCTGGTCATCTACTCTCCCCACGGTCGCGACCTCTTGACGCTACTCGAGCGGGGCTTCGAGCAGCTCCACCCCGACGTCGACGTGCGCTGGCTCGACATGGGCTCGCAGGAAGTGTACGACCGGCTCCGCTCCGAGCGCGCCAACCCGCCGGCGGACGTGTGGTTCGGGGGTCCCTCGACCATCTTCGCGCGCGGCGCGCACGACTTGCTCCTGGCGCCGTTCCGGCCCAGCTGGGGCGGCGCGATCGGTCCGCACGGGCGCGGTCCCGGCGATCTCTACTTCGCGGCCTACGAGACGCCGGCGGTGATCGTATACGCTGAGCAGGCGGTCACCGCCGCGGAGGCGCCCCAGGACTGGGACGACCTGCTCCAGCCGCGCTGGAGAGGGAAGGTGCTGATTCGCGACCCCCTCGCTTCGGGCACGATGCGCGCCGTGTGGGGGATGATCATCGAGCGCGGCCTGAAGCAGACGGGCGACACGACCGCGGGCTTCCAGTGGCTGCGGCGCCTCGACGCACAGACCAAGGAGTACGTCCTCAACGGCCCGCTGCTCGACCAGAAGATCGTGCGGCAGGAGGGGCTGGTAACGATCTGGGATCTTCCGGACATCCTGCTCAACCGCCGTGACGGGCTGCAGCTCGGCTACCTCTTTCCCAAGAGCGGCACGCCGGTGATCGAGGACGCGATCGGCGTGGTGCGGGACGCCCGGCACCCGGCAGCGGCGCGCGCGTTCGTCGAGTACGTGGGCAGTGTCGACGCGCAGCTCCTCGCGACACGCGAGGCGTACCGCCTGCCGGCACGGCTCGACCTCCCGGTGGATTCGCTGCCGCCTTGGGCGCGCGAGGTGCGGCGCGCGATGCAGGTCGCCGAGGTGGATTGGGACCTGCTCGCCGCGCGTGGCGCCGATTGGATGCGGTACTGGGATGAGAACGTTCGGGGGAAGGGGGAAACGGGAAAGGGGAAAGGTCGGTGACGGTGACGGGCTTCGTCACGATCGACGGCGTCCGCAAGCGGTGGTCGCCTGCAGTGACCGTGGGCCCGGTGTCGCTCGAGATCGCGCGCGGCGAGATCGTGGCGCTGTTGGGACCGTCGGGGAGCGGCAAGACGACCGTGCTCCGCCTGCTCGCCGGGTTCGAGACGCCGGACGCCGGGCGCATCGCCATCGCCGACGAGGATGTCACCGCGCTCCCCCCCGCCCGGCGGCGCTGCGGGATGGTGTTCCAGCATTACGCGCTGTTTCCCCACCTCGATGTCGGAGAGAATGTGGCCTTCGGGCTCCGGGGGCACGCTGACCCCGGCCGCAAGGCCGGGGAAGTGCTGAAGCTCGTCGATCTCACCGGCTTCGAGCGCCGCAAGCCCCACGAGCTCTCGGGTGGCCAGCAGCAGCGGGTCGCGCTGGCGCGGGCGCTCGCCCCCGAGCCGCGCGTCCTGCTGCTCGACGAGCCGCTCTCCAACCTCGACCCGAGCCTCCGCGAGCGGACGCGGCGCGAGCTCCGGGCCGTCATCAAGCGCGTGGGCATCACGACGGTGTTCGTCACCCACGAACAGGAGGAAGCCTTCGACTTGGGCGACCGTGTCGGCGTGCTCAACCGGGGGCGCCTCGAGCAGGTAGGGACGCCGGACGATCTGTACGAGCGTCCGGCGTCGCTCTTCGTGGCCACGTTCGTCGGTCGGGCGAACGTGCTGCAAGGGGCGACCGCCCGCGCGCTGGGCGGGAGCGACGGGCAGGTGCTGGTCATCCGGCCCGAGCAGCTGCGCTTCACCGACGGCGGGCTCCCCGGCCTCGTGCGCGAGCGGCGCTACACCGGGGCCGCGGCCTACTACCAGGTGGAGACCGAGGGCGGCGACCGCCTCGAGGTCGTGGCCGATCCGGGCGCCGCGCGCGTGGGCGACCGGGTGTACGTCGCAGCGTTGCGGGTCCTGGCGTTCCGGGAGGGGCGCGAATGAATTCGCGGCTCCGCCCGGCGGATCGAGCGGCGCCGGGTTACCGGCCGATGCCGAGCCGCGACGTCAGCCGTATCCTGCCCCGGCTCGGGCTCACGCTGCTCCTCGCGTGGCTCGTGCTGTATCCCATTCTCGTCGCCGTGGCGGATGCGGCGCGCGGCGACGCGCTCGGGACGTTCGTCTCCCGCACCGGCGAATGGGCGGCCCTGTGGGCGAGCATCTGGGTCTCGCTCGCGAGCGTCGTGCTGGCAGCGGCGATCGGTGTGCCGCTCGCGCTCCTGTTCGACTGGCTTGACTTCCCCGGTCGGAAGACCCTCGGCTCGCTCGTGGCGCTCCCGGCGGTCCTGCCGCCCTTCGTCGGCGTGATCGCGTTCCTCTTTCTCTATGGGGAGTCGGGGTTCGTGGCGCGTGCGGTGCAGGCGGTCTTCGGCTTGAACCAGGCGCCGTGGCGGCTGCAGGGAGCGGGCGCGATCCTGCTCGTGCACGCGTACTCGATGTACGTGTACTTCTATCTGTTCACGCGGGCGGGGCTCGCCAAGCTCGACGCGTCGCTCATCGAGGCGGCGCAGGCGCTCGGCGCCGGACGCTGGCAGGTGCTCTTCCGCGTGACGCTCCCCTTGCTGCGGCCCGCGCTCGCGGGCGCCGCGCTGCTCGTCTTCATGACCGCCCTCGGCTCCTTCAGCGCGCCGTACGTGTTCGGCGGCGGGTTCCGGGTCATGACGACCCAGATCGTGGCGACGAAACTGAACGGCGAGCTACCGCTCGCGATGGTGGAAACCGTGGCGCTCGCGCTGGTCGCCGTCGTGGGCCTCGCCGTGCTACGCCGCACCGAGGGCGACGACCCGCTCACCGCGCTCGGCAAGGGCACCGCGCCGCGCCGTCGCGCGATCCGCCGTCCGGGCGTGCGGGGGCTCGCGACGGCGGCGGGGTGGCTGTTGGCGGCCCTGTTGCTGCTGCCACATCTCACGCTCGCCCTCGTGTCGCTCGTGCCGTACGGCAGCTGGACGACCGAGGCCGTGCCGCCGGTCCTGAGCCTCGTGAACTACGAGCGGCTGTTCGACGAGCCGGAGCGGTTGCGGCCGCTCGTGAACTCGCTGTGGATGGCCGCCGTGAGCACGCTCGCCGCGCTCGTCCTCGCGCTCGCCGCGGGGGCGCTCGTCGGCCGGCGGCGACCGGGGGGTCGGGGAGGCTGGCCGGGGCGGGGGGGGCCGTTCCGCGGACCGATCGAAGCGCTCGTGGCGCTCCCCTGGGCGCTGCCGGGCACCGTGTTCGCGATCGCGCTCGCGGCCACGTTCAGCGTCTCCAGCCCGCTCACGCTGCGCTGGATCCTCGTCGGGACGGTGATCCTGCTGCCGCTCGCCTATCTGGTGCGGAACCTCCCGATCACGGGGCGCGCGGTGCTCGCCGGGTACCGGCAGCTCGATCCTGCGTTCGAGGAGGCCGCGGCGAGCCTCGGCGCCGGCCGGTGGGCCACGTTCCGGCGCGTGACGCTGCCGCTCTTGAGGCCCGCGCTCGCGGCGGGCGCGAGCCTCGCGTTTGTAACCGCGCTCGGCGACTTTGTGACGTCCATCGTGCTCTACACGTATGACAACCGCCCGATCTCCATCGAGATCATGTCGAGTCTCCGAGTCTCCGAGCTCGGAGTGGCGGCGGCGTTCGGCGTGATCCTGATGGTCGTGAGCGCCGTGGTGCTTGGGCTCGGAGCGAGACGATGAAGCGGATGTCGGTGCTGATGGCTGTCGCGTTCGTCGACATGATCGGGCTCACCCTCGTCCTGCCGCTGCTGGCGCTGTATGCGCTCCACCTCCATGCCAGCCCGACGACGATCGGCTTGATGACCGCATCCTTTCCCGTCGCGCAGCTCGTTGCCTCTCCGGTGTGGGGGCGGGTGTCCGACCGCTACGGTCGGCGGCCAGCCCTGCTCGCGGGGCTGACCGCATCGGCTCTGGCGTACCTGATCTTCGGGCTCGCCGGGTCGCTGTGGCTGCTGTTCGTGTCGCGTTTCGTCCAGGGCCTGGGCGGCGGGACGACCGGCGTCGCCCAGGCGTACGTGGCCGACACGATGGTTCCGCACGACCGGGCCAAGGCCCTGGGCTGGCTCTCGGCGGCGACGAGCCTCGGTGTGGTGATCGGGCCCGTGGTGGGATCGTTCGCAGCCCGCGCCGGCGAGTCGGCACCGGGGCTCGTGGCTGCAGCGCTGTGTGCGGCGAATCTCATCTTCGCGTGGAAGTGGCTGCCGGAGTCCCGCGTCTTCTCGCCGCACGTGACGACCGAGAGTGGGCGTCAGGTGCTGGCGCCCGAGCCGCGTCCCGTGCGCGACGCGCTGTGGGAAGTCATCCGTCATCCGGGCCGTCCCGCCGCCCACCTCATCTGGATCTACGCCGTCGCAATGCTCGCGTACAACTCGGCGCCCGCGGTGTTCACCATCTACCTTGCTTGGCGCTTCGGCATCGGCCCCACGAACATTTGGTGGTTCTTCACCGTGTTCGGCGGCGTCGGCGTCCTGATGCGGGCTTTCGTGGTCGGGCCGGTGAACGATCGCCTCGGCGAGGTGCGGACCATGCGACTCGGGGCGACGCTGTACGCGCTCGGCTATGCGCTGCTACCCCTCGCGCCGTCGGTCCCGCTGTTCCTGTTGATCCAGGTCCTGCTGCCGCTCGGGACGGCTCTCTTGTTCCCGGCCAACTCCGCCCTGGTGAGCCATCGGACCGACAAGCACGAATTCGGTCTGATGATGGGAGTGCAGCAGGCGCTGCGCGGCGTGGCCAGTGTGGCGGGGCCCATCTGGGCGGGCCTTGCCTACCAGCACCTGGGCCCGAGCGTGCCGTTCTTCGCGTGCGCCGCGATCATCGCGCTGGCGTTGCTCATGGCGACGCGTGTGCCGCGCAGCGAGCCCGTGCCCGCCACCGCCGAGGCGGCCTGACCTTCGTTACTTTTGTGGACATGAACGCTCCGCTGCTGCTGCTCCTGGGGTTGCTGGGGATCGCCCCGGCGCCCCGTCCCCGGCTCGTCGTGGTCATCACCGTCGACCAGTTGCGGGCCGACTATCTCGACCGCTATCGGGCTCAGCTCACGGGCGGGCTCGGGCTGCTCCTGAAGCGCGGCGCCGTCTTCACGGACGCCTACCAAGACCACGCCGTCACCGAGACGGCGCCCGGTCACTCCACGATCCTCTCCGGGCGGTGGCCCGCGCACACCGGCATCCTGCGCAACACGGGCGGCGTGCAGGACTCCGCGGCGCCGCTCGTCGGCGTCACCGGGCCGGGCGCTGCGCCGACCCGGTTTCGCGGGACCGCGTTCTTCGACTGGCTCAAGGCGGCCGAGCCGGGCGCCCGCGCCCTCTCGGTATCGGGGAAGGACCGCGGGGCGATCCTGCCGATCGGCCGGGCGAAGGAGCAGGTCTATTGGTACGTCGGGGGCTACTTCACCACGAGCCGCTATTACGCCGACTCGCTCCCCGATTGGGTGCGCGCCTTCAACGGCCGGCGCCTCCCGTTCAGGGCCGCCGGTGCGACATGGAATCTCCTCTTACCTGCCCGCGCGTATCCCGAGGCCGACAGTGAGGCGTACGAGAACGCCGGCAAGGACTTCACGTTCCCGCACCGGCTGTCGCCCGACAGCGCGCGCGCTGCGCTCGAGTACCTCGCGGTTCCATCGATGGACTCGCTCACGCTCGCCTTCGCGCTCGAGGGTGTGCGGGCGCTGGGCCTGGGGAGCCGCGGCGTCGCCGACCTGCTCGCCGTGAGCTTGTCCACGACAGACTACGTGGGTCACGCCTTCGGCCCGGACTCGCGGGAAATCCACGACCAGGTGCTGCGGCTCGACCGCTCCCTGGGATTGTTCCTGCAGCAGTTGTTGGTGCGCTACGGGTCCGGGAACGTCTTGATCGTGCTCACCGCCGACCACGGTGTCACGCCGTTCCCCGAGCGGTCGCGCGCGGAAGGGCACCGGGACGCGCGGCGGGTCAACGCGGACAGCATGATCGCTGTGGTGAACGCGCAGCTCGACCAGCGCGCCGGTGGTAGCGCCTGGCTCGCCTTTGAGAGCGGCATGGTGCTCCTCCCGAGCCGTGGTGAGCTCGCCGGACAGGGGGTGAACGTGGATAGCGTGGTGGCGGACGTAGCGGCCCGACTGCGGGCGGTGCCCGGCGTGGCGCGGGTCGACCGACCGGCCGATTTAGCGGGCAAAGACACCGGCGATGCGGTGGTGCGCCGCTGGCTGCATCAGGTACCCTTGAACGCGGGCGTGGAGCTGGTCGCGACACTCAAGCCGTACTCGATCTGGGCGTCTCCCACCCTCCCCGCGATCACGACGCACGGGCAGCCGAGCGACCTCGACGCGCACGTACCGCTCATCTTCTGGGGACGCGCCATCCGCGGCGGCGTGTACGGGGAGCGTGTGAACACCGTCGACATCGCGCCCACGCTCGCGCGGCTGCTCGGCCTCACGCCGGCCGAGCCGCTGGACGGGCGCATCCTGACCGACGCGATCGCCCCGCCGGACTGAGGAGGTTCCATGGTTACAAAGCTTACCGCGGACCAGCAACGCCGCGTCGGCGACATCCAGCAGTTTCAAAAGGTGGTGGAGCACGTCGCGAAGCTCGTCGCCGAGCTCAACTCGAACCGCGCCGCCAAGGCGACGTTTATCGACAACATCTGCGAGTCGATCGCCCGGCAGCTCTCGCAGATGCGCCAGCGCGCGCTGACATCGGGCGTCGGGACCATTGCGGACGTGGCGGGGGCGATGTCGGTGATGGCGGGGCGGGGGGGCGGGATCGACATGAAGATCCGCGGTCTCTCGGACGGCGTGAACAGTTTGCGGATGCAGCTCGACCAGGCGCTCAAGCAGGCGATGACGCCGGAGCCGAAGCAGCCGCCCGGCCAGCCGCACTGAGCGTGCCCGCGATACGCTGCGGCGGCCTCGTCAAGCGCTACGCGGACGTGGTCGCGGTCGCCGGGCTCGATCTCACTGTCGCGACCGGGGAATGCTTCGGACTGCTCGGTCCCAACGGCGCCGGCAAGACCACCACGATCGAGATTCTCGAGGGGCTCACCGAGCCGGACGCGGGGGACGTGGAGCTGCTCGGGATGCGGTGGGGCGGGGGCCGCGCGGCCGATCGCGCGCTGCGCGAGCGGCTCGGCATCCAGCTCCAGGAGACCCAGCTCGCCGACAAGCTGACCGTCGCGGAGACGGTGCGGCTGTTTCGCAGCTTCTACACGAGCTCCCATACCGTGGACGAGGTCCTCGGGCTCGTCGAGCTCGAGGAGAAGCGCGCGGCGTGGGTCGGGAAGCTGTCGGGCGGGCAGAAGCAGCGCCTCGCCGTGGCGTGCGCGCTGGTGAGCCGGCCCGAGCTGCTGTTCCTGGACGAGCCGACGACCGGGCTCGATCCACAATCGCGCCGCCAGCTGTGGCAGGTGATCGGGCGGTTTCGCGCGGCGGGCGGCACTGTGCTCCTCACCACCCATTATATGGAGGAGGCGGAGCGGCTGTGCGACCGGGTGGCGATCATGGACCACGGCAAGGTGATCGCCCTGGGGACACCGCAGCAGCTGATCGCGTCGCTCGGCGCGGAGCATGTGGTCGAGTTCGCCCTCGCGGACGGGGCCGGCCATGCTCCGGGGCCGGAAGAGCTCGCGGCGCTGCCCGGCGTTCGGGCGGTGCGCCCGGGCCCGGATCGCACGGCGCTCACCGTGGCCGCTGTGCACCGCGCCGTGCCCGCGCTGCTCGGGCTGCTCGAGCGGCGCGGCGCCGAGCTCTCGATGCTCGCCACCCACCACGCCACGCTCGAGGACGTGTTCGTGTCGCTCACCGGCCGGCAGCTGCGCGATGCGTGAT
>MNEL01000005.1 GCA_001917665.1 Gemmatimonadetes bacterium 13_1_40CM_69_22 | reverse complement strand
TCCCTAGAAGAGCCGCGTCAGGCCGTAGATCCCACCGGTGATGCTGACGACGAGCCAGACGAAGCGCATGTGCTCCGTCACCTGGCCGCCGCTCGGAACCGTGAGCTGGTCCCCGTCCTGCAGGTTCACGTTTTCGAGCGTCCGACCCGTGGCCATCGCCTCCTGCAACGCACGCCCCTTCAACACGGTGGTGCCGTTGCGCTCCACCCGCAGATCCTTGACCTTCGCGTCCCGGAGCGTGCCCCCCGCCGCCATCAGCGCATCGGACAGCGGGGCGTCCGGCGGGATGAAGTAGAACCCGGGGCGTTGGACGTCGCCTTGGACCGACACGCGCAGCAAGGGGCGAGCATGGAGCGTCGGGTACTTGAGGTATTGACTCAGCTGCTCGGTGAGGTAGGCCTGAAGCTCGGACTTGAGCACGCCCCGCAGCGGGATCGTGCCCCCGACGGACAGGGTGAGCTCCTGCTCCCGACCGACGGTGAAGGTGTCGGCGCGGGCTTGCGGCCCCGGGCCGGGGAGAGTCGCTGGCTGTCCGGCAGGCTGCACCGCGCTCTGGAGCGCGGGGATCTGCACCAGAATGCGATCCCCCGCTTGAAAATCTCCGGCCCCGAGCCGCGCCCGCACGAATTCGAGCGTCTGCCGCTGCGCCGACGAGCCCGCGGTTGCGAGCACCCGCGCCAGGCTGTCCAGCTCGGCCCGCGTGGCAAGCGTGCGGTGCGCCAGCGAATCGGCGGCTGTCTGGGCGGGAGCCGCGGCAGGGCGCACCAGCCCGAGCGCGGCGATGAGCGCCGCCGCCGCCGGACGGGATCCCCCCGGTCTAGACACTTGGGACTCCGAGCACCGGCTTCTCCGGTCCCAAGTCAGCCTCTTCCTTGGTCTCGTAACCGGGTACGTAATAAGCATAGTACCGGTACGCTCCTTTCGGCTGAACGTCGTTCAGCACGGTGCCGACCACCCGCACCGGCAGATCCTCGAAGCTCTCGAGCTTCGCCTGTGCCAGCTCGAGATCCGTGACGCCCGCCCGCAGCACCATCAGCAGGTTGGTGGTGAGCGACGCCATCGTGTAGGGATCCGCCCCAGCGGCGAGCGGGGCGGTGTCGACCAGAACGACGTCGTAGCGACTGCGGAGCGCGGCGAGGAGATCGACCATCGTCGCCGCGCTCAAGAGCTCCGGCGAATTGTGCATCCGCGATCCGCACCCGATGAACGACAGACCTTTGTACGGGGTCGGTTGCAGGACCTTTTCGAGCGGGGCGCGCCCGGTGAGGTGATCGGTCAGGCCGGGCCGCCGGCTCCCGCGCAACAGACGGTGCAGCGCACCGCGACGGATGTCGCCGTCGATCACGATAGTACGGAGCCCGGCATACGCGAACGCGAGCGCCAGGTTGGCCGAGACGAGCGATTTCCCTTCGCCGACCCCCGGGCTGGTGACGGTGAGGAGCAGCGGGTTCCCGCCGTTGGAGGCGTGCTGCAGCTTCACGCGCACGGTCCGCATCGCTTCGATGGCCTGCGCGGTCCCCTCGCCGTTGCCGGCCCGGCTCAAGTGGGGGAGCGCGCCCAGAATCCGCAACCCCAGGCCTTGCGTGACGTGACCAGGATCGCGGAACCGGGGGTCGAGCGTGTCGATCAGCACGGCACCCAACACGCCCAGGCCGCCACTCGCCAGAAAGGCCATGATCACCAGGAACGGCGCAACGCTGCCGATCGGCTGGTACGGCTGGACGGGGGCATCGAGGATGCGAACGTCGGGCAGCGCCGACGCCTCTGCGACGCGGGCTTCGTCGTAGTGCTGCTGGAGCGAGGCGTAGAGCTGCCCGGCCACCTGCACTTCCCGCTCCAGCCGAGTCTGCTCAAACAAGAGCGGCGGGATGTTGCTCAGGTAGCGGACCGTCGAGTCCACCCGCTGTCCGAGGTCATGCTCACGCGCAGCCAAGTTGTTGCGCAGCGCCCGCAGCATGCCCGGAATCGTGCGGCGCTCGAGCGTCGCTACCGCGTCGGCCAGCTGCTGGACGGGGAAGTGCTGATCTGTGTAGGTATAGCGCAGGGCGCGGAGCTCGGCCTGCTTATCGGTGAGCTCCTTCAACGCCTGCGTCAGCTCAGGCGACTTCTGTACGGCGTCGATGGCGGCGAGCGCATCCACCGACAGCCCTGAATCGGGCGGCTGTGCGAGCACCCGATCGATCGCCTGCCGGTCGCGGCCGTGCTGATCGACCGCGACCCGCAGCTCGAACGCGTTCGTGAAGGCGGGCGACGGCGGCGGCGCCGCCACGCCGGCCGGCAGCACCCCCGCAGCCCGGACGCGGAAGTTCTTGAGCGCGAGCTCCGCCACCGTCAGGCTCGCCTGCGCGTGCTGCACCTGTTGGCCGAGGATATCGGCGAGCGCGGCCACCTTGTGGCGCCGCAGGTCGGCCGCGACGGCCACGGTCCGATCCGCTACCCCCTTCACGATCGCGGCCGTCAGCTGCGGGTCGGTGCCCGTCAGCTGCACGGTCACGAACGTCCCCTCCCGGTCCGTCGTCACCTGCAGCTGGCTTGCGAGCAGCTCGGCGGCGTCGTGCGGGGTGAGGAGCGTGAACTCGATGCGCCGTCCAGGCGTGAGCACCGCCGCCCCCGGCACCCACGCAAACCCCAGCGCGGGGCCGACCGAATCCCCGCGCTCCCCGCGCTGCACAACGCCCTCGGCCGAGAAGAGCGCAAAGGCTTGTCCGTCGCGATCCACCTCCAGCCGGTAGCGGCCCGGCAGCACCTGGTCCTTGAGCCGCAAGCCCAGCAGCGCTGTGCCGTCGATCGGGGTCTTGGGAGAGAGGTACAGGCGGACCTCGCGCACCACGGTATCGAGCACCGCGTCCGAGCGCACGAAATCCACCCACGCCTCCACGCCGAGCAGCCGCTCGGCCCCGGGTGCGGGCGTGGTGCCGCGGATGGCGTTGGGGTCGGGCTCTGCCGCTCCGACCCAGAGCCGGGCCCGGGCGAGGTACCGCGGTCCCACGAACTTGGCCGCGGCGACGACCCCCGCCACCGTCCCAAGCAGCGTGACCCCCAGCACCACCCAGCGGCGCCGCCGGATGGCGCCGAAGATGCGGCGCCAGTCCGGCTCCACGGCCGGCAGGAGCCGGGGCGGCTGGTCGTAGCGCGTCGGGGCCCGGGGCCGGGGTGTCGCAGCGATTGCTTCGAGCCGAGCCGACTCGGGGAGTGACGGTCCTTCGTGCGCCATGTCGAGTGCAAGCCGTATCGCCCGGGACTCCACGTCCCGGGACCAGCGGCCGCCACTGCAAGGCCGGTACCGCTGAGAACTGACGCCCGGCCCTCACGCCGCAGCGCCCCGGCGGGGCCGTGGCGGGGGCGACGCGTGGCGTGCGCGCAGCACGTCGCCCCGCAGATTCGTAGCGCGTGAGCGGCACGGGCGCGAGCGCGCGCGCGCCAGCTGGCGGGCGCAACGCGTTGTGGCGCAATCGGCTCGGGGAGCCGCCCGGCCGGCCCCGGGGGCGCGCACGTCGTGTGCATCGGGGGCAGCGGGATTTGCCCGCGCAGCCCGAGGCCACGATTCATTCTTGCTTGAGGAAGGGGGGCAGTTGAACATCCTCACACGTCTGCTGAAGCGCCTCTACCCCCACCGGGGGCCGCTCACCTGGGCGTTCCACGCGTTCCTCGTGGCCCTCGCCTACGTCGGCGCCTACGCGCTGCGCTTCGATTTTGCGATCCCGTCGGAGGAGCTGCGTCGTTTGGTCACAACGCTGCCTTACCTCGTGGCGCTGCGACCGCTCGCGTTCTACTCCTTTGGGTTGTTCCGAGACTACTGGCGACACGTGGGGATGCGCGACCTCATCAACGTCACGACCGCCGTAACGCTCAGCTCCATCGCGTTCCTGGCGATCCTTTGGTTGAGCGGCCACGCCCGCGGCATGTCGCGCGCCGTGCTGATGCTGGACTGGCTGCTGGCGATTTTCCTGGTCGGGGGCTTCCGGTTCTCCGTCCGCGTCGCGCGCGAGGTCAGCACCCTGGCGCAGATGAAGGCGCCCCAGGGGAAACGCGCCTTCATCATTGGCGCCGGTGAAGCGGGTGAGCAGCTGCTCCGCCAGCTGCTACACGACAAGCGGCACCAGCTGAACGTGGTCGGCCTGATCGACGACGACCGGGACACTCACGGGCGATCGTTGCACGGCGTGCGGGTCCTGGGCGGCATCCGCGATTTACGCCGCCTCGCTGCCCAGCGCCGCGTCGAGTTGCTCGTCATCGCGATCCCGTCGGCCGGCCGCACCCAGCTGCAGCGTATCGTCGACCGCTGTGCCGAGACCAGAATCCCGTTCAAGATGCTCCCGCCGCTGCAGGATCTGCTCCAAAAGCGCGCCGAAATCGGGCAGCTGCGGGACGTGCAGCTCGAAGACCTGCTCGGTCGGGCGCCGGTCCAGCTCAACCTGGATCAGGTGGAGCGCGACCTCACCGGCAAGACCGTCCTCATCACGGGCGGGGCGGGCTCGATCGGATCGGAGCTGGCGCGGCAGGTCGCGCGGTTCCAACCGCGCCGCATCGTGCTGCTCGATCGGGCGGAAAACACGCTCTATTTCGTGTGGGTCGAGCTGCGCCGCGCCCACCCGACCCTCGAAGTCGTGCCGGTTATCGCGAGCATCACCAACGCCGATCGCATGGCCCAGGTCCTGCGGACCTACGCACCGGACTACGTCTTCCACGCGGCGGCGTACAAGCACGTCCCGTTGTGCGAAGCCAACGTCGTCGAGGCCGCCTGGAACAACATCGTCGGGACGCTGCGTGTCGCCGAAGCCGCGGCGCGCCACGGCGTCAAGAAGTTCGTCTTGATCTCCACCGACAAGGCCGTCAACCCGACCAGCGTCCTCGGCGCGACGAAGCGAGTAGCCGAGCGGGTCGTGCTCGAGCTGCCGTATCTCGCTGCGTCGGGCACCGACTTCCGCGCCGTGCGCTTCGGGAACGTGCTCGGATCGGACGGCAGCGTGCTGCCGCTGTTCAAGCGCCAGCTCGCCGCCGGCGGCCCCCTCACGGTGACCGATCCCGCGGTGAAGCGCTACTTCATGACGATTCCGGAAGCCGTGCAGCTCGTGGTGCAAGCCGCGGCATTGCCGCAAGCCGAGGGGCGGATCGCGATGCTTGAGATGGGGGAGCAGGTGCGCATTCTCGAGCTCGCCGAGCAGCTGATCCGCCTCTCCGGCCTCGTACCGCACCAGGACATCCAGATCGAGTTCACCGGCCTGCGACCTGGGGAGAAGCTGGAGGAGGAGCTCATCTCCTCGGACGAAGCCGCGCACCCGACACCGGTGGAGAAGATTCACGTCATCGCATCGGGGGTCATCGACCCCACGGCGCTGCGTCGGGGCTTGAGCCGCCTCGTCTCGCTCATGACGCTGGGCGACGACGAGGGAGTGCTGCGGGGCATCGCGGCGCTCGTGCCCGAGTACGTACCCTGGCACGGTTCCGTGGCCGCCGAGGCGGTCGCCGCCAGGCCCGACCGTGCTTGGCGGCCGGTCCCCACCGCTCGCCTCGCGTGACGGCCCGCAGCGGCGTGCCGACGGGCGTGCCAGGGCCCGTCGCGCCCGCCCCGGCGCAGCGGCGGACGTTTCTGCCGTTCTCGCCACCCGTCATCGGACAGGAGGAAATCGACGCGGTCGTCGACACGCTCAAGTCGGCGTGGATCACGACCGGCCCCAAGACGCGGGCATTCGAACGGGCATTCGCCGCGTTCGTCGGGGCGCCCGGTGCGGTGGCGCTCAACTCCTGCACCGCCGGGCTCCACACCGCGCTCGCGACCCTTGGCATCGGCCCCGGCGACGAAGTCATCACCACCCCGATGACATTTTGCGCTTCGGTCAACGTGATCGAGCACGTCGGGGCCCGGCCCGTGCTCGTCGACGTGGAGCCCGACACCTTGAACATCGACCCCCAGCGCATCGCGGCGGCCGTGACGAAGCGAACCCGCGCGATCCTCGCGGTCCACTACGCCGGTCACCCGGCGGATCTGGACCCCATCGAGGCGCTGGCCCGTACCCACCAGCTCACCGTGGTGGAAGACGCCGCGCACGCCATCCCCGCGAGGTATAAGGGACGGTGTATCGGCTCCGGGACCAATCCGGTGGCCTTTAGTTTCTACGCCACGAAGAATCTCACCACCGCGGAAGGCGGCATGCTCACCGGCGCTGCCGCTTTCATCGAGCGGGCGCGCGTGCTCAGCCTGCACGGCATGAGCCGGGACGCGTGGAAGCGCTACGATCAGGGCGGCAGCTGGCGCTACGAGGTCCTGCTCCCCGGCTTCAAGTACAACATGACCGACATTCAGGCCGCCATCGGGTTGTGCCAGCTCCGGAAGCTGGACGCCTTCCAGCGGCGGCGGCGCGAAGTGGTCGCGCGTTACACCGCGATGTTCGCGCAGGAGGAAGCCCTCGAGCCACCGGTCGCCCGGCCGGACGTGGAGCCCGCATGGCACCTGTACGTCCTCCGGCTCCGGCGGCAGGCGCTCCGCATCGGGCGCGATCGCTTCATCGAGGAGCTCGCCGCTCGTAACATCGGCACGTCGGTGCACTTCATCCCGATTCACCTGCACCCCTACTACCGTGACAAGTACGGTTACGCAGCGGACGACTGCCCCGTCGCTTACCAGAACTATCGTCGCCTGCTGAGCTTGCCGCTCAATCCCGGGTTGTCCGACCGCGACGTCGCGGACGTCATCGCGGCGGTGCTCGACGTCGCGCGCACGTATCGGCGCTGACGGTTGTGATGCGCTTTGGGTGGGTCGGCTGCCATGCGGAAGGGCTCTCGGCGCTCGAGGCCCTGCTCGCGGCCCGCACGCCGATCACCGGCGTCATCACACTCCGCCCCGAGCTCGCGGCGCAGCGCAGCGGCGCTGTCGACTACGCGCCGGTCTGCGTTCGCTACGGCACCCCCCTCGCTTGCGTGGGAAACATCAACGAGCCGGACGGCCTAGTAGCGCTGCGCACCCTCGACGCGGACGTCGTCTTCGTGATCGGCTGGAGCCAGATCCTGCGGCCTGCGGCGCTGCGGCTGGCGCGGACCGGCATGATCGGGGCGCATGCCTCCCGCTTGCCGCAGCTCCGCGGGAGCGCGCCCATCAACTGGGCGCTGATTCGGGGCGAGCGGCAGGCGGGTAACTCGCTCATCTGGCTCGCGGAGGACGTCGACCGCGGCGCCATCATCGACCAGACGGCGTTCTGCATCACGCCCTACGACACCTGCGCGTCCCTATATGAGCGAGTCGCCGCGTCCAACCGGGACATGCTGCTGCGCCTCGTGCCGCGTCTGCTCGCGGGCGAGCGCCCCGGCCGGGTCCAGCCGGCGGGCGACGAGCCGGTGCTGCCGCGGCGCCGCCCCGCCGACGGACGGATCGACTGGCGCCAGCCGAGTCGCGCCATCTACGACTTCATTCGCGCGCTCACGCGGCCCTACCCCGGCGCTTTCAGCTGGCTCGAGGGGCGGCGGTGGACGATCTGGCACGCCGCCCACCTCCCCACTGAGAACGGCCCAGGACCGCGTGCCACAGCGGGCGCGGTGCTCGGCCCCGTGGTGAGTCCCGTCGAGGGCACCTGCGGCCAGATGGTGGCGTGCGGAGCGGGCGCAGTCGTGCTGCTCGAGCTGCAGGCGGACGACGGAACCGTGCTCCGGGGCCGGGCACTGAGCGATCAGCCGTGGACCGGTAAACGCTGGGCCAGTGAGGACCGCGGCCACGGCGAAGCCATTGAGCGGGCGCTACATGGCGGCGCCACATAGCGGGTTCGCAGCGCGCTGTCGCGGCCGGCTACGCCGCCGGAGCGGACGAAGCTAGTGCGGCGTCGACGCCACGCCTGAGCCGGCAGGCCGCGCCGGGTGCCGCACACAAGCATCGCTCGGCCGCTCACCGGCCCGTGCGGGCGTGGCGTACGACGTGCAGTGCACCTGGATGTGCGCACGGATGCGACTGTAGCGGCACTCGCCCCCCCCGTCTCGGCGGCTCCCGCGGAGCACGGGCCCCTGGTGAACCCGGTCGTGCGCTGGGCCCTGTACCTCTTCGTCTTCTCGATCCCGTTCGAGATGCCGCAACGGTCGATCCCGCTCGAAACTACCACCATTACGGCGGCGCTGTTCCTCCTGACGACACCGCTCGAGCGCCGCGCGTGCTACGGTCGTATCCCCTCTGCGCTGCTGTGGTTCGGCGCGTGGCTCTGGGTGTTCGTCATCGCGGCGCTGGTCGGCTCGCAGGAGCACGCGCTGCTCGCCCTCCAGCTCCTGGGCCAGCTCGTCGAGCTGCTGCTCGTCTGCTGGGCGGCCGGCAACCTGATGCGTGATCGTCGGGTGTTCCGCGCCGCGCTCATGACCCTGGTCGTCGCGTGCGCACTGTGGGCAGTCTTGGAGATCGCCGGGATCGGGCTCACAGCGAATCGGGTCTGGACCGGCGGCGAGCGGGAGACGATGCTCGGACAGAACGCCAATCTCAGCGCTCTGATCCTCTCAGCCGGCGTGCTCGCCGCCGTCGGCCTCCGCCACGGGGGCGCGTCGCGGCTGCTGCGCCTGCCGTTCGTGTTCTGGCCGCTGGTCGGGCTGCTCGGCGGCGCCGTCGTGCACACCGGCTCGCGGGGTGGCGTGCTCGCTCTCACTGCCGGCCTGCTCGTCTCAGCGTTGAGCGGCCTGACCCTCTGGCAGCGACTGCGCAACGGGTTCGCGGTGCTCCTCGCCATGGCGGCCCTCGCGTGGGGCGCGCTCCACGTCCAGATGATGCGCAACCGGTTCGTCGAGGCGGCGGGAGGCAGCCTGGCCGGGCGAGAGCAGATCTACCCCGTCCTCCTCCACATGTTGATCGAGCGACCCGTCCTGGGCTGGGGCCCGATCACCAACCAGTTCGAGATCGCGCGGCGCATCCACGAGAAGGTCCGGCCGCGCCGGGATGCCCACAACCTCGCGCTCGAGGTGGTGACCACGACCGGGGTCGTCGGGGCGATTCCGTTCTTCGCCGGCCTATGGGCGTGCTTCCTGGCCGCGCGTCGGGGACGCGCCGCCTTTGCCCTGTTCGCGGAGATGATGGTCGGAACGACGAGCGGCACGTGGATCGCTTCAAAACTGTTGTGGCTCGTGCTCGCCCTCGTACTGGCGCGCGATCCTACGCGCGCCGCGCTCCCGGGCGAGCGGTGAGAGCCGATCGAGAGACGTCGCTCCCGCACCGCTCAATTGACGATCCGCACCGTGAGGGCACTCGAGGTCGTCACCTGGCCGGTCGCATCGCGCGCCGCCGCGGTGAGCGTGTACGTGCCGTTCGGTTGATCGCGCGAATTCCAGGCGAGCGTGAACTTGGTGAGCGGCGCTTCCGTGGTCACGGCTGGGCCGATGGCCTGTCCATTCAAGGCGAACTGGACCGCCGCCACCGCTCGGTCGTCCACGGCGGTGGCCGTCAAGGTGACGTCGCCCGTCAGCGTCGCGCTGTCTGCGGGCGAGAAGAGGGAGACGATGGGCGGCCCGACGTCCACGAGCGCACCCGGGTGGTTGGCCAGCCACGCGGCGATCGCATTGTTCCAGTACGCCAGCCCGGTGGCACCGGTCAGTAACCTGTAACAGCTCGGCAGGGGCTCGGGGAAAGGACCGGATCCCAGCCAGATCATTACGTTGCCGGCGCAATCCTTCAGCTTGTTCGCCGGCGGGACCAGGACGTCGTTCTCGATATTGGGGCTATCGACCCGGTACACGTTGTCGTACAGGGCAATCATGGGAGCCGTGGCGTCCCATTTGAAAAACCCCCCGTGACCGGGCCGTCGATACCCTTGATCCATGTCCTGGAGCCGGAACAGCGAGTTCCTCACGACCACCAGATTCAGGCTACCATCCTGCGTGGTGGTGTACGGTCGGGAGCTGAACCCTTCATAACATCCGTCAAACAGGGAATTCTCAATCGTTCCACTGTTCACGAAGTCATTCTCGACACAGTCGTCGCGGATGTACTTGAAGTAGACGTCCCGCACGGTCCAGTTCACATCCTCTTGGGCGTCCATGCTCGCGCCGTCTCCGTAATCGAACACCCGGAAAGCCTCGAGCTGGAACGCGCTGCCGTGGGCGACGAGCCCGTACGTGTCGTGCATCCTGGCGTACGGCGTGCTCGGCGGAAGCGAGCCGATGACCGCGCCGCCGTAGAAACAGATGCTCGCACCGCCGCCGACGTACACAGGAATGTCGGTCGGTGTGAAGAACCGGGCGGAGGACGCATCGACCTCCGTATTTCGAGCTAAGGTCCTGCTGTCAAACCCGGAGGTCTGCAGCCCGCGCACCGTAACGAGGGGGTCTCCCGGTGTCTGGCACAATCGCGCCGGGACCGGCCACTCCGCATCCAGGCAGGCGAGGGAGACCGCGGTCGCCGCGGCCGCCACCCATGCGGCGCCCTTCATTTCGTCCTCCACGGCCCGCAGTTCTCGGTCGCAAGCGTCCACTGCAAGAAGCGTAGCCACCGACGATGTCGCTGCCCGCCACATGAGACAAGGACCCACTGAGGAGACCGTGGCGGCCGTGCCGTAGCGCGCGCGCTTCACTCCGTCGTCGAGTCGGTAGGGGTGTTGCAGCCAAGGTCCTACGGCAATGGCGCTTACCTGAAGGAACCCGGCTGCATGCGTCGTGCAGGCGCGCGCGGCGCGCGCAGTGCTCCCGTGATCACGGCGGCGCTTGTGACGACGCAACCCCGCGCCGTGCTGCTCGCGGCCGGCGACATCGCGAGCTGCGGTGTCGACAGCGACGAGCTGACGGCGCGGATCCTCGACACCATCCCGGGCACCGTCCTCACACTCGGCGACAACGCGTTCCCCGATGGTACGCTCAGCACGTATGTGAGCTGCTACGACCCGACCTGGGGCCGGCACAAGGCGCAC
>MNEL01000046.1 GCA_001917665.1 Gemmatimonadetes bacterium 13_1_40CM_69_22 | reverse complement strand
CCTTGGCGGTGAAGTCGTAGGTGAGCCCGGGAAACTCGAGGTGCAGCGCGCGGACGAGCTTGAGCGCGTGACCGGGCCCGTTCAAGAAGTCGGGGTCGCCGAACGTGATGTGCCCCGCCCCGGCCTGGACCAGGCGCCGTACGTCGGCGAGCACGACCTCGCGCGGCACGGCGAAAAAGCGACCCTCATAGACGGGTGGGATCGGGCAGTGCAAACAGCGGTGCAGGCAGCCACGGCTCGCCTCGACGTAGCCTGCAGGGACGAGGCGGCCCCGATCGACGAGGCTCACGTAGCGCGTGAGCGCGGGGAGCCCGGCCCGGCTCGGGATTGGAAAATCGAGACGCCCAAGCACGGCCTGGCGCTGCGGCGCGGGCTCGGCCCCCGCTTCGAGCCGTTGCACGAGCCCCACGAGCTCGACTTCCGTCTCGCCACCCAGCACCGCGTCGGCGACGTGGTCGAGCAGATACGCGCCGTTGAGCAGGGCGTACAGCCCGTGAAACACGATCCGGCACGCGGGATTGACGCGACGGATCCGCTCCGCCGCCCGTACGCCCAGGCGGAGCGCGGTGTGCATCGGCACGGCGATCGCGATGAGCCGCGCCTGCCGCAGCGTGGATTCATCCAGGGCTTCGACCGCGAGGTCGATAGTGGCCGGGGCATAGCCCGCCCGCTCGAGGAATGCCTTCGGCCAGGCCAGCCCCAGCGGCTGGTGGCCGAGCTCGTAGCAAGAGACCAGAAGAATCGCGCCGGGCTGGCGGAGGGCGCCGGTCATTTCTTCAAGAACGTCTGGAGCGTGGCCCGGAAGTCCGGGGTGGTCCGGCTCACGGCGTTGACGTCTGCGCCCAGCCGGATGCCGTCCTCGAAGCGCAGGCCGTCGAGCTGGTAGAACTGCTGCTTGGTGAACGCGAGGGCGGAGGCGCTCGACGCCGCGAGCGCGCGCAGCACTTCACCGACTTGCTCCTCGAAGTCGGAGTCTTCGTACACGCGCGACACGAGACCCAGCTCCGCGGCTTCGGGTGCCGACAGGATCCGGCCGGTCGCCGCGAGATCGAACGCGACCTTTTCTCCGACGGTCCGCTTGAGGAGGGTCATGACGATGGCGGGCACGAAGCCGCGCTGCACTTCCGGATAGCCGAGCTTCGCCGACTCGGCTGCGACCAGCAGGTCGCATGCCGTCGCGAGGCCGCAGCCGCCCGCCAGCGCCCGCCCGTGCACGACCGCGACGACGGGCTTCGGCAGCCTCCGGATCCGGATGAAGATCTCGCCGAAGCGCAGCGCGGCCTGGCGGTTCTCTTCCACCGTCTTGTCCGCCGATGCGAGCAGCTCGTTCAGATCCATGCCGGCGCAAAAGTCCGCCCCCGAGCCGCGCAGCGCGACCACGCGCACCTCGGCGTCGAGATCGGCGCGCTCGATGGCGCCGAGCAGGGCCGCGATCATGGGCGTGTCGATCGCGTTCTTCTTCTCGGGGCGGTTGAGCGTGACCGTAAGCACACCGCCCTGCACGGCGAGCAGCACCCGCTCGCTCTCGCTCACTGCGCCACCTCGATTTCGATTTCCAGGCGCAGCAACGCGGTCGACAACACTTTGCCCTGGGCATCGGTCTTGAGCGAAATGGTCCCGCCGCCGTCGAGCGCTCCGTGCAGCAGGAAGTTCAGCGCCATGAGGTTCGGCAGCTCGTAGCGCTCGACCGTGCCCGTGATCATCCCCTTGAAGTGCCGCGCGACTCGGGCCGCGGTCACCTGTTTCACGAGGAGGGGATAATATTCGGGCTTGAGCGCGATCAGCCCGACGTTCGCGGTGTCGCCTTTGTCTCCCGAGCGGGCGTGTGCGAGCTCGAGCAAGCGGACCCGTTTCGCGCGGCCTTTGCCGACCGCCCGACCGGCCAACCGCCTGACCGCCGCCTTTCTCATACCTCCACGATCTCCACGCACGGCTCGACCATCCGCTTGTCCACGAGCGCTGGCCAATAGGCCACGATCTCCTCCGGCTTGGGTCGCCCGCCGGCGAATCCGGTGACGCTCGGCGGTCCGTTGAGAATGAGCGGCGCGATTTCGCGTGTAAAGCGCTCGACTGCGGCCGCGTCGAAAGATCGTACGCCGATCCGCAGCTGCACCTCCGGCAGCGCGTCGAGGTCCGCAGTCTCCAGCGCCAGCACGCCGTGCGTGGCGCCTGCACCCACGAACTCCGTGAGGATCGCCTCGAACTCGAGGCCCAGGGCCGTGAGACGCTGCCGCAGCACGCCGTCCGCGGCCTTCGCCTTCTTGTAGGCGTCCGGCCAGGCATAAACCAGCGTGCCCACCGCCTTGTAACCATAGAAGTAGGCGATCGACACCTTCAATTTGTCCGTGGCTGGCTTGCCCCTGACCCCTGACACCCGGACCCTGTCTTTCCCCGCCGGCGCCAGGCGGATGGTCGTGAAATCGGCGATGCAGTCGGGCGTGATGTACTCCGCCGGGTTGCCCATCTCGTAGACGAGCTGCTCGGTCACCCCTGGGACGCTGATGCGCCCGCCGGTGCTGGGGTGCTTGGTGATGTCGAAGGTCCCATCGGCATGCGCCTCGACGATCGGGTACCCCACATTCGCCAGGTCAGGGATCCGCTCCCAGTCCACCAGGCAGTTGCCCCCCGAGCATTGGGCGCCGCACTCGATCGTGTGGCCCGCCACGGTCCCGGCGGCGAGCAGGTCCCAGTCGTCGCGCTTCCAGCCGAAGGCGTGGATCATCGGCGCCAGCGTGAGCCCGGTGTCGGTCACGCGACCGGTGATGACGATGTCGGCGCCTTGGCGCAGCGCCTCCACCACCGGCCAGGCGCCGAGGTAGGCGTTGGCGGAGCGCACACGGTCGCGCACGTCGCGGAGCGGGCGGCCCGTGTCGAGGTTGGTGAGCTCGTGCCCGCGTGCGACCAACCCGTCGAGGCGACCGAGGAGGTCGTCTCCCGTCACGACACCGATGCGCACCTTGCCATCGAGCCGCAGCCGGCGCGCCGCCGCGGCCACGGCCTCCGCGCAGGCAGGCGGGTTCACGCCCCCGGCGTTGGCGATGACCTTGATGTGGCGCTCGACCAGGGTCGGTAGGATCCGCTCCATCAGCGGCACGAAATCTTTGGCGTAGCCGAGCGTCGGGTCGCGCGACTTCTGCTTCTGCAGGATGGACATCGTCACTTCGGCGAGGTAGTCCAGCATGAGGTAGTCGATCGGCCCGCCCGTCACCTGGCGGTACGGCGCTTCGAGCCAGTCGCCCCAGAAGCCCTGCCCGGCGGCGATCCGGACGGTGGGGGGGGCCGGCGAGCCCTTCGAGATCACGGTTGCGGCACGCTCCGGCGGACAGCATCGGCGCCCACGGCTGGATGCACGCGCAGCTCGACGAGCGGCGCGAAGCCCGCCGGGAGCGTGAGCTCCGGCGGCCGCTGGGGCGGCAGCACCGTCCGCCCGCCCGCGACGACGGAGACGTCTGCACCAGCGCCGAACGGCCGACCTTCGCGGAGCAGGAAGCGCACGCGCACCGTCGTGCGCCAGGGGTGGGCGCCGCCGTCCCGCGCGAAGGCGGGGAACAGCTCGATGGTGACCGGACGGTCCTTCAGGGCGGGCGGGACGTCGAAGCTGTGCCGCCCGATCGCGTAATTCATCGCCCCTTGGCCGACCTGCTGCCCCGCCGAATCGTACTCCGTGACGCCGAAGTCCGTGAACTCGCCCCACTGCTCGCGCGGCATCTGGACGTCGATGACGGCCCGGGACGCCCAGTCGGGCACGCGCACCGTGAGACTCTCGGGCGGTGCGCCGCGGCCCGTCACGTCGACGCTCCGCTCGGCGCCCACCAGGACCGCGGTCAAGCGACCGCCGGCGGTCCCGCTTCCCGGGTTCGAGGCTTCGCTCCCGCTGAGCGTCACCGCCGCGACCTCGGCGCGCACGGTGGCGGTGACGCCGGAGAGCGGCGGCGCGATCACGTCCAGCTCGTATACGCCGGGCACCAGGTCCTCGGCGCGCACCACGAACCCTCCTGTGCCCGGATCGGTCCGGCCGAGCTGCACCTCTTCGAGATCGCGGAACGGTTGTCCGTTCGGCTCGTACAGCCGCGCCGTGGCGCGCTGCTCGGCCGAGTCGGGGAGCGTGACGCGCGCGAGGAGGGTGGCCCCCGCCGGGGTGGCGCGGAGGAAGTAGCGCTGCACGCGCCCCGGGCCGATCGCACGCCGCTCGTCGTACTGCGGCTTCGACGACAGGTCGTACGGCACGATGACCGTGTTGGGCAGGGTGAACAACGGACCGGCGAGCGTATCGCTCGGATTCCAGGCCGAGACGGCCCCCACGTACACGCCGGGCGCCGCCAATGGGGAGCGGGAGTACACGACCGGGATTTCGGTCTCCCGCGCTCCCGCCTGGACCAGACCCGGCACCACGAGCCACGCGACGCTGCTCCGCAGCAGGAATTGCGCCGCCCTCAGGCCGGCGACATGTCGCACGCGGAACAGCTGCAGCGTGTCGGCCGGCCCCGCGAAGCCGTCGCGGCGGAACGCCCCCGACGCGCCGCCCTCGGACCGCACGACGTACTCGGAGCCCTGGTGCGCGCTCAGCAGCCAGCGATAGGCCGCCTCGAGGCGCGGCACCCCGGCACCCTCGTCGATCGCGCTGGCGCCAGCGAACGGCACTGCCGACGCCCGCAGCGCCTGCGCCAGCTCGGCGGCGCTGACCTTGCGGCCCTCCTGCAGCATGGCCGAGATGAGGCACGCGGCCAGCCCCGCGGCGTGTGGTGCGGCCATGCTGGTCCCGCCTTTGATTTCGTTGCCGGTGTCCCAGCGCGGCACCGCTGAAAACGCGACCCCGGGCGTCACGAGGTCTGGCTTGGCGACCTCCCCGCCGCGGGAGCTCCACCAGCCGAGCACGTCCGCGGCGGGCGGGGTCCCCGCCTGGGCCGGGCGGGCGAACGCACCTGGAAAGATCGCGCCGATCGAGAGTGCCAAGTCGGCGGAGCCCGGGAAGCCCAGCGTCGACAGCCCCGGTCCGTCGTTGCCGGCGCTGATCGTGAACAAGATCGACGGATGGGCGGCCAGGAAGGCGTTCACGATGGTGTCGATCACGGCCCGCCCTTCGAGCTCGTTCCCGACCCCAAAGCTCAGGTTCAGGACGAGCGGCAGGTTACGTTGCTCGGCGTAGCGGGCGGCGTACTCCATGGCGCGCTGCATCGAGCCGTTCACGGAGATCCCACCGCGCGAGCTGTTGGCGATCTTGAACCCCAGGAGCTGGGCCCCCGGCGCGACGCCATCGAATCCTGCCACGTTGAACAGGTTGTGGCCGGCCGCGATGCCCGCCACGTGCGTGCCGTGGCCCCCGTTGTCGAACACGATATCGAGCCGGGGGACACCATTGGTCTCGTCGAAGTTCGCGGCGAGGGTGATCGGTCTGGTGCCCAGCGCGATCGTCTCGCGCCCCTGCCGATAGTCGTGCAGCGGCATTTCGTCCTCGAATGAGCCGTTCAGGTTCGAGTCGAGGAACGCGACCCAGCCATCGGGGGCCTTCACCACGATCACCGGGAAGACGTCGGTGTTCGTGCCGTTGCCGTTCAAGTCCGCTGCCGGCGCCTTGCCCAGCGGCAGCTCGGAGAGCTGTCCGCCGTACCAGGTCGTGGCGCTCGTGAGGCGCCCGATCCGGCCGGCGCCGGAGAGCTTCCGCCCGCCGACCGACACGGTCCCATCACCCGACGGCGTGACTGGGGAGAGCGCGACGCGGCCTTCGTCCGAGAAGTCCCGCACGTCGACGATCTTGGACGCGCCCGTGCTGGTGGTGATCAGCCCGTCCACGCCGGGATCGACGCCCGTGTCGAGGATCCCAATCAGCACTCCCCGCCCGTCGTAGGTCGGATGCCGGGTGCGGAACTGATCGACCCCCGTGCCCTTGAGCGGCATCAGCCCGGCCATGAGCGCCACCGGCGGCGGGAGGGCGGGTTGCGCGCGGTCCGCCGCGGCGTCGGCTGGTACCGTTGGCGCCGTCGGCGCGCCGGTGACCGCGGGCGGGGCCTGGGCGGGCTGCGGTCGTGTGGCGGGCGCTCCGGCGGCGCAGGCGGCGCCGAGCGCGACGAGGACGAGCGGGAGCAGGCGTGTGGTCACGTATCCCTCGGGAGGACGAAGGCCCCGATGTGCGGGCCGGTGAATTCCGTGGTGACTTCGAGCAGGAACGCGACGGTGTCGCGGGTCTCCTCGGGGAGCACGAGCGCGTCGACGAAGCCGCGCGCGCCGGCGAACCTGGCGTCGAGCTGGTGGTCGTAGTCGGCGCGCATCGCGTCGACGGCGGCGCTGTTGTCGGCCTTGTCGGCGCCACTGCCGTAAACCGCCTGGATCGCCGATTCCCCTTCCATCACGCCCATGCGTCCCGTGGGCCAGGAGAGGAGGAAGTCGGGGTCAAACCCCTGCCCCGCCATCGCGTAGTAGCCGGCGCCCGAGGCGTGGTTCACGGTGAGGACGAGCTTCGGCACAGTGGCGGTCGCCATCGCCTCGACGAACCGCGCCCCCGCGCGGATGATCCCCGAGTGCTCGGCCTCCGTGCCGACCATGAACCCCGATACGTCCTGGACGAAGAGCAGCGGCGTCCGCTCCCGGTCGGCGGTGTCGATGAAGTACGCCACCTTCTCCGCGCTCTCGGTGTAGATGATGCCACCGATCTTCGGCGGCTCGCCGTGCTTCCCCTTGATGACTCCGCGGGAGTTGGCGATGAGGGCGACCGGTCGCCCCGCGATCGCGCTGTGCCCGCAAATCATCTCGGGCGCGATCTCGGGCTGGAACTCGTCGAGCGACCCACTGTCGAGCAGACACTCCAGCACGGCGCGCACGTCGTAGCTCATGCGATGGTCGGCGGGGAGGAGATCGTACAGCTGTTTCGGGTCGCGTTTGGGCTTGCCGGCCGGGAGGGAGGGCGCTGGGCGCGCGGCGCGCGGCAGTCGGGCGACGTACTCGCGGATGCGCGTCAGGCAGTCCGCATCGTCCTGCGCGCGGTAGTGGGCGACACCGCTCACCGCGGTGTGTGTCTTCGCCCCGCCCAGGCGTTCGGCGTCCACGACCTGACCCGTCGCGCCTTTCACGAGGTTCGGGCCGCCCAGCCCCATGAACGACGTGCCCTCCACCATGAAGATGACATCCGACAGCGCCGGCAGGTACGCGCCGCCGGCGATGCACGGGCCCATCACGGCGGCGATTTGGGGCACACGCAGGTAGTGCCGCATGATCGAGTTGTAATAGAAGATCCGCGCCGCGCCGTACTGTCCCGGAAAGACGCCGCCCTGGTACGGGAGGTTCACGCCGGCGGAGTCGACCAGGTAGACGATCGGCACGCGCTGGCGCATGGCGACCTCCTGGGCGCGGAGCATCTTCTTGATCGTCTCCGGCCACCACGACCCCGCCTTCACGGTCGCGTCGTTCGCCACCACGACGACCGGGCGCCCGGCGATGCGTCCGAGTCCCGTGATCACGCCGGCGGCGGGGGCCTGGCCGTCGTACTGGTCGTACGCGACCAGCAGGCCGACTTCGAACCAGTCGCCGCCGGGGTCGAGCAAGGCCGTGACGCGCTCCCGGGCGGTGAGCTTCCGCTGCTCGTGCTGGCGGCGGATCTTCTCCGGCCCGCCCCCCTGCTCGAGGCGCGAGCGCAGCTCGCGGTATTCCGCGGTGAGCGTCTTGAGGCGACTCAGAGACAAGTGCGGAATGCGGAATGCGGAGTGCGGAGTGCCTCAGGCTGACACATGTTCTGCCGCCCATTCTTCGATGTATCTCACCAGCTCGGCGGTCGGGGTCCCCGGCCCGAACAACTTGCCGATTCCCTGTTTCTGGAGGGCGTCCATGTCCTCCGGCGGGATGATCCCGCCGCCGGTCACGAGGACGTCGTCGCGCCCGGCCTCGTTCAGCAGCTTCCGCACGCGCGGAAATAGCGTGAGGTGCGCGCCCGAGAGGATGGAGAGGCCCACGACATCCACGTCCTCCTGCACCGCCGCTTGGGCGATCATCTCCGGCGTCTGGTGCAGGCCGGTGTAGATCACCTCCATGCCGGCGTCCCGCAGCGCCGCGGCGACGACTTTGGCGCCGCGGTCGTGCCCGTCGAGACCGGGCTTCGCGACCAGCACCCGGATCGGCCGCTTCGCGGCGGCCATCAGCGGCGGAACCGGAACAGCGCGGCCAGACCGTCCACCGTGCGGCGCGCCGTGTCGTCGTACAACACGTCCACCTGCACACGCTGGCGCAACGCCTCCTCGATCGCGTCATCGATGCGCGCGTCGTCATTCTGGCCGTCGGCCAACAGCGTGCGCACCTGTCCCTTGGCGAGCGCCTTCAACGTGGCCGCGACGCCGTTGACCGCCCACCCCGTGCCCAGCCCTTCCTGCACCGCCTCCGCATGGGCCCGCTCCCAGGCCCGTTCGCGCTGGTCGCGCAGCAACAGCGCGGCCTCATGCACTTCGGCCGGGCTCGCCCGTTTCGGGTTCAGCTTGACGACGCCGAGCAGCAGGTCGTGGAGGTAGGTGTGGAGGTGCGGCACGAGCGCGGCCGCGTCCACGCCGATGCCGGCCACGACGAGGCCCGCCAGCGGCCGCTGGGTGTGGATCTGGTAGATGCGGTCGGCGACGTTGGCGTAGTGCCGGTGCTTTTCTTCGCGGATCCGCATGTGATAATTGTGCTCGCCGTAACCGCCCGCGAGCACGCCGCCCCGCTTCGCCTGCCGCTGGCCGTGGAACTTGCCGGGCCGCGTCGCCTCCGCCCGCAGGCCGGGGAGCTCCGCGACGTCGAAGGCCGTCACCTCGAAGAACCGCGCCCCGGTTCGGTCGCACGCCGCCACGAGGATGGTGCCGAACTCCTGCTCCAGCGCCACCAGCTCCCGAATGAGCGGGACGGGCTCCACGGCGAGCCGCGAGCGGTAGACGTGCGGCAGGGGGATCACATCGAACAGGCCGATGGTCCGGCAGGCGAACAGCGCCACGCCCCGCGTGCGCGGCAGGTCTCCGGGCTCCTCGAAGTATCGGCGGATCCGCTCGAGATCTGCGGCGACCTGGTCGCGCACGGCGCGCTCCAGGCTCTGCCGCTCCAGCGCCGCGCCGGCTTCGCGGATCCGGTTTTTCATCTTGATGAGGTACTTGCCGCGGGTCTTGTCGCGCGGCTCGAGCTTCAGGTAGCAGGACACGACCCGGTAGGGGCCGGGCTGAATCGCGCCGAGCCGCTGCACCGCGTCACGGACCGCGTTCGCGCTGGGGGCCAGTGGGAGTGCGGTCATGGGTCAAAAGAACACCGGCTCGCGGTAAGCGCCGTAGACGCGCTCCAGGGCGTGCCGGATTTCGTAGAGGGTACAGTAGGCGCGCGCGCAGTCCAGCATCGGCCCGATGACATTCTTGTCGTCCAGCGCGGCCTGTCGTAACGCGTCCAGCCGCGCCGCCGCCAGCCCGTTGTCGCGCTCCGCCCGGAGCCGCGCGAGCCGGCGTCGCTGGCCGTCCTCCGCGTCGTTCGAGACCTTGAGGATCTCGACCGGGTGGTCGTCTTCGCTCGTGAAGTCGTTGACGCCCACGATCACCCGTTCGCGCGCCTCGAGCGCGCGTTGGAACCGCTCCGCCGAGCGCGCGATCTGCCGTTGAAACCAGCCGGTTTCGATGCCCTTGACGACGCCGCCGCCCGACTGGATCTCCGCGAACAACCCCTCAGCCTCGCGCTCGAGCTGGTCGGTGAGCGATTCGACGTAGTAGGAGCCGCCCAGCGGGTCGATCACCTGCGCGACGCCGGTCTCGTGCGCGATGATCTGTTGGGTGCGGAGCGCCAGCCGGACCGCGTCCTCAGTCGGGAGCGCGAGCGTCTCGTCGAGCGAGTTGGTGTGCAAGGACTGGGTCCCCCCCAGCACCGCCGCGAGCGCCTGGTAGGCGACCCGCACGACGTTGTTCATCGGTTGTTGGGCCGTGAGCGTGACGCCCGCCGTCTGACAATGGAAGCGCATCATCCACGAGCGTGGGTTCTTCGACTGGTAGCGCTCGCGCATGTGCCGGGCCCAGATGCGCCGTGCCGCGCGCAGCTTGGCGATCTCCTCGAAGAAATCGTTGTGGACGTCCCAAAAGAAAGAGAGCCGCGGCGCGAACGCGTCCACGTCGAGCCCGCGCGCCACCCCCCGCTCCACGTAGGTGAAGCCGTTCGCCAACGTGAAGGCGAGCTCCTGAGCGGCGGTCGCCCCGGCTTCGCGGATGTGGTAGCCCGAAATCGAAATGGTGTTCCACAACGGCGCGTGGCGGGCGCACCAGTCGAACATGTCCACGATGATCTTCAGCGCCGGCTCGACCGGATACACCCAGGCGTGCTGGGCCATGTACTCCTTGAGGATGTCGTTCTGCACCGTGCCGCGCAGCTTCTGACTCGGGACGCCCTGCTTCTCCGCCGCCGCCACGTAGAAGCAGAACAGCATCGCCGCCGGCCCGTTGATGGTCATGGAGGTCGAGACCTGATCGAGCGGGATGCCGCGGAACAAGTCCTCCATGTCCGCCAGCGACGAGATCGCCACACCGCACTTCCCCACCTCGCCCTCGGCGCGTGGATGATCGGAGTCGTAGCCCATCAGCGTCGGGAAGTCGAACGCGACGGAGAGGCCCGTCTGGCCGTGCTCCAGCAAGAACTTGTACCGCTGATTCGTGTCTTCCGCCGTGCCGAAGCCGGCGAACTGGCGCATCGTCCACAGCCGGCCGCCGTACATCGTCGGGTGAATACCGCGCGTGAACGGATACGCGCCCGGCCTGCCGAGCTGCCGCTGGGCATCGAAGCCGGCGAGGTCGGCGGCCGTATAGACGGGCTTCCGATCGGTTCCGCTCATCGGGGCGCTCCGGTCCGCACCTGGTCCAGGATCTCGGCCGCGACGTCGTAGGGGCTCCGCCGACCGTCCGCCACTTCGTCGAGCCGGGCCGCCAGGAGCTCCTCGGCCCGCGTGCCCTCCGAGATCCACTGCCGCACGGCGCGCGCCAGCGCCG
>MNEL01000056.1 GCA_001917665.1 Gemmatimonadetes bacterium 13_1_40CM_69_22 | reverse complement strand
GCTCGGCCAGCTCCACGATCTTGATCTCCTCCTCGCTGCCGACGTTGAAGACCTCTCCCACCGTGCGGTCGCTATCCATGAGTCCGATGGCCGCGCGCACCGCGTCGCTGACGTGCGTCAGGCAGCGGGACTGCTGGCCGTCGCCGTACACGGTGATGGGCTCCCCGCGGAGCGCCTGGCCGACGAAGCGGGGGACGACCATGCCGTAACGCCCCGTCTGGCGCGGTCCCACGGTATTGAAGAACCGGGCGACCAGCGTCGGGCAGCGGCGCTCGCGCCAGTAGGCGATCGCCAGGAATTCGTCGATCGCCTTGGAGCAGGCGTAGCTCCACCGGCCTCGGGACGTCGGTCCCAGGACCAGATCGCCGTCCTCCCGAAATGGCACACGGTTGCTCTTGCCGTACACCTCTGAAGTGGACGCGATCAGGATCTTCTTGTGCTTCCGGCACGCCGCCGCAAGCACCAGCTCCGTGCAGCCCAGGTTGGTCTCGATCGTCCGCACCGGGCTTTCCACGACGAGCTTCACGCCGACGGCAGCCGCCAGGTGAAAGATCTGATCGGCGGCGTCGACCAGCTCGCCCAGCAGCAGGGCGTCCGTCATCGACGCGACGACCGATCGGAACCGCGGATTCTCTTTGAGACGGGCAATGTTGCGGCTGGACCCCGTCGACAGGTCGTCGATCACGGTGACGGTGTCGCCACGGTCGAGCAGCGCTTCGGCGAGATGGGAGCCGATGAACCCCGCTCCGCCCGTGATCAGATAGTGCAGAAGCGACTCCTGTGCGTGAAGGGCACCGGTGCAGGACCTGCGGCCAGCGAACGCGCAAATATATGCGGGAACCACAACGACTTGCTAGAGCCGGCTGCTACCTGGAGCCGTAGGGGGGCAGATCCACCTCGAAGTAGAACCGGGTTCCCCATCCGGGACGCGTCTCCACGTGGAGCTCGGAATCCATCGCCTGCACGAGCTTGTGGCACATCGCGAGTCCGAGTCCAGTGTCGGAGAAGCACAGCCGTCCCTCTCCAGCGGACCGCCGGAACGGCTGGTAGAGGCTGTTCACGACCGCAGGGTCGATGCCCTTCCCGCTGTCACGCACCGCGAATTCGACGCGCGTCGGCGCTGTCTCGCGCGTCACGATCTCCACGTATCCCTCGTCGGTGAACTTCAAGGCGTTCGTCGTGAGGTTCAGGAGCACGCGGCTCAGGGCGATGGGATGCCCGAGTCGCTGATCCGTCGGCGGCGGCAGCAGCCGCACGGTGAGACGTTTCTCCTCGGCGATCGGCCAAACGATGTCGCGCACGGAGTCGAGGACACCGGTCACCGAAAACGGCTCGGACTCCTTCTCCACCAGCTGATCGCCGCCCCGTGCCAGCTCGATCACGTCGCTGGCCACCGAGCTCAGTCCGAGCGCGGCTCCGTAGATGAGCCCGAGCTGCCGGCGCTGCAGCTCGGTCACGGACCCGCTCTGCCCACGCTGCAGCGTCTCCGCGAGAAACAGGATCGACGTCAGTGGCGAGCGCAGGTCATGCGCGATCTGCACCAGCAGCTCGAGGCCGTCCGGGCCGGAGAGCTGAGCAGTGACGTCCTGCGCCCACCCCGGCTCGATCCCTTCGCGCATGCGCTCGATCGCCTCGAGGATCGCGGGGCCCTGGGTCGCATCGCCGTGCTCGGCCCAGCTCCGCACCACCTCGGCCCGCAACAGGTCGAGCATGCGACGCGCCAGCGCGGAGTGCACACGTCGGTCGACGAAAGCCCCAGCATCCACGACGAGGCGTTCCACGCCGGCCGCGAGCCGGCTCAGCCGCTCCACCGCGTCGGCCAGGTCCACGGCCTCGCGCGTTTCGCACCGCCACCGGCTGGCCACGCGCCGCGCTGCCGTCCGCAGGATCGGGGACTCGATCCCAGCGAAGTCATCCGCTCCTGGAGCATGTTGACCTGGGGGGGTGTGACGAAGGTCACTCGGCGTGCGGTTGGACGGAGCCGTGAGGGACAGCTTACGTCGAGTTGTGGAACCTGCGGACATGCGCGACCACCGGCCTAGGGCGTCGAGCAATATGCTGCCGGTCCAGGGGGTACGCTAGAAGGGAGAGAACCCAGTCGACGCGCGGCATTCCGCGCAGGGGCGTTCCGGAGTCAACCTCCCCCGTGCGTCGAATAGGCGCGGATGCGCGCCCCACCCGGTTCGGCCACCGCCTGGCGCAGCGCCGACGTGGCGCGCGCCAGCAGCGTCTCGGGCTCGACCGGGGTCGCGTGGACATCGTGGATCGCCTCATATCCGGCATGCACGTCCAACGACAGCGGGGGAGCGCCCTTCGGTTGCGGTTGCGGGCTCGTCTCGATAGCCTGCGACAACCGCTGCGCCAGCTGGGCGGCCCCTTCGGCGCCGGTCGCGGGGGCGAGCACGGCGAACTGAACCCCATCCCACCACCCGATCGCATCGGAGGTGCGCCCCCGGTCGCGCAGCAGGCTCGCGACGTGGTGCCGCACACCGGTGTCGCGCGTCCGGACGTCCGGGGCTGTCTCGGGTTGCGCATCCACCGCCAGCATCACGCAGGCAAGGGCGGCGTGCCGGCGCCACGCGTCGGCGACGAGTTCGCGCGCGCGCCGCTCCACGCCCCGCGCGCTGTAGAGCCCGCTCACCTCATCGACGAAAGCACGCTGCCGCACCTGGTCGGCGTCTTCCTTCGCCTGCATGTAGGCGTCGAGCTTCAGCAGCAGCTCATCCGCGTCGAGCGGAACGGCGAGATGGTCCCAGCCTCCCGCCCGGAGCCCCGCGAGGCGCCGCTCTCGAGTCGCGGGAGTCGCCGTCACCAGGACGATCGGCGTGCTCGGCGTGATCAGCCCTTGCTTGCGCAGCGCGCGGCAAGCCTCTACGTCGTCCAGATCAGGCAGGGGGCCGGCAATGACGATGCAGTCAGGCCGCGCGCTCCGCGCCTGCTCCTGCAGGGCGACGCCGGTCGCGACCCGTAGCACACGATACCCCGCCGGCTGGAGCACGCTCTCCAGCGCGCGAGCCGACCATTCATCACCGCTGGCGACGAGCGCCAGTGCGGGCTGCGATCGGGGGGCGTTCGTAGTCAGGCGCGCTCCTCGTGAGTGCGGCGGTACCGCATGACCGCCAGGCTGGGCGCGCCCTGGTTATGGCAAGTGCTCTTGACCGTGTTGCGTGAATGCAACAAGAATGGTGCCTGAGCGGGCGGTGCCGATACTAGGGATACCCCCGGTGTGCGCCCCTGGGGAAAACCCCAGCTCAGGGAGCGATCAGGCCTTCGCGGATGGCGTACCGCACCAACCCGGCGGTGTCGTGGATGTTCAGCTTCTCCATCACCCGCCCGCGGTGAAACTCGACGGTCTTGACGCTGATCTTGAGGAGGCTGGCGATCTCTTTCGTGGCCTTTCCCTCGGCCACGAGTTGCACCACCTGGCGTTCCCGCTCGCTCAATCGGTCGGGGATCGGCGTGCCCGCGGCACTGCACGCGTCGACGACGGCCTGGGAGACTCCAGGGCTCACGTACAGCCCTCCCCGACAGACTTCCTGAATGGCGTGCAACAGATCGTCGGCGCCCTGAGCTTTGAGGACGAATCCCCGCACGCCTGCGCGGAGGGCGTCCGGGACGAACCGGGCGTCTTCTAGGGCGGTGAGCAGGATCACCCGTGTCCCCGCGGATGCCCGGCGGATCTCGTGCGCCGCCGACACGCCGTTCAACCGGGGCATGGCGACGTCGAGGACGGCGACATCGGGCGCCAGCTTGCGTGCGAGCTCGACTGCAGTGTGGCCGTCCGGCGCCTCGGCCACGACCTCAATGCCCTGCCGCTGCAGCAACGCTTTGAGGCCTTGTCGCAGAACCAAGTGATCATCGGCGAGGAGCACCCGCACCGGCATCGCAATCATCTCCGGCGTTCCCTCTACACCCCCTGCGTCTCGTTCCCTCGAGGCACACAACGGCCCGCCCGACGCCCGGATCCAGCCGCCTCATGATATCGCAAGGGCCTGTGATCGCGCAACAACGCTGTCAAGCCATCGCGGCCGAACTCCCCGACGTGGCGCCTGTCGCTAGAAGATCTTTGTGAGCGTGAAAATCGCGATCGGGACGCTCAGGATCGCGCCGGCCAAACGCAACGCGGGATAGGGATCGCCGCCGCCGCCCCGGGGCACCACGAACTCATCGCCCTGGCGCAGATTCATCTGGTCGAGCGTCCGCCCCTCGGCGAGGGCCCGCTGCAGGCGCGCCTTCTCCCAGACGGCCTGTCCGCCGCGCTCGATCCGCAGCGCCGTGATCTTCGCGTCCTTCATGGTGCCACCGGCGGCTACAAGCGCTTCGGACACGACGGCGTCGGCGGGCACCGTGTAGAACCCGGGCTTCGCGACCTCGCCCTGCACGGACACACGGACCAGCGTCCGGGCGCGCACCACCGGGTCCCGAACGGACGTGGCGATGCGCCGCGCCAGATGGTCCTCCAGCTCCGAGCGGAGCACTCCCTGGAGGGAGACGGTGCCGGTGTTGGGAAGCAGGATGTCGCGCTGGGGGCCGACCGTGAAAGTGTCGGACAGCTCCTTCTCGCCCTCGACCAATAGCAGGATCCGGTCGCCCGGCTGGAAGTCGCCCTCCGTGAGGCGCGCGCGGACCAGCGTCGCTTCGCCGGGCGGCCCCTTCTGCTGGAGACGCTGCAGCATCGCTGCCAGCGCGGGGCGGGTCGCCAGCAGGCGGTGCCCGTCGTCGGGGGTGACCTGTTGCGCGCTCCCGCGCCCCCCGATCCCGAGGCAGCAACTACCCACCGCCAGCGCGGCGCGCAGGACGATCCTCATGCGCTCACGCTACTCCACGGTCACGCTCTTCGCCAGGTTGCGGGGGCGGTCGACGTCGCACCCCCGCAGCACGGCGATGTGGTATGCGAGGAGCTGGAGCGGAATCGTCGTCACCACAGGGGACAGGAGCGGGGCGGTCGCGGGGATGCGGATCTCGTGGTCGACCAGGGCGCTGAGATCGCCGTTCCCTTCGCTCGCTACGGCGATGATGCGCCCGCCCCGCGCTTTCACCTCCTGCATGTTGCACAACACCTTCTGGAATACCTCGTCTTTCGGCGCCACGAACACCACCGGCATGTTCGCGTCGATCAGCGCGATCGGCCCGTGCTTCATTTCGGCGGCCGGGTACCCCTCGGCATGGATGTAGCTGATCTCCTTCAGCTTGAGGGCGCCCTCCAGGGCGACCGGGAAGTTCAGTGCGCGGCCCAGGTAGAGAAAGTTCCGCTCGGCGGCGTAGCGCTGCGCCAGGGCCTTCACCTGCGGCTCGAGCGCCAGCGCGCGCTCGACAACCCGCGGTAGCCGCGCCAGCTCGCACACCAAGTCCCGCCCCGCCTCAAGCGGCAGCCCGCGCTGACGGCCCAGGTGCATGGCGCAGAGCAGCAGCGCGACGATCTGCGACGTGAACGCCTTGGTCGACGCGACCCCGATCTCCGGACCCGCGTGGAGGTAGATCCCACCGTCTGCTTCGCGCGCGATCGTACTGCCCACCACGTTGACGATGCCCAGCACGCGGGACCCGGAGGCCCGGGCTGCCCGCATCGCTTCGAGCGTGTCGGCCGTCTCGCCGGACTGGGAGATCGCGATCGTCAACGTGCCGGGGAGGTGGAGCTGCGGCCGGTAGCGATACTCCGAGGCATACTCTACATCCACGGGGATCCGGGCGAGCTCCTCGATGGCATAGCGGCCGACCAGTCCCGCGTGCCACGAGGTTCCGCAGGCGACGATCACAATGCGGCGGATCTGCGCGCAGTCCTCCGCGGTGAGGTTGAGCCCGTCCAGCCGCGCGGTGCCGGCGTCGAACACCAGCCGCCCGCGCAGGGTGCTCCGCACAGTCTCGGGCTGCTCGCAGATCTCCTTGAGCATGAAATGCGGGTAGCCGCCCAGCTCGATCGCTCCCAGATCCCACTCGATGTCGTCCACCGCGCGCAGTTGGACGTGGGACTGGCTATCGACGACGTGGTACGCTGTCGGCGTGAGCACGGCGATGTCGCCGTCGTCCAGATAGACCACGGAGCGAGTGTGCTCGAGAATCGCAGATGCGTCGGAGGCGACGAACAGCTCGTTCTCGCCGATGCCGAGCAGCACCGGCGACCCCCGACGGGCGACAACCAGCTTCCCCGGATCGTCCACCGACAGGACGGCCAACCCGTAGGTCCCGTCCACGTGCTCCAGCGCGGCGGCGACGCGCGCCTCCAGTGTCGTGCCCTTGGCCTCCTCGATGAGATGCGCCAGGGCCTCCGTGTCGGTGTCGGTCACGAAGCGGTGACCGCTACGCTCGAGCGCGGCCCGCAAGGCGTCCGCATTCTCGACGATACCGTTGTGCACCAGGGCGATGGCGCCGGTGCAGTCGGTGTGCGGGTGTGCGTTCCGCTCGGTAGGCGCGCCGTGCGTCGCCCAGCGCGTGTGCGCGATGCCGCTCGTTCCCTGCACGGGCTGCTGCGCGAGCGCGTCCCGCAGCCGCTCCACGCGTCCCGCGACCTTGCGCACTACCACACCGCGGCCGTTTTGGACCGCCAGGCCCGCCGAGTCGTACCCGCGGTACTCGAGCCGCCGGAGGCCCTCGAGCAGAATCGAGGGCGCATCACGCGCGCCGATGTAGCCCACGATGCCGCACATCCTCAGTCGTCCTTCGTCCTCGGTGGGGACACGCTCGGCCGAACCAACCCGCACAGCATGCCCCGAAACATTCTCAAGTTTGAGGCCAGCGCGTTGCAGCGTCGGGCCGGGCCGGTAGCCGCTTGCCGGCGAACCGCTTACGCGATCCCCGCCGGGCGCCTAGCTACCCCGGATAAGACCGGGCGCGCGGCCAATCGCGGTACAACAGCTACAGCTTGTGTGGTTGCGAGGCTGCGTTTCGAGCGTCCGTCGCCCTCCGGCCAGCGCAGCAACCGACTGGCGGGGAATGGGTTGCCGAATCGCGCGGGGGGCGCACGACTCCTGCACGCAGTTCGGGAGGCCCGAGCCCCCTGCGACGACGTGCACACCCCTCCCGTGGCCGGCGGCCACGAGGTGCCGACAGCATGACCGACCGCGTCGTCGTCGAGCGCTACCCAACCTCCCAACGATCGTCTCGCGTGGGCGCGTGTCTCCCACCCGCACGCCACTAGTTCTCCTCGCCAACGCCCACGAGTGGTCTGCGCGATCACTGGAGAGCATCCTGGGACCCGCAGGGTACGCCGTCATCCGGGCGCACACCGGGGAGCACGCGCTGGAGCGGGCGCGGGCCATGCAGCCCGACGTGATCGTGCTCGACGTGGCCCTGCCGGAGGGAGGAGGACTAGCGGTGTGCCGCGCCCTGCGCGCCAGCCGGCACGTCAGCGTCAGTACCCCGATCTTCCTGACCACCACGGAACCGATCCCGCGCCGCCAGTTGTTCGACGCGCTCCGCGCTGGCGCGTGCGACCTGTGGGCACCGCCCGTGGACGCCGAGGAGGTCCTGTTGCGTCTCGAGACACACCTGCGCGCGAAGTTGGACGCCGACCGCGCGCGCGAGGACAGTCTGGTGGATGCGGAGACGGGGCTCTACAACGCGCGTGGCCTGACGCGCCGCGCCCGGGAGCTGGCCGGGCAAGCCGCCCGCCATAATGCCGCCCTGGCCTGTGTCGTGCTCGCGCCTGCCCTCTCATCCGCGGACAGGATCGCCGGTCACGCCGCGCGGGAGCCCGCATTCGAGGCCGTGATCAGCCAGCTCACCGTGGCACTCCGCAGCGCCGGCCGCGGATCGGATGCGATCGGCCGGCTCGGACGGATCGAGTTTGCCGTGCTCGCCCCGGACACGGATGCGAGCGGAGCCCGTCGGCTCGGTGAACGGCTGGCGCGAGCAGTCGAGGCCGATGTGGCGCGAAGAGCCGGCGGCGCCCCGCCGCTCAAGCTGCGGGCGGGGTACTACGCAGTGGGCGATGTGCGTGACGCGCCGCTCGATCCCGATGAGTTGCTGGCCCGCGCGACCAGCGCGCTACGCGCGCCGCCGGGCGATCTGCCGTGAAGGTGGGTGCTGCGGCCCAGGGTCACTCGACGCTGCGGAGGATGCGCTTGGGAGGCTCCTCTTCGTCGTGCAGGTCGTAGCCCGAGAGAGAATAGGCGTAGGAGCGGTAGGCGCCGCCGGGGCGCACGTCGTTCAGCACCGCGCCCAGGATGCGGATCGGCAGCCGCTCCAGCACATCGAGCTTCGCCTCCACCAGTTCGCGGTCGGACACGCCGGTGCGCAGCACGAGCACGAGGCTCCCGGTCATCGTCCCCAGCGCACAGGCGTCGACCCCGGCCGCCAGCGGCGGGCTGTCGATGAGAATCACGGCGTAGCGCGAACGCAGGCTCGTGACGAACCCTGCCATCGCCGTCGAGCTCAACAGCTCCGGTCCGGAGCGGGTGCGCGAGCCGCATGCGATGAAGGCCAGCGAGGGATAGCTCTTTGCCTGCTGGATCACCTGCTGGACGGCGGCCGTGCCGGCGAGCAGGTCGGTGAGCCCCGGCGTGCGGGCCGCGTCCAGCACCCGGTGCAGTCCCCCGCGTCGAATATCGCCGTCGATCAACAGGGTGCTGTAGCCGGCATCCACGAACGCGACCGCGAGGTTGGAGGTGAGGAACGACTTCCCATCGCTCCTCCCGGGGCTCGTCACCGTAACGAGGAGCGGGCCGGCCGTGCCGTAGGCGTGCAGCACGTTGAGGCGGATGCCACGCAGCGCTTCGATGACCCGGGAGACCCCGTCGCCGTTCGCCCCGTCGTGCCAACTGACGTGCGGTACGGCGCCCAAGATCGGGAGCCCCATGGTCCGCGTCACCTGGTCCGGATACCGGACCTTGCGGTCCGCGCGCTCGAGCACCACGGCCCCCAGCGCGGCGAGCCCCAGGCTCCCCAGGAATGAGACCAGCACTAGGAACGGCGTCGGGTCGAGCAGGGGCTCCTCGGGCTCGACTGCGGCATCGAGCACACTGACCTCGGGAATGGTGCTCACCTCCGCCAGCCGCGCTTCGTCATAGCGTTGCTGGATGCTCGTGAACAGCCGCTCGGCGTTCGCCACCTCCCGCCGCAGCCGCGCATCCTCGATCGCGAGCGACGGAATCTGGCGCAGCTCGGCCGACGCCGCACGCACTCGCTGCGTCAGCTCGGCGTCTCGCGCGGCGAGCTCGCTCACGAGCACCCGCGCGAGCGCCGGGATCGTGCGCCCCTCAAGCGCCTGCACCTCGCCCGCCAGGCGCCGGACCGTGCCGTGCTCCTCGGTGTAGCGTTGCTGCAGCGCGCGCAATTCCGCGCGCTTGGCCGTGAGCTCCCTCAGTGCGGCGACCAGCTCGGTGGAACGGTCAACGGCCCCGATCGCCGCCAGCGCGTCCACCGGGAGGCCCGAGTCGCGCACCTGCGCGAGCAGGCGCTCGATAGCCGCTCGGTCGCGACGCACCTGCTCGAGGTTGACCTTGGTCTCGAAGTAGCTCGCGAACCCGGGGTCGTGCGTGAACTGCAGGCCGGGCGCCACTGGCGTCGCCCCGTCGGCCACAAAGCTCACCGTCTTACTCAGCAAATCCCGCAACGCGGATTCCGCCGCGCTCAGGTTGACCTGCGAATGGTTGAGTTGCTCGCCCAGGATTCGTACCAGCTCGGTAAGCTGCTGGCGCTTGAGATCCGCGGCGACCGCGACGAACCGCTGGGCCACGGCATTCACGATAACCGTGATCTTGCGCGGATCCTGCCCGCGCAGCTCGACCCGGAGGAAATTGCCCTCAAGATCGGTCTTGACGCGGAGTCGCTCCGCCAGGCGCGATGCCGCTTCGTGGGGTGACTCGACGACGAACTCGAGGCGCCGCAGCGGCGACAGCTCCGCCGCCGGTGGCAGCCACACAAAGCCGAGAGCCCCGCCCACCGAATCCCCCGCGGCGCCACGCTGCAGCACGACCGCGTCGTGGGTCGCGAGCGTGAAGCCGCGACCCGCTTGGTCTACCTCGAGCCGGTAGCTCCCGGGACGGAAGCGCGGTGCGACGCTGAACCCGGCGAAGACGGCGGAGTCACTCGGCGAAGCCGGGGTCAGATACAGCTGTCGGTCGTTGACGACTGCGGCGACCACGACGTACGACCTCACCAGATCGACCCACCCGGTGGCGCCGAGCAGGTCGCCGGACCCCGCGGGGCCCGGCCCCGGCTGCTTCTCGTTCGCGCCTTCGATCCAGATCGTCGCGCGGGCCACGTACACGGGCCTGACGATCCGCGAGGCGCCAACGCCCGCCGCAGTTCCGAGCAGCGTGATCAGCAGGACCCACCACCGAAAGCGCCAGATCGCCGTCCGGTAGCGTCCCCAGTCAACGTCCGGCGCCGCTTCGACCATCGGCGGCGAGCGCCGCCGCGCGGGCGCCGGCACCGTGGCGCGGCCCGGCGTCTCGGGCGAGCTCGGTGGCAGCTCGGGAAGGTCGTTGAACATCGTAGCGGGAATCCCTCTGCGTGGCGGGCGCCGGCAGGCGCGCGCGTGCTGTCCCCAAATCTGTGCTGCATTGCTCCTACGCGCTGCCCGTGAGCTTCCCGAAACTGTACCATGTACTGCAGAGCAAAACTGCGCTGCAAGGCCGGTACCATGGATCCGTCGTCGCGCGCGCGTAGCGATCACCCCTGCGCACATAGACATACGTCGCCATGTTGCGCGGCCCTCGGCGCCGCGTCCGGCGTTTGTAGCAGATCAGCTACACACCAACTCGGCCAAGATTCACCACGTGGATGCGTTGCCTGGTGATGACTCGCGCCTTGGTCGGTCTTGACAACGTTCACAGCGCGGGCGGTATTTACGCGTCTTCCTTCTCCACCGGGCCCTGCAGCGCAACGGAGACGATGAGATGTGGCTGGCTAGCTCGTCTGACCGATCCCTTCTGGAGCCGCACCCCACCGCTCCAGCCCCGGCACGCGATGTCGCAGATCTCCTGCCGATCGAGTCCGCGGCGAAACCGAGCATCACGATCCTCGTCGTGGACGACGAGCGCACCCTGCGCGACAGTTGCGTTAGCGTGCTGGGGGTCGAGGGCTACAGGGTGACGGCGGTCGGCCACGGCGACGAGGCTCGCGAGCTGGTCAAGCGGCGTGCGTTCGACATCGTGCTCGTGGACTGGTACATGCGGGAGGTGTCGGGGATGGAGCTGCTGGGCGCTACTCTCGCCGCCCGGCCGCAGACCATCGTCATCGCGATGACCGGCAGGCCGAGCATCGAATCGAGCCTCGAGGCGCTCCACGCCGGCGCCTGGGACTACCTCCCGAAGCCCTTTTCGGGAACGCACCTGCAGATCCTGGTCGGCCGGGCCGCCCACTCGGTCGTCGTCGCCCGCGAATCGCACGCCATGCGGGCGCGGCTCGACCGCGAAAATGGCAACAGTGACAGGCTGACAGTCCTGGGCACGGCGCCCCCCTTCCGCGAGGCCGTCGCGCTCGCCCGCAGGGTCGCGGCGACGGACGCATCGGTTTTCATCGCCGGCGAGAGCGGCGTGGGCAAGGAGCTGTTCGCCCAGTTCATCCACCAGCACAGCCGGCGGGCGAGCCGGCCGCTCGTCGCGCTGAACTGCGCGGCGCTGCCCGAGACGCTGCTCGAGTCCGAGATGTTCGGCCACTGCAAGGGCGCATTCACCGGCGCCGTGCGCAACAAGCCCGGCCTGCTGGAGACCGCCAACGGCGGCACCTTGTTCCTGGACGAGCTGATCGAGATGTCCAAGCCGATCCAGGCGAAGTTGCTACGGGTGATCCAGGACGGCGTCGTCCGGCGCGTGGGCAGCGAGACCACCGACGCCGTGGTGAACGTTCGCTTCATCGCGGCGACGAACTGCGATCCCGAAGAGGCCGTCAGGAGAGGGGCCCTTCGCCAGGACCTGTATTACCGCCTGCGCGTAGTGCCGATCCACGTGCCCGCGCTGCGCGAACGGCCGGAGGATATCCCGCTGCTGGCGAACCATTTCCTGGCCTATTACTGG
>MNEL01000041.1 GCA_001917665.1 Gemmatimonadetes bacterium 13_1_40CM_69_22 | reverse complement strand
CTACCAGAATGCGATGGGCCGGCTCGGGCGTCACAGGATCACGTCTCCGCCGGGGTCCCGGCGCTTGAGGTCGTCCACGGCCTGGCGCGCGGCGGCTCGGGCGCGTTCCGTCGCGGCGACGTCGCGCACGATGGTCACCACGGTGCGATCAGTCCCCTGCTCGACGCTCACGAGCAGCACATCGTCCGGCCGTCCCGCGTGCGGCAGCAGCCAGCGGGGAACATCGAGCGTCGACCCGCCGTCGACTTCCACGACGGCGAGGTCGCCTTCGTGACGATCGACGATGAAGCGGTGCGATTCGGGCATCGGGTCCTCTCTTTCAGGGTGGGAACCACCCGGATCGGGCACATCAGCTTCGGACCGTCCGCGCATGACACTTCCCGCTCCGCTCCGTCGTGATCGTCCAGGCGCCATTGCGCGGCACCCGCACCGTCACGGTGCCGTTGTCCGCGGTGCAATACGTCGGGATGCCGCGCGCCGCCAAGAGGGCGAGCACCGACGCGAACGGATGCTGCCGGCCGTTCGCACTGATGATCACGGCGCGCGGTTGCACCGCGTCGAGCAGCTCGGCATTCGTTGCGTTGCTCGACCCGTGATGGCCGGCCTTGAGCACGTCGGCGCGGAGCAGGGACGGCTGCGTCAGCATCCACCAGCCCAGCTCTGCCTGCTCGGCGTCGCCTGGGAAGAGCATCACGAAGCCGCCGCGCGTGAGTCGCACGCCGACCGAGCAGTTGTTCACGGCGTCGCCGCCCGCGTCGCCCGGCAGCGCGCCGCACGTGGGCGGAGGCGCCAGGAGGCGCAATTCGACCGAGTCGTCACCCGTGACGAGCGTGACCCGCCGGACGCCCGTGTCGGCCGTGACCACGGGGATGCGGAGGCTGTCGATGGCGCGCAGCAAGGCGCGGTAGGTGACCGCGGTGCGCGGCGTGCCGCCGTACACGAATGCCCGCACGGGGAAGCGACTCACCACCGTGCCGAGTCCACCGTAATGGTCCGCGTGGGGATGGGAGAGAATCACCGCGGCGAGCGTGTCCACGTTGAGGCTGGTGAGCCGCGCCACGATCGTCGCGCCGTGCTCGCCGGCGTCGATCAACACGTGACGGACGCGACCGGCGCTCGCGTCGGTGATGAGAATGGCATCGCCGCCGACCCGCGCGTCGCTCACGTCCAGCACGCGGATGAGCAGGACGCTCGAGTCGAGCGGCAGCGTGAGCCGCGCGGCGAGCAGCAGGGCGGCGAGCATCGCGTGGCGGAAGGTAGCGTATTCGGTCTGGCCTCCGCAATTTACAGCGCACTATGCACGTGCTCCTGGCGCTGCTGCTCGCGGCGCAGAATCCGGTTGTCCCAGCCCGGTCCCCCGCTTCCGATACCGCCCACGTCGTCAGCGTCGCCCCGACGGACGTGCACGGGCGCGTGCTCCCGGCGGTGAGCGAGCGCGACAGCACCGTGCTTCGGGTGCTGGCGATCAACGACTTCCACGGCGCGCTCGAGGCGCGCGCCTGGCCGTGGTCGAATGGGAAGCCGGTGGGTGGAGCGGCGGCGCTGAAGCCGTGGCTCGACTCGCTCGCGCGCACGTGCAGCTGCACCACCGTCCGCGTGGATGGCGGCGACGAAATGCAGGGGACGCTGCTCTCGAACTTCAGCTTCGGCCTCCCGGCGATCGCGGCCATGAATGCGTTCGGCATCGACGTCGCCGCCATCGGCAACCACGAGTTCGACTGGTCGGTCGACACGCTGCGGGCCCGGATGGCGGGGGCGAAGTACCGCTTTCTCGCCGCGAACATCACCGACTCGACTGGCGCAGCCCGGCCCGACTGGGTCACGCCCTGGACGCTGATCGAGCGCGGGGGCCTGAAGGTCGCCGCGATCGGCCTCGCGCTGCGGGCCACGCCGACGAACACGGCCCCGCGGAACGTGCGGGGGCTCGCGTTCGGCGACGGCGCGGCCGCCGTCCGCCGCGTGCTGCCGCGCGCGCGGGCCGCGGCCGACTTCGTGATCGTCCTGGCGCACGAGGGGGCGTTCTGCGATGGCGCCCCCCAGTCGGAACCGGTGCCGGCCCCGGCCTGCCACGGCGCAATCCTCGACATCGCGCGCGGGCTCGACTCGGGGTCCGTGGACCTCATCGTGAGCGGGCACACGCACTCGCTCGTGAACACGGTGGTGAACGGCATCCCGATCGTTCAGGCGCGCTCGAGCGGCGCGGGGATCGCGGTGGTGGATTTCGTGCGCGTGCACGGGACCGGGCGCGAGGTCCGCGCGCACATCGAGACCCCCTACGCCGACCAGGTTCGGCCCGATGCCGCGCTCGCCGATACGCTGCGTGATTACCAGCGGGCCATCGAGGCTGTCACGAGTCGCTCGGTGGCCCGCATTAAGATCGAGCTGCGCCGGGTCGGCGAGGACTACGGGCTCGGCCGACTGATCGCCGATGCGCAGCGCACCGTCGCGAAAGCCGACGTGGCGATCGTGAACAACGGCGGCATCCGCGCCGATCTGCCGGCCGGCACCGTGACGTACGGCGATCTGTATGCGGTGCAGCCGTTCCAGAACCGGCTGGTGCGGCTGTTCGCCCGGGGCAAAGTGTTGAAGCAAGCGCTCGAGCACGTCGTGGCGGGCGACCGCGCCGACGCGCACGTCTCGGGGCTGGAGGTCTGGTACGACCCGCGCGAGCGCGTCGGGCACCGCGTGGTGAAGGTCCGGCTCGCGAACGGGCGCGGGATCGACGGTGGGCGCACCTATACCGTCGCGGTGAGCGACTTCCTCGCCGCGGGCGGCAGCGGCTACGCGATGTTCCAGGGGCTGCCAGCCGAAGACGTGGGACTGGTCGACCTGGACGCGCTGATCCGGTATCTCGCCGTGCTGCGGCCGCCGGTCGAGGCGCCGGGGGACGAGCGCATCCACCGAGCCGGTCGATGACGCTGCGCGTGTTCGTCAACGAGCACCCCGTGACGGTGACGCGGGGAGCGACGGTGGCTGATGCGGTGGAGGCCTTCGACCGTGAGCTCGCGGGCCTGCTGGCGAGCGGCGCGGCGTACGCGACAGACGGTGTGGGGCGCCCAGTGGACGCCCGGGACCCGATCGGCGAAGGCGGCGCGATCTTCCGGGTCGTGGTGACCGCACGCCGCGGGCCGCCGCGGCTGTCCAAGGACGTGCTGCGCCGCTGGCCCAAGGCGGAGCTGCACGTACACCTGGACGGGTGCTTGCGTCCCGAGACGATGCTCGAACTGGCCCGCGCCCAGGGCGTCCGCCTGCCGTCAGACACGCCCGAGGGGCTCGCCGAGGCGCTCCACGTGAAGCACGCCAAGAGCCTCGAGGAGTACCTCACCAAGTACGAGATTACGCTCTCGGTCATGCAGACCGCGCCGGCGCTCGAGCGCATCGCCTACGAGTTCGTGATCGACGCCGCGGCAGACGGCGTGCGCTACGTCGAGGTGCGCTACTCGCCGCTGTTGCACCGTCCGGCGCTCACCCTCACCGAGTCGATCGAGGCGCCGCTCGCCGGCATCCGGCGGGCCGAGGCCGAGTCCGGCACCAAAGTCGGTCTGATTGTGTGTGCGATCCGCACGCGGCCGCCGGCGGAGTCGCTCGAGCTGGCGCGCGCGGCGGCGCAGTACCGAGGCGCGGGCGTCGTGGCGCTCGATCTCGCCGGCCCCGAGCGGGGACATCCCGCGCGGCAGCATGCGCCGGCGTTCGAGTACGCGGCGGCGCACGGGATGGCCTGCACCTGCCACGCCGGGGAAGGGGACGGGCCGCACTCGATTCATGAGGCGCTGCACCAGTGCGGCGCGCAGCGGATCGGCCACGGCACCCGGCTGGGTGAGGATCCCGCCCTGCTCGATTACGTCGTGGAGCGCGGCATCCCGCTGGAGATGTGTCTCACCAGCAACCTGCACACGCACACGGTGGCCGCGATCGCAGAGCACCCCTTCAAGCGGTACCTCGACCGGGGGGTCGTCGTCACGCTCAACACCGACGGGCGGTTGGTCGACGGTATCTCGCTGACGGACGAGTATTTCCTCGCCCATAGCGTGTTGGGGCTCGGTCGGCAGGAGCTCGCGCGCGTGACGCTGAACGCGTGCGAGAGCGCGTTTCTTCCGGAGTACGAGAAGGTCGCGTTGGTGTCGCGGATCCAGAGCGAACTGGAGGCTCTCTAATGCCCCTCCGCCGCACGGTGCTCGCTTTCGGCGTCACCTTCGTGTGCGCCCTGCTCGTGTTCACGCTGCCGCGCTTCGCGTGGAATAGCCTCGCGGCGGCGGGGCGCCAGCCGGTCACCCGGCCAGACACGACCGCGCCAGCCATGTCGCCCGTCGCAGCGGCGGTTCCCCTAGCGCCGCGCAGCGTGGGCGAGCGGCTCACGGGCCTCTTGGGGATCGCCTTCATCCTCGCACTGGGTGTCGCCTTGTCGCGCAACCGCCGGGCCATCAGCGGGCGGGTGGTCGCGTGGGGCGTGGGGCTCCAGCTCGCGTTCGCGATCTTCGTGCTGCGGGTGCCTTTCGGACAGCAGCTGTTCAGCGCGCTGGGTGACGCAGTGAAGGCGATCTTGAGCTTCTCGTACGTCGGGTCCGAGTTCGTGTTCGGCGAGATCGGCAAGCAGCACTCGAGTCTGGGCATCATCTTCGCGTTCCAGGTGCTTCCCGCCATCATTTTCGTGTCCGCCCTGTTCGCGATCCTCTATTACCTCGGCGTGATGCAGCTCGTGGTGAAGGCGTTCGCGATCGCGATGAATAAGGTGATGGGAGCGAGCGGGGCGGAGAGCCTGAACGTGGCCGCCTCGATTTTCATGGGCCAGACGGAGGCTCCCCTCACGATCCGGCCCTTCCTCCCGGGGATGACGCAATCGGAGCTGATGACGGTGATGACCGCCGGCATGGCGCACGTGTCGGGATCGATCATGGCGGCCTACATCGCCTTCGGGATCGAGGCACGCCACCTGCTCACTGCCGTGATCATGACCGCCCCCGGGACCATCATGATGGCGAAGATCCTCGAGCCCGAGACCGCCACCCCGGAGACGCTCGGTGGCGTGCGGGTCGACATCCCGCGCACCGATGTGAACGTGGTCGACGCGGCCGCGCGCGGCACCACCGACGGGCTGCACCTGATGCTCAACGTGATCGCGATGCTGGTGTCGTTCATCGCGCTGGTGGCCCTCGCTAACGGCGCGTTCGGTTGGGTGCACCGCTACGTCGCGTGGTTCCCCGAGAACATCCAGACGGTGCTCGGGTGGGTCTTCAGCCCCATCGCGTGGGTGATGGGGGTGCCCTGGCACGACAGCGGAACCATCGGGAGCCTGCTGGGCACCCGCATGGTGCTCAACGAGTTCATCGCCTACGCCCAGCTCGGGCCCATGAAGGCGGCGCTCGATCCCGTCTCGTTTACGATCGCGACGTTTGCGCTGTGCGGCTTCGCCAACGTCAGCTCCGTCGGCATTCAGATCGGAGGGATCGGGGCGCTCGTCCCCGACCGCAAGCACGATCTTGCGCGGCTCGGCTTCCGGGCCATGATCGCGGGGACGCTCGCCAACTTCCTGTCGGCGACCCTGGCGGGAATCCTGCTGTGAGCGGGAGAGGGGGAGGGGAAACGGCACAGGGGAAAGGGATGGTCGCGGCGGCCGCGGAAGCCGTCGCGGCTCGGATCGGGTCGCGCCAGCCCCGGGTCGCGATCGTGCTCGGCTCAGGGCTGGGGGACGTGGCAGAGCAGATCCAGAGCGCGGTCCGGGTTCCCTATGGCGAGATCCCTGGCTTCCCCCAGCCCGGCGCCCCGGGACACAAGGGAGAGCTCGTCGCCGGGACGCTCGAGGGCGTGGGGGTGCTCGTTCAGAGTGGCCGTTTTCATCTCTATGAAGGCCATGCGCCGCAGGTGGCGGCATTGCCGGTGCGGGTGTTCGCGCGGCTCGGCGTCCGCACGCTGATCGTCACCAACGCCGCGGGCGGGATCCGCCTCACCTTCCGGCCGCCCACGCTGATGCTGATCGCGGACCACATCAACTTCATGTTCCGAACCCCGCTCGTGGGCGCCGTTCTCGAGGGGGAGGAGCGCTTCCCCGACATGAGCGAGCCGTATGCCCGTGAGCTGCGCGCTGTCGCCCGGGACGTGGCGCTCCGGGAGAGGATCGGGCTGGAGGAGGGGGTGTACGCCGCGCTGCTCGGCCCGTCGTTCGAAACCCCCGCGGAAATCCGGATGCTGCAGCGTCTCGGCGCGGACGCCGTAGGGATGTCGACCGTGCCGGAGGTGATCGTGGCCCGGGCGCGGGGGATCCGCTGTCTCGGTTTTTCGAGCATCACGAACGTGGCGGCCGGGCTGTCCGCCGCGACCTTGTCCCACGAGGAGGTGCTCGCCGCCGGGAAGCAGATCGCCGGCCAGCTCGCGACCCTGATAAGAGGCGTGCTCGTGAAGCTTTAGCCCTTTCCCCTTCCCCGGCCGTTTACCGTTTCCTGACACGTTCGTTGCAACCCTTTCGTACCACGAGCTGTCATAGTTGGCGTCGATCAGCCTGCCTCGGACGCCGTCGCCGGGGATCTCGCACCGACCTCCGTCTCGAGGTGCCTATGTTTCTGGCTGTCCTTTGGCTGGCCGGCTTCGCCGCCGCCCTTGCGCCAACACCCGCGGTCGCCACCGATTCTCCCGCAGTAGCCCCGCAGCAGGTACGCGCCATCCGACTGGTCCGGCCGATCGTGATCGACGGGGTGCTGCGCGACGCCATGTGGGAGGGGGCCGAGCGCGTAGCGGACTTCCTGCAGCGAGACCCCAATGAGGGAGCGGCCCCGACGGAAAGCTCCGTGGTGTACGTCGCCTACGACGATGCGGCGCTCTACATCGGCGCCCGTATGTACGACGCGCATCCCGACTCGATCGTCGCCCGGCTGGGGCGGCGCGACGCGCAGACCAACTCGGACGCCTTCACCGTGTACATCGATCCCTACCACGACCGCCGCAGCGGCTACTACTTTGCCATCAACGCGGCGGGGACGCTCTCCGACGGTACGCTGTACAACGATGAATGGGACGACAACTCGTGGGACGGGGTGTGGGAGGGGAAGGTCACCCGCGATTCGCTCGGCTGGACGGCGGAGCTGCGCATCCCGTACTCCCAGCTCCGTTTCATCCAGAAGCCGCAGTACGTGTGGGGGATCAACTTCCGGCGCGACATCGCGCGCAAAAACGAGCGGGATTACCTCGTCTACACGCCCAAGAACGGCAGCGGCTTCGTGTCGCGATTCGTGGACCTGGTGGGGATCGAGCAGGTCACCCCGCCGCCGCGGCTCGAGGTGTTGCCCTACACGACCGGCAAAGCGGAGCTCTCGTCCCGGACCCCGGGCAATCCGTTCAACGACGGCTCGAAGCTGACGCCCGGCATCGGCGCCGACGCCCGCATCGGGCTAGGGCCCAACCTCACCCTCAACGCCACGGTGAACCCCGACTTCGGCCAGGTCGAGGTGGATCCGGCGGTGGTGAACCTGAGCGACGCCGAGACGTTTTTCCAGGAGAAGCGGCCGTTCTTCATCGAGGGCGCGTCGATCTTCAACTTCGGCCGGGGCGGGGCGCGCAACTACTGGGGGTTCAACTGGGCCGAGCCCCGGTTCTTCTACAGTCGCCGCATCGGCCGCGCCCCGCAGGGAAGCGTGCCGAGTGCCGACTTCAGCGACATGCCCGTGGGGGCGCACATCCTCGGTGCCTTGAAGATGACCGGGAAAGCGGCGGGGAGCTGGAATGTCGGCGCGCTCTCGGCGGTGACGGGCCGGGAGACGGCCCGGCTCGACACGGCCGGGACGCTGTTCAAGAAGGAAGTCGAACCGCTCAGCTATTACGGAGTGTTCCGCGTGCAGAAGGAATTCCCCGACGGCCGCCAGGGGCTAGGTGTCATGAGCACGGTGGCGGCGCGCGGGTTCCAGGATCCCACGCTGCGCGCGGACGTCAACTCGCGCTCGTTGGTCTGGGGCGCCGACGGGTGGACGTTCCTCGATCACGACAAGCGGTGGGTGGTCACCGGGTGGGTCGGCGCGTCACGCATCGACGGGAGCGCCGCTCGTATCACCGCGGTGCAGGAGAACCCGCGGCACTACTTCCAGCAGCCGGACGCCGGGCATGTGCGTGTGGACTCGACCGCCACGTCGCTCACCGGCTGGGCGGCCCGGGTCTACCTGAACAAGCAGAAGGGCAACTGGTTCTCGAACTCGGCGATCGGGGTGATCGCCCCGCAGTTCGACGTGCACGACCTCGGCTTCCTGTGGCGCACCGGAGTGGTCAACATGCACGTGGGCGCCGGCCACGACTGGACCAAGCCCGGCAAAGTGTTCCGCTACGCGGAGCTGGGCGGAGCCGTCTTCCGCAACTACGATTGGGACGGCAACATCAACTGGTCAGGTGTCTTCCAATTCGGCACCCTGCAACTGCTCAACTACCATCAGTTCAACTGGGACCTGGCGTACAACCCCTGGACCGTGAACAACCGGCGCACCCGCGGCGGCCCGCTGACCTTGAATCCCCCCGGTTACCAGGTGGACCTCGGTTGGCAATCGGACAGTCGGAAGGCGTGGGTGATCAACTTCCAGTCCGGGACCTACCAGGCGGAGAGCGACCGGAACTGGTACCTCTCGCCCAGTGTCGATTTTCGGCCAGCGTCCAACGTGCTCTTGAGCGTCGGCCCGAATCTGTTCCGCGAAGTGACGCCGGTACAGTATGTCGGGACGTTCGCGGACCCGGCGGCGACTGCGACGTTCGGGAACCGCTACGTCTTCGGGACGCTGCACCAGACCGAGCTCTCGGCCGGAATCCGTTTGAACTGGACCTACAGCCCGGCGCTGTCGCTGCAGGTGTACGCGCAGCCGCTGATCTCCGCAGGCCGGTACGGCGACTTCAAGGACGTGGCACGTCCCCGCACGTTCGACTTCAACGTGTACGGGCGGGATGCGGGCACGATCACGCGCGCACCCGACGGGAGCTACGTGGTGCACCCGATCACGAGCAACGCGACCGACTCGCTCACGTTCGGCGATCCAAACTTCAACTTCGTCTCGCTGCGCGGGAACGCCGTGCTGCGCTGGGAGTACCTGCCGGGCTCGACGATCTTCTTCGTGTGGACGCAGAGCCGCTCGGACGACGAGAACATCGGGGACTTCCAGTTCCGCCAGTCGATGGATCGGCTGCTGCACGCCAAGGCGAGTAACATCTTCCTGGTGAAAGTCACGTACTGGTGGAATCCATAACGGCGCTCTAGACGTGTGGACGCCGAGGTAGACGCTGAGATGCCGAGACGCTGAGTGGATCCGAATATCCACTCAGCGTCTCGGCATCTGGGCGTCTACCTCAGCGTCTGTCCATCTTGGGCGGATACACCGAGACGTCTGATCCAACCGCGAAGATAGTGGAAACGGGTCTGCTGTGGTTCAAGACTTCCCACTCAGGCCCGTACAGCGCCGCGAAGTCCACGGCATAATCCACGCTCTCGACTCTCCGGACGGCCCAGGGTACGTGCTCCACGCGGAACGCTCGCGGCCGCCCGTGCCGGGCGGTGCGAACGCCGTAGGTGCGCTGTGTGAGGTAGTACTCGAACGTTGCCGCGGCCGGAACGGCGTGGTCGCGCGACCCCGTGACGACGATGCGATGGCGCGGTGCATCGAGCCCGAAGCGGTATTCCGCGCAGACGCTGTCCGTGCCCTCGACGACGCGTGCTGAGATCCGGGCGGCCTGGAACGGCTCCCCGTAGCGGAGGCGCCCGACCGCCGCGATGATGCGGCTGGGGACGAGCTCGCGCACGAACACCACGGCGGGTTGCGCTCCGTGCCTGGCGTAGACCCGGAAGTTCACCTGTGGGTGGGCGGCGAAGCCGGGGATGCGCCAGCCGCGCACCCGCACGTCGTGCATCTCGAGCGCCACCAGACTGGCGTGCGCCTTCCCGTTCCAGCGGTCGGGTTCGATACCGGGGGCGAGCTGCGCCCGCACCAGGTCCTCGGGAGCTGCGAAGGTGAGGAGGACGAGGTTCGACCAGCGGGCGGTGAGGAAGGGGCGGGGCGTCAACGCTCGCCCGCGCCCTTCCAGCGACTCGGATTTAGCAACACATAACGTCGCGCTCGCTGCAGTTCCCGGTCGTCTCGGATGATGCGGTCATAGTAATTGCGTTGCCACACCTACCGTCCTGGTGTGTGTCGCACTTCGTTGATTCGCTGCGTGGCGGCGGATTTGAACCTCGCACAATCGCTCCGAGCGAGCCCCGCGCAGGACCCTGCGGTCCCGCCAGCAGCGCTGACCGTCCTATGCGTTGTAGGGGCGCAGCATGCTGCGCCCATACACCGTTCCGATCCAGGCTATCGGTGATGGTGACGATCCCGTGCAGGTGATCAGGCATCATGACGAAGGCGTCCAAGGTGACATTGGTGAAGTGTTTCGGGATCTCGAGCCAGCACTTTCTGGCAGCCCTGCCGGGCAGCACTGAGGCGGACGCGCTTCGCGATCAATCGTCCGAACATGGGCTTGTCATCTCGCGTGCAGAGCGTGACGAAATAGGTTCCCGGGCGCGAGTAATCATATCCCTGCAGTCTGATCGACCGTCGTGCGTGAGAGACTCGAAGGGGAGCTCGGGAAGCTCGCTCAAGGTCCACGAACCGAACCTAGGAGCGACGACAGGCGTTCACGACATCATTCTGGCGCGCGCTTCATCAATCGCGTGCCCCATCCCCCTACCACCCATCCGTCGGGGGCCGCGGCGGCGCGGGCACGAAATGGTTCAGCGGTCCGTGTCCCTTGCCCAGCCCGGGGGCGGCGGCCATCGCGCGGTGCACGAAGTCGAGCGCATCCTCGACGGCGCGCTCGAGCGGCCGGCCGTGGGCCAGCCCAGCGGTGATCGCCGCCGAGAGGGTGCAGCCGGTGCCGTGGGTCGAGGTCGTGTCGAGCCGCGCGCGGGTGAAGCGTCGTACCGTGCCGTCGCTCACGAGCACGTCGACGATCTCGTCTCCCGCGAGATGGCCGCCCTTCATCAGGGCGGCTGTGGCGCCGAGCTGCACGAGCGCGCGTCCGGCACGCTCCATGTCGGCTCGGTTCCGCACGTCGGTGCCCACGAGAATCGCGGCTTCGGCCAGGTTGGGCGTGACGAGCCGCGCGAGCGGCACGAGACGCCGCGCGATCAGCTGCTCGGCGTCCGCATTCAGCAACCGGTCGCCCGACGTCGCAATCATGACCGGATCGAGCACGTAATTCGGCAGCCGCCGGCCGGCGATCCCCGCCGCCACGGTTTCGACCAGCTCTGCCGAGCCGAGCATGCCGCTTTTCACGGCCGCCGGGGGAAGGTCGTCGGCCAGCGCGTCGATCTGTTGGGTGACGAGCGCGGCCGGAAGCGCCTGCCATGCCCGGACGCCCAGGGTGTTCTGGGCGGTGACGGCGGTGATCACGCTCGTGCCGAACACGCCGAACTGGTGGAACGTTTTCAGATCGGCCTGGACGCCGGCCCCGCCGCCCGAATCGGAACCGGCGATGGTGAGGGCGATCTTCACACGGGCCCCGTCAGGCGCCCGTGTCCGCGGCGACGGAGGGGCAGACTCCGGCGTCGCTTCTTCGCATATTGATGACTCGGAGGCGGGCCCGAACGCGTGAGGAGACCCATTGCCAGTAATCTGCAGTCGACGATCCGCGATCTTCAACGGCGCAAGGCGCGCGGCCGTCGCGGGCTCGCCCTGATCGAGGGGGTGCGCCTCGTGGAGGAAGCGCTCGCGGCGGGCCTGACCTTCCGTGGCGCCCTGGTCGCCCCGGACCTGGCCCGCACGACGCGCGGCCGCGAGCTGGTGGTGGAGCTGGAGCGGCACGCCGTGCCCGTGGAAGAGGGCTCGGCGCGCGCCCTCGCCGAGGTCGCTGACACGGATGCGCCGCAGGGCATCGTCGCGGTGGTCGAACCTCGCACCTGGGCGGCCGACGACATCGCGCTCGGTGGAGTGCGCAGCACGGCGCTGGTCATCGACGGCGTGCAGGACCCGGGGAACGTGGGCACGCTCATCCGCACCGCGCACGCCCTGGGCGCGGCGGGCACCGTCGTCCTGCGCGGCACCGCCGACACGCTCAACCCCAAGGCGCTGCGCGCCGCGATGGGCGCGACCTTCCGCCATCCGGTCGTGCCGCTCGACGATACCGGCTTCATCGCGTGGGCGCGCCGACACGGCGTGACCTTGTGGGCCGCCGCCGCCGACGGCGTGCCGCTGCCGCGGGCGTGGGGGGAAGGCGGACAGGGGAAGTCAGAAGGGCCGATCGCGGTGATCGTCGGCAACGAGGGCGCAGGCATCCGGCCGCAGCTCAACGCGGTGTCCGCGAAGCGTGTGGCGATCCCCCTCGCCCAGGGCGCCGAGTCGCTGAACGTCGCGGTCGCGGCGGGCATTCTCCTCTTCGAGGTGACGCGTGGTCGTTGATCCGATCCTGCTCGTCGGAGCCGCTCTCCTCGGGCTCTGCTTCGGGAGCTTCCTGAACGTCTGCATCCTGCGCCTGGCGAAGGAAGACAAGAAGCAGCGCTCCCTCTTCCACCCCCCCTCCACTTGTCCGAGCTGCCGGCAGCCGATCGCGTGGCGGGACAACATCCCCGTGGTCTCGTGGCTGCTGCTGCGCGGCCGATGCCGCCGGTGCGGACACCCCATCTCGCTGCAATACCCGATCATCGAGGCGGTCGTCGGGGTCGTGTGGATCGCGGCGATGGTGGCCTACGGACCGACCGTTCACTTCCTCGCCGCCGCGCTCCTGGGGACGATCCTGCTCGGCATCGCCGTGACCGACGCCCGCCACTACCTGATCCCCGACGAATACAACTGGGCCGGTCTGATCATCGGACTGGGCGCCTCCCTCACGGCGGGCGTGCCGGGGTTCAAGGAAGCAGTGCTCGGGGCGGCGACGGGCTTCGCGCTACTGTACGCGGTCGGCGTCGCCGGGCGGTGGGTCTTCGGGGAAGAGGCGATGGGGGGCGGTGATATCAAGATGATGGCGATGGTGGGCGCGTTCGTCGGCTGGAAGGGCGTGCTGCTGACCGTGTTCGCGGCGTCGGTGTTCGGCAGCCTGGTGTACGTCCCGCTCCTGCTCCGGGGCAAGAAGCGCCACGTCCCGTTCGGGGTATTCCTCGCCATGGGGGCGGCCGTCGTGTTCGTGTTCCGCGACGCCATCATCGACTGGTACCTGCGGTTCCTGCGGGCGGGGTGACCGGATGGGCGATCCGTTCGAAGGGCTGTTCGACTCGGGGGCGGTGCTCGACCGCGTCGGCGTCGACCTCACCGTGCAGGCGCGACGTGGCGACTTGGAGCCGGTCCGCTGCCGGGACGCGGAGATTGCCCGCGTGGTGGACATCCTGCTGCGGCACAGCAAGAACAACCCGGCGTTGATCGGCAAGGCAGGCGTCGGAAAGACCGCTATCGTCGAGGGGTTGGCGCAGCGCATCGCGGGCGGCGACGTCCCGCCCGCGTTGAAGGACGCGCGGCTCGTCGCCCTGGATCACGTGGCGCTGCTCGCGGGGACGGCGTTCCGCGGCCAGTACGAAGAGCGGATCCGCAAGCTGGTGCGCGAGCTCTCGGCCGACCCCGACCTGATCCTGTTCGTGGACGAGTTGCACAACCTCATCGGCCAAGGCACGGCCCTCGGGGCCGCGATGGACGCGGCCAACATGCTGAAGCCCGCGCTGGTGCGCGGCGACATCCGCATTATCGGCGCGACGACCGGCGGTGAGTACGACAAATGGATCCGGGGCGACCCGGCGCTCGAACGGCGGTTCCAGCCGGTCGTCGTCGAGGAGCTGGACGCCATCCAGACGTGGGAGGTGCTGGTGGCGCGGCGGCCGCGCCTCGAACGGCACCACGCCGTTGCGATCACCGACGACGCCCTCAAGGCTGCGATCGTGCTCACCGACCGCTTCGTCCCCGAGCGCGCCCGCCCGGACAAGGCGATCGACGTGCTGGACGAAGCGTGCGCCCACGCCCAGGCCGCGGCGCAGGTGTCGCCCGCGCTCGACCACCTCATCCGCGAGCGGCGCAAGGTGGACGCGATGATCCGACGGGGGCTGACCCACGAAACCCCGGCAACGGAGCCGGCCGAAGACCTGGTGGCGGAGATATTTCCGATGCTGGAGCGGATCGGGGTGGAGATCGAGAAGATGCTCGGCGGAGAAGGACGGGGAAAGACGGGGAAAGACGGGGAAGGGGGCGTCCGTGTGCAACCTGCCCCGTCTTCCCCCGTCATGCCCCGTCCTTCCCCGACCCTGGCCGACCGGCGCGCCGAACTCGACCAGCTGCTCCGCGAAGAGCTGGAGCACCAGGGGATCGTCGTACGCGGCCAGGATATCGCCCGCGCGGTCGGGGCGTCGGTCGGGAAGAGCATCGAGTGGCAAGAATGAAGCGGCTGCGCGGCGCCGGGGCAGCGCTCGCCGCCGCCGGCGTCGTCCTGGGGTGTCGCGATCGGGCGGAGGCGGTGCAGCGCCAGAGCGCGTTGCGCGAGCTGGTGCACCAACGGATGCCCGCGCTCGAGCAGGTGACCGGGCTCAAGTTCAAACGCGATCCCGCGGTCGCGCCCCGCAGCCGGAATCAGGTGCGCGACTACATCGTCCACAAGTTCAACGAGGATCTCCCGCCCGCGGAGCTCGCCGGGCTGCAGGCGACGCTGCGCCTCTTCGGCTTCGTGCCCGATTCGCTCGACCTGCGTGAATCGTTTGCGGACGTCCTCACCGAGCAGATCGGCGGCTACTTCGATCCCGACTCGAACACCCTCTATGTGCCGACGGACATCGACTCGTTCATTGTGCGAACCAGCGTCACGCACGAGCTCGTGCACGCTCTGCAGGGCCAATACGTCAACCTCGATTCGCTGCTCGAGCTGAAGCACGCGAATGACCGCCGGGGCGCCGCGCAGGCCGTACTCGAAGGCCAGGCCACGCTGGTACAGACGCTCGTGATGATGCCCGAGCAGCGCCTCGAGCAGCTCCCCAGCTTCTGGGAGGCGCGTCTGGCCACGATGGCCCAGCAGCGGCGCATGCCCGCCTTTGCGCACGCGCCCCGCTGGCTGCGCGAGACGCTGATCTTCCCGTACCTGGCGGGCGCCGACTTCGTTCGCTGGTTCGACACGACCCACCCCGGCCGGCAGCCGTACGGGGCGGCGATGCCCGTGTCCACCGAGCAGATCCTGCATCCCGACCGCTATGCCGCGGGCGACACGCCGCTCGAGCTCGCGTTCGTCGCACCGTCGCCCGACACGGTGCGCTACGAGGACGACCTCGGCGAATTCGAGATCCGGCTGCTGTTCGCGCAGCTGCTCGACGACAGTACGGAGGACCAGGCGGCGTGGCTCGCCGGCGGCTGGGGCGGCGACCGCTATCGCATCCTGGGACCGGCGTTCGAGGCGCTGGTGTGGTACTCGGCCTGGGACAACTCCGCCGCAGCGGCGCGATTTGAAAAGGGACTGGAGCGAGCCTGGGCCCGGAGGCGGTCGGACGCAGCGGCGGCCAGACGGTGGGAAATCAAGCGACTCACCATCGACGGTCGATCGCTGGTGCGGCTGATAGACGCGCCGGTGGGATGGGCAGGATGGCGGAGCGTGCCGCAGATCATGATCGCGAAAAGCCGATAAACCCTCCCCCTATGATTCCGCCAACTCGCTAACTAGTTTTGTTGGCTTATGTTTACGGCCCTCTCGGAGCAGATCACCGCGGTCCTGAAGCGTCTCACGGGGCGCGGCGTGCTCTCAGAGGCCGACGTCACCGAGGCGTTGCGCGAGATCCGCCGCCACCTGCTCGAGGCGGACGTGGGCTTCGAAGTGACGCGCGGCTTCGTCGAGCGGGTGCACGAGCGGGCGGTCGGCGCGCTCCAGATCACGTCGGTGAGCCCCGGCCAGCAGGTCGTGAAGCTCGTGCACGACGAGCTGGCGCGGATGCTGGGGGCCGACGTCGGACCCGACGGACGGCTGGTAGGGGTGCAGCATGCTGCGCCCCTACAGTTCGCATCCGTGGGCCCCACGGTGATCCTGCTCGTGGGTCTGCAGGGATCGGGGAAGACCACGACCGCGGCGAAGCTCGCCCGGCGGCTGAAGCTGGAACAGAAGGCTCCGTGCCTCGTCGCGGCGGACGTGTATCGACCGGCGGCGGCGGAACAGCTGCGGCAACTCGCCGTGCAGGTGGGGGTGCCCGTGTTCGGGGCGGCGGAACATGGACCAGGTGGTGTAGGGGCGCAGCATGCTGTGCCCCTACAATCCCCGGACGGGGCGGTCGAGCTGGTGCGCGACGCTCTGCGGGCCGCCGAGCAGGGACGCTGCCGCACCGTCATCGTGGACACGGCGGGGCGGCTGCAGATCGACGCGGCGATGATGGACGAGCTGCGCGCTCTACGGGGAGCCGTCGACCCCCGGGAGGTGCTGCTCGTGGCGGACGGGATGAGCGGCCAGGACGCGGTGCGGATTGCGCAGGGGTTCCACGCGGCCGTGCGGCTCACGGGGGTGATTCTCACCAAGCTCGACGGTGACGCGCGCGGCGGCGCGGCTCTGTCGATCCACGGCGCGACCGGCGTACCGATCAAGTACGTCGGCGTCGGAGAAAAGCTGGACGCGCTCGAGCCCTTCGACCCAGGACGGATGGCGGGTCGGATCCTGGGGCAGGGCGACGTGGTGGGGTTGGTGGAGAAGGCGGCGACCGTGATGGACGGCGAGGCGGCGCAGCGGCTCGAGCGGAAGGCGCGTTCGAAAAAGGGGATGGATCTCGGAGACTTCCTCGTCGCCCTGAAGCAGATGCAGGCGATGGGGCCGCTCAAGCAGGTGCTCTCGTTGCTGCCGGGCGTGAACGCGAAGGCCCTGCAGGCGGTGGGCGCCGACGACAAGCGGCTCAAGCACGTCGAGGCGATCGTCCTGTCGATGACGCCGGAAGAGCGGGCCGAGCCGGCGATCCTCACCGGGTCGCGGCGCCTGCGGATCGCGAAGGGCGCGGGCCGGCCGGTGCAGGAAGTCAACCGCCTGCTGGGGCAGTTCCAGCAGATGAAGCAGCTACTGAAAAGGATCTGAGCACATGGCAACTCGCATTCGACTGCGGCGCGTGGGACGGAAGGGGCAGAGCTACTTCCGCATCGTGATCGCCGACCAGCGATCCCCCCGGGACGGGCGCTTCGTGACGACGATCGGGCACTACAACCCGCGCACCAACCCGGCCGACCTCAAGGTCGACGCAGAGCAGGCGCGGGCGTGGCTCGACAAGGGCGCGCTCCCGACGGACACGGTGCGCTCGCTCTTCAAGAAGGCCGGAGTGTTGGGGAAACGGCCCGCCTAGTCGGGCGGCTGCGCAAGCCGCACGGGCAGCGGGGGGAGGTGTCGATCTTCCCCCTGGTGGAAAATCCCGGCACGGTGTTCGTGCCGCAGACGCGGCTGTACGTGGTGAACGAGGCGCGGCAGGTCGTCGCGGGGCCGCTGATCGTGGCGCGGCGGCGCGCCTACCACCGCGAGTGGCTGCTCGGGTTCGTCGGGGTCACGTCGCGCGCGGTGGTGGAGCCGTGGCGGGACCACTTCGTCGCCGTGGAAGAGGCCGATGCTGACGCTTAACGTCGTCACGCTCTTCCCCGAGGTGTTTCACGCGGCGCTCCAGGTCAGCATCCTGGGCCGGGCCGCCGAGCAGGGGCTGGCGCGGTACCGGGTCGTGCAACTGCGCGAGTACACGCGCGACCGGCACCACACGGTGGACGACTATCCCTATGGGGGCGGCGCCGGGATGGTGCTCAAGCCGGAGCCGTTCTTCGAGGCGGTGGAGGATCTGCGCGCCGGCCCGCCGATCGTGCTGCTGTCGGCGCGGGGGCGGCCTTTCACGCACGACGACGCGGTGCGGTTCTCGCTGGGCCGGGAGCTGACGTTGCTGTGCGGCCATTACAAGGACGTGGACCAGCGGGTCGCGGACGGGCTGGGGGCGGAAGAGCTGTCGCTCGGCGATTTCGTGCTGTCGGGGGGCGAGCCCGCGGCGCTGTGCGTGATCGACGCCGTAGTGCGGCTGCTCCCCGGGGCGCTGGGCGATCACGAATCGGCGGCGACGGATTCGCATTACGATGGATTGTTGAGCCCGCCCAGCTACACGCGGCCGCCGAGCTATCGCGGAATGGATGTCCCGGCGGTATTGTTGAGCGGCGACCACGAGAAGATCGCGGCGTGGCGGGCGGCGCAAGCCGAGCGCCTGACGCGTGACCGGCGGCCCGACCTGTGGGCCCGATATGAGGATCGAGGGTGAGGGTATGGACCGACTGAGGGCGATCGAGCGGGAAGGGTTGAAGACCAACCTTCCCGCTTTTGATCCGGGCGACACGGTGCGGGTGATGGTGCGCGTGCGCGAGGGCGACAAAGAGCGGCTGCAAGCCTTCGAGGGCGTGTGCATCGGCCGCCGCGGCGCGGGGATCAACGCCACCTTCACCGTGCGCAAGATCTCGGCGGGCGTGGGGGTGGAGCGCATCTTCCCGCTGCACTCGCCCGCCATCGCCGAAATCGAGCTCGTCCGCAAGGGCCGCGTGCGTCGCGCCAAGCTGTACTTCCTGCGACGGCTCGCGGGTAAGGCGGCTCGGATCCGGGAGAAGCGCGGCGTCGTCGTCCCCGAGACGGAGCAACAGCAGGCGTGAGAGGCCCCCGCCCCTCGCTCGAGCGCGAACGCGCGCTCTGGGAGGCGGGGAGCGGAGGCAGCGGACTCGTCGCCGGTGTCGAATTCTGCCCGCCGATCCGCGGCCTGCGCGATTCGAAGCTGCTGGCGCCGGTGCAGCGCGCGCGGCTCGCCCGCGTGGTGCGCGCCCGGGCCTTCGCCGTGGCCGTGGGGGCCGCGAGCGTGCGCGAAATCGACCGGATCAACATCCGGCGCGCCTCGATCCTCGCCATGCGGCGGGCACTCGCCCGGCTCGGCTGCTCGCCCGCCCTGGTCCTCGTCGACGGCCTTCCGGTCCCCGAGCTCGGGTGCCCCCACCAGGCGATCATCGACGGCGACGCCCGCTGCCATTCGATCGCCGCCGCATCGGTGATCGCGAAGACGGTGCGAGACCACTTGATGGAGCTGCTCGCCGTGCGACACCCGTTGTACGCCTGGGCGAGCAACAAGGGGTACGGCACACCGGAGCACTTGAGTGCGCTCGCGGACTACGGCTTCACCCCCCATCACCGCAAGAGCTTCGCGCCGGTGATCCAGCTGCTGCTGTCTAGCGACTTTCTCGCGCGCGTTTAAGCGCCTTCCGAAACTCCGCCAACGGGCGCGTGTTCACGATGTCGCCCGCCTCGAGCCAGGCCCGCCGCGCCAGATCTACGGCGTACTTCATGAACGGCAGGTTGTTCGGCTGGTGGCTGTCGGTGGACAGGACGAAGCGGACGCCGTGCTGCTTCGCGGCGGCGGCGAGCGTGTCGGGGAGATCCATCCGCTCGGGGTGTCCGTTCAACTCGAGCAAGCACCCCGCGCCGGCCGCGGCGCGGGCGAGCGCGTCGAAGTCGAGCAGGTAGGGCTGCCGCTTGCCGAGCAGCCGGCCGGTGGGGTGTCCGATCGCGTCGATCCAGCGGTGCTGTGCCGCGCCCACCAGGCGGCCCGTCAGTTCCCGCTCCGTCTGATTGAGCCCATAGTGGATGGTCGCCACCACGTAATCCGCCTCGGCGAGCACGTCGTCGGGAAGGTCGAGCTTGCCGGTCTCCAAGATATCGAGCTCCACGCTCTTCAGGATCGTGAAACCGTGCGCGCTCGCGTTCCACTCGTCGATCGCCTTCCACTGCTGCCGCAGGCGCTTGGCGTCGAACCCGCGTGCCATCGTCACCCGCTTCGAGTGGTCGGTGATGGCGATGTATTCGTACTTTAAGGTCCGCGCCGCCTCGGCCATCTCGGCGATCGTCCCTTTGCCGTCGGTCGCGCTCGTGTGCATCTGGAGGTCGCCGCGGATGTGCGCGAGCTCGACGAGCCGGGGGAGCCTGTGCTCGCGGGCGAGGGCGATCTCGCCGCGTGCTTCGCGCAGCTCGGGTGGCATCCAGTCGAGGCCGAGCCTGGCGTAGATCTCCGCCTCGGTCTTGCCCGCCACGCGGCGCGTGCCCTTGAACAGGCCGTACTCGTTGAGCTTGTACCCTTGCTCCTGAGCGACCTTGCGCAGCTCCACGTTGTGCGCCTTCGACCCGGTGAAGTATTGCAGCGCGGCGCCGTAGGCGGCGGGCTCGACGGCCCGCAAGTCGACCTGGAGCCCGCTGCGCAGCTTCACGCTGGACCGCGTTTCACCCTGCGAGACCACGTCGGCGACCTCGTCGTAGGAGACGAAGCGCTCCATCACTTTGGGGCTGTCGCCGGACGTGACGAGGATGTCCAGGTCCCCGATCGTCTCGCGCCGCCGGCGGTAACTTCCGGCGACCTCGATCTGCGCGACCCCGCCGCTCGCCTGCAGGTACGCGACGATCGCATTGGCCGCCGTCTCGGCTTCGTGCAACAGCAAGCGCCGCTCGCTCTGCTCGGCGACGCCGAGCCCGGTGCGGATCTTCTCCTCGATCTTGGGCCCGAAGCCCTTGAGCTTCTGGATCCGGTGCTTGGCGAGTGCGGCAGCCAGGTCCGTCGCCGACTTCACCTTCAACTTCTTGTGGAGCAGCTTCACGCGCTTGGGCCCGAGACCGGGAATGCGCAACAGGTCGAGCAGCCCCGGGGGGAGCTTGGCGGCGAGCTGCTTGCGGAGCGGCAGCTCACCGGTGGTCACGATAGCGGTGATTTTTTCGGCGAGGTCCTCGCCGATGCCGGGGATCTCGGTCAAGGCCTTGGTGTGGGAGCGCACCAGCGCGGCGATCGGCTCGGGGAAGTCGCGGATCGTACGAGCGGCGTTGCGGTAGGCGCGCACCCGGAAGGGGTTGGCGTCCTGGATCTCGAGGAGATCGGCGACCTCGTCGAACACGCGGGCGATGTCGGGATTCTGCATGGCTCAAAGATGGGCGCTCGCGCCCGCTTGCGCCTGTCTCATTCCTGTGCTAATTCTGCCGCGCCCTTGTGAACCTCCTGCCCGGTGTCGGGACCTGCGTGCGTTGAAGCACCTCTGCCATCACCCGCTGCAAGGGAGGATTGTGTGAAGCCCACCAGCCTGTTGCTCCCGGCGTGGCGCGCGCTGCTGCTGGGCGCGTTGCTGTGCATCCCAGCGACGCTGCTCGGACAAGGAGTGACCACGGCCGCGATGAGCGGCGTCGTCGCCGCCCAGGACGGAACCCCGCTGGCCGATGCGACGGTCGTGGCGGTGCACGTCCCCAGCGGCACGCAATACCGAGCCGTCACGCGGGCAGGTGGGGCGTACAACGTCCCCAACATGCGAGTCGGCGGGCCGTATCGCGTGACGGCTACCCGTATCGGGTACAAGTCCCACGCCCAGGACGGCGTCTTCCTGAGCCTCGGGCAGGACCTCCGCGTCGATTTTGCGCTCGAACCCCAAGCGATCGAGCTGGAAGCCGTCGAAGCGGCCGGACAGCGCGACCCGGTGCTCAACCCCGGGCGCACGGGGGCGGCGACGTTCATCGATCCGGAGAAGGTGGCTCTGCTGCCCTCGATCAAGCGCAGCACGCGCGATCTGATTCGGGTCGACCCGCGCAACGATGGGAACTACAGCTTCTCGGGCAGAAACTGGTTGTACAACAACATCTCACTGGACGGATCGTACTTCAACAACCCGTTCGGCCTCGACGACCCGGCGCCGGGCGGGCAAACCGATGCTGAGCCCGTGCCGTACGACGCGGTCGCGCAAGTGC
>MNEL01000021.1 GCA_001917665.1 Gemmatimonadetes bacterium 13_1_40CM_69_22 | reverse complement strand
TCATTCTTAGAGCTTTCTCACCGGGCTCACACTCCCCGGGCCGGCCGTCGCGCCGTAGGTTTGGCTGCGTGCAGATTCTCCTCGTCGAGGACGACCGTGAGCTGCGGCGATTCCTGAGCAAGGCCTTCCGGGAAGAAGGCTACGGCGTCACCGAGGCCGACACCGGGGACCGCGCCCTCGAGCGCGCCCTGGGCGGGACGTACGGCTGCATCGTGCTCGACGTGATGCTGCCGGGGCGGGACGGCTTCAGTGTCGTCTCGGAGCTGCGGGCGCGCGGCGTGTTCACGCCGGTCCTGCTGCTCACCGCCCGCGACGAGCTCGAGGCGCGGGTGCGCGGCCTGGAAGGCGGCGCGGACGACTACCTCACCAAGCCGTTCGACCTGCCGGAGCTGCTCGCGCGGGTCCACGCGCTGATTCGCCGCGCCGAGTTGCGGCACCAGGACGCCACCCTCAAGGTGGGCGATCTGGTCCTCGACCCGCTCACGCGCCGGGTCACGCAGGCCGAGCGCGTGGTGGATCTGAGCCCGCGCGAGTTCGCGCTGCTCGAGTTCCTGATGCGCAACGCTGGCCGCTCGGTGTCCCGCTCCCGCATCGCCGAAGCGGTGTGGAACTACCAGTTCGATCCCGAGACCAACGTGGTGGACGTGTACGTCAACTACCTCCGCAAGAAGCTGAGCTTCGGGAGCCGGACGGCGCCGATCCGCACCGTGCGGGGCGTCGGGTACCGGCTCGACAGGGAAGCGAGCGCGCCGTGAGCGAGCGCCGGCTCGGCACGGTGCTCACGCGGCGGTTTACGCGCGTGGCCTGGACGGGGCTGGCGGGGTACGCGCTGCTAGTGGTCGCGCTGTTCGCCATGGCTGCGGAAATGGCGCTGCGGCGCTCGCTCGAGCACTCGGCCGACCTCACCCAGTCGCTGCTCGGCGCCTACCGCGACTCGACCAGCGAGCCCGGAGGCGTCATGCCCGCCGCGCTCGCGGACCGCCTCGTCGCCATGGGGGGCCAGGTGGTCATCACACGCACGACCACCGGCGCTGGCGGGAAGCAGGACGTGTACTTCGTGTCGCCCGACATGCCCGCCAGGCGCCTCGAGGGCCTGCCGGCGAGCGCCTCCCCGGACGACGTGCGCCAGGCGCTGCTCGCCGCGATCGCGGAGCGGGCGCGTTGGCGTTACCGCGTGCTGCACCGCGCGGCGGGTGCATTCGACATCTACGTCGTGGCGAGCCGGGAATCGTACGTCGTCGCGCTGGGCGCGCTCGCGGCCGCGGCGGCGCTGCTGCTCCCCGGCGCGGGGCTCGTCGTCGCCCGGGGCGCCCGTCAGGCCGTGGCCGGCGCGCTGCGCCCGCTCGAGCGCGTCGCCCGAGAGACGCGCGCCATCGGTCCGGCGGAGCTGGGCACACGCCTCACCAGCCCGACGGGACAGGCGGAAGTCACGGAGCTCGCGGACTCGGTCAACCGCATGCTGGAGCGGGTGGACCGCGCGCATCGGGCCCTCGAGGCGTTCACGGCGGACGCGAGTCACGAGCTGCGCACGCCGCTCACCCACCTGCGCGCCCAGGTGCAGTGGGCGGCGGCCGAGGGCCGCACCGAGGCGGAGACGCGCGACGCGCTGGGGGCGATGGAGCGCGTCCTCGACCAGACGGCCAAGCTGGTGGAAGAGCTGCTGCTCATCGCCCGCGGCGAGAACCGCCAGCTGGCGCTCGCGCACGCCCCCTTCGAGCTCACGGCGGTGGTGGACGAGGTGCGGGAGATCACGGAAGCGATGGCCCTCGGGAGAGATCTCGCGGTGCAGGCGACGCCGTCGCCACGGCGCTGGGCGCTGGGCGACGCCGATCGTACGCGCCACATCCTCTTGAACCTCGCCTCCAACGCCGTCCGCTACACGCCCACCGGCAGCATCACGTTCGCGCTCGAGACCGACGGGAAGATGGTGGGCGTGAGCGTGCGAGACACGGGGCCTGGCATCCCGCCCGAGCATGTGGAGCGGATCTTCGACCGCTTCTTCCGCGTCGATCAGTCGCGCAGCCGGGACCTGGGGGGGAGTGGCCTGGGCCTGGCGATCGCGCGGCTGTTTGCCGAGCTGCAAGGCGGCCACATCACGGTCGCGAGCGCACCGGGGGAGGGGAGTACGTTTACGCTGTGGTTGCCGGGGGTGGGGGCGACATAGGAAATGGGGTTTGGGCTCAACCCCGGGCTTGCGCCCGGGGTCAGCCGCGCCTAGTAGCCACTCATGGGCGGCTGACCCCGGGGCGGTGCCCCGGGGTTAACCCACTCGAGAAGCAGCGCCTATTAGAACGCCGCGAGTCCCCGCGTCCCCGCCGGTAGTCCGGCGATCGGGCCGAGCGCCGTGAGGTGCCCGTCCGCCTGGATTCGGAACGCGTGGATCGCCTGGGCACCGCCGACCTGCAGCACGTACAGGTAGCGGCTGTTGTTGCTCAGCGCGATGTCGTTCACGCCAGCGCCGATGACGGCGGTGCCGCCGTCGGCATCCACCAGGCTGATCGCGCCGTCCGGCGCGATGGCAAAGGCCGACACCGACCCGGCGCCGTTGCCGGTGAAGCCGAAGCGTCCGTCCGCGGTGACGACGGCCCAGCAGGGCGCACCCCGGTGGGTGGATACGGCGCCGCTCACCAGCGTGACGTTGCCGCTCGCGTCCAGCACGTAGGACGAGGCCGAGCCTGCGGCTTCGGACACGAACAGGTCGTGGCGATGGCCGAAGGCGAACCCGAACGGCGTACCGCCGGCGGAGGCGGTCGTGGTCGGCCCGCTCGCCACGCCGTTGGCGTCCACGGCGTACACGTCGAGCCGGTTGGTGGTCTTCTCGGTGACGACGAGGCGGCTGCCGTCGGGGCTGAACTGCACCTCGGCCGGTCCGACGTTCGAACCCGAGAGGGCCAGGGTGGCGCCCGCGATCGGTGTGAGCGCGCCGCCCGATCCCACCGTGAAGCCCGAGATGTTGCCGGTACCGCCCGCGTTCAGCACGTACAGCACGTGGCCGTGCACGGTCAGGCTGATGGGCAGCGTGCCGCCCGACGCGGTGCGGCTGGCGAGCGCCAGCCCCACCGGGCCGACGTCGAACACGGAGACGTCGTTCGAGCCGGCGTTGACGGCGAACAGCCACCGCCCGTCGTCACTCAGGGCGAGCGCGCCCTGCGACCCCAGCCCGGCGCCTGTGCCCGTTCCCCCCGTTGCGACGCTACCCGCGGCGCTGAGCGTGCCGTCGGCCGCGCGAGTGAACACGGCGACGCTGTTGCCCGCGACCTGATTGGTGAGCGTGTAGACGGCGCGCGGACCGGTACGGCCGTCCCCGAATTCCTCGGCGCGCTGCGCCTCGAGCGGTGACTCGACCGATGCCGCGGCCGGATTGGTGATACCGCGGTTCTGCTCGCACGCGGCGAGTGCCGCGCCGGCGAGCGCGAGGAGAGCGAGGTGCTTGGTCATGGAGCGAAACCTCCCGAGAGTTGTGGGTGCCGGTGTTTCACTTTCGGGAAGTAACGCTGCTGCGTGTAGCAGCGGATCCACCTCGGGGCGTTATGAGAGGCTTCTCATACTCGTCTCACGACGGCAAGACCTTCATATTGCCAGCTAGATCGCACGCGCCCCCTACGCCCGGTAGCCTCGAACCCGCTCTCCGGTTCCCGCAGCCCGAGCCTGATGCAGCGCGGTGCCCGCGTGCTCGAGGAAGCTCGCAGGCGCAACCGGGGTCTGGTGCACGTCCGCGACGGCTTCGTAACCCGCGTGCACGCGCAGCGGCGGCACGCCGGCGGGGCGGGGTCCCGCCGTCTCGATCACCCGCGACAGCCGCTGGGCCATCGTCTTGGCGCCCTCGGGGGCGGTCGCGGGCGCGAGCACCGCGAATTCTCCCTGGCCGAGACTCCCTACGCAATCGCACGTCCGCCGGCTCGCCTCCAGGACCTGCCCGGCGTATGCGGTCGCCGCGGGCAGCGGCGCAGCGCCGTCGCCTGCGCCCTTCGGGTCCACCCCGATGCCGAGCGCCACACAAGCGAGCGGCGCGTGCCGGCGCACCGCGTCCGACGCGAGCTCACGCGCCCGCCGCTCGAGCCCGCGCATCGTGTACAGCCCGCTCGCCGGGTCCACGGCGCTCTCTTCCAACGCCCGGTCCATCTCGAGCTTGAGACGGGCCATGGCGTCGACCTTCAGGGTCAGCTCCTCCGGGTTGAGCAGTACGCTCAGGTAGTCCCATGCCCCCGCTTCGAGCGCCGCGAGGCGCTGTTGTTTGGTCGCGGGCGTCGCCGTGATCATGATGATGGGCATGCTCCAGGCGGCGCGATTCTGGCGCAGCGTGCGGCACACCGCGATGCTGTCGAGATCCGGCAGGTCCGCATCCAGCACGACGACGTCGGGCCGCACCGCCGGCGCCCGGTCCAGGAGCTCACGCCCACTCAACACGAATTCGACGCGATAGCCCCGCGCCTTGATGAGGTTGGCGAGCGCCTGGCTGAGCCACGTGCCGAACGCGTTGGCGACGAGCACGACGGGAGCACGGATGAACGGTGCGCGACGAGCCACGCTCGAATGTGGCGACGGCGCGGCACGGGAAAAACCGGGGAAACTACTGGCTCGGACCGGAGAAGACCCGGGCTACGGTGTGATCAGGCCCTCGCGGATGGCGTAGCGGACCAGCCCCGCGACGTCGTGGACGTCGAGCTTCTTCATCACGCGCGCCCGATGAAACTCGGCCGTCTTGAGCGTGATCCCGAGCAGCGCGGCGACCTGTTTCGTGGACTTGCCCTCTGCCACGAGCTGCACGACCTGACGCTCCCGGGGGGTCAGTCGGCCGCGGTCCTGCGCCGCCGCGGCGCGGCAGGCGTCCACCACGGCTTGCGAGACGCCCCCGCCCACGTAGAACCCCCCGCGCGACACCTGCTCGATCGCCTGCACCAGGTCCTCCTCCGCCTGGGTCTTGAGCACGACTCCCCGCACCCCCGCGCTCACGGCCTCCGTCACGAGGCGCTCTTGGTCGAGCGCGGTGAGCAGTACGACCTGGGTGTCCGGGCACGTCTCGGCGATCTCGCGCGCGGCGTCGATGCCGTTCAAGAGCGGCATCATGATGTCGAGCACCGCGACGTCCGGGTGGAACTCGCGCGCCGCGGCGGCCGCCGCCCGGCCGTCGGCCGCTTCGGCCACCACCTCGACTCCGTGCCGCTCGAGCAGGGCGCGGACGCCGTGCCTGAGCATCGGGTGATCATCGGCCAAGACGACCTGCAGGGACATCACTCCCTTCCGCTGGCCTTCACGGCGCTCCCACCCCTTGCACCGCCAACCCCATTTCTTCGAGGAAGCTGTTCCCCCCCGCCTCCATCCCGAATCGCCGCTCGACCCGCGTCAGCACCAACCGCTCCCGCGCCCGTGTCATCCCCACATACAGGAGCCGCCGAGCCTCCTGGATCTCCGCCTGCCGATGCTCCGTCGACTCGCGATAGCCGGGAATCTGGTAATCCTCCACTCCCACGATGTACACGCGCGAAAACTCCAACCCCTTGGTCGAATGCAGCGTGAGGAGGTTGACGCGATCGGGCGCGACCTCGATGCCCTCGGACGTGGACAGCGCCACGCGATCGAGCAGGCGATCGATACTTTCCCTGAGTGTTCCCCCTCTCCCCATGGGGGAGAGGGGGTCAGGGGGTGAGGGCTCATCCATCAGCGCCCGCAGGCGGGCCACCGCCGCGGGGTAACGCTGAGCCGGATCCGGCGCGGCCCGGAGGCGCGTCATGAGCGCGCGCCCGCCGAGCCGCTGGATCACTTCGTCGACGGAAGGCGCCCCGGCTCGAGCGGTGCGCTCCCGCTCCATCTCGTAGAACGCCAGCGCATCGCTGTACCGGCCCAGCGTGTAGAACTTCGCGAGCTTGAACAAGACGTCCCGCTCCCTGCTTCCCGCTCCCTGCTCCGTGCGGGGCTCGAGTGCGAGCGCTAGCCCGAGGTAATCGAGCAGGTTGACCAGCACGGCCTTGCGCGCCCGAATGCCCCGCTGGCGCTCGAGCTCCCGGTAGACCTGGGCCAGCGTGACCGCGTCGTCCAAGGCGTGATGCACTCGGCCGGCGTCAATGCCGAAGCGGTGCGCGATGTCCTCCTGCTTGGGGCTGTCCTGTGACAGCGACCGGACGAGCGGATAGGTGTCGTAGAACACCAGACTCTCGACACCGTCCAATCCGCCCGCCAACCGCCGCAGCACGGGAACGTCGAATCGCTGTCCGTTGTGCGCGATGAGGATGTCGCCGCCAACGAAGGCTCGAAACTCGGGCCACACCTCGGCAAACGAGCGCGCGTCCTGGACGTCCCGATCCGTGTACCCGTGGATCGCGCTCGCCTGCGGCGAGATCGGCCGGTATGGCTGAATCAGGGAGTGAAACCGGTCCACGATCTCGCCCTGCACCACGCGCGCGGCGCCGATCTCGACGACGCCGCACGTCGCCACGTCGTTGTCCGTCGTCTCGAAGTCGAGGGTGACGTAGCGCTCGAGCGCGGTATCGAGCCCCTCGGCGTGCAACAGTTGCAGCGCCTTGAACAGGGTGAGGGCGAGCCCGTTGGTGCCCCCGTCCGCCCTCCGCAGCACGAGGTCGCCCTCCGCTCCCGAGGGAAGGTGGCGCTCGCCGGCCGCCATCAACATGCCGCGCAACGCGATCTCGAGGCCGCCGTGCGGCGCGATCGCGATACTGCGCTCGCCTGCGATGACGGGCGCGAGCCGCCCGGCGAGTCGCACGGCCTCGGGGCTGTCGGCCGGATCGGTGAGCTCGTCGTGCCGCTCTTCCAACGCGTTCCGGTACGGCCCGACGCTCTGCGAGAGAATCTCATCGACGAGCGGCGCTAAGGCGCCGTGCGACCGGGCGAGGGCGCGGAGGTTCTCCACCTGATAGACGAGCCGCCACAGCTTCTTCGTGTCGGGATGCTGCGCCGGCCGGCGCCGGGCGAGCGCGCGTACGGCAGCGAGGAAATCACCCGACGCGCCGATCGCCGCCTCGAGTTCCTGGAGGAAGTGCGCCGAGAGCACGCACCGCGCGAACGCCTCCAGCGCGATAGGGTCGTCGGGATCGCGCACGATCCGCAGCGCGGCGATCACGTACTTGATGACATCATCCTCGACCAAGGACCGGCCCCGGGCCAGCCGGCAAGGGATTCCCGCGCGCAGCAGCCGTCCCTCGAGGTACTCGCCGATCTTGTGCTTGCGGTAGAGAATGGCGTAGTCGCCCCATCGCAAGCCGGATGCCGCGCAGTCACCCCGGAGATCGTCGAGCAGCCATGAGGCCTCTTCTGCTTCGTCTCGGAATGCCAACGCAGTCACCTCATACGGCGACTCCTGCTCCGCGCTGAGCTGCTTCTCGAACAGCTGGGGATTGTGCGCGAGCACGCGCCGCGCGGTCTCGAAGATCTGGCGCGAGCAGCGACAGTTCTTGTCCAGCACGATCGGCCGGTCGATCCCGTAGTCGCGACCGAACCGCACCAGGACATAGGGGTCCGCCCCCGTCCAGGTGAAGATCGACTGCTCGTCGTCGCCGACGGCGAAGAAGTTGCCGTGCGGCGCCGCCAGGCGCTTCAGGAAGTCGTACTGGACCGCGTTCACGTCCTGGAACTCGTCCACCAGGAGATAGTCCCAGCGCGCCGCGATCGCATCGGCGACGTCCCCGCGCGTGCGCAACAGCTCCTCGGCCTTCGTGACGAGGTCGTCGAAGTCGAGCATGTTACGGTGCGCCAGCCAGGCGGTGTACTCGCGATAGAGGCGCGCGTCGTCAGCCGTCAACTCATATGCCTGGACCCGGTGCCGGCCGAACCGGTTCAGCAGCGGGCCCCGCTGCTCCAGCGGCACGTGCAGCCGGCCCAGGATGACCTTCTGATACTGCTCGTCGGCTACCCCGAATCCCTTCCGCAGACCCGCCGCCTCGGCGTGCTCGCGAAGCAAGGCCAGGCACAGCGCGTGGATCGTGCCCCGCGTGATGCCGTCCGCACGGTCCCGCAGCGTGTGCTTCAGCCGAACCGCGATCTCCTCGGCCGCCCGGTTCGTGAAGGTGACCGCGCAGATGCGCTCAGGCGCGATGCCGACCGTGGCGATGAGATGGTTGATGCGGGCGATGAGGCAGAACGTCTTGCCCGCGCCGGGTCCCGCCACGACCAGGACGGGGCCGAGGGGTGCTTGGATGGCGAGGCACTGCTGGGGAAGGGGGTCGAACTCCATGCCGGGAATCTAGGCCTCCGCCGCCCACTTCTGAAACAACCTTTTCCGAGGTCCCGTCGTCTAACCGGGAAACCTCCGACTGGGCTCCTCATGCTCCTGGGCTTGCCGTTCCTCGCCGCCGTCGCGCTCGCCAGTCAGGTTGCCGATCCTCGGCCGCCGCGCCGGGCCCCTGACCCGCCCCCGCCGACCAGCGTCGCCGCCACCCGCGCGGCCCGGCCACCCGCCATTGACGGGCGCGACGACGACGCCGTCTGGCGCGAAGCACCGCCCATCACCGCATTTCAGGAATGGCGGCCCAGCGAGGGTGGACCGCCCAAGCTCCCGACCGAAGCGAAAATCGCCTACGACGCGGCCAACCTGTACGTCTTCGTGCGCTCCTTCGATCCGCACCCCGACAGCATCATCACCGTGCTCTCCCGGCGCGACTATTTCACCCCCTCCGACATGATCTGGCTGTTCCTCGACTCGTATCACGACCGCCGCACCGGGTACGAGTTCGGCGTCAACCCCTCGGGCGTGAAGCTGGACGCGCAGATCTACAACGACGGCAATGAAGACTTCGCCTGGGACGCCGTGTGGGACGTCGCGACCCGCGTCGATTCCCTGGGCTGGACCGCCGAATTCCGCATCCCGCTGTCGCAGCTGCGCTACGGGCGGGAACGCACCCACACCTTTGGCTTCACGGTCGACCGGGACCTGTACCGCTACTCCCAGCGCGTGAGCTGGCCGCTGTTCCGCCAGTCGCGGGCGGGGTTCGTGTCGCAATTGGGTGAGATCAGCGGGCTGGACGACCTCGTGGCGCCGCGCCGGCTCGAGGCCGCCCCCTACCTCGTGACCAAGAACGTGTCTCAGTTCACCGCGACCGGGATCGGCCGCTCACAGGACGTCACGATCGGCGGGGACCTGAAGTACCGCGTCACGTCCAATTTCACGCTCGACGCCACGCTGAACCCCGACTTCGGGCAGGTGGAGGCGGACCCCGGGGTGCTGAACCTCACTGCCTTCGAGACGTTCTTCAGCGAGCGCCGCCCGTTCTTCGTTGCTGGACGCGGCCTGTTCCGGTTCGATGTCAACTGCAACGACGTGAACTGCAGCAGCGAAGGGCTGGTCTACAGCCGGCGCATCGGCCGAGCACCCGAGCTGGCGGGCGCCTACTCGGACACCACGTCGCCGGCCTTCACGACGATTCTCGGCGCGGGCAAGCTCACCGGGCGCCTGCCGGGCGGGCTGACGATCGGTGCCCTCGACGCCGTGACGGCGCACGTGACGGGCGCGGGCGGCGCGACCATCGAGCCCACCACCAACTATGGCGTTGTGCGGCTGCGCCAGGACCTGCGGGGCGGGGAGAGCAGCGCCGGCGCCATCGTCACCGCCGTGAACCGCGACAACGACTCCTGGACCTCACCGTACCTGCGCCGCAGCGCCTACGTGGGTGCCGCGGACTTCCGCCATCGATTCCCCGGCGGCCGTTTCGAGATTGCGGGCTCGCTCGACCTGAGCCGGGTGGCGGGCAGCGCCCCGGCCATCACCGCCGCGCAGCGCGACGCGGTCCACTACTTCCAGCGGCCGGACGCGGGGCTGTCATTCGACACGACGCGCACGTCGCTCTCCGGTAATGCCGAGGAGCTGCAGATCGCCAAGGTGGGCGGCGCGCACCTGCAGGGCCAGACCAGCTACCAGCGACGCTCCACCGGTTTCGAGATCAACGACCTGGGCTACCTGCAGCGCGCGGACCAGCAGTCCTGGAGCACGTGGATCGGATACTTCGACCGCCACCAGCGCGCCCTGTACCAGCGGTTTCAGTGGAATTGGAACTGGTGGCAATACTGGACCAGCGCGGGCCTGCCCGAAGAGCGGGCGTTCAACACCAACACGCACATCACGTTCCGCAACACCTGGTCGTTCCATGGCGGCGGCACGCTCGGCCAGCTGGGCGAGACGTACTGCTACTCTTGCTCCCGCGGCGGCCCTATGGTCCGGCAGGATCCGTACCTCGCGCCGTGGGCCGGCCTGAACGGCGACGACCGCAAGGCGATCGTCCCGTACTTCTGGGTCAACTACTGGAGGGGCGACCGCGGGCAGTCCCGCAGCATCAATCTGAGTCCGGAGGTGGACTTCAAGGTGGCGTCACGCTTCACGGCGGCGCTCATCCCCAGCTACACACGGACGACGAACGAAGTGCAACCCCTCGGTCCCAGCACCGACACGAGCAAAGTGACGCACTATCTCTTCGCGCACCTGGAGCAGAAGCAATTCGCGGTGACCCTCCGGTTCACCTACCCGTTCACCGCGACCACGTCGCTGCAGGTGTATGCGCAGCCGTTCGTCTCGAAGGGGACCTACAGCAACGTGCGCGAGCTGTCGGCCACACCGCGCGCGACGGACTTCGCCAGCCGCTATCGGGCCTATGCGGACACCGCCGTCACCAACCACCCCGGCGGATTCAACTTCAAGCAGTTCCGGTCGAATGTCGTGTTCCGTTGGGAGTACCGGCCCGGCTCGACGCTGTTCGTGGTGTGGAGTCAGGGGCGCCAGGGCTCGGAGGCGGTGGAAGGGACCCGGGGCTTCGGCGGCGACGTCGGCGATCTGTTCACGCTCCGGCCCGACAACAGCTTTCTGGTAAAGCTGTCGTATTGGATCAACCGGTAGGCGTTGGAGATCACTTCAGAGCATGATCAAGCCTCGCCGCAGGCCGGTCGCCACCGCTTCCGCCCGGTTCGAAGCCTCGAGCTTCTCGTAGATCGCCGCGAGGTGAGTCTTCACGGTGTGTCCGGATATGCCGAGCCACGCACCGATCTCCTTGTTCACGAGCCCTTCGCCGAGCAGTGTCAGGATCTCCCGTTCCCGCGGGGTCAGAGTAGGGTCTCGGGTGTCGACCGGCGCGCGCGCGCCGTCGCTTGCCTTGCCATCGAGCACCGCCATTGCCAACGCCGCCGGAAGCGACGCGAGCCCCGCTGCCGCCGCTCGCACGGCAGCGCGGATCTCCTCCGGCGCTGCATTGCGGGGCAGTGCGGCACGGGCGCCGGCGCGCAACGCCCGAGCTCCCGCCTCGCCCGCGAGGTCTTCCAGCAGCACGACAAACGGCGTCGTGTCGCGGGTGGGCTGTTGCTCGAGGAGCACGGGGAGGGGCAGGTGGGACTCAGGTCCGGGATCGAGCACGATGACGTCAGGACGGCACTCGTCGATCACGCTGTCCAGCGACTCGAAAGCGTCGGACACCGCGACCAGGAGGAGGCCAGGGTCTTGGGTCACCACGTGCTCGAGCTGTCTTCGCGTGCGGGCCCTCGGCGCCACGATGAGCACTCGTATCATGGTGCCACCAGCGCGTGAGCGCGTCGTACCCACGCCTCGACTGCCGCCGCGGGGACTGCCAGCGCCAGGCTCCCGTGCATCATCGTGTTCACGCCGACGAGTCTCGCCGTAGCATCGGCGAGTGGGCCTCCCGAGAAGCCGGGAGCGAGGCGCACATCCGCCTGAATCCAGCGCGGCGTGCGACCCTCGCGCTCACTTTCGGCAAGGTGGATGATGCCGAGCGTGGCGGCGCCCGCGAGGCCGCCCGGATGACCGACCGCGATCACCAGCTCACCCACGCGCAGGGGTGGCGAGCCCCGGACCACGGCGGATATCAACGCGCGGTCCGCTTGGAACTCCAGGGCGGCGAGGTCGCGCTTCAGGTCGCGCGCCACGATGTGCGCGGGCGCAGTGGTGCCGTCGTTGAGCTCGATTGTCGCCCGATCGCCGCGGACGACGTGGGCGTTCGTGATGACGAGTCCCCGGCCCTCCGACCCTCCGCCGTCCCACAGCACGCCCGCGCCGGTTGCCGCGCCGCGCGTCCGCACCTGCACCGTCAGGCGGCGGAGCTCGTCCACCGCCGCCGCGAGCTCCTGCGTGAGACCAGCGGTCACGAGGGGGGGCGCAATCATGCTGCCCGCGACTTCGGCCGCTCGCCTGGTGTTACCTGGAGCGTTTTCACCTGCCCTCCCCGGATCACGCGCGCCGCGAGGGGGCGGCCCACGCGGTCACCTCCGAGCTTCGCCAGTACGTCAGCTGAATCGCTCACCGCCGTGCCATCGAGCTCGAGCAGGACGTCGCCGAGCAGCAAACCATCCCGGTCCGCGGGTCCGCCGGACTCCAGGCTCACGATGAGCAAGGCCACGTCGCCCTGAAGCTCGAGCTTGCCAGCGAGCGACTCCGGGACCCGTACCGGCTGCGTGCCGATCCCCAGATAAGCCCGCCGGATCGTGCCGCGTTCCAGGAGCTCGGTGACGACGCGCTCGACCGTCGCGACCGGAATCGTCACCGGCACGCCGCTCGCCAGCCCTGAAGTATTGATCCCGAGCACGCGACCCGCCGCGTCAATGAGTGGCCCGCCGGAAAAGCCATCGTAGATCGCCAGGTCCAGCCGCAGGAGCGAGTCTATCTCGGCACCCTGCCACGTACGCCACGGACCATCCACGCGACTCATCACCCCCCAGCTGGCCGTGACACTCGGCCCCGGGCGCCCCAATGCGATCACCAGCTCGCCGACTGTGGGAGGCGTATCGGATCGGAGCCTGGCAGTCGGCACGCTCTGGCCGGCGAGCTTCAAGACCGCGAGGTCCGTGCTCGGGTCGCGCCCGGCGAGGCTCGCCGGGACGGTTATTCCATCGGGAAGGGTCACCGTGATGTTCTCGTCGCGGCTGATCGTGTGACTCGTAGCGACGACCACGCCGGGTCGCCAATGCACGCCGCTCGCCGGAATGCGCCGCCGGGCGTGTATCGCGACGACCGCTCGTCCGGCCGCCTGCACGGCATCGGCGAGCTCGGTCGAAAGGGACTGCAGCACTGTACTCATGGTTACCTCCGTCACCCGCGGGCGTCAGTGCCCGCGCAGGTGGGTCGGAGTATGGGGGGCGGCCACGCTGAGCGGCATCGGTCGAACGGGCGAGGGGTCCGGCGGGGCGGGTGGGCGGCTGTCACACAGCGGCGGGATCGTTTGTCATGATCTCGCGTGTTATGGAAGCTGAAACCATGCTCGAGCGCCCGTCGGAAGTCTTCGCTGAAGTGCGCCCCATCCTGTTCTCCATCGCCTACCGGATGCTCGGCAGCGTGATGGACGCAGAGGATGTGGTTCAGGAAGCGTACCTGCGCTGGCAGGAGGCATCCGATGACGACGTGCGCTCGCCGCGGGCCTACCTCGCAACCATCGTCACGCGGCTGTGCATCAACCAGCTGCGCTCGGCCCGGGTGCAGCGCGAAGTCTATGTCGGGCCCTGGCTGCCGGAGCCGCTCGTGACCGACCACACCCCTGATCCGTCGGCCTCCGTCGAGCTCGCCGAGTCGCTGTCGATGGCCTTCCTCGTCCTGCTCGAACGGTTGTCGCCGACCGAGCGGGCGGTGTTCCTGCTGCGCGAGGTGTTCGACTTCGACTATCACGAGATCGCTCGCATCGTGGATAAGAGCGCAGCGAACTGTCGCCAGCTCTTCGCCCGCGCGAAGCAGCATGTAGGCACTTCCCGCGCGCGCTTCCCGGCGAAGCCCGAGCAGGCCGAGCGACTGATGGAGCGCTTCACTCAGGCGGCCGGCGCCGGCGACGTCGACGGGCTGCTCGCTGTGCTGGCGGAGGACATCACTCTCTGGGCGGACGGCGGTGGCAAGGCCCCGGGAGCGGCCCTCAAGCCGGTGCACGGAGCGGTCGGTGTCGCCCGGTTCGTCATCGGCATCGTGCGCCGCGTGGTCCCGGCCGAGGCCGTTGTCCGGCCCGCCGAGATCAACGGACAGCCGGGCTTCATCGCCTACGTCGCCGGCCGGCCTCTGGCGGCGCTCGTCTTCGACATCCGGGGCGACCGGATTCACACCATCTACGTCATGGGCAACCCGGACAAGCTCCAGACGCTGCCGTCTCCGGAGCAGAGATGAAGCTCACCATCGTCGCCGCCACTGGAGGGATTGGGCGCCAGGTCCTCCACCAAGCGGTCGCCGCGGGTCACGACGTCACAGCAGTCGTACGAAATCCGAAGCAGCTGTCCGGAGAGGTACGCATCGTCACAGCCGACCTGGCGGCTCCGGACCCGGCAGCGCTCGAGTCCGCAGTCGCAGGAGCGGATGCAGTGCTCTCAGGGCTCGGTCCACGGTCGGTCTCCGCGGCCGGAATCGCTTCGCAGGGCACGCGGGCCATCGTTCAGGCGATGCAGGCGACGGGCGTACGCCGTATCGTCGTCGTCAGCGCCGCGCCGATAGGGACGGTGCCGTCGCCCGGGCGCCCGCACCCCCCGAAATACGATCCGGGCGATGGGTTCTTCATGCGACACCTGTTCAGTCCGCTGACGAAAGCCGCGCTGCGCAGGCACTATGCCGACCTCGCGCTGATGGAGGACGTCCTTCGGGACAGCGGCTTGGACTGGACCATCGTCCGGCCGCCACGGCTGACCAGCGGGCCTGCGACCGGCACGTACCGGGCGGCTTACGGGCAGAACCTACCCGGCGGCTTTCTCATTTCACGCGCCGACGTCGCCCATCTCATGCTTCGCGTGCTCGAGGAACCCGAGACGATCAAGCAGGCTATCGGAATCGCGAACTGATTGAACCGTCGGGGTCTCGGTCAGCGCTCGGCAAGTGAGTTCCAGAATTCCAGCGTGAGCGGATGGATCGCCTTGCCGGCGCGCAGCCGCGATCTTACCTGTTGCGCCACGGTCTCCCGCAGGACGCCGTCGCGGTCGCGCGGCACCCGTTTGGCGAGTTTAGCGCGCTGTTTGCGGCGACTCCGGCGTCCCGGCTCGAGGAAGTCGGCCAGGTAGAGCATCCTCCCCACGTCGTCCCAGCCGGCATAGCCGAAGCTGTGGTAGCGCACAGCATCCAGCACGCCGCGGTCGGACTCACCGTCTTGCGTGGCGCGATCGGCCGCGGCGCCGCCGTGCGTCGTTCCGCGCGTCCTGGGCGCATCTCGCAGCGCGTCGTGGAGCCATACGGCCTTGAGCCACCGGCCGCGTTCCTGCGGCGACACCTTCATCTCGTCGGCCCATGCCTCCACGAGCGCCGCGACCCGCCGAATGTGTGCGCGGCGTCGCTTGCCCGCGCGCGCCCACGCCGGAAGCTGTTCTGCCGCGAGGACGCGCTGGCGGCGGGGCCAGGCCGCGACGAGCCGAGCGAGCGCCGTCCAGGCTTGCCGCGCGAACTTCGGAACAAACGTGCGAATGGGCCTGCGATTACCGGACGTCAAACAGCAGCTCTCCGAGCCGGTCGTTCCTAATTGAAACGACCACGATGGTGTGCTCTCGCAGGACGGTCGCTCGGGACGCTTGATCGGGAGCGTCCTCACTCACTCGTACAGCTCGGCCGTATCGGCCTGCGCCAGCTCCACCAGGAAGCTTCCGATTTTCTCGCTCACCGCCTCCACGTACTTCCGACCCTTCTCCGCCGTCGCGGCCGCGGGGTTGCCGACGCCCGTGTCTTCCGTCACCTGACGCCACCGTCGCGGCGCCCACGCCCACCCCTCGCGCAGCGCGGAGATCGTGAAGCGGCGCGCGCGCCCGGGGCCGGCCTCCGACAGCGGCCGTACCAGCTCCGGCGCGACATCGAGCATCACGCTCGTCTCTAGCTCGCCCGCGTGGTCTCCCAGGTCGGAGAAGAACAGCTTCCGGTCCACGACCTGATACCAGTTGACCGTACACAGGAACAGGGACACCGCGGGCTGCAGCTCGCGGATCATCTGGCGGAAGTCGTTCCCGCCGTGCCCGTTCAGGATCACGAGCTTGGGGATGCCCTGACCCGCCAGTGCCATCGCGAGGTCGCGCAGCACCAGCGCCTGCGTGCTCGGGTTCAGGTTGAGGCACAGCGGAATATCGAGCTGCCCGGCGTTCACGCCGAACGGCACCACCGGCAGCACGACGACTCGCGCGCCGCGCTCCGACGCGTGCCGCGCCGCCAGCCCGGCGATCCGCTCGGTCGCGATGTTGTCGGTCGAGTAGGGGAGGTGGAGGTTGTGCGCCTCGGTCGCGCCCCACGGCAGCACCGCGACCTCGTAGCGCACGTCCCGCACGGTCTTCCAGGTCAGCTCGTTCAGGATGTAGGGGCGAAGCGGCAGGGGCGAGGTGGGCGGCATTGGCACCGTCGGGATCGGGACCCTCGATACTAGCACGTCACGCCCGCGGGCGCGCGGCTGTCGCGTTTTCGCCCCTCGGTCCGCAAACGCGCCCTTGCTCTCCTCTTGACTGGGCTCGATGATAGCTGGCAATCGCGCCCCGTGCGGAGGGTACCCTCGTGCGTGCCGTCTGGCTGGGTCTCACAAGTCTGGTCGCGCTGCTGCCGCCCGCCGCAGCGCAGCTGTCCGCTCGCCTCGACGTCTCGCTCGGTAGCCGTTACGTATGGCACGGCCTCTCCCGCGCCGCCGGCACGATCGTGCAACCCTCGCTCGCGGCCGGGCTTCGGCTCGGTCGGCTCTCGCTGGAGGGCGGAGCCGCACGTCACTACGAGCTGGATGCCGTGGCCAGCGGTGAGCTTTCGGAGTCCGGCGCGGGTAACGGGCATTTGGGGGAGGACGACGTGTGGGGACGCGCCGCACTCGACCTCGGCGCCGCGCGCCTCCACGCTGGCGTGGTCCGCTACCTCTTTCATGGCGACTCGACGCGCGGCGGTCTTGGCCGGGGGTGGAATACGACGGAGCTGTACGGTGCCGTGTCCACCACAGGCAGCTACCTCAATTCCTCCCTGGAAGTCTGGTCCGACGTCGATCGGTTGCACGGCACGTTCCTCCGCTACTCGGCGAGTGCGCCGATCCTGGCTTGGCCGTTCCCGCCCTTCGTCTTCGCGTTCGTGGATGGCGACGTCGGGCTGAACCTCGGGCAAGGTCCCGACCCGAGTCAGCCCGGCCGAGTGGCCAACTTCGCGGGTCGCGGCATCACGCACGCCGGCGTCGGGGCGGCGCTCGAGCTGCGAGCCGGGCGCACGCCAGGCGTGGGGTGGACCACCATCGCCGTCGGGTTGCGATCGCAGGTCAACCTAGACGACGCCACCCGGGTCAACGGCGTCGGCCGCAAGAAGGATCTCAACTGCTGGCTGTGGATGGGCGTGACGGTGTTGTTGGGTGGCGAAGCGCGGGGGCTGCGATGAGCCGGTGCCGCGGCGTCCTCTGCGGGGTAGCGGCCGCCCTCGCGTCATGCGGTCCGATGCGACTCGACATGCCTGCTGTCTTGAGTCCTCTGCCGCGCCCCGCTGCCGGAGCGGTCCTGCAGGCCGGTTTCGCCCGAGTCGACATCACCCCGCCCGCGGGCGTCGGCCTCGCCGGCGAAGGACCCGAGGGCGGAGCGGCGCGCGGCTATCGCCTGCGCCTGTACGCGCGCGTGCTGGTGCTCGCGGATGGCGGCGGCAACCGGCTGGCGATAGTCGTCGCCGACTTGCCGCTCGGCTCGGCCGTACTGCACCGGCGCGTCGCGGCGCTCACGGCCCGTACCGACGGCATCGGGGTGGATCGTCTCGTGATCGCGGTGACCCACACACATGCCGGTCCAGGACATTATTTCGATGCCGGAGCTTACAACGATCTGGCCAGCTCGGTGTTCGGCTACGACCCGTTGATGTTGGACTCGCTCACCGCGCGCATCGCACGCGCAGTCCACGCTGCCGTCGCGGACCTGCGGGCCGCCCGGGTGGCCTGGGGCAGTCGGGCGGTATGGGGTTACACCCGGATCCGCAGCCTGCCCGCCATGCTCCACGACATTCCCACGCCCGCCGCGCCGCCCCACGCGCCGAACCTGCTGCTTCCGGAGTACCGTGTGGTGGATCCGGAGCTGGCTATGCTGCGGGTCGACCTGCTCGATTCCGCCACGCGCAAATATCGGCCCGCCGGCGCGTTCAGCATCTTCGCGATGCACGCCACCGGTAACGCACCCGCGAACGACCTCCTGGACTCAGACATTCCCGGTATCGTGGAACGGCGGCTCGAGCGTCACATCGACCGCGATCTCAATCACCGAGTCGACACCGCGTTCGTCCCGCGCGCGCTCTACCTGTTCGCCAACGGGACCGAAGGCGACGTGTCGCCCGCGTGGCCGCCCCAGAGCCGCTGCGCCGTGCCCGTGCTCGCCGTGCTTCCGGCGCTCGACGGGCCGTTCACCCGGTCCCTGTGGCAATGGCGGCCGCCCACGCCGACCCACGTGGCGGCTTGCCAGCACGCCGCGCGTGAAGCGGTGGTGCGCATCGGCGAGGCGCTCGGCGACAGCGCCGGCGCGTTGTTCGATGCGCTCGGCAGCTCCCTCACCGATCGGATGGAGCTCGCTCGCGCGTTCGTCACGCTGTCGCTCCGCGACAGCGCCGGCGTGCTGGGCGTCTGCCCGACGCCCGCGGTGGGCATGGCCGCGCTCGCCGGCGCGGCCGATTCCCATTCGCGGATGCAAGGCTGGCGGCTGTTCGGCGCGTTTCCGATCGGGCTCGATGAGGGATCTCCCAATCCCGACGCTCCCGGCTGTCACGCGCAGAAGCGGGAGCTGCTGGACGGTGTGTTCGGGGAGTGGCTGAACAAGGTCGCCGTCGCCGGCACGCTGCCGTCGTTTGCGCAGGTGAGCGTCCTGCAGCTGGGAGATCGGCTGGTCGGCACGCTTCCCGGGGAGGTGACCACCACCGCCGGGCGGCGGATGCGCGACGAGATGCTCGCGGCGGCCCGGGCCCGGGGCGCTCGCGTCAGCGCCGCGCTGATCATGGGTCTGACCAACGGATACTTGGAGTACATCACGACGCCGGAGGAGTACACCGCGCAATACTACGAAGGCGGCTCCACCCTCTACGGCCCCGGCGAGGCGGCGATGTTCGGCCGCGTCCTCGCGGGGCTCGCCGCCGGCGTCTCGAGCGGCGACACCCTCCCGTCCTCCCGCGCGCCGCGGATCGTAGGCGAGCTCGGGCATAAACGCGATATCGTGCCCCGCAGCCCTGCGATCCGAGCGCCAGACGGTGCGATCCAGGCCTGGTGCTCGGGCGATACGCTCTACGCGCGTTTCGACCTCGGCGCCGTCCGAGACTGGCCCGTCTCGAGTGGCGACGTCGCCGCCCGGGCGCGGGTCGAGGTGGCGGACGACGCCACCGGGGCGATGGTGAGCTGGGATGACGACCCGCAGCTGGAGCTGCGGGTGCGCGCGCGGCACCGGGGTGTCGCGTCGTGGGAGCTGCGGTGGTCGGGCGCGACGCGCGCGCGGTATCGCATCAGGATTCCTGGACGGCCTGCGAGTAGCGCGGTGGGATGTTCACCGGCACAACCGTAAGCTGGGTGAGGGGCAGGAGGACATCGCGCACCGTTGGGACCGGGACCTCTCGATACCCCGCCCGCGAGCGCGCGGCGGCGCTGGCCCGACTCATTTCTGCCACACCGCGTACCCATCGTGGCGCAGTTCCCGCGCCAGCACCTGCTCCATCCGCTGCGCCTCCGCGTAGGGGAGGGGATTGAGCCCGGCGTACAGATCGGGCCGGAGCCGCACGCCGTAGCGCCGCACGTACGCATTGTCCTTGACCCCGTACTTGTGGCGCTCGAACCGCGTCTCGGGGTTGAGCCCCGTCATCCCCACATAGAGAGCTGGCTTGTGGGGGTCATGGTCGGGATTGGCGGTGCGGAACCTGGCGTGTTCCAGCACCGCGGGATCGAGCTCGATCACGTAGACGTGGTGTCGCGCGACCTGCTTCGGCACGCGCACCCATCTCCTGGCCGCGGGGCTACGCGAGCACGCGCGCCTAGTGCCGCGCTACAGCGCCGCGCGCCACACCAGCTCTTCCGCCGGTGGCGTGCGACCGCGCACTCGGGAGCGCGAGGCTGCGCGTTCCCGGCATGGTGGCGCCGGTGCCCGGGGTGAGGCGCGCGCGGGGAACGGTACCGGGCGCCGCGTCGGATGTAGCCGCTGCAACGTTCGCGCGGGCCGTTCCCAACGCCCCCCAAGCCGCGGATCGAGGTCGCGATGCTGCGGGCACGCTCAATGCGGCCGGTACGAGGGCGCCGCGCGACATAGCGCCGCCGCCGCCCCCCTCAGAGCCCACGTCCTCGGTAGTGTTGGGGTTCGACAAGCGCGTGAATCGCACGTGGCGCAGCGGCGCGGGCAGGCGCGAGCGGGCCGCGGGTAGCGGTGAGGACGGTGCAACCAGGCGCCGCACCACGATCGCCCCTCCGGCATGCGGCGCGCGCGAGCGCTCGAGCACCGCGGGCTCGCCGCGCGCCGGGAGTCGCGCGGGGGCGCCGGGCCGGGCATCCGGCCGGCGTTTCCGCGGTTCGATTGGCGGGTTCGAGCGGTCGCGGTGGGGGATCAGCACCTCCCGAGTCCGCGCCACCGCCACGGGGCCCGCCCCAGGTCGCGAGTTGAGCGCTAAGACGTGTAGTGGGCGCTCCGCCGCAAGCTGCCGGCGCTCCAGTCTGCGCTCGAAGCGGGGAAGCCCGAAGCACACACCGAAAAAGTCGTCACAACCGACGAACGGCGCCGCGACGACGACCTCGGTTCCGATGAACGTGCACCCGACGCACGTGGAGTACGGCGCATAGCCAGGTGCCGATTCCTGCTCGGCATAGACAGCCGGCGCGACGGTGTACGTCACGAGGTCGTAGTTGAACGTCCCGTCGCCGAGCATGCGCTGCACGATGTCGGTCAGCGCACCCTCCCCATCCGCGCCTCCCCAGGAGGGGACAAGCGCATCGGGGTTCCAATCCGTTTCGCGCACGAACTCGTTGAACCGCACGGGATCGGTTGCGAGCGCGGCGAGGATCATGCCCTGTCCATCCGGCTCGGCGACGACGAACGCCGGACGGTCGCTGGGCCCGCGGATCTCGTACGTTCCCGCTCGGACGAAGGGCTCGCCCGCGGGACTGCTCGGGAAGAGCACCCCGATACGGCCGTCGGTGCGCCGCTGCAGCACCACGAGGTTGCCGTCGATTGCCACCTGGACGTACACCCGGACCGCGGCGCCGCGCGCGAGCGGGCTCGGAGCGTCGAGCCACACGTGCACCGGCGGGGAGGTCGTCTGCAACAGCATCGCGACGAGCGGCACGATCATGGGAGCCGTCTTTCCATCCTGCTCAAAAGCTACGGGCTGCGCGGGCGGCCGCAACTTGGCCTCCTCGCCGCATTTCGGGACGAAGGTGATTTGGCACTATTGCGACGCTACGTTGCCTACATGACCGCTACGTGACTGCCGGCGGGCAGCGTTCGGGGTCCAGTGACAAGGAGCGTCCAATGGCTAGCCGGATGTCAACGTTCAAGGCTTCGGGGCTGGGCGTGTTCTTTCTCTCGCAGCGCGCGAATACTCCGCAATGCAAACGTGCCCCAACCACCACAGCGCCTCGGGGTGCAGCGGCGGCTCCACCCGTTCCGCACGGGGATCAAGCGGGAGAAGTATCTTGAGGTAGTGACCACGCACGACACAGATCCGCCGGCCGCGAGAGGCGCGTACCCCATGAAATGGTCCTGGAAGCTCGGTACGGTGGCCGGCATCGGCCTGTACGTCCACGGCACGCTCCTGTTGCTCCTCGGCTGGGTGGGCCTGAGCCACTGGATCGAGGGGGGGAGCGCCGCGGCCGCCCTCGCGGGCGTCGGGTTCGTGCTCGCGTTGTTCGCCTGCGTGGTGCTGCACGAGCTCGGCCACGCGCTCACCGCCCAGCGCTTTGGCATCCGCACCCGCGACATCACACTGCTGCCGATTGGCGGGGTGGCGCGGCTCGAGCGGATGCCGGACGACCCCCGCCAGGAGGTGGCGGTCGCGCTCGCCGGCCCCGCCGTGAACCTGGTGATCGCGGCGGCGCTGTATCTCTGGCTCGCGCTCTCGGAGACGCTCCGTCCACTCGCCGCGCTCTCCGTCACCGGCGGCCCGGTGCTCCAACGCCTCATGGTGGTGAACTTGTCGCTCGCGGTGTTCAACCTGCTCCCGGCGTTTCCCATGGACGGCGGGCGCGTGCTCCGAGCCCTGCTCGCGATGCGCATGGACTACACGCGGGCGACGCAGCTCGCGGCCCAGGTCGGCCAGGCGATGGCGTTACTGTTCGGCTTCGTGGGCTTGTTTGCCAATCCGTTCCTCTTATTCATCGCCTTCTTCGTCTGGATCGGCGCGGCGCAGGAGGCGAGCATGGTGCAGATGCGCTCTGCGCTGGGTGGCATTCCCGTGAGCCGCGCCATGCTGACCGATTTCCAGACGCTGGCGCCCGGCGACGCCGGGAGGCGCGTGCTTGATCTCATCGTCGCCGGCTCGCCGTCGGATTTCGCGGTCGTCGAGGACGGGCGCGTGGTGGGCGTGCTGCTGCGCCGCGACGTCCTCGGCGACCGGGCGCAGCACGGGCAGGACTGGCGGGTCGGCGACGTGATGCGGCGGGACTTCGAGGTCGTCGAAGCCGGGGAGATGCTCGAGACGGCGTTCGCGCGCCTGCAACGCTGCGCCTGTCACGCGCTCCCCGTCACGAACCGCGGCGCCCTGGTCGGGCTCGTCACGATGGACAACCTGGGCGAGTTCCTGCTGATCCAGTCGGCGCTGGGGCGCGCGCGCGGGCGCCGGGCTGCATAGACGCCTCGTCCGCACGGCGACCGCATGCCGAGCCAGGGAGCAGCCAACGCCCGCGCGCCGGTCTCGTTCATTCCTTCGGATACCCCGGAGCGGGGGCCGGAGGACGGCATCGCGTTGTGCCTCTCGGGTGGCGGCTATCGCGCCATGCTGTTTCACCTGGGGGCGCTCTGGCGGATCAACGAGCTGGGGCTCCTCCCGCACCTCGCCCGGATCTCGAGCGTCTCCGCGGGATCGATCGTCGCGGGACTCTTGGGCCTTAAGTGGCGATCATTGAGCTTCGACGCCGCGGGCGTCGGCGCGGCCTTCGAGGCGGAGGTCGTCGCTCCGGTGCGCGCGCTTGCGAGTCGCACCATCGACCTTCCTGCCATTGTGCTCGGGATGCTCCTCCCCGGCGGCGCCAGCGCTCGGATTGCCGCGGCCTATCGACGCCACGTCTTCGGGCGCGCGACGGTGCAAGCGCTGCCCGACTCGCCCCGTTTTGTCATCAACGCCACCGACCTTCAGTCGGGCGTGTTGTGGCGATTCATGAAGCCGTACTCCCGCGACTATCGGGTGGGCGAAATCCCGCACTCCACGGTGCAACTCGCCCGCGCTGTCGCGGCATCCTCGGCGTTTCCCCCGTTTCTCTCCCCCGCCCGGTTCACCTTCCGGGAGGCGGACTACACGAGGGGCTCAGGAGCGGACCTGCAATACGCCCCCTATACCACAAACGTGGTGCTGACTGATGGAGGGGTCTACGACAACCTGGGGTTGGAGACCACATGGAAGCGATTCCGCACCGTGCTCGTCAGCGATGCGGCTGGCAAGGCTCAGCCCAGAGCGAAACTCAAGGGGAACTGGATCAGCCAGTCGATTCGCGTGGAGGAGCTCGTCCACGCCCAAGTGGGGACTCTGCGCAAACGGCAACTGATCGCGTCGTACGGTACCAACGAGCGCCAAGGTGCCTACTGGGGGATTGCCTCGGACATCGCCAACTACGCGCTCACCGACGCGCTGCCCTGCCCGTTGGACCAGACAACCGAGCTCGCGAAGATCCCTACACGCCTCAAGCAACTGGACGCTGGCGTTCAGGAGCGCTTGATCGACTGGGGCTACGGCATCTGTGACGCTGCCCTACGCAAGCATTTCAATCCGGCGTTGCCCAAGACGACCCGGTTTCCGTTCCAACGAGGCGTTTGATGGTTGCTCCGCGCGCGGCGAGGTTCACAGCTCCAGCTCCCACGTCTGCCCGATCAGATCCGCGCCGAAGCTGTGGTGGGGCTCCTCCAGTACCAGGCGATACCCTGCCTTCTCGTAAATCTTGCGGGCGGCATGGAGCACGCTGTTCGTCCACAGCGTGATCTTCCGGTATCCCGCTTGCCGGGCGAACCGCCCACACTCGTCTACCAACCGCGTGCCGATGCCCAACCCCCGGGCGTTTGGATCGACCAGCAGCAAACGCAGCTGGGCCACCCCCTCGGATTTCTTCACGAGGAACACGGAGCCGACGTTCTCCCCACCCTGCTCGGCGATCCAGCAGCGCTCCCGCTTGGGATCGAGCTCCCGGATGAACTTCGCGACGATGTCGGCGACCAACGCTTCGAACTGCTCGTCCCAGCCGTATTCCTCAGCGTACAGCATGCCGTGCCGCTGGACGACCCAGCCCATGTCGCCCGCGCGGTGCGGCCGGAGGAGGTAGGGGGCCCGCTGGTCGGGCTCGGCGCCGAGCAGGTCTTCGATCGTGTGCATCGCGCCGACCAAGCGTGCCTGTGCGTCTGCCGGCAGATCCCCCAACATGGCCCCCACTTCGTGGTGGGAGGTCACGTCGATCTTGCCGAAGGCTTTCCGCCCTCGCGGCGTGAGCCGCAGGAGACTGCGCCGCCCGTCGGTCTTGGAGGTCCGCTTCTCCAAGAGGCCTCGCTTCTGGAAGCTGCTCAGGATGCGACTCATATAACCGGCATCGAGCCCGAGTGCTGCGCCGAGATCGGTCGCCGTGGCGTTGGCCTGCTCATGGTGGGCCAGCTCGTAGAGCACGCGCGCTTCCGTCAGCGAGAACGGGCTCTGGAGCAGGTGCTCTTGCAGGACCCCGATCTGTTTGGTGTAGAACCGATTGAAGCGGCGTACCGCCTCCACGCGCTGCGCCACGCGCTCTCGCCGCTTCCGCTGCGCCATGGTCGTCCCCTTGGCGGTTGCCGTCCGTCGTTGCCCAAGTATACTATTTGGTTGCCGATGTCAAGTATATCTGGCGCCCGGGGAGGGCCTCCAGCGTGTCTGCGGGACGCCCCGGTTCACGATTGGCAGGCTCTCCAAGAGGAAATCCCATGACGTCCGACGCGAACGTGCTGGCCCAGGCCGCCGCCGCCGCGCAAGCCTTTCTTGCCAGTCTGCCGGACCGCCACGTCGGGGCGCGAGCCACGCTCGCCGAGCTGCGCGCCGCCCTCGGCGGGCTCCTGCCTGAAGCCGGCGTCGCCCCGACCCAAGTGATCGCCGACCTCGTCCGCCACGTCGACGCGGGGCTGATCGCGATGCCGGGCCCGCGCTATTTCGGATTCGTGATCGGCGGGAGTTATCCCGTCGCGGTCGCGGCGGACTGGCTCACCTCAGCCTGGGACCAGAACGCGGGGCTCTATGCCGTCTCCCCCGCCGCGGCGGTGGTGGAAGACGTTGCGGCCGGCTGGCTGCGCGCGCTGTTCGGGCTCCCGGCGACCGCCGGGGTCGGGTTCGTCACCGGCGGTCAGATGGCCACCTTCACCTGTCTCGCCGCCGCCCGCCACGCCGTGCTGCGGCGCGCGGGGTGGGACGTGGAACAGGACGGCCTGTGCGGTGCTGCACCGATCACCGTGGTCGTCGGCGCGGAGGCGCACGCCACGATCTTCGCCGCCCTGCGGTATCTCGGCCTCGGCGCGGGGCGGGTGCGGACGGTCGCGGCCGACGGCCAAGGGCGGATGCGGTCCGACGCGCTGCGCGCGACGCTCGCGACCTGCAACGGGCCGACGATCGTGTGTGCGCAGGCGGGGAACGTGAACACCGGCGCGTTCGATCCGTTTCCCGAAATCGCACCGCTCACCCAGAGGCGCGGCGCGTGGTTACATGTGGACGGCGCGTTCGGGTTGTGGGCTGCCGCGAGCCCTGCGTTGCGGCACCTCGTGGCCGGGGTCGAGCGCGCCGATTCGTGGGCCACGGACGCCCACAAGTGGCTCAACGTGCCCTACGATGCGGGGCTCGCCATCGTCGCCGACGCCAGCGCCCACCGTGCCGCCATGTCGGTCACGGCCGCGTACCTGATCCCCGGCTCGTCCGACCAGCGCGACCCGCTGGACTGGACGCCCGAATTCTCGCGGCGCGCGCGCGGCTTCCCGATCTACGCGACGCTGCGCGCGCTCGGCCGTCAGGGCGTGGCGGAGCTGATCGAGCGCTGCTGCGCCCGCGCGCGCCGCATGGCCGAGCGCCTCGCCGCGGCCCCCCGCGTGACGGTGTTGAACGACGTGGTGTTGAACCAAGTGCTGGTGCGGTTCCAGCCTCCCCTGGACGGCGACGCCGATGCGTTCACCCGAGCGGTGGTCGAGCGCGTCCAGCGCGACGGCACCTGCTGGCTCAGCGGCACGACGTGGCAAGGGAAAGGGGCGATGCGGATTTCGGTGTGCAACTGGTCGACGACCGAGGCAGACGCCGACCGCTCGGTCGATGCCATCCTCCGAGCGGCGGTAGCGATCTCTTAGCCTCAGCTCTTCGGCGGGGCTAACCGCTCGCCGTCGCGCTGTCTGGCGAGTAATCGTTCCGCAAAGTCCACGCGTTCTTCCAGCTCGCCCAGCCTTCTCCGCACGTCCTCCAGCTCGCCCAGCCTGCTCCGCAGCTCTTCGACCTCGCCGAGTCTACCCTCCAGGTCACCGACCATCTGCCCCAGGTCGCGCCTGGAGACCTTCCCGCGGAGTCGGGACACTACATGATCACCGGCGACTAACCGTTTCAACGCCCCTCCAAGGGAGCCCGCCAGGATGATGACGCCCACGCCGATCGCCCACGCGGGTATTTCGATCCCGAACATGCACCGTCTCCTTCTCCCGGCAGACCATTGCTGGACCGAGTGCCAAGGTAATCTTAAGGTCGGGGCGGGGGAGACACTACTAGGGCTCAGGTGAAGATCCCGCGCCATGGAGCAGGCAGACCATGGCGCGACTCGTCGTCTGCTCCCGTTTTAGTTCGGCGCGTGCACTCGCGGGCTGCCGTAGTCACGGTTGCCCCCGAGGGTCGGCCCGGAGGCATTCAGCCCGCCGCGCGTGTTGTCGATGCGCGCGATGAACTGCCGGACCGAGCCCGGGAACGGCTGGGTGTGTCCGTGCTTGCCGAACGGATCGGTGTACCAGACCGCTGGCCCCGCGGCATTGTCGATGGTGTTCGAGTTGACGTCCACCACCCGACGGACGCCGTCGAACACCGACCGCGGGTCGTCGAACGTCACTCCGGTGATCGTGCCGCCGCTGGTTGACTCGTCGCATGCCCCGCCCTGCGCCCGCGCGCCGCTCGGCGTCACCTCGTAGCAGACGTCGATCGGCCGTCCCACCAGCGTCGCGCTCGCGGGATCGTAGAACCGGCTCGGCAGGGAGACCTGGAAGTAGGGGTCGAAGAACGCGAGGCCGTGGCCGTCTTCCCGGCGGATGCTGTTCGCAGTCTGCCAGCTTTCGTGCAGCGTGCCGAAGTCGGAGCGCTGCCCCAGCGGCACCAGAATGTCCTGATCGACGCAGGCGCGATCCGGAATCAGCCGGCGGCCCCCACCGGCCGGTGAGTTGGCGGGGGTCGCGGGCCCGACGACCACTTCCGTCGCGCCGTCGCACGACCGGGTGAACTGCCCCGGGTCGCCGATCGCGGCCAGGAGCGTGATGTGGAGCTCCGCGCCGTCGCTGCACAAGACGTGGTATGCGAGCTCGTGCAGGTTGTTGGTGAACGCGTCCTTCGAGTGCGTCCCCTGGTGCAGCTTGACGAGCACGTCGCAGCGGATGTCGAACATTGCATCGGCCGCAGCGCTGCCGAAGTGCAGCCGCACGCCGTTCTCCCACTCGACTTTGTGGCCGAAGTGATCCTCGTGCCGCGGGTTGGCCGGGTCGTACACGTCGAGTTGCTCGTTGGCGTACCCGAAGGGGATCGAACCGACCATCGCGTACAACGCCGAGCCGCGTGGATCGCGGCCGTGGTCGTGCCCGAAGGAACAACCGGTCGCGGGATCCACTGGCGGATGCCAGGTGGGGTACAGCTTCCCGTCGGGGCCGACCACCGAGTACGCGTTGTGGATCGCTGCAGTGCAGTCGTCGCGCGGGCCCGGCGTCCAGACCCCGTACGATTGGGCGAAGCCCGTCGGGGTCCCGCCGCCGGGCGTAGCCGGCGCATCGCGACAGGCCAGCAGGGCGAGCGCCGGCAACAAGCGGAGAGTGCGGGGTGACCGAGTCATGAGCCCTGCCAGAGGTTGCTCGTTGCCGGGCCGGCACGGCTGTGACTGTTGTCACCTCATGACGGGACGCCTCGCCTTAGCAATGACTTGGACCCATGACCCGTCTGCCCGTCGTGCTCGGATGTGCGTTGGCGATCACGCTCGCGACCGAGCTGCCGGCGCAGCGGCCGCAGGCCCGGAGCGGCTTCTGGTACGCGTTCGGTCTCGGGACCGGGTGGGCCCGCGTAGCGTGCCAGATCTGCCGGGCGGACCATCGGCCGGGCGTCTCCGCCTACCTGCGGCTGGGCGGCGGGCTCAGCCGCAGCGTGCTGATCGGCGCCGAGCTGGCCGCGTGGGACCGCAGTGCCAACGGCGTAGATGAGACGCTCGCAGGGCTGAGCGCCGCCGCCTACTGGTATCCGGCCCGTCGCAGCCCCCTCTACTTGAAGGGCGGCGTCGGGTTCTCGACACACCGCGCCGAGGACGGCACCAACGTGATCACCTCCACGGGCCTGGGCCCCCAGATGGGGATCGGCTACGAGCTGCGGGTCGGGAGTAACCTGTTCCTGGCGCCGTTCTTCAACGTGGCGTATGGGTCCGTGGCGGGAGGCGTGAAGTTC
>MNEL01000025.1 GCA_001917665.1 Gemmatimonadetes bacterium 13_1_40CM_69_22 | reverse complement strand
GCGCACTCGACGCCGTGCGGGCGTCGCGCCGCACCGTGGAAGAGGCGATCGCGCGCGGCGCGACGATGTACGGGGTGACGACCGGCTTCGGAAAGCTGGCGCACGTACGGATCCCGCCGGAGCGCGCACGCCAACTGCAATTGAACCTGATTCGCAGCCACGCTTCCGGCGTGGGCGACGCACTCTCCGAGGAGGCCGTGCGGGCGATGATGCTGTTGCGCGCCAACGTGCTGGTGCGGGGCACGAGCGGGGTCCGGCCCGCGCTCCCCGAACTCATCGTGGCGATGCTGAACAAGCGCGTGCACCCGCGCGTGCCGTCGCAGGGGAGCGTTGGGGCGTCAGGCGACCTCGCGCCGCTCGCGCACCTCGCGCTCGCGATGATCGGCGAAGGTGAAGACGGCAGCGCCGTGGAGGCGCAGGGCCTGGAGCCGATCGTGCTCGAAGCGAAGGAGGGGCTCGCGTTCGTAAACGGGACGCAGGCCCAAACGGGACTGGCGGCGCTCGTCGTCCACGACGCCTGGGTGCTGTGGCGCACGGCCCACGCCGCCGCGGCGATGAGCCTCGAAGCGACGCGCGGCACACCCGAGCCGTTCGACCCCCGGATCCACGATGCCCGGCCGCACCCGTTCCAGCAGCGCTCGGCGGCCCTGTTGCGTGACCAGCTCGCAGGGTCTCAGATCCGCGAGTCGCATCGCGAGAACGATCCCCGCGTGCAGGATGCGTATTCGATCCGTTGCTCCCCGCAGGTGTTGGGGGCCGTGGGTGAGGGCATCGCATTCGCGGAGCGGCTGGTCGCGGTGGAGCTGAACGCGGCCACCGACAACCCGCTGGTGTTCGACGGCGCCGTGCTCTCGGGCGGCAACTTCCACGGCCAGCCGATCGCGTTGGCGCTCGACGTCCTGGGGATCGCGCTGGCGACCCTGGCGGGCATCGCCGAGCGGCGCATCGAGCGCATTGTGAACCCCGACCTCTCCTCCGGCCTGCCGGCGTTCCTGGCCCGGGATCCGGGAATGGAGTCAGGGTTCATGACCCCGCAGATCGCCGCCGCGGCGCTCGTCGCCGACTGCCGGGTACTGGCGACGCCGGCCAGCGTGCAGTCGGTGCCGACGGAAGGGAACCAGGAGGACGTCGTGCCCATGGGGATGAGCGCGGCCTGGAAAGCGGACCGGATTCTCGCGAACGCCACTCGGATCGTCGCGATCGAGCTGCTCGCCGCCACGCAGGGGCTCGAGTACCTGAAGCCGCTCACGCCGGGACGGGGCGTCGCGCGTACCTATGGGGCGATCCGGCGTGAGGTGGCGCCGCTGGACGGCGACCGCCCGCTCACGGCCGATATCGAACGGGTGGCGGCGGGCGTGCGGGCGGGGACGTTCGATCCGGAGGCATTATGAGTGCGGAATGCGGAGTGTGGAATGCGGAATGGTCGGGAAAGGTCGTGCGCCGCACGACACTTACCCTTACATTCCGCACTCCGCATTCCGCATTCCGCACTCAGGGTTAGGAACCGTGACCGCCCCCAGAGTCGTCCGCGCGCCTCGAGGACCAAAGCGGTCCTGCAAGGGCTGGATCCAGGAGGCCGCCCTGCGGATGCTCATGAACAACCTCGACCCTGAGGTGGCGGAGCGGCCGCAAGACCTGGTCGTCTACGGCGGAACCGGGAAGGCCGTGCGCGATTGGGCGTCGTTCGACGCAGTGTGCCGCACGTTGCTGGCGCTCGAGGACGACGAGACTTTGCTGGTGCAGTCGGGGAAGCCGGTGGGTGTGTTCACGACCCATGCCGAAGCGCCCCGCGTGTTGATCGCGAATGCGAACCTCGTCGGCCGCTGGGCGACGTGGGAGGTGTTCCGCGAGCTGGAGCGGAAGGGCCTCATCATGTACGGCCAGATGACCGCGGGCTCGTGGATCTACATCGGCACGCAGGGAATCCTGCAGGGCACCTATGAGACGCTCGGAGCCGTCGCGCGGCGCCACTTCGCCGGCTCGCTCACGGGGCGCATCGTGTTGACCGGCGGGCTCGGCGGAATGGGCGGTGCGCAGCCGCTCGCCGTCACGATGAACGACGGGATTTGCCTCGCCGTCGAAGTAGATCCGGCGCGCGTCCAGCGCCGTCTCGACACGCGCTACCTCGATCGCTCGACGGTGTCCCTCGACGAGGCGCTGCGCTGGTGCGACGAGGCGAGGCGCGCGGGACGGACGCTGTCAGTCGGCTTGGTCGGCAACTGCGCCGAGGTGCTGCCGGAGCTGGCGCGTCGCGGCTTCGTCCCCGACGTCCTGACCGACCAGACGTCGGCGCACGATCCGCTGCACGGGTACATCCCGCCGGGACTGTCGGTGGCGCAGGCGGCCGAGCTGCGGCGGCGCGACCCGCAGGAATACCTGCGCCGCTCGGTCGCCGGGATAGCCACGCACGTGCGGGCGATGCTCGACCTGAGGCGGAGCGGCGCGGTGACGTTCGACTACGGCAACAATATCCGTACGGAGGCACGGGACGCAGGGGTTACCGACGCGTTCGACATCCCGGGCTTCGTCCCCGAGTACATCCGGCCGCTGTTCTGCGAGGGCAAGGGGCCGTTCCGCTGGGTGGCGCTGTCGGGCGACGCACAAGACCTGCATCGCACCGATCGCTTGGTGCTCGAGCTGTTCCCCGAAAACGAGCACCTGCGGCGCTGGATCACGCTGGCGCAGCAGCGCGTGGCGTTCCAGGGGTTGCCGGCGCGCATCTGCTGGCTCGGGCAGGGCGAGCGCGCGCGCTTCGGCTGCGCCTTGAACGACCTCGTCAAGCAGGGTGAGGTCGGCGCGCCCGTCGTCATCGGCCGTGACCACCTCGATGCGGGCTCCGTGGCCTCGCCCTTCCGGGAGACGGAGGCGATGAAGGACGGCTCGGACGCCGTCGCCGACTGGGCGATCCTCAACGCACTGCTGAACACCGCCTCCGGCGCCGCCTGGGTGGCGTTCCACCACGGCGGCGGCGTCGGAATCGGGAACTCGTTGCACGCGGGGCAGGTGAGCGTCGCCGACGGGACCGCATCCGCCGGCCGGCGGCTCGAGCGCGTGCTCACGAACGATCCGGGGATCGGGATCGCGCGTCATGCCGACGCGGGCTATGCGGCCGCGATCGAGGCCGCCCGACAACACGCCATCCGCCTGCCCATGCGCGAGGCGAGCGACTGAGGACGCTGCTGGTCGGCGCGCGCCAGGTCGTCACCTGTCGCGGCCCGGCACGGGGACGCCGCGGCCGGGAGATGGCGGAGCTCGAAGTCCTCACGGATGCCGCCGTGCTGATCGACGGAGAGCGTATCGCCGCTCTGGGCCGGTATGCTGACTTGCGGCCTGGAACGGGCAACGTGCCACGGGGGGTGGAGGTTGTGGAGGTCGCCGGGGTTCTCTTCCCCGGGTTCGTCGACTGCCACACGCACGCTGTCTTCGGCGCGCCGCGCCTCGAGGACCACGAGCGACGCGCGCTCGGGATGGACTACAAGGCGATCGCCGCGGAGGGCGGCGGGATCCTGGAGTCGGTCCGCGACGTCCGCGCCCGCTCCGACGCCGAGCTGGCGGCGCTCACACGCGCGCGACTCGGGGCGCTGCTCAGCCACGGCGCCACGACGATCGAGGTGAAGTCGGGCTACGGCCTCGACCGCGAGACCGAGCTGAGACAATTGCGGGTCATCGGGCAGCTCGCGCGGGCGCAGCCCGCCGCCCTCGTCCCTACCTTCCTTGGCGCGCATGAGGTACCCCCCGAATTCCGCGATCGGCGGAGCGACTACCTCCGCCTGGTGTGCGAGGACATGCTTCCAGCGGTCGTGCGCGAGCGGCTCGCCGTCGCGTGCGACGTGTTTTGCGAGCCGGGCGTGTTCAGCGTCGCCGAAGCGCGCACGCTGCTCAGCGCCGCCCGCCGCTCCGGCCTGGCCGTGAAGCTCCACGCCGATGAGCTCGAGGGCTCGGGCGGGGCGGAGCTCGCCGTGGAACTCGGCGCGCTCAGCGCCGACCACCTCGCCGGCGTCTCGGCCACGGGCATCCACGCGCTCGCGGCGAGCGACACGGTCGCGGTTCTGCTCCCGGCGACGCTGGTGTTCTTGGGCGGGCACAGGCAGGCGCCGGCGCGCCGCCTGCTCGACGCCGGTGCGACGATCGCTCTCGCCACCGACTTCAACCCCGGGTCGTCACCGACCGTGAGCGTGCCGCTCGTCATGGCGCTCGCCGTCTCGCAGCTCGGACTCCGCCATGCGGAGGCCGTCAACGCCGTGACGGTGAACGGGGCTGCCGCCCTAGGCATGGCGGCCGATCGGGGCCAAGTCGCGCCCGGCTTCCGAGCCGACCTCGTGCTGTGCGACGTGTCCGAGTGGCGGGAAGTGGCGTACTGGATGGGCGCGAATCCCGTAACCGCCGTGTGGACAGGAGGTTCGCTTGTCCGCTCCCTCCGGGCCCCGTATCTTTAGACCCTCATGTCGAAGCTTGAGAAGCTGAAAGAGAAGGCCAAGGGCCTCGAGGCCAAGGACCCCCGGGGGGCGATCGAGGCCTGGCTGGAAGTTCTCAAGGTACAGGAGGAAGAGGGGGAGCCCAACCCCGACCTGTCCATCTTCAATCGGGTCGGTGATCTCTATTTGAAGGTGAAGGACCCCGCCCAGGCGGCCGATTACTACGACCGGGCTGTCGACAAGTACGCCGAGCTCGGGTTCCACAACAACGCGATTGCGATGTGCAACAAGGTGCTGCGGAACGCGCCGGGCCGGCAGACGACCTATCTCAAGCTCGCCAAGCTGTACGCGGCCAAGGGATTCATGGCGGAGGCGAAGCAGAACTTCGTCGAGTACGCCGAGCGCATGCAGAAGATCGGCAAGATCCAGCACGCATTCGCTGCACTGAAGGAGTTCACCGACATTTCTCCGGAGAACACCCAGCTGCGGGAGATGTTGGAAGAGCATCTCCAGATGTACGGTGCTGCCGAGCGGCGCCCGCGGGCTCCGGCACCCGCGGCACCCCCTCCGCCGCACGAAGACGTATCGAAATCGGGAAAGCGAAAGACGTCCAGCCTCGTGTTCCTGGATGTGGACGCGCCTCCCGGCCCCAAGGGGAAGCCGGTCGCGCCGCCGCTCCGTCCGCGCGAGCCGGAGCCTGAGGTGGCGCCGCTGGCGCAAAGTCTGGTGGAATCCGTGACCCCCGACCCGGATACGTCGCTCGAGATTGAGTCGACCAGCCTGGCGGAGGAGGTGGAACCGCCTGGGGGCGACGGGACCGGGGGAACGGTGCTGGAGGGGTTCGAGTCGACGAGCGCCGAGTTCGGGCAAGTGCAGCTCGACGCCGGCCGGGGCGATGTGCCATCGTTGCGCGAAGAGGAGACGGCCGACGACGTGCGTCCGATGGCGGAGCTCGAGCCCACAGTGCCGGCCGAGGCGGACGAACCCGAGCTCGATGTCGAGCTCGAGCCCATGCTGGACCACGAAATCGAGATCGAGCCGCCCCCGCCCCCGCCCCGCTCGGCGCCCCCCAAGGTCACGCCGGTCGTGCCGAAGCGACCCGGCGGGCTACCCGGGTCCGCGCCCCCTCCCCCCCCGCCGCCCAGCGCACGGCCTGGGGTCGGGTCGCCGCGCCGCGTCGAGATTCCCGAGACGCCTGGATCCAAGTTGCGGCTGCCGGCGGCGGAGCCGCCGAAAGTCAAGCCGGTCGTGCCGAAGCGCCCGGCGGCCGCAGCGCCGGCGGCGCCCGGTCCACCGAAGCGGAAAACCGTGGTCGAAGTGCCGCCGCTCGAGCTTGAGCCCGACTTTGACACGGCGATCACCGAAGCGGGCCACGATGTGGACGACGAGCCGCTCGCCGTCGAGGACATCCCGCCGACGGGGGGATTCATCCAGACCGAAGATGACACGTCGGTCTCGGAGACGCGGAAGTCGGCGTTCATCGACTTGGGCCTGGACAGCGTGGTCAACCAGGGAGACACGTCGGCCTCTCTGGTGTTCACGAACATCGAGGCCACGCCGACGCCGCCCACCACCGAAGAGCTCGAGGCGCGCGTCGCCGACGACCCGGACGATCCGGAGGCGCACCAAGCGCTCGGCGAGGCCCTGATCGAGGCGGGCGAACGGGATCGCGGGATCGAGGAGCTCGACCACGCGACGGCGGGTTTCGAGAACTTGGGGAACTTGCCGCAGGCACGGCACCTGGTGGAGGAGATCCTCCGGCTCGACCCCAACAGTGTGCGTCACCGGCAACAGCAGGTGGAATACGCGTTCAAGTCGGGTGACAAGGCGAAGCTCATCGAGGCCTATCTCGAGCTGGCGGACACGCTGCTGCGCCAGGACCTGCCGGACAAGGCGCGTGCCGTTTACCAGCGGGTCGCCGAGCACGACCGCACGAACGAGCGGGCGAAGGCGGCGCTCGCCATGCTCGCGCCGGCCGCTCCGCCGCCGCCCCCGCCGAAGCCGCCGGCGCGGGAGGGGCGGACCGCGCCCAAGGACGCGAAGATGAAGGTGCGCGACGAGGTGGTGGAGGCAGGCGACTTCGTCGACCTGAGCGCGATGATCCTCGATGAGGAGGCGCTGGTGCGCGACACCCGCATGAAGGTCGCGGACGAGGAGCCGACCGGGGACGAGGAGAAGGACTTCCAGGAGATGCTCGCCCGATTCAAGCAGGGGATAGACGAGAACATCGACGAAGCGGACTTCCAGTCGCACTACGACCTGGGGGTCGCGTTCAAGGAGATGGGGCTGCTCGACGAGGCGATCGCCGAGCTCCAGAAGGCACTGCGCGCGCCCGAGCGCAAGCTCCGGACGTCCGAGGCGCTGGGCGTCTGCTTCATCGACAAGGGCGCCTATGTCGTGGCCGAGTCGATCCTGCGGCGCGGGCTCGAGCTGCCCGCGTCGGGTGAGCAGGAGCGGCTCGGCGTCCTGTACTGGCTCGGCCGGGCGCTCGAGGAGCAGGGAAAAAAGGCGGAGGCGCGGGAGCTGTACAGCCGGGTGTTCGCCGTGGATATCCGCTTCAAGGATGTCGGCGCGCGAGCCCGGGCGCTCGCCAAGGTGAAGTGACGTGAGCCAACAAGTCGCCCCCGTTGCGCTGGCCGACATCCAGCGGCCTGTGGCGAGCGAGCTGGAGCGCGTGGCGGATGAGCTGCGGCGCATCATCGCCGCGGACTTTCCGGTCATCGCAGACGTCAACGAGCACCTGCTGCGGATGAAGGGCAAATTGTTCCGCCCCACGCTGCTGCTCCTCAGCTGCCGCGCGTCCGGGGCGGACGATGCGCGGGCGGTGACGCTGGCGGCCGTGGTCGAGCTGATCCATCTGGCCACGCTGGTGCACGACGATTCGGTGGACCATTCGGTACTGCGTCGCGGGATGCCGACCATCAACGCCCTGTTCTCGCACCAGGTGGCGGTGATCATGGGCGACTATCTCTACTCCCGCGCCATCATCGAGCTGGTGCGGCTCGATGATCTGGCACCGTTGCGCGTTTTCGCCCGGGTGACGAACGAGATGACAGTCGGCGAGATGCGGCAGCTCGAGGCGCACGACAAGCTCGCCTACGACGAAGCCCAATACGACCAGCTGATCCGCTCGAAGACGGCGTCGCTGCTGTCGGGCGCCTGCGAGGTGGGGGCGCTCGGCGCGCCCGTGCCCTCTCGCGAGGCGCTCGCGCGCTTCGGGATGCGGCTCGGCATGGCGTTCCAGATCACCGACGACCTGCTCGACTACACCGAGCCCGAAGCGGTCACCGGCAAGCCGTCGGGGCTCGACCTCAAAGAGCACAAGGTGACCCTGCCGCTCATCGCCGCACTCGCCGCGATGGGCCCCGCACAGCGGCGGCTGGTGGCCGAGCTGATGGCGACGCCCGATCCTGGGGACGCCGTGGTTACAGAGGTCGTGCGCCTCGTGGAGACGGCCGGCGGGCTCGACTACGCACGGCGCCGCGCGCTCCAGCTCGCCCAGCAGGCCGAAGCAGAGCTCGAGATCCTGCCGCCCTCATCCGCGCGCGACGCCTTGCGCGACAGCATCGCCTATGCCGTGGAACGGCGCAGCTAAGCCCGTGGCGCGCGGACACCGCGGCTCGCTATTTTACGTGGGGTTCCTTGCCGGTGGGTTCGTGCTGGGCGGGTTGCTGCACGCGCTGCTGCGGCGCTTTCTACCGCAGGGCGCGGCCAAGGAGTTCTTCACCACGGCCGTGACGCCGACCTTCGGACCGGTGCATCTCGACCTGCTCGTCGTATCGGTCACGCTCGGTCCGATCGGCTTCGACGTGTCGCTGCTGGCCGTCGTGGGTGTGGCGATCGCGTACTTCGTCGCCCGATCGATCTTCTGAAAACGAGGCGCGTATGTTCGGAGACCTGTCGTTCAGCCACATCCTGATCCTGCTGCTGGTGCTGGTGCTGGTGTTCGGTGCGAAGCGGATCCCGGAGATCGGAAAGTCCATCGGCCAGGGGATCAAGGAGTTCAACCGCAGCCTGAAAGATGCCACCAACGACCAGTCGTCTGCTCCACCGCGCAATCTCTCACCGCCGGGTCCGTCCTCCTCCGTCCCCTCGAGCGGCGATCCGAAGCGGCTGAGCGACTAGGTTCCGGTTTCGGACGCCGTCGGCCGGAACACTTCCTTGCGGCGGTCCACGACGTTCGCCTGGGCCCGCAGGGCGGCGAGATACTGCTGCACGCGCGCCTGTTGCGCCGGCCGCAGGATGGCTTCCCGCTGCTGGTCCCGCTGCTTGAGCCACGCCGCGGAATCCGCCGGCTGGTGGGCGACCCCTTGCAGGATGACGCAGCCCGTCTGGCTGACGAGCACGCCGGTGCGCTGACCGGGACGCAGTCCGAACGCCGCGCCCAACACGACGGGGTCACGGGCGATCGCGGCCGGAGGATTGAGGCGCGTGAACGGCCCGAGCTTGTCCACCGGCAGGCCCCGGGCCCGTCCGGCCTGGAGCAAGTCCGGCGTGCCAGCCAAGGCGGCCAGGGCCCCGTCGGCGCGCTGCCGCGCGATCGCTTTCTTCTGCTCGTACCGCGCGGCCTCGCGCACCCGGTCACGGATCTGCGCGAGCGGCGGCGTTCCCGCGGCCTGGAGCGAGTCGAGCCGGAACACATAGTTCGCCCGCTCGCCCTCGATCACCGGGCTCGTCTCACCGGGGCGCGCCTCGAACGCCCACACGCTTACATCGGGGACCACGTACCGGCCTAGGGTCAGCCGCTCGCCCTGAATCAGCTTCGGCGCCTGCGCCACGGGCAGGTGGAGCCGTTGCGCTGCGCTGTCCAGCCGGCTGCCGTCCGTCTGCTCGGCCGCGAGGTGGTCCAGCGTGTCGGTCCGCGCGTCGATCTCGTCGAGATGCTTGCCCTGCGGCACGATCGCGATCAGGATGTGACGGACGTGAAGCGAGTCGCCGTTTGCCGTATCGAGGCGGATCAGATGAAAGCCGAAGCTCGAGCGCACCGGCTGGCTGAGCTCGCCCGGTGCGAGCCCGCGGAGCCCCGCGAGAAACTGGGGATCGAACCCCGCCTCGTTCCGCTTCACCCACCCTAGGTCGCCGCCCCGGGCGCCGCTCACGGAGTCGGCAGACTCCTTCTTCGCCACGTCGGCGAACTTCGCCGCGCCGCGCGCGATCTCCGCCCGCAGCTGCCGTGCCTTGGCGAGCGCCGCCGCCGTGTCGGCGGCGTCAGGCACACGCGGCTGCGCGACGAAGCGGAGCCAGGCGGTCGCCGGCCGCTTGAAGTCGTTCTTGTGAGCCGCGTAGTAGCGCGCGACCTCGGCGTCCGACGCGGGGGCCACAGAGTCCGGAATCTGCTCGGGGCGGATAACGAGGACGGCCACGGTCACCGACTCCCGCTGGTCGCGCCAGATGCGCCACAGTTTCGCGTCGGAGACGTACACGTCCGCGGTCAGGTACTCCTCGAGCTTACGCTCCGGGAGGTAGTCGCGGTACAGCTGCTCGATCTGCGCGCGGAATTCCTCGGTCGTGCTGCCAAGGTAGTGCTGCCATTTCGTGATGTCGAACTGGCCGTTGGTCTGGAAGGTCGGGTCTTCCATGACTTGCCGGAGGACCTGCGGCGGCGGCGTGCTGCGCGCCATCTGGCGGATCTCGTCGTCCGACACCTGAATTCCGAGCCGGCGGTATTCGCGCTCGAGCAGGATTCGCTGGATCAACTGGTCGGTCACCTGGTCCTGGAGCTGCTGCTCGTCTTCACGGCTCAGCCGCCCGGCGCCGCGACGGCGAGAGTCTTCGATGGCGCTCTGCAGAGCCGCCTGGAACTGGGTGGCGCGCACGACCTGGCCGTTGACTTTAAGGACCACGTCGCGCCCGCCGCCGAGGATGTCCGTCACCTGGCCGTAGGCCAGCCAGCCGATGAACGTGGTGGCCACGATGACGAACACGGGCTTATAGATGGCGCGCATCGAGCGCATCATAGGACGCCAAGCTCCGGATCAGAGGGGACGCGAAGGGGCATAAGTCTAAGAACCACAACGGGGAAACTCAAGCGACGGGGCAGCGATTCCGATTGACAGCGGCGCCGGCCGAACACTATCTTCGACCAATTCCCGCAAGAACTTAAGCCGTGTACACCAGCGAGATAGAAAAGCTCGAAAAGCGATGGGCAGAGAACCCCAAGGGCCGCAACTTCGCGCCCTTGGCGGATGCCTATCGTAAAGCGGGGGAATTAGATAGAGCCATCGAGCTATGCAAGTCCGGGCTCGAGCGGCATCCCGATTACGTAAGTGCCCACATCGTCTACGGGCGCTGCTTTCTCGATTTGAAGAACGACACCGCCGCGTCGCAGGTGTTCCGCAAGGTCCTCGAGCTCGATCCTGAGAACGTCCTCGGGCTCAGGCTGCTCGCTGAGATCGCGGAGCGGGGCGGGCGCTATGACGAGGCCACGGAGTGGCTGTCACGACTGCTCGCTGTCGACCCGATGAACGGCGACGCCGCCGAGGCCCTCGCGCGCGCTAAGGGGAAAGCGGCGCAGACAGCGCCCAAGTCGGCGGCGCCCGCTCCCGGCGCCCCCCCCATGCCCGTGCCCCCACCGGCAGTCCTTGTCCCGGAGCGGTCACGTGCGAGCGCAACCAGCACCGCTCCGATGCCGAAGCCCGAGTTCGTGGTGGAGCCGGAGCAGCCAGCGGCCCCGCAGCTCGAGGCGCGGGCGCCGGCGGGAGACATCGAGACGTTCGACGGGACGCTGGACTTCAACGCTGTAGCACATGACGCGGCCAAGGCAGAGGGCCTCGAGGTCCAGGAGGAAGTGGCGCTCAAGCCCCAAGACCTCACGGTCGAGGGACTGGCGGCTACGCAGTACGAGAGCGGCACGTTTGCCGCGCCCGATCTGCCGCCCGAGCCCCAGCCCGAGTCTGAGCCGGTGGTGGATCTGCCGCTCATCATGCCCGAGGATGTCACGCCGTCTCGCTCACCCCAACCGGCGTGGCCTGCTCCGTTGGCGCCACCCCCGGCTCCCCCCGCGCCCGCCGCCCAGCCGCCCCGGTTTCCTCCGCCGGCCGGGTCGGAGACGCCTGCAGCGGTGGTGTTGTCGGACGACGACGGCGCGGCGGACACTGCGGCCCTCTCGCGCGCCGAGCCGGTGTTAACAGAGACGATGGCGGATCTTTATCTGAAGCAGGGTCACCCGGAGGACGCGCTGCGTGTGTACCAGGCGCTGCTGGCGCAACGCCCGGGCGACGCGCGCCTCCACGCGCGCGTCGACGCGCTGTCGCCTGGGGGGAAGCGGAGGCGGGGCAGACAGGGGGGGATGGGCGAGTCGGTGCCGACGTTCCTCAAGCGGAGGGGGGGGGGGGGGGGGGGGGGGGGGGGGGTCGCCGCTGGAGCGGGCGTTCGCCATCGCGCCGCCGGACAACCGGCTGGACCCGGAGATCGTCGCTCCGGGCGAGGCGAGCCGCCCGGCGGAGGATACGATTTCGCTCGACGAGGTGTTCGGTGAAGAGGGGACGCGGGGGTCGCTGCCTGTGGCGGAGTCTCCGCCCGCGACTGTCCCGCCGGCGCCGCCTCCCGCTCAGACCGGCGGATTCTCCTTCGACCAGTTCTTCGGCGCACCGGCGGCGCCCGCGGGCGGTGCCGTGGCCCCCCCCGCGACTGGCGCGAGCCCGAAACTGGCGGCTCGCCCGTCGGGTCCGAAGGCGCGTGCACCGCTCGAAGACGAGGGTGACCTCGATCAGTTCCAGGCCTGGCTGAAGGGCCTCAAGTCCTAGTGCACATCGCCGTGCTGAACGGCCCGAACCTCAATCTGCTGGGCGAGCGGGAGCCGGAGCTGTACGGCCGCGCCACGCTGGCGGAGATCGAGACGCGCACGCGCGAGCGGGCGCAGGCGCTCGGCGTGAACGTCAGCTGGACCCAGACGAACCACGAGGGCGAGCTGGTGGACGCGATCCAGGCGCTCAAGGGGCGGGCGGACGGGGCCGTCATCAACGCGGCGGCGTTCACCCACACGAGCCTCGCGGTGCGGGACGCGCTCGTCGCCGTGCGAGTGCCGTTCGTGGAGGTGCACCTGTCGAACATCTTCGCGCGCGAGCCCGAGCGCCGGCGCTCGGTGCTCGCGGACGTCGCCGTCGGCGTGGTGACGGGGTTCGGGGCCGAGAGCTATCGGCTGGGACTCGAGGGCCTGGTCGGCTATCTCGCGTCCCGCCATGATCGCTGATCCGCGGCGCGCGCGGCAGGAGGCGCTCGCCGCGGCGCTCGCCGCCGAGGAGCTGGACGGACTGCTGGTCACGTCGCGCGCCAACATCCGGTACCTGACGGGCTTCAGCGGCTCGGCGGCGATCGTGGCGGTGACCCGGGGCGACGTGCTGCTCGTGACCGACTTCCGCTATGACGAGCAGGCACGGGCGGAAGCCGGCGCGGTCGCCCGGATCGAGGTGGAGAGCACGAGTGTGTGGGACCGGTTCTTCCAGGCCTTGGCCACGCTCGGGCCGCTGGCCGTGGTGGGTTATGAAGCGCACGTGCTTTCGGTGGAGGACGCCGAGCGCTTCGCGCAGGCGGGCAAGCCGTGGCGTTGGAAGCCGACCAAGCATCTGGTGGAGCGCTTGCGGGCCGCTAAGGATTCAGGTGAGGTGGCGGCGATTCGCAGCGCCGCCGAGCTGGCGGGCGAAGGGTTGCGGCGCACGCTGACCCAGGTGCGGGCGGGGCTGACGGAGCTCGAGATCGCCGGGATCCTGGAGGGCACGCTGCGGCGACTCGGGAGCGAAGGGCATCCGTTCCCGACGATCGTCGCGTCCGGCCCGCGCACCGCGCTGCCGCACGCGCGCTCGAGCCGGCGGGTCGTGGCGGCGGGCGAGTGGCTGTTGTTGGACTTCGGCGCTCAGGTCGACGGCTACTGCGCCGACATCACGCGCACCGTCGTGGTAGGCGCGCGGGCCACGGAGCGGCAGCGCGCCGTGTACGAGCTCGTCGCCGAGGCGCAACGGCGGGCGCGCGGGTGCGTGCGGGCGGGCATGAGCGGGCGCGACGCGGACGCGCTCGCGCGCGACGTGATCGAAGCGCGCGGCTTCGGCGAGGCGTTCGGTCATTCGCTCGGGCACGGCCTGGGGCTCGAGGTGCACGAGGCACCGCGGCTGTCGAAGACCAATGCCGACCCGCTGCCCGTCGGATCGGTCGTGACGATCGAGCCGGGCGTCTACCTCGGGGGGCAGGGCGGCGTACGGATCGAAGACGACGTCCATGTGTCGGCCGCGGGACCGGTCCTGTTATCGGACGGTCGTACGGAACTTCTCGAACTCGTGTAGATTTCGGGTCCATGAACCTCGACATCATCGCGCAGCTGGTGCAGATCTTGAAGGACGCTCCGGAGCTCGGCGCGATCGAGGTGCGCCGGGGCCTGCTGGGGAGGTGGTCGTCGATCCGGGTCACGAAGGCGGGGCACGGGACGAACGCGGCGGGGCAGCACGTGGTCGTGGCGCAGGCGCCGCCTGCGGTCGCCCCGCCCGCTCCAGGTGCCCAGGCCGCCGCCCCGCCGGGTGCACTGCCCAAGGCTCAGCTCGTCGAGATCAAGTCCCCGATGGTCGGGACGTTCTACGCCGCACCCGAGCCGGGGGCGGAGCCCTACATCAAGGCCGGGAGTCGCGTCGCCGCCGGGCAGGTCGTCTGCATCATCGAAGCGATGAAGATCATGAACGAGATCGAGGCCGAAGTCGCGGGGTTGGTGCGCGAAGTCTGCGTGGAAAACGCCCAGCCGGTCGAGTTCGGCCAGCCCCTCTTCCGAGTGGATCCGCATGCCTGACGCACCCACCACCGGCGGCGCGACGTTCAACTTCAAGCAGGCCATCACCCAGATGGTCCAGCGCAACGCGTCCGACCTGTTGCTCAAGGTGGGCCGGCCGGCGACGATCCGCGTGAACGGCGAGCTGCTCTCGCTCGACACGGCCCCGCTCAAGCCGGAGGAATTGAAGTCGCTCGCCGAGCAGATCATGACGCCGCGGCAGGTCAAGGAGTTCGCCGAGCACAAGGAGGCGGACTTCGCGATCGGCGTGCCGGGCGTGGGGCGGTTCCGCACCAACGTGTACCAGCAGCGCGGCACCGTGGCGTTCGCGTTCCGATCGATCCCGTACGAGGTGAAGACGATCCAGGACCTGAACCTGCCGCCGGTGCTCGAGGAGATCGCGATCAAGCCGCGCGGGCTGGTGCTCCTTACGGGGGTCACGGGGTCGGGCAAGTCGACCGCGCTGGCCGCGATGATCAACCACATCAACCTGGGCCGGCGGGTCAACATCATCACCATCGAAGACCCGATCGAGTTCCTGCATCGCGACAATCTGGCGAACATCTCGCAGCGCGAAGTGGGGAACGACACGCTGTCGTTCAACGCGGCGCTGCGGCACGTGTTGCGCCAGGCGCCCGACGTCATCCTGATCGGCGAGATCCGCGACATGGAGACGCTCGACACGGCGCTGAAGGCCGCAGACACGGGGCACCTCGTGTTCTCGACACTGCACACGACGGATTGCACCCAGACGATCAACCGCGTCATCTCGTTCTTCCCGCCGCATCAACACGACGAAATCCGCCATCTCCTGTCCACGGCGCTCGCGGCAGTGGTGTCGCTGCGGCTCGTCCCGAAGAAGGACGGCCAGGGGCGCGTGCCGGCGTCGGAGGTGCTCATCAACACCGCCGCGGTGCAGGACAACATCCGCGACCTCTCGAAGCAGCTCAACATCCCGGATCTGATCGCGCAGGGCTCGGTGCAGTACGGGATGCAGAGCTTTGACCAGTCGCTGTTTCATTGGTACCAGCAGGGCGTCATCAGCTACGAGAGCGCGCTCTTCTACGCCACGAACCCGAGCGAGTTCGCGCTCAAGGTGTCGGGGGTGGAGTCCGGGCAGAGCCGGGCGTTCGGCGGCTCCACCGCCGCAGCCGGTCTGCGCGGCGACCTCGCGCCCTGATGTTTAAGAAGGTGCTGGTCGCGAACCGCGGGGAGATTGCCCTGCGGGTGATCCGTGCGTGCAAAGAGCTGGGGATCGAAGCGGTGGCGGTCTACTCGGAGGCCGACCGCGAGTGCTTGCACACCCGGTTCGCCGACGACGACGTGTGCATCGGCCGGGCGCCGTCCCGCGACAGCTATCTCAACATTCCGCGCATCATCGCCGCCGCCGAAATCACCGGCGCCGACGCCATCCACCCCGGTTACGGGTTCCTCGCCGAGAACGCCGAGTTCGCCGATATCGTCAAGGCCTCGAACATCACGTTCATCGGCCCGACCGGCGACCAGATCCGCCAGATGGGGGACAAGGCGGCGGCGCGCAAGCTGGCTCAGAAGCTGAAGGTGCCGACGGTCCCGGGCTCGCCCGGGCCGGTCGAAGACGCGGACGCGGGACTCAAGATCGCCGAGAAGATCGGCTTCCCGGTGATCATCAAGGCGGCGGCGGGCGGGGGCGGGAAGGGCATGCGCGTCGCGCTCGACGAGGAGTCGTTCGGCCAGGCGTTCAGCCTCGCGCGGCAGGAGGCGCTGGCGGCGTTCGGGTCTGACGAGGTCTACCTCGAGAAGTACCTGGCGCGGCCGCGGCACGTCGAGATTCAGATCATGGGCGACGTCCACGGTCACGTGATGCACCTGTGCGAGCGCGACTGCTCCGTGCAGCGGCGCCACCAAAAGCTGATCGAGGAGGCGCCGAGCCCCGCCGTGGACCAGACGCTGCGCCAGGACATCGGCGACGCGGCGGTGCGGCTCGCCCAGGAGATCGGGTATGCCGGAGCGGGCACGATCGAGTTCCTGCTCGACGAGGACGGCTCGTTCTATTTTATGGAGATGAACACCCGCATCCAGGTCGAGCATCCGGTCACCGAGATGTGCACCAACTTCGATCTCGTGAAGGAGCAGATCCACCTCGCGGCGGGGGACCCACTCTCGTTCGTGATGAACGGCCACCGGCTGCGAGGGCATGCCATCGAATGTCGTGTGAACGCCGAGGACCCGGCCCGCAACTTCCAGCCGAGCCCCGGGACCATCACGGCCTACCATCCGCCGGGCGGCCCGGGGGTGCGGGTGGACACGCACATCTACGCCGGCTATACCGTGCCGCCCTACTACGACTCGCTGCTGGCGAAGGTCATCGTGCACGGCAATACCCGCGCCGAAGCGCTGGCCCGCATGCGCCAGGCGCTGGATTCGTTTATCATTGAAGGCGTGACCACGACCATCCCGTTCCTCAGTCGGGTCATGCGCCACCCCGACTTCGTCGCCGGCACGGTGGACACCAAGTTTCTCGAGCGCGAGCCCCAGCTGCTCCAGCCGTCATGAAAATCGACGTCTTTTTCACGCCGCTGGGCCTCGCCGCGGGAGATCTCGGGGGCCGGGGCGTCGTCGTGATCGACGTGCTCCGGGCCACCACGACTGTGGTCACGGCGCTGGCGAACGGGGCGAAGGCGGTGATCCCGGCCGCGACGTCGGAAGAGGCGGTGCGCCTCGCCTCGAATCTCGAGAAGGACGGCGTGCTGCTCGCGGGCGAGCGGAAAAGCCTCAAGATCGAGGGCTTCGCCCTCGGCAATTCACCGCGCGAGATGACCCCGGCCGCGGTCGCGGGCAAGACGATCGTGCTCGCGACCACCAACGGGACGCCGGCGCTGGTGGCGGCGCAGGGCGGCGACCCGGTGCTGGTCGGCGCCCCGGTGAACTTCCGTGCGCTCACCGCGCGCGCGCACGAGGTGGTCGCCGGGCGGCGTGACCTCGTGATCATCTGTGCCGGCCGCGAGAAGCAGTTCGCGATCGAGGACGCCTACACTGCCGGCCGCCTCGTGAAGGGCGTGAAGAAGGGCGTCCGCAAGGTCGAGCTGAACGACGCCGCTCGGGCCGCGGTCGCCCTCACCAGGCAGTTCGCGACGTGGCAGGAGGCGCTGGAGAACTCCGAAGCCGCCCGCCAGCTCGCCGACGTGGACCTCGGCGACGACGTGGCGTTCGCCGCGAAGGCGGACCGATTCGGCGTGGTCCCGACGTACGCGGACCGCCGGATCACATGAAGCAGAAGGCACGCCAGGAACTCGTCGGGATCGGCGCCTTGGCCGTGGGGCTGTTCCTTGGGCTGACCTTGCTGCGCCTGCCCATCACCGGAAGCTGGGGCGACCGGATCGGCTCGCTGCTGTGGCGGGTGGTCGGCGCGGGGTCGGTGCTCGTCCCGGTGCTCGGCGTCGGCTGGGCGCTGGCCGCGTTCGAGCGGCTCGGGAGCCTGTCCGCCGCCCGCGCGGCCGTCCTTGGCACCGGGCTCATCCTGCTCCTCCCGTACGGGATCGGCACGGTCGCCGGGGCAAGCTTCCCCGCCGACTACCACCTTTGGAGTGCCACCCAGAAGCTCGTGGGGGTGCTCCCGGGCGCCCTCGCCCACGGCGTGCACCAGGCGGTCGGCACGGCGGGCGGGGTGCTGGTCGGACTGTTCGCGCTCTCGGCGTTGGGGTTGCTGACGGTGGGGTGGCATCCGCTGGTTGTGTTGAGGAGCCGGGAACAGGCCGGGGCGAAGGCCGGGGAAGGGGGAAGGGGGAAGGGGGAGAAGCGAGACGTCAGGAAGGAGCCGGAGGCGCCCTTCCCCGTTCCCCGCTCCCCGAAATCCCCGAAGTCCAAGACGCCGCCCTCGGTCCGACCGGTCGTTGTCCCCAAAGGCGTCCTCATCCCGCCCATCGAGCTCCTGAATCCCGCCCCCCCCGAGGACGGCGACGCCGGGCTCGCCCAAATCGAGCAGATGGGGCGCAAGCTGATCGAGACCCTGCAGACGTTCCGGGTAGAGGGCTCGATCGCCGGGCGGACGGTCGGCCCGGTCGTCACGCAGTATGAGGTGGCACCTGGGCCGGGCGTGAAGGTCGGCCGCATCGCCGCGCTCGCCGACGATCTGGCGCTCGCGATGCGCGCGCAGTCGCTGCGCATCGTCGCACCGATTCCGGGGAAGGCGGCGGTCGGCATCGAGGTCCCGAACCCGATGCCGCGCATGGTCCACGTGCGTGAGCTCATCGAAGGCGAAGAGTTCCACCGCGGGACTCGCGTCTTGCCCATCGCGCTCGGCAAAAACCTCGAGGGTGAGCCGGTCGTGGCCGACCTGGTGAAGATGCCGCACCTACTGATCGCCGGCGCCACGGGATCGGGGAAATCGGTCTGCATCAACGCGATCATCACGAGCCTGCTGTACCGTTATCCGCCGCAAGAGCTGCGGATGCTGATGATCGATCCGAAGATGGTGGAGCTGTCGATGTACAACGCGCTCCCCCATCTCCGCCATCCGGTCGTCACCAACAACCAGAAGGCCGCGACGGCGCTCAAGTGGGCAGTGCGCGAGATGGAGCGTCGCTACCAGCTGTTCCACGCGAACCACGCGCGCAACATCACCGACTTCAACCGCAAGGTGCGCGACGAGAAGCCGCTCAAAGGCCAGCGGGCGACCCTCACCACGCCGAGCCCGGGCTTCAGCCCGGGGATCCAGCAAGAGCTGCCGTTCGACGCCGAGTACACCGAGGGCGTGTTGCCCTACGTCGTGGTGATTCTGGACGAGCTGGCCGACCTCATGATGACCGTGCAGCACGAGGTGGAGACTCCGCTCGCCACGCTGGCGCAGAAGGCACGCGCCGTGGGGATCCATCTGATCCTGGCGACCCAGCGGCCGTCTGTGAACGTCATCACGGGCCTCATCAAGGCGAACTTTTCCTGCCGCATCGCGTTCCGCGTCGCTTCCAAGGTGGACAGCCGCACGATCCTCGACCAGAACGGCGCCGAGACGTTGCTGGGGAACGGGGACATGCTGTTCCTGCCCCCCGGCAAGAGCGAGCCCGTTCGCATCCAGGGTTGCTTCATCTCGACCGACGAAACCGAGCGGCTCATGGGCTGGTATACGGAGCGCCGCGCCCAGCTCGAGCAGCGCATCGAGGTGGACATCATCGAGCAGATGGAGCGGCTCGAGGAAGCGGAAAAGGCCGGGGAAGGAGGAACGGGGAGGGGGCAGGGTGAAGGTGACCGCGATCCCTTGTTCCGGCAGGCCGCCGAGGTCTGTATCCAGAATCAGATCGGCTCGACCTCCTTGTTGCAGCGGCGCATGAGCATCGGCTACGGGCGGGCCGCGCGCATCATCGACCAGTTGGAACTGGCCGGGATTCTCGGCCCCGCCAACGGCAGCAAGCCGCGCGATGTGCTGGTAGGGCTCGAAGATCTAGACGAGATCTGTCCGGCCTGATCGCGACCCATCCCCTCCGCACCGCGCCGCTCGCATCACACTTGCAGTGCATGTCCGTGACGGCGTGCCGGTGCCCCTGCGACGCTGGAGCGTTGCGTGGCGGCGACGCGTCGACTCGCACTCCCGTGGAGGATGCTGCAGTTTGGTGAAGATGCTCCGCCTGTTCGATGTGTCGGACGTGACGCGATTCGGCCGTTGCGCGGCGCTCGTGCTGCTCGGCGCCTGCGGCACCGACCGCGTCACGCAGGCGCCTCCGGCACAGCAGAGCCACTACGTCTCGACCAGCGGAGCGAGCGATGGCGACGGCACGCTATCCCATCCCTGGGACCTCGGCAGCGGGCTCGCGGGGGCTGCCGGCAAGGTGCAGCCCGGTGACACGATCTGGCTCCGGGGTGGCACCTATCGGGGGGGGCACCGCAGCACGGTAAGCGGGGCGCCTGGGGCGCCCGTGGTCGTACGACCGTATCAGGGCGAACGGGCGATCCTCGACGCGGGCGGCGCCACCGGCGATTCAGTGCGAGGCGACTTCCTGATTGTGGGCGGCGACTACACCGTGCTGTGGGGGCTCGAGCTCACCGATTCCGATCCCAACCGCGCGACGACGACCCGGCCCAACATGATCGTGAACGACGCGTCCCACACCAAGTACATCAACCTGGTCGTGCACGACGGCGGGATCGGCTTCTACAGTTACCCGAGGCGCTCGGACGTCGAGGTGAATGGTTGCATCCTCTACAATAACGGATGGTCGGTGGGGGGAGAGGGTGGCGGGCACGCGCTGTACGTGCGGAGTGATGCGGGGCCGCTCGTGCTGCGCGACAACGTCCTGTTCGATCAGTACGGGTACGGCATCCATGCCTATTCGGACGCTGGTCGCGGGATGCTCAACAACATCCGCATCGACGGGAATGTCAGCTTCAACAACGGGCTCCTTTCCGGGAATCCGAGCGGCGCCAACATCCTGGTGGGGGGGTTCGCGCCGGCGGACGGCATCGTCGGCCTCGACAACATGACCTATTTCAGCCCCGCCATTAACTCGGCGAACGTGCGGCTCGGGTGGTCGCCATCGCAGGTGCTGAACGGGTCGCTGACGTTCACGCACAACTATGTCGTCGGCGGTACCCTGCTGCTGAACGTGCATTCCTGGCGGCGGGCGACGGTGACGGGCAATACGGTGGTTGGAGAGGGCGCCAGCGAGATGGTGCGCCTGGAAGACTCGACCACGACGGGCTACGACTGGGCTAGCGACCAGTACTATCACGACCCTATGGACACGGCGTGGAGCTACCGTGGCAGGAGCTACACGTTCGGCGCGTGGCAGGCGGCGACGGGGCTCGGGACGACTGATCAGGCGACGGGCACGGTGCCGTCGGAGCCGGTCGTGTTCGTCCGTCCGAACCTGTACGCCCCGGGCCGGGCCCACATCGTCGTCTACAATTGGGGCCGCGCCGGCGTCGTGCCGGTCGACGTCGCGGCAGTCCTGCGTTCGGGAGACGCCTACCTGGTGCGCAGCGTGCAGGCGCTGTTCGACCCGCCGCTCGTGAGCGGCGTCTACACGAGCGGGTCGATCAACCTGCCCATGAGTCCGCGCCTCCCCCCGGTGCCCGTCGGCCTGGCGAGGTCGCCAGTGCCCGCGACGCTGCCGGAGTTCGACGTTTTCCTGTTGACCCGGACACCCTGAGTAGCCGGACGCTGCGTTGTGACACCACCGACCAGACGAGGGCCTTAAGATCACCGAGGCTCAGTGGCACGCTCCGCTCCCCGAGTCGGCGAATGTCTCGCCCGTTATGGGCACGAATCGCCAGGCGTAGCGGTCGGCGTACAGGGTCAGGTGCAGCACGCCGAAGGCGCCAGCCACGACTTCGCTGTTCGCCGCGATGACCGTCGGGAGTGCGACGCTCGTGCCGCCCGTGCCCACGTTGAATTCCTTGATC
>MNEL01000030.1 GCA_001917665.1 Gemmatimonadetes bacterium 13_1_40CM_69_22 | reverse complement strand
CTTTTTGAGCTTCACCAGGGTCCACTTGCCCTTGAGCTTGTAGCCGTGCAGCTCGAACAGCAGCTTCCCCTTCTGCATCCCGTCGTGGGGGTCCTCGAGCGGCACCCAGCGCCCGCGGTCCCATACGATCACCGCCCCCGCGCCATAGTTGCCTTCGGGGATGATCCCCTCGAAGTCGCCGTATTCGAGCGGGTGGTCTTCCACATGGACCGCGAGCCGCTTGTCGGCACGGTTGGGTGAGGGGCCCTTCGGGACGGCCCACGACCGGAGCACACCGTCCATCTCGAGGCGCAGGTCCCAGTGGAGCCGCCGGGCGGCGTGCATGTGGACGACGAACAGGCCGCCGGCGGAGGGGGCTGCGGTCGCGGGGTGGGCGCCGGGCTCGGGCGTGCGGTCCAAAGACCGCTTTGCCCGGTAGGTCCTGAGCGGATCGGACCCGGGCTTCCGTTTTGCGGGCATAAGGGTGAAATCTTATCATTCCACCCCCATGAGCGCACCGATCGACCTATGAGCGCACACCCACTCGGTTCAGCCACCCTGTCCTTCGGCCTCGTTTCCGTGCCGATCAAAATGTTCTCGACCGGCGAGTCGTCAGCCGCCATCAGCTTCAACTGGCTGCACAAGAAGGATGGCGCGCGCCTGAAGCAGCAGTACTTCTGCTCCAAAGACGGCGACAAGGTCGAGAAGGACGAGATGGTGAAGGGCTACGAGTTCACGAAGGGGCAGTACGTGATCTTCTCACCAGAGGAGCTCAAGACTCTCGAGGAAAAGTCCACCAACACCGTCGAGATCACCGAGTTCGTGCCGGCGGACCAGGTGGACAGGAAATACGTCGAGAAGTCGTATTTCCTCGGCCCCGACAAGGGCGGCGACCGGGCCTATCGGCTGCTGGCGGAGGCGCTGAAGCAGACGGGGCGCGTGGCGGTGGGGCAGTACGCGGCGCGCGGCAAGCAGTACCTCGTCGCCGTGCGCCCCGAGGCGACTGGACTCGTCATGGAGCAGCTGCGCTACGCGAACGAGATCCGCTCGATCGCCGACGTGCCGATTCCGAAGGTCGAGGTGAAGAAGCCGGAGTTACAGCTCGCCGTGCAGCTGGTGGAGCAGGCGGCGTCGGCGGCCTTCCAACCCGATAAGTACGAGGACAACGTGCGCAAGCGGGTCCTCGAGCAGATTCAGCGCAAGGTCGAGGGCAAGGAGATCACCGAAGAGCCGACCGAGGCGCCCAAGACGCAGATCATCGACCTGATGGAGGCGTTGAAGGCGAGCCTCAAGGGCAAAGGGGCCACGGGGGAGCGCAAGCCCGCGAAGCGAGTCGAGGGCAAGGGGGCGAAAGCGGCTCCCGCCGCCAAGCGGAAAGTGGGAGGTGCGCGAGGCTAGGTTGCCGGAATGAAGGGATACACTTCCCGAGATGTCGCCAAGCTGTTGGGATTGACCGTCGCGCAGGTGCGAGGCTTCGCGCGCGACGGTTTTTTGACGCCCGGTCGAGGTCCCCGCGGTGAGCTGCTGTTTTCCTTCCAGGACCTCGTCATCCTGCGCACCGCCAAAGGGCTCGTCGCCGCGCGGATTGCCACGCGCCGCATCCGGCGGGCGCTGCGCCGGCTCCGGACCGAGCTGCCCCGCGGTCGCTCCCTCGCGGAGCTGCGGATCACCGCTGAAGACGACCGCATCGTCGTGAGCGACGGCGAGTCCACCTGGAGCCCCGAGTCGGACCAGATGCAGATCGACTTCGCTATCTCGGACCTCGCTACGCGGGCAGCGCCGATGGCGCGGCGGACCGCACGGGCCGCCCGGCTGATCGAGCAGGACCTCTCCGCCCAGGATTGGTACGACCTCGGATTGGAGCTCGAGGTGGCCGCGCCGGCCGAAGCCCGCGACGCCTACCGGCGGGCGCTCGAGCTCGACGCCCATCACGCCGACGCCCACGTCAACCTCGGCCGGTTGCTGCACGAGCAAGGGCTCGTGGAGGAAGCCGAGCGCCACTACCGGTTGGCGCTGCGGGAAAGCCCCGAGCACGCCACGGCGGCGTTCAATCTGGCGATCGCGCTCGAAGACCTGGGCCGCCCGGCGGATGCGATCGACGCGTATCGCGCGGCGCTCGCCACGGATCCGCGGCTCGCCGATGCGCATTACAATGTCGCGCGGCTGTACGAGAAGGTGGGAAAGAAAGCGGCGGCGCTACGGCACCTCTCCAGCTACCGGAGACTCACGGCGGACGAGTGACGGGCGTGGGGGCCGGCTTCCCTACTCGAGCCTCAGGATCCGCTTCACCGCGAGCTTCAGCTCACCGGCCGTCACCGGGTCGCGCCAATGGGGGCCGCCCCCGTGATCCGGCGTCCCGAAAACCGTGATGCGCGCCAGTAGCCCCCGGTGCTGCGCTTCCACGTCCGCCAGCATGGAATCCACGGCGTGTCGCACCGCCGCCTCTGACGAACGGGTGTAGATGAGAAAGCGCGTGGGCCGGTCGGCAAAGTAGCGGAGAAACGTCTTGAGCCCCGGTCGCGGATCATCGACGTCCGAGCCACGGAAGGTGGAATAGTGCAGGACGATGAGATCGGGATCGAACCGGACGAGCTCCTCGTAGCGATGCCAAGCCGGCCCTCCCGATTCCTTTTGCCGCACGATCGGCAAGTCGGCCAGGATATCGCTGATGACGTCGGCGTTGGTCCCGCTCGCGCGTATCGTCTCCTCGTCGTAGATCCGCGCCGGGTTCGGCGAGTCCATCAGGATTACCAGCGGGCGATGCGCGGCCCGCGAGTGAAGCCAGCCCCAGCCGGCGGCGAGGACGGTCGCGACGACGACGGACGCCACGAGCGCACGCAGGCTGCGTGACCGTCCCTGCACCGCCGCGCGCCCTGGCGCTCCCGCCAGCGCCTCGGCGAAGTGCGCCGCCGAGGCGAACCGCTCGGCCGGCAGCTTCGCCAACGCCCTGGCGAGCGCCGCGTCGATCACCGCCGATACGTCGCCCCGAACGACCGCGAGTCGCATCGGTGGCTCCGTGAGCAGCTTCGCGATGATGGCCTGCGCTGTGGGTCCGGTGTGCGGCGGCTCGCCCGCCAGCATCTCGTACAGCACCGCCGCCAGGGAATACACGTCGCTGCGGGCGTCCAGGTGGCGGTCCCCGGTCGCCTGCTCCGGACTCATGTAGGCCGGCGTGCCCACCCGCAGCCCACTCTCGGTGAGCCGATCGCCTGCGCCTGAGTCACGGCCAGCGCGATCCCGAAGTCGGCGACCATCGCTTCTCCCTCGTGCAACAGGATGTTCTCGGGCTTGATATCACGGTGGATCACCCCCTGGCGGTGAGCGTAGTCGAGCGCGCTGGCCACCTGCTGCGTGATCTGCAGAGCCTCATCGAGCGGCAGCTGCTTCTCCCGGTTCAGCTTCTCACGCAACGACTCGCCCCGGACGTAGGGGACGACGTAGAAGAGAAACCCTTCGGCTGCTCCCGAGTCGATCAGGGTGAGGATATGGGGATGGTCGAGCCGGGCGGTGACGGCGATTTCCCGCAGGAACCGCTCGGCGCCGAGCACGGCGGCCAGCTCGGGCCGCAGGACCTTGAGGGCGACGGAGCGGTCGTGCTTCAGATCGTGGGCCAGATAGACCGTGGCCATGCCGCCCCGACCGAGCTCGCGCTCGATGCGGTAGCGGCCGGCCAGCGCCGCGGTGAGACGGGGACGGGCGTCGCTCACAGCGAGGAAGACGCAAGGAGTGTCGCGAACTCCTGCGCGAGCTTCGGCCCGATGCCCGACTCTTCGTGCTTGAAGAACACGAACGCCTCCCCCCAGCCCTTGCCGAGCTCCCGCACCGTGCCGGCCCACTGCTGGAGCTCCTTCGCGTCGTACCCCTCGTCCCGCAGCCGAAGGTAGCCGAAATCGGCGGTCGCCACGAGCGGCGTGTGGCCCGCCTCGGTGTCCGCCACGCACAGTGCCGCGGCCCCGGTGCGAAGCAGCTCGTACACGTCGTCCGAGAACCACGACTCGTGGCGGAACTCCCAGGCGCAACGGATGTCGGGCGGGAACTGCGTGAGCAGGTCCGCGAGGCGCGGCACGTCTTTCTTGAAGTTGGGCGGCAGCTGGAACAGGATCGGCCCGAGCTTGGAGCCGAGCTTGCGCGCCGTCTCGAGAAAGTAGCGCAGCGGGTCGTCGACGTCCTTGAGCCGGGCGATGTGGGTGATGCGCTGCGGCGCCTTGAGCACGAACGTGAAGCCCGCGGGTGTGGCGGCGTCCCAGCCGGCGACGGTCTTCGCGTTCGGCATCCGGTAAAAGGTGTAGTTGATCTCGACGGTCGCGAGCCGCTGGGCGTAGTACTCGAGCATCTGCGACTCGGGCATTTTCGTGGGATAAAACGTCCCTTTCCACTCAGGGAAGTTGTATCCGGAAGTACCGACGTGGACCTTCACCACCGCCACGGCAGCCCGCGCGCATTTCCGATGCATTGCGCGCTTATTGGGTGACGGCCGTCGGCGATCACCTAATACCCTTACCACGCGGCACGGTGGCGCGTGCGCAGCCTCGCGTCTCGGCCTTCGGGCTTACCATGGTATCGCAACCGGTGAGGTGCTGGTGTGGCGAAAATGGTAAACGCAGGAGGGCTCGCAATCTTCCGGGCGCAAGCCCTTGTGGGTTCGAATCCCACCACCAGCACTGCCGCTCCTCGGTACTTGAACCGCAGCCGGCGGGAGAATATACTACGATCACTTGCGAGCCTTCCTGCAGCCGATCTAGTAGCACCGCGACAGCCGAGATCCCGACGGGTTTCGGCTGTCGTCTTTTTGGTCCAGTCATGAGCCCAGCCACACGGTCTTCACGTTGACGAACTCCTTGAGCCCGTACTCCGACAGCTCGCGCCCGTACCCCGAGTGCTTGATGCCTCCGAACGGCAGCCGGGGGTCGGACTTCACGAGCCCGTTGACGAAAACCGAGCCCACCTCGAGCTCGCGCGCCAGCCGCTCGCCCCGCGCCGTATCCCCGGTCCACACGGCGGCGCCGAGGCCGTAGCGGGACGCGTTGGCGACGCGCACGGCCTGCGCCTCGTCCTTCACGCGGATCACCGCGGCCACAGGTCCGAACACCTCCTCGTCGAACGCCGGCATGCCCTGCTCCACCGCCGCCAGCACGGTGGGCGCGTAGAAGAAGCCGGGTCCTTCGGGGAGGGTGCCGCCGAGCAGCAGTCGCGCGCCGCGCCGCACCGACTCTTCCACCTGGCGGTGGAGATTGGCGCGCAGGTCGTGGCGCGCCTGCGGGCCGATCTGGGTGTCCGGCGCCAGCGGATCGCCCATGCGCCGCGCGCGCATCGCAGCGACGAACGCGTCGAGGAACCGCTCGGCCACCGGCTCCGCGACGATGAACCGTTTCGCGGCGATACAACTCTGACCGCTGTTCAGGAGCCGCGCTTCCGCGGCGGTGCGAGCCGCCTGCTCGAGGTCGGCGTCCTCCAGCACGATGAACGGATCGCTCCCACCGAGCTCGAGCACCGTCTTCTTCAGGTGCCGTCCGGCCTGCTCCGCCACCTGGCTGCCGGCGCGATCCGAGCCCGTGAGCGTCACCGCTCGCACTCGCGGGTCGGCGATGACCGCGGCAGCAGCTTCGTTAGAGAGGATCAGCGTCCGGAACAGCCCCTCCGGGAAGCCCGCCTCGTGGAAGATTGCCTCGATCTCGAGCGCGCAGCGGGTGACGTTGGGCGCGTGCTTCAAGAGCCCCGCGTTCCCCGCCATCACGGCGGGCGCGGCGAAGCGGAACACCTGCCAGAACGGGAAATTCCACGGCATGATCGCGAGCACGGGACCGATCGGATCGAAGCGCACGAAGGCCTTCGAGGCATCTGTCTCGCGTGGTTGGTCGGCGAGAAACCACTCGGCGTGCTCGGCGTAGTAGTCGCACACCCAGGCGCACTTCTCCGCCTCCGCTTCCCCTTGCTTCAGCGGCTTGCCCATCTCGAGTGCCATGGTGCGTGCGTGGTCGGTCTTGCGCTTCCGCAGGAGCCGTCCGGCCTCCCGCATTGGCTTCGCGCGCTGCGCGTACGAGCAGCGCCGCCAGCTCTGGTAGGCGGCGAGCGCCTGGTCGAGGATCCGCTCGAGCGCTGCGGGCGTGGTCTCGGCGAACGTCTCCAGCGTCGCGCCCGTGGCGGGGTTGATCGAAGCGGCGGTCATGACGTGGCGGCTCCCTCCGAAGAGAAAGACGGGTTCGATCCCGGTGATGCCCGTCACACCAACATTACAGTGTCATTGCGCCGCGCCATGCCCGGGTTGCAATCCGATCGCCTCCCGGCTCCACCGGGTCGTGGTGATCTATCCTCATACCCCCGAGCCACTTGCCGCCGCGCTCTGGAGCGGGCATGGGCTTTGCGCTCAGATCCACTGTCCCCTCACGCAGGGGCGGACGAGGAGTGGCCGCATGCGAGACCCATGGTTGCCCGAGCACGAGCCCGGCGACGACGAGTTGGAGGAGCGGTTGGCGCAGGGCCGCGAGGCCTGGCGCGGCGCCGTCCACGTCGAACGCGAGTCGTGGCGCGGGAGCGATGAGCCCTGGCGGGGCGAGGAGCATCTCGCCGACTGGCCGGAGCACGCGGCTGGGCCGGAGTACTGGATGTTCAAGGAGATGACGGACCCCTCCTAGGTACGCGTCTTGCCATCGCTGCCGCCCGCGGATATGGTGACAGCCATGCACCTCCTCGGCGCGTTGGCGCTCCTGTTCGTCGGGCCGTCGGCCAGCGATACGCTCTCCGGCCGCGTCACCGACCCCGACGGCGCACCCCTTCCCACAGCGGTCATCCTGATCACCGAGCTGCACCGCGTTGCGACCACCGGTGCGGATGGCGGTTTCGCCCTGGCGGATGTCCCGCCCGGTCCGTACACGGTGATCGTCCGTCACGTCGGCTTCGCGCCCTTCGCACGTGAGGTCGTTGTCCGCGGACTGACGACCCTCACCGTCGCGCTCCGACGGGCGCCGGTATGGGTCGAGCCGGTCACCATCACCGCAACGCGCACACCCACGGCAACGCTCGGCTCGCCGCTGTCCGCAGCTGCCCTGTCGGAAGACGGCCTGCGCCGCGAGCAGAGCGTGTCGCTCGCGCACTCCCTGTCACGGTTGCCCGGCGTCAACGCGCTCAGCACCGGCGCGCAGATCGGCAAGCCGGTGATCCGAGGGCTCGCGGGGGCGCGAGTGCTGGTGCTCGCGAACGGAAACCGCCTCGAGGATTACTCGTGGAGCGACGAAGACGGACCGTCGGTGGACGCCCGCCTCGCCCAGCGCGTGGAGGTGATCCGCGGGCCCTCCAGCGTCCTGTACGGGTCTGACGCGCTGGGCGGCGTGGTGAACGTGATCCCCGCGGAGCTACCAGACGCGAACGGCGGTCCCCGCATGATCCGAACCGGGTTTGAGGTCTCGGGCGCGACGAACAACGCCGAAGTGGCAGCGTCTGCCCGGATCGAGGGAGCGAGCGGTGCATGGGCATGGCGCGCGTTCGGCATCGGGCGCGCAGCCGGAAGCCTGCACACGCCCGCGGGTGAGCTCGACAATACCGGTTTCGGGGCACTGAACGGCGAGGCCGCAGTCGGGCGCCGCGGCGCGGGCGGCAGCACGACGCTGCGGTATACGCGGTACGCCGGCGAGTTCAAGCTGCTCGAAGCGAACGAGCCGCCGAGCGGCGCGGAGGAAGGCGGGCCCGAGCGCAAGCTGTCCGACGATCGCGTCCAGCTGGCGGGTGACTATCGCGTGGGATCACTGCGCCTCGAGACCAAGGCGCAGTGGCAGCGCCACTCGCTCATCGAGGTCTCCGACACGGGGACCGGCCCGACGGGTGCGCCGCTGGAAGGGACGGCGTTCGACCTGCTGCTCAACACCACGTCGTTCGACCTCCTGGCGCACCACCGGGCGGGGTCGGCCATCCGCGGCACCGTCGGGATATCGGGACTGCGTCAGACGAACGCGACGCGGGGGCCGATCCCGCTCGTCCCCGACGCGCGGGTGCGTTCGGCGGCGACCTTCGTATTCGAGCAGGGAACGCTCGGCCGCTGGAGCGTGCTCGCCGGCGGTCGCGTCGATCTGCGCCGTCTCACCGCCGACAGCAACGCCACGCTCACCCTGGCGCCGCAGCAGCGCGACTACACGGCGTGGTCGGGGGATGCCGGCCTGGTGTACCGGCCCGTCGAGACGCTCGCCCTCACCGCGAACGTCGGCCGCGCGTGGCGCGCGCCCACGCTGTTCGAGCTGTTCTCGAACGGACCGCACCTGGGCGAGGCCCGTTACGAGATCGGGGATCCCGGCCTGAAGCCGGAGGCGGGGACGAACGTGGACGTCGCCGTGCGCTGGCAGGGCGCGCGGGTCCGCGGCGAGCTCGCGGTGTATCGCAACGCGATCGCGCGCTTCATCTACATCACGCCGACGGGCGCGTTCGTCCATGTCACGCCCGCGGACTCGCTGCGCGTGTACCGATATGCCCAGGCGGATGCGCGGCTCACGGGCGGCGAGGCATCGCTCGGCGTCGATCTCTCCACGCCCGTGTCGCTGCGCGGGCGGTTCGACGCGGTGCGCGGGACCAACCGCGCGACCGACGCGCCGCTCCCGCTCATGCCGCCGGCCCGCGTGGCCCTGGGCGCGGAGCTGCACGGCAGCGCGCTCCGCTGGGCCGATCGGGCGCGGCTCGCGATCGACGGCGAGTTCGTGACCCGGCAGACTCGACTCGAGTCCCTCGACATCCCCACCACCGGCTACGCCCTCCTGAACGTCGAAGCGGGGCTCGAGCGGCCGCTGTGGGGCCGGGAGGTCCGGATCGATGTCGCCGTGCGCAACGTCGCGAACACGGCGTACCGCAGCTTCCTGAGCCGCTACAAGGAGTTCGCGCTCGACCCCGGGCGGAACGTAGTGCTGCGCGTATCGCTCGAATAACACGGGAAGCAGCCGGGGACGAGGGAAGCGTGGACTCGGGTGGCCCTTTCCCCTGTTCCCTTTCCCCGGTGTCACCACTCCACACAGGAAGGGTCGTCGTGAGAATTTCCCTCGTGACCGCGGGACTCGCGATCGCCGCGTCTGCGGCATCCGCCCAGAACTTTCGCCAGAAGGACTTTGACGCCTACGTGAACCGCGGCCTCGAGCGCCTCCAGATCCCGGGCGCGGCGGTCGCCGTCGTGAAGGACGGAAAGCTGCTGTTCGCGAAGGGCTACGGCGTCCGCACGCTCGGCGACACCGCCCGCGTCGACGCCCACACGCTCTTCCAGATCGCGTCCAACACCAAGGCGTTCACCACCGCCGCGCTCGCGATGCTTGTGGACGAGGCGAAGCTCGCTTGGGACGACCCCGTCACGAAGTACCTCCCGGACTTCCAGCTGTACGATCCGTACGTCACGCGCGAGTTCACCATCCGCGACCTGGTGACGCACCGCAGCGGGCTCGGGCTTGGCGCCGGGGACCTCCTGTGGTTTCACTCGAACTCCGACCGGGCGGAGATCATCCACCGCATCCGCGCCGCGAAGCCGGCGTCGAGCTTCCGCAGCCGCTACGCCTACGACAACGTGCTGTACATCGCCGCTGGAGAGATCGTCCCGGCCGTCAGCGGCAAGAGCTGGGACGACTTCATCACGCAGCGCATCCTCGCCCCGCTCGGCATGACCGAGAGCGGGACGCGCGTGGCGGTCTTGAGCTCGACGAGCGACATCGCCGCGCCGCACGGGCTCGAGAAGGGAAAGCTGCAGGTCGTGCCGCGCGATTCGATCGATAACACCGGACCGGCCGGCGGCATCGTGTCGAACGTCAGCGACATGGCGAAGTGGCTGCTCTGCCGGCTCGACTCCGGTCGCTACGCGGGGGGCCGGCTGTTCAGCGAGCGCCAGGCGCGGGTGATGTGGTCGGGGCAGACCATCCTGCCGATCGGCGATCCGCCGCCTCCGCTCGCCGCGCTGCGGGCCAACTTCTCCGAGTATGGGCTCGGCTGGTTCATGCGCGACTACCGGGGACGGAAGCTCGTGGCCCACACCGGCGGGCTCGCCGGGATGACGTCGCAGGTGATGCTCGTGCCGAGCGAGCGGCTCGGGCTCGTCGTTCTCACCAACGGGGAGTCGTCGCTCATGACGGCCCTCGCGTACCGCCTGCTCGACACATTCTTCGGCGCGCCGCCGACCGACTGGGTCGCCACATTCGCCCAGGCCGAGCAGCTGGGACGCGCGGAGGCGGACTCGATTGTGCGGGCCCGAGGAAGCGCGCGCGACTCGCTCGCGGGACCCTCGCTCCCGCTCATCAAGTACGCGGGGGCCTACCACGACGAGTTGTACGGCGACGCGGCCTTGACGGTCGAGAACGGCCGGCTCGTGCTGCGGTTTAGTCACTCGCCGGCCTTCGTAGGCGATCTCGAGCATTGGCAGCACGACACGTTCATCGCGCGCTGGCGCACGGCGCACATCGAGGACGCCTACGTCAGCTTCGCGCTCCGGCCGGACGGGTCCATCGAGCAGTTCAAGATGGAGGCGGTCTCGCCGCTCGCTGATTTCAGCTTCGATTACCAGGACCTCCTCTTCAAGCCCGTGGTCAAGTAGTGCAGATTTCCGTCATGCTCGAGTGGCTGCACCGCCCCTGGCCATGGTACGTGACCGGGCCGCTCCTAGGGCTCGTCGCTACCGGCCTGCTCATGATCGGCAACAAGCAGCTGGGCGTGTCCGGCAATTTCCGCCACCTCTGCGCCGCCGTGTTCCCGCGGAACGTCGCGTTCTTCAAGTACGACTGGACGCGGTCCGGCCTGTGGAACCTGGTGTTCGCGGGCGGCATCGTGGTGGGCGGGTTCATTGGCGGCGCGCTGCTCGCGAGCCGCGAGCCCGTCGCCATCACGGCCCGAGCACATGCCGACCTCGCGAGCCTCGGCGTTCACGACTTTACGGGGCTGGTCCCCCGCCAGCTGTTCCACTGGAGCGCGCTGCTCACCCTCAAGGGCCTGTTGCTCATCGCGGGCGGCGGGTTCCTCATCGGGTTCGGCACGGCGTACGCCGGCGGCTGTACCTCGGGTCACGGGATCACGGGGCTGGCCGATCTCCAGCTCGCGTCCTTGATCGCCGTGGTCGCGTTCTTCGCGGCCGGGGCGCTGGCGAGCCACTTCCTGCTGCCGCTGCTCCTTTCAGGGTGACACGGTGACGATCACCGTTCCCGTCACTCCCGTCGCCCGCGCTCGCGAGCGCCTGCTGCCGGCGTATTTCCTCGCCGGCGTGCTGTTCGGGATCGTGCTGACGAAGGGCGAGCTGGCGTCGTGGTTCCGCATCCAGGAAGCGCTCCGGTTCGACGGCCTGTACCTCTACCAGGTGTTTGCCTCGGCGCTCGCCGTGGCGATCCCGCTGTTTTGGATGCTCGAGCGGCGCCGCGTCCGCTCCCTCGTCGGCGAGCCGATCGTCATCGCACCCAAACCGCTGGGTCGCGGGCGTCGCTACGTCATCGGGGGTACGATCTTCGGACTCGGCTGGGGTGTCACCGGCGCCTGCCCGGGCCCGTTGTTCGCGCTGCTCGGCGCCGGAGTCGGGGTGATCGCAGTGCTGATCCTCGGCGCTACGGCCGGGACGTGGGTATACGGATACCTGCGGCCGACGCTGCCGCACTAGCCCGGCCCAGGATCGTCGCGGCGGCGCTCGTACTGGTCGCCGCCGCGGTGTTGCGTTACTACGAGATCCCGCCGGTCCCCACCTGGCTCTACGTTTTCGCGTGGTATCCGACCCTCCTGATCCTCGATCAAGTGGTCGTGCTGCGCGGGGGCGAATCGCTGCTGGCCGAGCCCCGCGCGCTCGCGACGATGCTGTGGTGGTCCGCGGTGATCTGGTTCTTGTTCGAAGCGATCAACGTCCGGCTGCAGGATTGGTACTACGTGTTTCTCCCGGCGAACCCGGTCGAGCGCTGGGTCGGCATCACGCTGTCGCTCGCGACCGTCGTCCCGGCGGTGCTGCTGCCCGAGCGGCTGCTGGATCGGCTCGGCGTGTGGCAGCGCCTGCAGTCGCGCCCCATCGCCCTGCGCTCCCGGGACCTCCAGGCCGCCTTTTGGCTCGGGTGGGCGACGCTCGCCGCGACGCTCGCATTCCCCCGATATCTCCACCCGCTCACGTGGGGCGCGGTGTGGCTCGTCGCGGAGCCCGTGCTGTATCGCACCGATCCCGAGCGCTCGCTGTTCGCCGACATCGCGGCCGGGAGATGGGGTCGTATCGCGCGGCTCATGGCCGCCGGGCTGTTCGCCGGCGCCCTGTGGGAGTCGTTCAACGCCACGGCCCGGGCGAAGTGGATCTACACCGTCCCGTTCCTCGAGCACATGAAAATCTTCGAGATGCCGCCGATCGGATTCCTCGGCTTTGCGTTCTTCGCACTCGAGGTGTGGTCGCTGTATCACCTGCTCGCGCCGCGGACGCGGCCGCGCACGGTGCTGCCGTCGGTGGCCTTTGCGGTACTCGTCCTCGCCGGAATGGACCACTGGACGGTCAGCTCGGTGACGCCGGGGCTCGCGGACCTGCCCGGGATCAGCGACGCGGTGCGGGTCCGGCTGCAAAACGCGGGATGGACGGACGTGTTCCGGCTCGCCCGGGCCCCCGCCGCAGAGCTCGCCTACCGCGCGCGCATCACGCCCGATGAAGCGCAGGCGGCGCGCCAGGCCGCGCGCCTCAGCACGCTCCGGGGGATCGGGGCGCGCCACGCCGCCGCGCTCATCGCAGGCGGCATCGCGACCGTGGAAGCTCTGGCGCAGGCGGACCCCGACTCCGTGTGGCGAGTCGCGCACCACGGCACGCGGCCCACGCCGGCCGAGGTGCGGGTGTGGATCCGAGCGGCACAACGAGAGGCCGGCGGACCGGTGAAGCACGCCCCGGATCCGCCGTGACGACCGTAGGTCCTGACGAGCAACGACGTCAGTGCGAGAGGCGGACGCCGACCTCGTCGAGGTGCCGCAGCAGATCCGCCGGATCCTGGTACACCCGATAAGCGCCCGCGCCCTCGAGCTCGTCCTGGCCGTACCCCCCCGAGAGCAAGCCCACGCCGAGCGCCCGTGCGCGGCGCGCGGCGAGGAGATCCCACACGCTGTCTCCCACCACCACCGTATCGCCGACCGGCACGTTGAGCTTGGCGGCCGCCGCGAGAAACAGATCCGGGTCAGGCTTGGCGTGCTCTACCTGATCGCGGGAGACCACCGGTACGTCGGAGCGGACGCCCAGCATCTCGAGCAGCGGGCGCGCGCTCTCGAGCCGCCCGCTCGTCGCGATGGCCCACGGCACGTGGGCCTGCGACAGGTAGCTGAGCAGGTCGCAGGCACCGGGGAGGGGGCGCACCTGCGATACTTGCCGCTTGAAGGACGCCGCGTGGACCTGCTGGATGCGCTTCTCGTCCTCCGGCGTCAGCCGGCGGCCGGTTTCCCGTGCCAGCCCGTCGAGGAACAGTCCGCCGCTCATGCCGATGCGCCGGTGGATGCGCCAGACGGACAGCTCGATGCCCCCCTCCTCGAGCGCCTCGCGCCACGCCAACACATGCTGGTACACGCTGTCCACGAGGGTGCCGTCCAGGTCGAACAGGAACGCGAGCGTGCGCGCGGCGGGCGTCACCGGGTCGCCTGCGCCCGCGGCGCCCGAGCCGGCACCGGCCGCGTGGGTCCGGAGCCCGCGCCGGTGCGCGCGATCGCGGCGGCGATCTCGTCCAGG
>MNEL01000023.1 GCA_001917665.1 Gemmatimonadetes bacterium 13_1_40CM_69_22 | reverse complement strand
CTACCTCGCGTGCTCTGCGAGGGCTTTACGACGCTGCTGCACCACGCCTCTCAAATGGTGCGGAACAACAATACCCGCGTCTACCAGTTCCGCCACGGTCGCGGGATTGCTCCGCCTCAACTTACGCGTCGGGTTGTGTCGCGGGAGTCTCGGGCTTTTCTTCACATCAGTTGCGGCTTTCATCGAGGGCCACTCTTGCTCCCAGGGAACGAGGCGTGTTAGGAGCGCGCGCCGTGTTGGCGTCGGTCGTCGCGGCCGTCATCGCCTGCCATTCAGGGGCTATCGCCGCTCCGGCGGACGTGTGCCCCGTCACCAGCGGCGCCCCCGCGCCGGCACCGGCGCCGGCCCACGCCGCGTTTCGCATCCTGGTTTTCTCTCGCACCACCGGCTACCGCCACGCCTCGATCCCCGCCGCGATCACCGCCGTCGAGGTATTGGGCTCCTTCAACAACTTCGCGGTCGATGCCACTGACGACCCCACCGTCTTCAACGACGCCAACCTCGCCCGCTTCGCCGCGGTCGTCTTTCTCAACACGACGGGCGACGTGCTGGACAGCGCGCAGCAGGCGGCGTTCGAGCGCTACGTCCGGGGCGGGCACGGATTCGTTGGAGTGCACTCGGCGTCCGATACCGAGTACGACTGGTCGTGGTATCACACCCTGCTCGGTGCCACGTTCGATTCCCACCCGGCGATCCAGCAGGCGACCGTGATCGTCGTGGACACGGGACAGCAGTCCACGCGCGCGCTCCCCAACCCGTGGGTGCGCACGGACGAGTGGTACAACTTCAGGGCGCTGCCGACGGGGGTGTCGGTGCTGGCCAGAGTCGACGAAACGACGTACGCCGGAGGGAAGATGGGGGTCGAGCACCCGATCACCTGGCAGCACGCGTATGACGGCGGTCGGGCGTGGTATACGGCGATGGGTCATACGGCGTGCAGCTACAGCGAGCGGCCGTTCCTCGACCACCTGCTGGGCGGGATCGAGTGGGCGGCGGGGATTCCCTGAGCTGGACGCGCCCTCGCCACTCCGCGCGCGGCTGACTGCTTGATCCCCGCGCTTGCGCGCGGGGTCAGTAGTCGCTCTGACCCCGGGCGCAAGCCCGGGGTTCGCGGGGTCAGTGGTCCCTCGAGTCCTAAGCCTTGCGCGTGTACCAGTTCCGCCACGGTCGTGGGGCTGCCGCGCTTGAGCTTCGCGGTAGACCGGCGACAGCGGGAATGGCCGCGCGGTTTGCATCCTGGTACGCCGCTTGCAGGCTGAGAGCGCATGCGGCAGAATGGTATGTGCACCGCCGGCTCCACGCGGCGCGGAGGTCTGGTCGTGATGAAAGGCAACGGTTTTACTCTCATCGAGCTGCTCATCGTGATGGCGCTCATCGGCCTGCTGGCCACCATCGCGATTCCCAAGCTCGCCAACACGAAAGAACGGGCCCAAGTCGCCGCGCTGAAGTCCGACCTGCGCAACCTGGTGACGGTCGAAGAGAACTATCTCGCCGAAAACGCGAAGTACGCGACGGACCCGGGCCCGGCCTACCACGTCTCGCCCGGCAATCGGATGCCGACGATCACGCTGACCCGCGACGGCTGGACCGCGGCGATCTCGAGCCCCAACACGACGCAACAATGCGCCGTCTTCGTCGGCTCGACACCGCTCGCGCCGGCCACGCGGGAAGGTGCACCGGCGTGCGAGAAGCCCTCCTCCAGCGCGACGCCACTGCCTTAACGGGCCGGTCGCGACCGCCGCATCCGGCGCGTTTTCCCCCGATAGGTGCTGCGGTGCCCCCGGCGATCTTCCCGACGGAAGCGGCGGGCTTTCCCGGCTGACCCGAAAAGCTGCGTCCAGCGCCCGTTCTTGAAGACGCTCATGTAGCCCCCCGGCAGGATCTGGAACGGCCGCTTCACCCGCTTCGCGTAATCGAATTGCGCCGAGTTGGGTTTGCGAAATCCCTCGAACCATGCGGGGTAGACGAAATCGCTCATCGCTATGCCACGGATCGTGAACTCCACTTCCTCGACGGCGTCGGCGGTCTCGTACGCGTAGAACACGGTGTTGGGGCCGGTGGCGCACAGATTGATGGCGGGATCGACCAGCATCTCGGCCAGCTCATGACAGGCGGTGACGCTCACCCTCTGGCCGACGGCGCGCGTGGTTTTCACGAACACCTTCGAGAGCGGCAGGCCGTCGGGGGTGAGATCGTGGTAGCCGAGCGCGTTCGCGACGTCGGCGTCGTCGAGGAACGCCATCGCCCACGCGCCTTTGCGGAAGGTGGTCGTCTTCACCAGCTTCGCGGGCGTGCCCCAGACGGGCACAAAGTAGTCATCGACGAACGTCTGCAACGCCGCGATCAGTCGGTCGAAGTCCACGCCCAGGCTCGTGCGCGCCTTGTTGAAGCAGGCGATCGTGGGGATCTGGCCGTGATCGAATGCGGCGGCGATGAAGCGGGATCGCGCGGCTTGCATGGCGACTCTTATTACGCCGCTCCTCCGTCCGAGTCAACGCTCGAGGCGCGCTGCAGCGGCGCACGGGCGAGCCCACCCGTTGCCACCCTGGGCGCGCGGGTATTACGTAGGTGCATGCCTTCCCCTTTCGTCAGGAGCTCGTCCATGACCACCCCATGCCGCGCGCTTGGTGCCGCTGTCCTGCTCGCGTCCCTCGTTACGCCCGTCGCTCCCCTCGCCGCCCAGGACGCGGCCGAGCTTTGCAAATCCATCGGCCGGGTGACCGTCGGCCAATGGTCGTCCTACTCCATGACCGGCGGCAAGGCGGACGGCGCGAAGTTGCGTCTCGCCATTGTCGGGCAGGAGCGGCGCGGCGACTCGACGCTCTACTGGCTCGAAATCAGCGGCAACGGCGGGCCCAGCGGCAAGGGCGGCATCCTCCAGCTCCTCGTCCCCGGGTTCGGAGTCGATGCCACGGCGATCCGCGGCATGATCGTCAAGACCGAAGGCCAGCCGGCGATGAAAATGCCCGACCAGATGGTGAGCATGATGGGCCAGAACATGGGGCAGAACAACGAAGCGGTGGACGTGGCGCGCCGCTGCGCCAGCGCCCAAGTCGTGGGCTGGGAGAGCGTGGCCGTGCCGGCCGGCTCGGTACGTGCCCTGCACCTCAAGAACGTGGACGGCGGCGAGGCCTGGGTGGCGCGCGACGTCCCCTTCGGGATCGTCAAAGCGCACCCCAAGGACGGCGGCGAGATGGTGCTCACCGGCCATGGGATGGACGCTAAGTCCTCCATCACCGAAAAGCCGCAAGAGATGCCGGGGATGATGATGCCAAAGCCGTAGGGCGGGCCACTTGCGGGCCGGCCGATTTGCGTGCTACGTCGTCGCTGCGTCGCCCTACTCTTCGCCAGCTTTCGGAGGTCTTCGCCGTGCGCTCCCGTATCACCGCCCTCGCGGCCTTCGGTTGTCTTCTCGCATCCGCGCGCCCCGCGCCCGCCCAGGGCGCTGCAGCCCCGTACGACTCGACGGTCTTCGCCGCCCTCAAGTGGCGCGAGATCGGGATCTTCCGCGGCGGGCGCTCGGTGGCCGTCGCCGGCTCGGCGGCCCGGCCCAACGAGTACTGGATGGGGACGACCGGCGGCGGCGTCTTCAAGACCACGGACGGCGGCGCCACCTGGTTGCCGATGACGGACAAGTACTTCGGCGGGACGATCGGGGCGATCGGCGTGAGCGAGTCGAACCCCGACGTCGTCTACGTCGGCACCGGCGAGTACCCGATCCGCGGCAACGTCTCCCACGGCGACGGCGTGTGGAAGACCACGGACGGCGGGAAGACGTGGACGCATGTGGGGCTGGAGGACACCCACCAGATCTCCCGGGTCCGCGTGCACCCGACGAATCCGGACACCGTCTGGGTCGGCGCCCAGGGCCATGCCTTCGGCCCCAACGCGGACCGCGGCGTCTACAAGACGACCGACGGCGGCAAGACCTGGCGCAAGGTGCTGTTCCGCAACGACTCGACGGGGATCTCGGATCTGGTGCTCGACCCGTCGAACTCCGCCGTGCTGTACGCCGCGTTCTGGCAGGCGCAGCGCAAGCCGTGGCAGCTGGTCTCGGGCGGGGCGGGCGGCGGCATCTTCAAGTCCTCGGACGGCGGCGAACACTGGACCGAGCTCACGCATAACGCCGGTCTGCCGGCGGGGCTGCTCGGCAACATCGGGCTCGCCGTCTCGCCCGCGAAGCCGGCGCGCCTCTGGGCGCTGATCGAGGCCGACTCGGGCGGCGTGTACCGCTCGGAGGACGGCGGCGCCACGTGGCGCTACATCAACGGCGAGCGCAGGCTGCGGCAGCGCCCGTGGTACTACTCGCGCATCTTCGCGGACCCCAAGGACACGAATACCGTCTATGCGCTCAACGTCCTCGCCTACAAGTCGACCGACGGCGGGGCGACGTTCCGGCGCCTGCGCGACCCGCACGGGGACAATCACGACATGTGGATCGCGGCGAACGATCCGCAGCGCATGATCGAGGGAAATGACGGCGGCGCGAACGTGTCGTTCAACGGGGGCAAGACCTGGTCCGACCAGGACTACGCCACCGCGCAGTTCTACCACGTCACGACGACCAATCACTTCCCCTATCGGGTGTGCGGCGCCCAGCAGGACAACTCCGGCGTGTGCGGGCCGAGCCGCTGGCCCGGCGGGATCGAGCGCAGCCAATGGTACGACGTCGCCGGCGAGTCGGGCCATATCCAGGCCCGGCCCGACGACCCCGACATCACGTACGGCGGCGACAACTCTGGCTTTCTGGCGCGGGTGGACCATAAGACCGGCTTCTGGCGTCAGATAGATCCCTGGCCCGACAGTCCCGACGGTCACCCCGCCGGGGAAGGGAAGTACCGCTTCCAATGGACCGCCCCGCTGCTGATCTCGCCGCACGACCCGCGGGTACTGTACATCGGCGGCAACGTGCTGTTCAAGTCGGTGAACGAGGGGCAGAGCTGGACGCCTGTCTCGCCCGATCTTACGCGGCACGATCCCGCGACGCTCGGCGTCTCGGGCGGGTCGATCACGAGCGACCAGACGACGGCCGAGTACTACGCCACGATCTTCGCGCTCGCCGAGTCGCCGCTCCGGAAGGGGCTGATCTGGGCGGGGTCGGACGACGGCCTGGTCCATCTCACGCGCGACGGCGGAAAGACCTGGGCGGACGTCACGCCGCGCGATGTCGCGCCGTTCACCCGCGTGTCCATCCTGGAGGCGTCGCACTTCGCGCCTGGGACGGCGTACCTCGCCGTGAACCGCTACCAGCTCGACGATCTGGCGCCCTCCATCTACCGGACGGCCGACTACGGGCGCACGTGGACCAAGATCGTGAAGGGCATCCCGGCGACCGAGTTCGTGCGTGTGGTGCGCGAAGACCCGACGCGCCGCGGCCTGCTGTTCGCGGGCACCGAGCGGGGCGCGTGGGTGTCGTTCGACGACGGGGCGAGCTGGCAGTCGCTCCGACTCAACCTCCCGATCGTGCCGGTGCACGACCTCGCGGTCAAGGAGGGCGACCTCGTCGCGGCGACGCACGGACGCTCGTTCTGGATTCTGGACGACATCGCGCCGCTGCGCCAGCTGGCGCGCGCGGTCCCGCGAGAGAGCGCGCACCTGTTCAAGCCGCGCGACGCGTACCGCGTGGACTGGGGCGGCGGCTTTTTCGGCGGCGGCACGGACGCACACCCGGTCGGGAAGAACCCGCCGAGCGGCGCGATGATCTATTACTGGCTGAAGAGCAAGAACCAGGACGTGAGGCTCGACATCCTCGACGCGGCCGGCCGGCTGATCCGGAGCTTCACGAGCCGGCAGGACTCGCTTACCGCCGCGGACAGCGTGCGTGCGGACAGCGTAAAGCGGCTCCGGACCGACAGCCTCAAGCAGGCCGGGATCACCGACAGCGTGAAGATCGACAGCATCCTTGCCGCTGACACGCTCAAGGACGAGGATAAGCCGTGGCCGCGCCGGCCCCCCGCGGCGCCGCGCGCCGCGAACAAGGCGGGCCTGAACATGTTCGCCTGGAACGCGCGCTATCCCGACGCCGCGGCGTTCTGGGGTATGGTGGGGGTCGGCACAGACGGGCCGATGGCGCTGCCGGGCGTGTATCAGGTGCGCCTGCGCGCCGGCGGCAGGACGGTTGTGCAGCGGTTCGCGCTCAAGGTCGATCCCCGCTCCAAGGTGACGCCGGCCGACTTGCGGGCGCAGTTCGCGTTCCTGCAACGCTTGCGCGACACGGTCAACGCGGTCACCACCGCGGTCATGACGATTCGGAACGTGCGCGCGCAGCTCGAGGACCGGCTGAGCGCCGCGCCCGCGTCAGATTCGGCGCGCCTGGGTGCGCTCGCACGGGCGCTGAGCGACCGGCTGGGCGCGATCGAAGGCGAGCTGTACCAGGTCCGCAACCGGTCGTTCCAGGACCCGCTGAACTTCCCCCCCAAGCTCGTCGAGCGGATCAGCGGGCTGAGCTCCGTCGTGGGGGGGATCGATGCGCCCCCGACCGCGCAGTCGAGCGCGGTGTTCCAGATGTTCGCGCCCGAGATCCAGAAGCAACTGGTCGCGCTCCAGGACGTGCTGACTCGCGATCTCCGGGCGGTGAATGTGGCCTTCCGGGGCGCGGGCGCGGCGACGATCGTGCCGAAGGCTGCCGAGCTGCGGCGGCCCGCGCCGCGGGAAGTGTCGGGCCGCTAGGGACGCTGTGCCGCGATACAGACTCTGCCTGCTCACCGTCGCGCTGGCTGTTTCGGGCTGCGGCGGTCCATTTCCCCAAAGCACGCTCGAGCCCCGGTCGGATTTCGGCTGGGCGATCGACCACCTCTTCACCGACATCTTCTGGTGGGCGGCCGGCGTGTTTCTCGTCGTTGAGACGCTCCTCGTCGTCACCCTGATCCGCTTCCGCCACCGCGAGGGACGGCCGGCGCCGAGGCCCACCCACGGCCATACGGTCATGGAAATCGCCTGGACGCTCGCGCCGGCGGTCATCCTCGTGTTCGTAGCGGTACCCACGGTCCGCACCATCTTCGCCACCGCCGGCGAGGCTCCGGCCGACGCGCTGAAGGTGGACGTGATCGGCCACCAGTGGTGGTGGGAATTCCAATACCCGGAGCTCGGGCTCGTCACCGCCAACGAGCTGCACCTCCCGCTCGGCCGGCCCGTGCAGCTGTCCATCACCTCCGCCGACGTCATCCACTCGTTTTGGGCGCCGACGCTGGGCGGCAAGCGGGACGCCATCCCCGGCCGCGTTAACCGGATCGCCTTCCGTGCCGATTCTGTGGGCGACTACTCGGGGCAGTGCGCCGAGTTTTGCGGCGCCTCCCACGCCAACATGCGACTCCGCGTCGTGGTCGATTCGGATTCCGGGTTCGGGCGCTGGGCGACGGTGCAGCTGGCGGGGCCGGCCGCGCCGGCTCCGGGGACCCTCGCTGAGCGCGGCAAGGCCGTCTTCGCGCGCAGCGCCTGCCTCGGCTGCCATACGATCCAGGGCGTCTCGCCGGGAATCATCGGACCCAATCTCACGCACGTGGGCGGCAGGACGACGATCGCCTCAGGGCTGTTCCCCAACGACTCGGCGCACCTCGCCAGCTGGATCGCGGATGCACCGTCGCTCAAGCCCGGCTCGCTCATGACGCGGATGCAGCCGCCGTTGACGGACGCCGACATCGCGGCGCTGGTCGCCTACCTCGCGAGCCTGCGATGAAGCACTGGATCACGACCACCGATCACAAGCGGATCGGGCTCCTCTATTTCTGGACGGCGTTCTGCTTCTTCCTGATCGGCGGGCTCGAGGCGCTGCTGATCCGCCTCCAGCTGGCCCAGCCGAATGGCCACCTGGTGAGCGCCGAGACGTACAACCAGCTGTTCACGATGCACGGCACCACGATGGTCTTCCTCGCGCTGATGCCGCTCTCGGCGAGCTTCTTCAACTACATCGTGCCACTGCAGATCGGCGCCCGCGATGTCGCGTTCCCGCGGCTCAACGCCTTCAGCTACTGGGTGTTCCTGCTCGGCGGGCTGCTCCTGAACGCGAGCTGGCTCGTGGGACCGCTGTTCCAGGCGCCCCACTTGAACGTCGCGCCGGACGGCGGCTGGTTCGGGTACGCCAATCTCACCGAGCGCCAATTCTCGCCCGGGCCCAACATCGACTTCTGGCTGCTCGGCCTCCAGATCCTCGGGATCTCGTCGCTCGCGGCCGGGTTCAACTTCATCGTCACGATCCTGAACATGCGGGCGCCCGGCATGAAGATGCTGCGCGTGCCGGCGTTCAGCTGGATGACGCTGGTCACGCAGTTCCTCGTGATCACGGCGTTCCCCGTGATCACCGTCGGGCTCGTGTTCCTGATGTTCGACCGGTTCTTCGGCACCCACTTCTACGTTACCGCCGCGGGCGCCACACCGCTCTTGTGGCAACATCTGTTCTGGCTGTTCGGCCATCCCGAGGTCTACATCCTCATCCTGCCCGCGATGGGGATCGTGTCGGAGGTGCTGCCGACCTTCGCCCGCAAGCCGTTGTTCGGCTACACGGTGGTCGTGTTCTCGGGCGTGCTGATCGGGTTCATGGGGTGGGGCGTATGGAGCCACCACATGTTTTCCGTCGGCCTCGGGCCGATCGCCGATTCCGTGTTCGCGGGTACGACGATGTTGATCGCCGTGCCTACGGGCGTGAAGATCTTTAACTGGATCGCGACGCTGTGGGGTGGCGATATCCGCGGCACCACCGCGCTCCACTTTGCCGTCGGTTTCATCGCGATGTTCATCATCGGCGGGCTATCGGGTGTCACGCACGCCTCGCCGCCCGCCGACCTGCAGCAGACCGACACGTACTACGTCGTGGCGCACATTCACTACGTGCTGTTCGGCGGCACCGTCCTGGGGCTGTTCGCCGGCATCTACTACTGGTGGCCCAAGATGACGGGCCGGCTGCTGAGCGAGCCGCTCGGCAAATGGCACTTCTGGCTGACGTTCCTCGGGATGAACCTGGCGTTCTTCCCGATGCACTTGATCGGCCTGCTGGGGATGCCGCGCCGCATTTACACCTACTCGCCGGACCTGGGCGTCAGCGCGTTGAACCTGGTCTCGACGCTCGGCGCGTTCCTGATCGCGGTCGCGATCCTCGTCTTCCTGGTGAACGTGCTGCGCACCCGGACGCACGGGCGGCCCGCCCCGAACGATCCGTGGGGCGGGGCCACGCTGGAATGGAGCATCCCGTCGCCGCCGCCGGTCTACAACTTCTCCGTCATCCCCACGGTCGCGAACCGGCTGCCGCGCTGGAAGACCGAGCACCACGAGCCGATGCGCGACCCGCCGGCCGTTCCGCCGGCCCCGATCCACGTCCCGGACGGTTCGTGGTGGCCGCTGGTCGCGGCGCTGGGGTTGCCGGTCCTCGCTCTCGCGCCGCTCACGCACACGCTGTGGCTCGCGTTTCTCGGGGCCGCGATCCTCCTGGTCGGCATCTACCGCTGGGCCTTCGAGCCCTTCGACGTCTGAGCGATGACGCACGCCGCGGCCACCCATCACACCAGTATGGGGCTCGACAGCCGGAAGATGGCGTTCTGGGCGTTCATCGGCTCGGAGTGCCTGCTGTTCACCTCGCTCATCTCGACCTACCTCGTGTACAAGGGCAGGAGCGTCGTGGGCCCCTCGCCGCACGAGATCCTGAACATTCCCTTCACGTCGGTCAGCACCTTCGACCTGCTGATGTCGAGCCTCATGATGGTGCTGGCGTTGGCCGCCGTACAGCGGGGCGATATGAAGTGGGGGAAGATCTGGCTGTTCGCGACCGCGCTGCTCGGGCTCGTGTTCCTCGGCGGGCAGGTGATCGAGTTCACCGAGTTCGTGCACAAGGGGCTCACCCTCCAGACCAACCTGTTCGGCTGCACGTTCTTCGTGCTGACCGGGACGCACGGCGCGCACGTGACCGTGGGCGTCCTGTGGCTGCTCACGCTGTGGGTGCGGGCGCTGCAGGGGAAGCTCGGGCCGGGGCACGCCCTCACGGTCGAGATCACCGGGCTGTACTGGCACTTCGTGGACGTGGTCTGGATCGTCATCTTCACGGTGGTCTACCTGATCCAATAGACGGGTAGACGGTTAGACGGGTAGCGGGACACGGGTAGAGACGGCAGGGGAGGAACGGTTATGGCGGAAGGCGATCACCCGAAGGAGCAGGCGCACCCCACGGCCGAGACCTACCTGCGCGTCGCGGCGGCGCTGGTGGTGCTCACGGTCTTGGAGGTCGGGGTCTTCTACGTGCCCGCGTTTCATCCGGTGCTGGTGCCGACGCTGCTCGTGTTGTCGGCGCTCAAGTTCTCACTCGTGGTGCTGTTCTATATGCACCTCAAGATGGACAGCCCGTTCTTCTCGTTCCTGTTCGGCGCCCCGCTCCTCCTGGCGACCGGCGTGCTCGTGGCGCTGCTGCTGCTGTTCTTCGGAACGCTGACGCTGCGGGGAGCCGCGGGCGGGGGGTGAGCGTGGCGCCGTGGCAGCGCTGGGATCTCCATCCGAGCGTCGTGATCGGGCTCGTCCTCCTGGGCGGGCTCTATGTGTTTCTGGGCGGGGTGGCGGCACCGCGGCGGCGGGTCGCGTCGTTCGTCGGCGCGCTCGGCGTTGCGTTCCTCGCGCTCGATGGCCCGCTGCATAACCTCTCGGACAACTACCTCTTCAGTGCTCACATGGCGCAGCACCTCGTGCTGACCCTGCTGTTCCCGCCGCTGCTGCTCTACGGCACGCCGGCGTGGGTCGTGCGACCGCTCATCCGGCCGCGCGGGCTGTTTCGGGTCGCGGCCGTACTCACCCGCCCGCTCCCGGCCGCCGTCATTTTCTCGACGCCGATCACCCTGTGGCACTTCCCGGGGTTCTACGAGGCCGCGCTCCGCCACCACCCGCTGCACATCGTGCAGCACCTGGTGTTCATCGCCACCGCGGTGCTGATGTGGTGGCCGGTGCTGTCACCCGTCCCCGACCTGCCGCGCGCCAGCTACCTCGCGCAGCTCCTCTATCTCTTCCTGCTCGGCCTGCCGATGTCGCTGGTCGGGGCGCTGATCACGCTGTCGGACGAAGTGCTGTACCCGTTCTACACGCGCGCACCGCGCGTCTGGGAGCTGACTCCGCTCGCCGACCAGCAGCTGGGCGGGCTCCTGATGTGGGTGGTGGGGACGCTGGTGCTGTGGGCGGCGGCGACGGTGGTGTGGTTCCGGTGGGCCGCGCGGGAGGAATCCGGTGATGCAGAGCGGGCGGTGCCGCTGGAGGCGTACGGCAATGCGGAATGCGGAATGGGGAATGCGGAATCGCGGAGGCCAGCGTCGAGTGCCGACGACGCCTCGTCGATGCGACCCTAGTCCTTCAATTCCGCATTCCGAATTCCACATTCCGCATTTGTTACTCCCCCTCCTCAGTCTCCCCTAAGGGATGCAGCCGGAGCGCCTCTTTGATCTTGGGGTGTTGCCGCCACAGGTAGTAGCCCATGCCGGAGGCCGCGATGGCGTTGCCGATCGCGACGTTCCACCACGCGAGGGAGCCGAGCAGCGGCTGGGCGAGGATCGCGACGGTCACGTAGAACCCGAATTCGAAGATCGCGAAGAACACGACCACGAGATACAAGGTGGGCGGCGCGACCTCCACTTCGGCGGCGAGCACGGCGGCGATCGTGCCGACGATGAGGAACGCGCTCACGTGGATCATGGTGTAGCCGATGATGCGGGAGTACTCGATGACGACCAGGGCGGGGTCGTGCACTCCCCAGAAAACAGCCGAGCCGAGCATGGCGGGAGTGAAGAAGGGCCGTCCCGCGATCGTGTCGACGACAAGGAACCAGAGCGCCACGGCCCCGGCACCGATGAGCCCCGCGATGAACCCCTCGCGCAGGATCCGCGTCAGCTGCATGCTCGCTCCCGGGATCGGTCTCGGGTTCCAATATAGCGCGACCGATAGTGTCAGCTAGATTGGGGCGACCCGACCTCTCGAGATGCGCATGATGCGGCTCTCCCGTCCCGTGATTTACCCGTTGGCCCTGCTCGTCGGTTCCTTGCTCGTGGTCGCCGCGGCCGTGGCGCATCCGGATCTCCAGGGCGACGGCGCGGCGCAGCTCACGCTGATCGCCCAGTGCGCGGCGTGGCGGGCGATCCACTGGGCGTTCCTGTTCGGTTTCACGCTCGCGCTTACGGGGCTCGTCGGTCTCGTCGGGATGCATGTCGGCACGCCGGGGGAGGGCGCGGCGCGGGCGGGCGTGCTCGTGGGGATCTTCGCGTACGGTATGTGGGCGGTGCTGGTCGCGTTCATGGTAGGGGCGGGGGGGACGCTGGCGCTGAGCTATGTCGCAGCCGAGCCCGGCCTCACCGCGACGCACGCGGTGTTCCTGTACGACATGCTGCACCCCTTCGCGCTCGCGGCCCAGCGGGCAGCGGCGTTCGCGCTCGGCATCTCGACCTATCTGTTCGGCTGGGCGGTGATCAACGGGAAGGTGTTGCCGCGCCGGCTCGGAGCCGGGGGCGTGGCGAGCGGCCTCGTCGCGATCGGGTTGGCGCTCGCGTTCCCGGAACGCGCCAAGGCCGACGAGGCGGCCTTCGTGCTGCCGGTGCTGTGGCAAGTGGTGACGGGTGCGGTATTGCTGCGAGGCCGGCCGGCCGCGCCGCACGTGTAGCGACGACGCCACAGCCACATCGTGGTCGCGCCTTGCCGTGGCAGCGTCGCACGCCGCGTTGCCATTGCGCCGACTGGCGTCGGCCGGCAGCTTCAGTGCAGCGACCCGCTCGCTGGAGCAGGGGTGATGAAGAAGACGACGAAGGAAAGCTGCTACTTCGCGACGGTGGCCGTGGGATGCGCCGCATTCGTGGCCCTCCAGCAGCAGGGTCAAGCGGTCCGCATTGACGCCGACGACATCGGGGGCGTGGTCACCGGTCCGAATGGGCCGGAAGCGGGCGTCTGGGTAATCGCCGAAACCAGCGACCTGCCCACCAAGTTCGTCAGAATCGTCGTCACCGATGATCGGGGGCGCTACGTCATCCCCGACCTCCCGAAGGCGAGCTATCGCGTGTGGACGCGCGGCTACGGACTAGTGGATTCCCCGCAAGCTCAAGCCGCCCCCGGAGCGATGCTCAACCTCACCGCCGTGGTGGCGCCCAATCCGCGGGCGGCGGCGGAGTACTACCCGGCCGGCTACTGGTTTTCCCTGATCCGCGTGCCGCCCAAGAGCGAGTTCGGATCGACCGGGGCCGACGGGAACGGCATGGCGCCCAACGTGAAGAGCCAGGCCGAGTGGATCAGGATTCTCAAGTCGGGCGGCTGCTGGGCGTGTCATCAGCTGGGCAGCACGGGGACGCGGGAAATACCCCAGGCCCTGGGCACGTTCGAGTCGTCGACGGCAGCGTGGCTGCGCCGACTGCAATCGGGACAGGCGGGGAGCCAGATGATCGGCACCTTGAGCCAGCTCGGCGCCAAGCGCGCGCTGGCGATGTTCGCCGACTGGACCGATCGCATCGCCGCCGGTGCCGTGCCGCCGACACCTCCCCGGCCGCAGGGCGTCGAGCGCAACGTGGTCATCACCGAATGGGACTGGGCCGACCCGAAGGCGTATCTCCACGACGAGGTCTCGACCGACCGACGGAATCCCATGGTCAACACGACCGGCTCGATCTACGGGTCGCTCGAGTTGAGCGCCGATTACCTGCCAGTGCTGGATCCGGTGCGTAACACCACGAGCCGGGTTCCGCTTACGGTGCGCGATCCCACCACCCAGCCGGCCGCGGGGGCGCCGACGCAGCCGTCGCCCTACTGGGGCAGTGAGGTCCTCTGGACCAGTAAGAACAACGTGCACAATCCCATGCTCGACGAGCGGGGCCGGGTCTGGCTCACCGCCACGGTGCGCCCGCCCGACAACCCCGCCTTCTGCAAAGCGGGGTCGAGCCATCCGTCGGCGCAGCTGTTCCCGCTTGCCAGGGCTGGCCGCCACCTCGCGGTGTACGACCCCAAGACCCAGAAGCTCACGCACATCAGCACCTGCTTCAGCACACACCACTTGATGTTCGCGGAAGACGCCAACCGCACGCTCTGGACCTCGGGGGGCGGCCCGGTCGTGGGCTGGTTGAACACGAGGATGTTCGACGCGACCGGCGATGAGGAGAAATCGCAGGGCTGGACCGCGCTCATTCTCGACACGAACGGCGACGGGAAGCGGGATGCGTACGTGGAGCCCGACGAGCCGGTCGATCCTACCAAGGACAAGCGGATCGCAGCCGGCTTCTACGCGGTGGCGCCGGCCCCGGACGGCTCGGTGTGGGGAACGGCGCTGGGCTTCCCGGGCGCCGTCGTGCGACTGAGTCCGGGATCCAACCCCCCGGAAACGGCGCTCGCGGAATTGTACGAGCTGCCGCTGGACCGGTCGGGGACGCCGGTCGCCGGGTTCTCGCCGCGCGGGGGAGACGTGGACCGGAACGGCGTCTACTGGACGGCGCTCGCGAGCGGACACCTCGCGAGCTTCGACCGGCGCAAATGTCGAGGACCGCTGAACGGACCCACCGCGACAGGGCAGCACTGTCCCGAGGGGTGGACGTTCTATCCGGAGCCGTTACCGCAGCTCAGCGGTGTGACGGACCCGGGCAGCGCCGAAGCCAGCTACTACACCTGGGTCGATCAATTCGGCGTGCTCGGCTTGGGCAACAACGCGCCGGTCAACACCGGTAACGGATCTGAAGGGCTGCTGGTCTTCAAGGACGGGAAATGGGTCGTGCTCCGGGTCCCCTATCCGCTGGGGTTCTACACCAAGTGGCTGGATGGCCGGATCGACGATCCGAACGCGGGTTGGAAGGGGAGGGGCCTGTGGGCCACTGTGAGCACGCGGGCGCCTTTTCACATGGAAGGCGGCAAGGGCACGACGAGCAAGGTGCTGAAGTTCCAGCTCCGTCCCGACCCGCTCGCTAAGTAAGACCGGATTCGACTTCGCAACAGGGCAGGCGATCCCGTAGGATCCGGTCAGAGTAGGGGCGCAGCATGCTGCGCCCCTACCGGTGCACCTTCCTAGCGCGCCCGCAGCCGCACGATGCGGCTGCTCCAGCCGTTGGACGACGGGTCGCCCGTGCGGGACATCACCTGCAGCGTGACGATGTCGCCGGACTTCACCTTCCGGAGCGCTTCGCGCAACGCGGCCCGCGTCCGGGTGGGTGTGCCGTTCACAGACACGATGATGTCCGGCCCGCCATCGTCCGCACTGAACAGCCGCCCGTACGCCGGTCCGTCGGGCGATACCGCGGTGACCACCAGCCCGCCGCCCGCTTGCGCGAACACCGCGCTGAGCCGGGTATCCTGGCGATCGTCCTGTGACAGCGGCTCCACCGAGATGCCCAGCGTCTCCTCTTTCGCGGAGGCGTCGCCCTTCGGCCTCCCACCGTTCGTCGAGGCAACCGCGACGTCCGAGTCGCTCGGGGCGCGGGCCAGGCGTACCGTGAACGTCTTCTTCTCGCCCCCCTGCCGCAGCACCGTCACGTCGACGGTCTCGCCGGGCTTCTTGAAGCCCACCTTCTGCTGCAATTGGGGCGTGTTGTCGATCGGCTGCCCGTCGAGCGCCACGATCACGTCGCCCGGCTGCAGGCCCGCGTCTTTCGCGGGCGACGGCCCGGGGCTGAAGCTCTCCACCAGCACGCCACGGATCTGCTTCAAGCCGACGGCCTCGGCGTCTTCCTGCCCCGCGTCGTTGATCCGGATCCCCATGACGGCGCGCTCGACGTGGCCCGTCTTCACGAGCTGCTCCATCACGGTGCGGGCGAGGTTGATCGGGATCGCGAAGCCGTAGCCCGCGTAGTAGCCGGTCTCGCTCGCAATCGCCGAGTTGATGCCGATCACTTGGCCCTGGATGTTCACGAGCGGGCCGCCCGAGTTGCCGGGGTTGATCGCCGCGTCGGTCTGGATGAAGTCCTGGATGCCGTAGCTCGGGCGCGGCAGTCCGTTGAGCAATCGCCCCTTCGCGCTGATGATGCCAGCGGTCACGGTGAAGGCGAAAGCCTCGCCGAGCGGGTTCCCGACCGCGAGCGCCCACTCGCCCACCCGGGTCGAGTCGGAGTTGCCGAAGCCGAGCGTGGGGAGGTTCCGGGCGTCGATCCGGATCACGGCCACGTCGGTGTTGGGGTCGGTGCCGACGACCTTAGCCGTGAACTCCCGCTTGTCGTACAGCTTCACCGTCACCCGGTCGGCCCCGGCGACGACGTGGTTGTTGGTGAGGATGTAGCCGTCGGGTGAGACGATGAACCCCGAGCCCGACCCCTGCTCGACCTGCGGGCGGCGCCGCATCTGCGGGAAGACGTCCTCGAATCCGGGCGGCAGCCGCTGGCTCTCGCCGCGCTCCACGTGCTGCGACTTGATGAATACGACCGCGGGCTTGACATGCTCCGCCACGGCGACGAACGCATTGCCGATATCAGTGGCGGGCTTGGCGGCGGGGATCTGGAACTGCGCTCCCGCCGCCTGGGCCGCAGGCACGAATTCCGCCGTGCCGCCCTTGTTCGGCACACCGAGCGTGGACGCAAACGCCAGCCCGAACACGAATGCAAGGGCTACCAAGGCCCCGAACTTGAGCCAGTCCCGCGTACGTACCGCCATCGTTCAATCTCGTTTCTGTATGAGGGTGTACCGTCGTTTATTTCTTCTTGTCGTCATCCACGATCTCGTAGTCGGCGTCGACGACGTTGTCCTTCTTCTCGGCCGCGGGCTCCGCCGGACCAGCTCCGGGCGGCGGCTCCGCGCCAGGGGCGCCGGCACCGCGCTGCGCGGCATAGAGCGACGCGCCGGCAGCGGAGTATGCCTGCTGCAGCTCATCCAATGCCCGGGAGATCTCGTCTGCGCTCCCCGAGCGGAGGGCCTGTTTCGCCCCCTCGACCGCCTTGTCGAGCCGGGACTTGAGCGAGGCATCGAGCTTCTCGACCCATTCTTTCGAGTTCTTCTCTACCTCGTACACCATCGTGTCGAGGCGGTTACGCCGCTCGATCTCCTCACGCCGCCGCTTGTCCTCGGCCGCGTGGGCCTCCGCATCCTTGACCATCCTGTCGATGTCTTTGTCACCGAGCCCGGAGGAGGCCTCGATCCGGATCTTCTGCTCCTTGCCCGTCGCCTTGTCTTTGGCGGAGACGTGCAAGATGCCGTTCGCATCGATGTCGAACGTGACCTCGATCTGCGGCACGCCCCGCGGGGCCGGCGGAATCCCGGTCAGCTGGAACTTGCCGATCGTACGGTTGTCGAGCGCCATCTGGCGCTCGCCCTGCAGCACATGAATCTCGACCGTCGTCTGGTTGTCTTCCGCGGTCGAGAAGATCTCCGACTTCTTGGTCGGGATCGTCGTGTTGCGCGGAATGAGAACGGTCGTGACCCCCCCCAGGGTTTCAATACCCAAGGACAGCGGCGTCACATCGAGCAGCAGGACGTCCTTCACTTCGCCCGCGAGCACTCCGCCCTGGATCGCCGCCCCGATCGCTACCACCTCGTCGGGGTTCACGCCCTTGTGCGGCTCCTTGCCGAAGAAGCCCTTGACGATCTCCTGCACCTTCGGCATCCGAGTCTGGCCGCCGACCAGGATCACTTCGTCGATGTCCGAAGGCTTGAGCCCGGCGTCCTTGAGCGCCTGCTCCATCGGCGGCATGGTCCGCTTCACGAGGTCGTCGACGAGCTGCTCGAGCTTCGCCCGCGTCAGCGTGATGTTCAGGTGCTTGGGCCCCGACTGGTCCGCCGTGATGAAGGGGAGGTTGATCTCCGTCTGCATGACCGTGGACAATTCCATCTTCGCCTTCTCGGCGGCTTCCTTGAGCCGCTGCAACGCCATCGGGTCCTTGGACAGGTCGATCCCCTGGTCGCGCTTGAACTCGGCCACCAGCCACTCGATGATGCGCGCGTCGAAATCGTCGCCGCCCAGGTGCGTGTCGCCATTGGTCGACTTCACCTCGAACACGCCCTCGGCGAGCTCGAGGACCGAGATGTCGTACGTGCCGCCGCCCAGGTCGTAGACCGCGACTTTCTCTTCCTTCTTCTTGTCGAGGCCGTACGCCAGCGCCGACGCCGTCGGCTCGTTGATGATGCGCACGACGTCGAGCCCGGCGATCTTGCCGGCATCCTTGGTGGCTTGGCGCTGCGAGTCGTTGAAATAAGCGGGGACGGTGATCACCGCCTTCTCGACCTTGTGCCCGAGGTAGTCCTCCGCCGTCTGCTTCATCTTCTGGAGGATCATCGCCGAGATCTCAGGGGGCGTGTAGCGCTTGCCCTGGATTTCGACCGAGGCGAGACCGTTCGACCCCTCCACGACCTTGTACGGCACCCGCTTCGTCTCCTCCACCACTTCGCTCATCCGCCGGCCCATGAAGCGCTTGATCGAGAACACGGTATTCTGCGGGTTGGTCACGGCCTGGCGCTTCGCTACCTGGCCGACGAGTCGCTCGCCATCCTTCGTGAACCCGACCACGGACGGCGTGAGGCGCCCGCCTTCGGCGTTGGGGATGACGACGGGATCGCCGCCCTCCATCACCGCCACCACCGAGTTGGTGGTCCCGAGGTCGATCCCGATGATTTTCTCAGCCATGACGAGCACTCCTTAGCATGAGGGTGATGCCTACACGCAGTCGCTCGTCGCACTGGCAAACCGCGTGCCTTCGAAAGATGCCAAAAAGGCAGGCGAAAGGCTATCTTTACGGCCGTGTTTCCCTACAAAGACGAGAACCCCGCCGAGCTCGCGCCGGTCATTACGGTCGGCATCATCGCCCTCAACGTGGTGGCCTGGCTGTTCGTCCAGGGGGCTGGTGGCGATGAGGCCCTGGCGCGCTCCGTTTGCCAGCTTGGCCTCATCCCCGCCGAGGTGCTGCGCTCCGCTCCGGCCGGGACGTCGGTGCCGCTCGGCCCGGACCTGCGCTGCGTGCTCACCGCCGATCCGCATTGGTGGACGGTGCTCACCTCGATGTTCATGCACGGCGGCTGGTTCCACCTGCTCGGCAACATGTGGTTCCTTTGGGTGTTCGGGAACAACATCGAGGATTCGATGGGGCATGTCCGATTCGTCGTGTTCTACCTGCTGTGTGGTGTGGCCGCGGCGGCGGCGCAGCTGCTGGCGGGCCCGAACTCGGTGGTGCCGATGGTCGGCGCCTCAGGCGCAATCAGCGGTGTGATGGGCGCCTACATCCTGCTGTACCCGCGAGTACGGGTGCACACGCTCGTGACCCTGGGCTTCTTCGTGACGACCGTGGCGCTGCCGGCGTACGTCATGCTGGGCTATTGGTTCCTGCTCCAGCTCCTGATGGGCGCCGTGGGCTCGCTGTCGCGCGTCGAGGGAGGCGTGGCCGTCTGGGCTCACGTGGGCGGGTTCGTCGCCGGGATGCTGGCGATCTACGTGTTCGCGAACCGGGAGTACCTCGACCGCCGGCGGGGGGGCGGGATCGGGAGCGGGGGCCGGGGCTGGGGCGGCTATCCTTCCGCGTGATGTTTGATGGTTTTCCCCTCCAATCCTGATAGGTGATATTCGGAACCGTCGCGCCGGCGCCGTTCAGCTTCACCTCCGCGGCCGCGGGTGCGGCGAGCGTCAGGACGGCGCAGGCGAGGAGAGCCAGCTTCGTGTACTTCATGGGTCAGTATCCCCTCGCCTAGAACGTGAACTGCATCTGGAAGAGCCCCCGCGACCGCAGGGCGTCCTGCAGCGGCGTCGGGGTACCTTGGTACGACAGGTTGTCGACGTCGGCGAGCACGCGCAGGTTGGGCGAGACCTGATACGATAGTCCGCCGATGATCCGCGTCTGGCGGTCGCCGCCCAAACTCGTGTTCGGATCGAGGACATCCACGCGGGCGATCAGCGCGACGCCGCTCTTCGGCACGTGGTAGACCCCGAAGCCACCGATGGTCCGGCCGGTCACGTTGGCGGCTCCGGCCGGGACGTCGGTGCCGCTCGGCCCGGACCTGCGCTGCGTGCTCACCGCCGATCCGCATTGGTGGACGGTGCTCACCTCGATGTTCATGCACGGCGGCTGGTTCCACCTGCTCGGCAACATGTGGTTCCTTTGGGTGTTCGGGAACAACATCGAGGATTCGATGGGGCATGTCCGATTCGTCGTGTTCTACCTGCTGTGTGGTGTGGCCGCGGCGGCGGCGCAGCTGCTGGCGGGCCCGAACTCGGTGGTGCCGATGGTCGGCGCCTCAGGCGCAATCAGCGGTGTGATGGGCGCCTACATCCTGCTGTACCCGCGAGTACGGGTGCACACGCTCGTGACCCTGGGCTTCTTCGTGACGACCGTGGCGCTGCCGGCGTACGTCATGCTGGGCTATTGGTTCCTGCTCCAGCTCCTGATGGGCGCCGTGGGCTCGCTGTCGCGCGTCGAGGGAGGCGTGGCCGTCTGGGCTCACGTG
>MNEL01000024.1 GCA_001917665.1 Gemmatimonadetes bacterium 13_1_40CM_69_22 | reverse complement strand
TTGGCAATCCATGAGCTGACAAAGGCGAGGGGAATGGCGATCGCGTAGCACACCGGCGATACCTTCCCCTTTAAATCGGCACCGACAGCTGTCGCCAACACGGAGTCGGGCCCTTCGGCCCGAAGGATGGCCCCCTGTAACAGATAGTAGGCGATGGCGGCTAGCAACAGAACGCTCCCGTAGATCGCTGTCGGTACAGCGGCGAAGTGATTCTCCCCCATCCACCCCGTTACGAACGGGAAGAGTGACAACCAGAACAACAGATGGAGATTGGCCCAGAGAATGAGGCCGGTCACGTGCTTCGTCACTTGAAGCATGTGGTGATGGTTGTTCCAGTAGATGCCTACGTAGACAAAGCTGAGGACATAGCTCAAGAAGACGGGAAGGAGCGGCCGCAGTGCCGTGAGGTCACGGCCGTGAGGGACCTTGAGCTCCAGCACCATGATGGTGATGATGATTGCGAGCACGCCGTCGCTGAACGCTTCAAGACGTCCTTTTGGCATGAAGGACCTTCACGTCAGGAAAGGGGGCGCCGCCTAACGGCAATTCGACTGGTCGTCTTTAAGTACACCGCGCCGTCTGTCCGCACCTGCGAGCAAACGGGACCGAGCCATGGCCACCTCGGTTAGCCTGGTCCCCCTAATCGCACTATCGCAGCGTGTCCGCCAGGCTGCGCACGCCGAGGCCCCGTGGCGCAACACGTGCGTGTGAATCATCGTCGTCCCCAAGAGACGAGCACAACAAAACTGCGGACTGGGGCGGGAGGACTCGAACCTCCAACTTCCCGGTTAACAGCCGGGCGGTCTGCCAGTTGACCTACACCCCATTGCACCGCAACCACCCCCCACGCCGGGAACGGCCGCTAGGCGTCAGACGCGCAGACGCACAGCGGTGAACAGGCGTGAGGGGCCAGGAAACCTCGCGCCCCCGAAGCCGCTGAATCGATCCGGGGGCGCGGGCGTTTCCGAGACTGCCGATCCGCTACGCCGCCCGGCCCCCGGAATTCGAATTCAGGCTCCGGTTGCGGTTCGAGCCGAGAACGGCGAACGTCAGCATGGGCCAAGAGTACCATCGCCTCGAGCCGCTAGCAAGGGATCCCGTGCCGCCCGTCATCGCACCCGCCACGCCCGCCGACCTCCCCGCGATCCTCCAGCTGCTGGAGGTGAGCAAGTTGCCGCGCGCGGAGCTCGAGCGGCACATCGGGACGACACTCGTCGCGAAGGAGGGCAAGCAGCTCGTCGGCACCGCCGCACTCGAGCTGTACGGCGCGGCCGCCCTGCTCCGCTCCGTCGCCGTCGCCGCTGAGCAGCGCGGCCACGGCCTCGGCCAGACGCTCACCGCGGCCGCCCTCGATCTCGCCCACCGGCGTGGCGTGCACACCGTCTACCTCCTCACCGAAACCGCGGCGAATTTCTTCCCCAAGTTCGGGTTCCGTCCGATCCCGCGCTCCGACGTGGACCAGGCCGTGCTCCGCTCCCCCGAGTTCACGACCGCGTGTCCGCAGAGTGCGCTGGTGATGGCGCGGTCGCTCTCATGACCGACTTCACTCGCCTCACGCGCACCGACTGGCTCGGCCTCGCGGACGCCTTCTACCGGCACCTCGACACGACCTTCGCCCGGCTCACCGCGCCAGGGTGGGAGCGCCACACGGCGTACGTCGGGTGGCGCGCCCGCGACGTGCTGGCCCACATGACGAGCGCGATGCCGGTGAATTTTCGCGAAGTGCTCGGCCGCGCTCTCGCCGACAACCCGTCGGCCCCGCCCGAGTTCGACACGTTCACCCGCAATGCTCGCGAGGTCCGGCGGCGACGGACGACCCCGGTCGCCGACCTGCTGGACGAGTTCCACCGGGAGCTCGACGCCCTCCTGGCGACGTACCGCCGCATGAGCGACGCCGAGTGGGAGAAGCCCGCGTGGTTCTTCGTGGGGCGCGTCCGAGTGCGGACGCTGTTTCTCGTGCAGCTGGCGGACAACGTGCTCCACGAGCGCGACCTGCTGGCCGCGAACGGGGCGTGGCGCGGGCTCGACCCCGCGTACGCCGCGCCGCTCGTCGACTGGTTCCTGCGCGAGTACCGCCCCGCCACCTTTCGCCCGGAGCGCTCGGACGGCCTGCGCGCCACGATGCGCTACCGGCTCACCGGCGCCGCCGGCGGCGAATGGTCGCTGACAGTGGCGGACGGCACGTGCCGGGTGGAGCGGCATGCGCCCGCACGGTCCGACGTGACGCTCGAGGCCGACGCCGAGCAGCTCTTCGCCGCAGCCCAGGCACGCGCAGCGCCGTGGGTGGGCCGGCTGGCCCGCTCAGTCGACTGGGTCCGCGGCCCCGCGCGTGCTGAAGACGTCGCCGCCGCGCTCACCGGCATAGCGAGCCTCGGCTGGGCCCTCGCGCTCCGACGTATCCGCGTGACCGGCAACCGGCTCATCGCCAACCGCTTGACCCGCGCGTTTTGGCACTTCTGGGAAAGGACGGCGATGACGCGGACGAACATCGCGAAAGGCTAGGTGCACGTCGCGCGACTGCCCGTCGCGGACATCACGGTGCTGCGTCACACCGTCACACGCGCATCGACCCAGGCGCCATTCTTGGCATGCGAGTCCACAGCAGCGGCGATGAATTTGACGCCGCGAGCGCCGTCTTCGACCGTCGGGACCAGCAGCGCCCGCGGATCGGTCGCGCGCTTGGCGCGGCGCGCCCGGATCTGCTCGGCGAGATCGCGATAGAGATTGGCAAAACCCTCGAGATAGCCCTCGGGATGACCGGCCGGGATGCGGGTGGCGAGCGCCGCGGCCTGACCGAGATTGGGGCCACCACGCGACAGGACCTGCGGCGGCCGGCCCACCAGCGAGAAGCGCAGCTGGTTGGGGTGCTCCTGGCTCCATTCCAGACCGGCCGTTTCGCCGTACACGCGGAGCCGCAACCCGTTCTCGTTTCCAGGCGCCACCTGACTCGCCCACAGCATGCCGCGCGCGCCGCCCTCGTAACGGAGTAGGATGTGGACATTGTCATCGAGCCTGCGGCCCTCAACGAAACGGCCGAGGTCCGCCGCCAGCTCGCGGGCGTGCAGTCCCGTGACGAAGTCGGCGAGGTGGTAGGCGTGGGTGCCGATATCACCGAGGCAGCCGCCGGCGCCCGCACGCTGCGGATCGACCCGCCAGCCGGCCTGTTTGTGCCCCGTGTCTTCCAGCTTGGTGGACAGCCAGTCCTGCACATACTCCGCCTGGACGACGCGGATGGGGCCCAGCTCGCCGGCCGCCACCATCTCGCGCGCCTGACGCACCATCGGGTAGCCCGTGTAATTGTGCGTGACGCCGAAGATGAGCCGGGTGCGCCGTACCGCCTGCACGAGGTCGAGCGCGTCCTCGACCGTCGTGGTCATCGGCTTGTCGCAGATCACGTCGATGCCCCGGTCGAGAAAGGCGCGGGCGATGGCGTGATGACTGTCGTTCGGCGTGACGATGCTGACGACCTCGATGCCGTCGGACCGCTTCGCTTCGGCCGCCGCCATCTCGCTGAAGCTTGTGTAGACGCGGTCCGGTGCGAGACGAAGTTCGGCGCCCGACTCCTTGGCGCGCTGCGCATCCGACGACAGGGCGCCCGCGACGAGCTCGTAGTGCCCGTCCATGCGCGCGCACAGCCGGTGCACGGCGCCGATGAAGGCCCCGCGCCCGCCGCCGACCATGCCGAGCCGCAGCGGGCGAGACGAGCCAGCGTCCGATGTCGCGTCGACCATGCTCGGCCCCCTCCCCGGTTAGGCGACGCCGAGCATGCGCCGATTGGCGGCCACGTCCGTGCCGGCACCGGCGAAATCGTCGAACGCCTTTTCCGTGACGCGGATGATGTGGTCGGCGATGAACTTCGCTCCTTCGCGCGCGCCGTCCTCGGGATGCTTGAGGCAGCATTCCCATTCCAGCACTGCCCAGCCGGGATAATCGTACTGGGCCAGCTTCGAGAAGATCGCCTTGAAGTTCACCTGGCCGTCGCCCAGCGAGCGGAACCGTCCGGCCCGATCGGTCCACGACTGGAACCCGCCGTACACGCCCTGGCGGCCGGTCGGATTGAACTCGGCGTCCTTGACGTGGAACATGCGGATCCGCTCGTGATAGATGTCGATGTACTCGAGATAGTCGAGCTGCTGCAGCACGAAATGGCTGGGATCGTACAAGAGGTTGCAGCGCTTGTGGCCACCGACCCGGTCGAGGAACATCTCGAACGTCACGCCGTCATGCAGATCCTCGCCCGGATGGATCTCGAAGCAGAGGTTGACGCCGGCGTCCTCGAACGCGTCCAGAATCGGGCGCCAGCGCCGCGCCAGCTCGTCGAACGCCGTCTCGACCAGACCCGCCGGCCGCTGCGGCCAGGGATAGACATAGGGCCATGCCAGCGCGCCGGAGAACGTCGCATGCTCGGTGACGCCGAGCCGGCGCGACGCCCGCGCCGCCAGCTTGACCTGCTCGACCGCCCACGCGGTACGCGCCTGCGGCTTCCCGCGCACCTCTTGCGCCGCGAATCCGTCAAACGCGGTGTCGTAGGCAGGATGCACGGCTACCAACTGGCCCTGCAGATGCGTCGACAGCTCGGTCACCTGGAGGCCGCGCTCGGCCAGGACGCCCCGCACCTCGTCGCAGTACGTCTGGCTCTCGGCCGCCTTCTCGAGATCGAACAGCCGTCGGTCCCAGCTTGGGAGCTGCACTCCCTTGAAGCCGAGCTGGGCAGCCCAATCGGCGATGGTCGGCAGGCTGTTGAACGGCGGCGCGTCGCCGGCGAACTGCGCCAGGAAAACGGCCGGCCCCTTGATCGCCTTCATTGCGCTCGTCCTCCCTAGTATCTCATCCCGCTCTTCTCCGCGAACGCCTTGAGCGCCGCTTCCTGCTCCGGCGTCAGGTGCTCCGGCATGGTGACCTGCACCTCGACGTACTGATCGCCGCGCCGGCCGTTCTTCTCGATCCCCTGCCCGGCGATACGGAACTTCTGGCCGTGCTGCGTGCCAGGCGGGATTCTCAGCACGACACGCCGGCCGTCCAGCGTCTTCACCTTGATCTTGGTGCCGAGCATCGCCTGCGCGACGTTGATCGGCACCGTCGCGATCACGTCGAGCCCGTCGCGCCGGAAGAAGTGATCCGCCTCGACCTGCAGCACGACCACTACGTCACCCTTCCCCTTCGTCCCTTGCCCGCGGAGACGCAGCTTGGTGCCGTCCTCGGTGCCCGCCGGGACCGTGATCACCAGGCGCTTCTCGACGCGCACCTCGCCGCTCCCACCGCAGGTGTGGCACCGCTCCGAAGGCACCCGGCCCCTGCCGCGGCACACCGGGCACGGCCGGTTCACCGCGAACCCGCCCTGCCCGAACGAAATCACCCCACGCCCCCGGCACTCCGGACAGGTGGACAGCGTGGCGCCCGGCGCCGCGCCGCTGCCGCTGCAGGTGGGACACACTTCCGCCATCGGCAGCGTCACCGGCACCTTGCCTCCCAGCCCCGCGACCCGGAACGGGATCGTGACCGTGGTCTCGATCTCGTCCTCGTCGTCCGGGCGTGCCCCACCCTCCGCACCACGCCGGCCGAAGATGCTCGAGAACAGGTCCCCCAACCCGCCGAACGAGCCGAGATCCGAGAGATCGAACTCGGCCCCTCCGGAGCCCGGCGCACCGGCGCCTCCACCCCGCCCCGCCCCCGCGTACGCACCGTAGCGTCGCAGCTGGTCGTACCGCTTGCGCTTCTCGGGATCGCTCAGCACGTCGTGCGCCTCGTTGATTTCCTTGAAGCGCTCGGCCGCCTGAGCGTTGGTGGGATTGCGATCGGGATGGTACTGCTTAGCGAGCCGGCGGAACGCCTTCTTGATCTCGTCCACCGTCGCGGTCTCGGCGACCCCCAGGACCTGGTAATAGTCCTTCGACGCCGCCATCAGCCGGTCTCACCGTCCGGGCTCGGCGGCGTCTCGTCGCCGTCCCGGGACCGCTCCCCCTGCCACGTGAGCACCACCACGCGCGCCGGGCGGATCAGCGCCCCGCCGAGCTGGTAGCCCGGCTGCAGCACGGCGCCGACGGTATGGTCCTTTGCCGGATGGTCCGCGGGACCGGTGGTCACCGCCTCGTGCAGGTTGGGATCGAACGGCCCACCGACCTGGTCCACGCGCGTCACGCCGATCGCCTCGAGCTCCTTCCAGAACTTGCGCTCCACCATGTCGACGCCGTCATGGATCGTCTTCGCGTCCGTCTGGCTGGGATCGATGTGCGCGAAGCGGGCGAGATCGTCGAGCGCATCGACCAGACGATGCAGCAGGTCCGCCTGGGCCCTGGCCCAGAGCTCGGCGCGCTCTTTGGTGGTGCGCCGACGAAAATTCTCGTATTCGGCGGCCAGCCGGAGATGCCGATCCTTCAGCTCGGCGACCTGCGCCTCGAGGCGCGCCACCGCCTCCTCGGGCGGCTCGAGCAATGCCCCGGAAGCCGGCTCCGGCGCCGCCGGATCGCGTGCGTCCGGCCGCTCGGCCGCCTGTTGCGGTTCCTTATCGTCGGGTTGCATGGGTTTCCGCTTCACTAGGCAATCGGTATGCCGCCTGCCGCGCGCCGATCTGACGGAGTCGGTCCGTGAAAGGAGTCGGAACCTGCTATCGCACAAGAAGCTAGCTGCCAGAACGGCACGGGTAAACTCGCGCCACCACGGGCGCGGGCCTCCTTCAGGACGGGGACTCTTACGTGCGGGCGTCGATCTGAGTTACGAGCGGGCAACGTGGGCGTCGACGAACGCCAGAATGTCCCCCATCGCCAGCTCCCGCTGCGGATCGTGCAGCACCTCGTGATACATCTCGGGATACCACCGCACCAGCACCGCGCCCTTGAGGCCGTCGGCGAAGGCACGCCCGAGGTGCGCGTCCACGACGCGATCTTCACCCGCGAGCAGGAACAGGAGCGGGCACTCGATGCGGTGGCCGTCGGCCACGACGGCCCCCTGAGCCCACTTGATCTCGCGCCACGCGCCGGGTGACATCACGCCGTGCACCGCTGGATCCTCGCCGTACGCCTTGTTCACCGCTGCATCGCGACTCAGATGCTCGGGATCCAGGCCCAGCGGCACGGCGAGCGTGGGCCACAAGTCTGGTAATACTCGACCCGCGAGCCGCTTCCACGCGGGCGTGCGGAACGCGAGGCCGAGCCACGGGCAGCAGATGACCGCGGCCACGATCGGGTCGCTTGGCTGGGTCTCGAGGTAGCGCAGCGCCACGAGCCCCCCGAACGACATCCCGAGCAGCAGCTGCGGCCGGTCGGTGCGGAGCCGGACTGCGCGCCGGAACGCCTGGAGATCGCCGAGCAGCTGGCTGAACCGCGACAGGTAGCCGCGGTGTCCGCCCGAGCGCCCGTGGCCGCGCTGGTCGAGCAGGTACGCGGCCACCCGCGCGTCCCGCAGCCGCTCGCCCACTTCGCGCCAGCGACCCGCGTGGTCCGACCAATCGTGCAGCACCAGCACGGCGGCGCGCGGCTCGGGCGGCTCGTACGCGTCGTAGACGAGCTGGGTGCCGTCGGGCGCGGTGAGGGTGGGCATCAGGCGCGCGCGAGCAGTCGGCGCAGCAGGTCCAGCGACGCCTGCGCGCTCCGCAGGCGGATCTCGTCGCGGTCCCCCGGGAACACGCGCGTGACCGCGCGCGTGTCGGTATGCACGCGCGCGGCGAGCCACACCGTCCCCACGGGCTTCTCCGGCGTCCCGCCTCCCGGCCCTGCGATCCCCGTGACCGCGATGCTCGCCTCCGCCGAGAAGAGCCGCTGGGCGCCTTCCGCCATCGCGCGCACGGTCTCCTCCGAGACGGCCCCGTGAGCTTGGAGCGTCTCGAGTGGCACCTTGAGGGCGGCGGTCTTGATGACGTCGGCGTACGCGACCACCCCGCCGATGAACGTATCCGACGCGCCGGGAACGTCGGTGATCCGCTTCGCCACCAGGCCGCCGGTGCAGGACTCGGCAACGCCCAGCCGCTGGCGCCCCTTCCGGAGCGCGTCGAGCACGACCGCCGCGAGGTCGGCGCCATCTTCGCCGTACCAGTGCTCGCCGACGAGCGCCCTCAGCCGCGTGGCCGCGGTCGCGAGCCGGGTCTCCGCGTCACCCTGCGCGAGGCTCCAGGCGGTCAGGCGCAGGTCGACACCGTCGGTCGAGGGCAAATAGGCCAGCGTGAGCGGGCCGATCTCCGCTTCGATCGGCCCGATCCGCTCGGCGAGGGCCGACTCGGAGACGCCCGTGGTGCGCACGGTGCGCGACAGCACGACCCGCGGCCGCCCGCCCCCGCCGCCCGTGTCGCGTCGGGCGATCCGTGGCAGCACCTCCTCCACCAGCAAGCCGCGCATCTCGCGCGGCACGCCGGGCAGCAGCACGGCGACGCGGCCGCGCCCGTCCTCGAGCCACAGCCCCGGGGCGGTGCCCCGCGGGTTGGGGAGCACGGTCGCCCCCTCGGGCACTTCGGCCTGGGTGCGGTTGACCGCGGGCATGGGACGGCCGAGCCGCTGGAACCGCGCCTCGATGCTGGCCAGCAACCCTTCGTCCAGCACCAGCCGCTTGCCGAACAGCTCCGCCACGACCCCCTTGGTCATGTCGTCGCGCGTGGGTCCGAGGCCGCCGGTGGTCAGGACGAACGCGGTGCGCTCGAGCGCCTCGGCCACCGCCGCGCGGATCGGGTCCGGCCGGTCGGCGACCGTGGTGCGGCGGGTGATCTCGGCGCCCGCCGCGGCCAGGGCGCGCCCCAGCTCGGCGGCGTTGCTATCCACGGTATGACCGAGCAGGAGCTCCGTGCCGATGGTGACGACTTCGAGTTTCACCCGCGGCCCTTGAGCAGCGCGCGGTAGCGGTAGAGGTATACGACGAGCGAGTACACCGTGAGCAGAATGGCCCCGGCCAGCGTCACCGCCACCACGGCCCCGTGGAACTTGTCCCAGAAGTTGCGGAACCAACCCGCGAAGGGGTGCGCCGCCAACGCGTCCTTCCAGGCGAACCAGAACAACGTCGCTCCGATGAACACGTTCTGCACCACCGCCTTGAGCTTGCCCGCCCCCATCGCCGGGATCACGACGCCGCGTCGCCTCGCGAAGAACCGGAACGCCGTCATCAGGAGCTCGCGCCCCACCAGCAGCAACGCCACCCACACCGGGAAGCTGCCCCACCAGGGGATGCGGTAGTCGACGAGGATCGTCGGATGGCGGGTGAGCCAGAAGATCGGGATGAGCGTCGCGAACAACAGCAGCTTGTCCGCGATCGGATCCAGCAGCTGCCCGAGCTCGCTCACCTCGTTGCGCCGGCGCGCGAGGTAGCCGTCCACGACATCCGAAGCGCTCGCCGCGAGAAAGATCAGGAACGCGATCACCTTGGGCCAGTAGCCTTGAATGAACGGGAGCAGCGCGATGACCGGCGTGAGGCAGATGCGCGCGAGGGTGAGGATGTTGGGCAAGGTCCACCGCATGGGACCGTCCCCCTAGCTCAGCGTCTTCAATACCATCTTGCTGACCGTCTTGAGCGTGTCGAACACGCCGTCGCCGCGGGTCGCCACCGCTTCGAGGTAGGGCGCGTGACCGACCCACTCGTTGCTCACTTTCTCGACCAAGTTCTCCCCCGGGTGCGTCGGATCGGGGACGATCTTCTGCTGGCCGGCGTCGTCGACCGGCCAGCCCGGATTGAGGGACGCCTGGAGATCCTTGACGGGCGCGGCGTTCGGCAGGTCGCGCTTGTTGTACTGGATCACGAACGGGATCTTGGTCAGGTCGTAGCCGTATTCGGACATGTTGTCGTACAGGTTTTGCATCGACTCGACGTTCGCCTCCATGCGCTCGATCTGGCTGTCAGCGACGAACACGATCCCGTCCACACCCTTGAGGATGAGCTTGCGGCTCGCGTTGTAGTACACCTGTCCCGGCACGGTGTAGAGGTGAAACCGCGTCTTGAAGCCGCGGATCGTGCCGAGATCGACGGGAAGGAAGTCGAAGAACAGGGTGCGCTCGGTCTCGGTTGCGAGCGAGATCATCTTGCCCCGGGTGTTGGGCGAGACCTTGCCGTAGATATGCTCGAGGTTGGTCGTCTTGCCGCCCAGACCCGGGCCGTAGTAGACGAGCTTGCAGTTGATCTCGCGGGACGCGTAGTTGATCATCGACATAGGCGCGTCCCTCTAGCCGAAGAGTTTGTCAATTTCGTCTTCCGCGCCCTCGAGCAGGCCTTTCTGCGGCGTCGCCGGCCCCGCGCTCACCCCCTTGAACAGCTCTTCGAACACCTTGGTCAGCCGCTCGACCACGGCCTTCCCCTTGAGTTTCACCAGGCCGAGCGTGGTGCGCTGGTCGAACAGCACAACGAGGATCAGGCGCTTCGCCACGTCCGCCAGGAGCATCGACTCCTTCTGGCCCTGGTGGACGAGCGAGGCGAATTCGTGCTCGCCGACCATCTTGGCGAGCTGATCGTTGGCGCTGAAGTCCGCGGCCGTGAGGGACGCGAAGGCGGCGGAGTCGAACTGCGGCGGGTCGCCCACGGTGGCCACGAGCTGGCCGGTGCGGTCGACCAGCAGCGCGCAGCGGGCGTTCGCGTCGCGGAGGAACGCCTGGAGATGCTGCTCGATCTGCTTGAAGTCGTTTTCCGAAAACGACCAGCTCGCGGCACCCGCCATCGCGTTCCCTCGGTCAGTCGGCCTCGGACATGTCCCGTCGCGCGAGCAAGGCCTGCGCGATGGTCACGCCGTCGGCATACTCGAGATCCCCTCCCACCGGCAAGCCGCGCGCGATGCGGGTCACGCGCACGCCCGTGGGCTTGAGCGCTTGCTGCAGGTACGTGGCGGTCACCTCCCCCTCCATCGAGGGATTCGTCGCGACGATCACTTCGCGAACCCCCGCCCCGTTGGTGACGCGCGCCACCAGCCGATCGATGCGCAGCGCCTCGGGACCCACGCCCTCGAGCGGGGAGAGCCGCCCGCCCAGCACGTGATAGCGCCCCGGGAACCGGCCCGCACGCTCGATCGCCGCGACGTCCGAGGCCTCTTCCACCACGCACAGGAGGGCCGCGTCGCGCCGCGGGTCGGTGCAAATCGTGCAGGGATCCGCGTCGGTGAGCGTCCCGCACACGCCGCAGGCCGTCACGCGCTGGCGCACCTGCTGGATCGCTTCCGCCAGGCGCGCGGCGGTCTCCGCCGGCTGCTTCAACAGGTAAAACGTGAGCCGCTGCGCCGTCTTGCGCCCGATCCCGGGGAGCTGAGCCAGCTCCGTCACGAGATCATCGATGGCCGACACGGCGAACTACAGCGGCAGCTGAAACGGGAACGGCAGGCCCGAGGCGAGCTTCTTCACTTCCGCCTGGTAGAGCTCGGCGGCGCGCTGCTGCGCCTGCGAAACCGCGGCGAGCACGAGGTCCTCGAGCATCTCGATATCCCCCTGGGCCACCGCCTGGGGATCGATCGTGATGGCACGGATCTGGCCCCGCCCGTCGGCGGTGGCCTGCACCATCCCGCCGCCGGCTGAAGCGGTCACCGTCTGCTGCGCCAGCTGGGACTGGATTTCGGAGAGCCGGAACTGCACCTGCTGCCCCAGCTGGAACAGGTTGGATAAATCCGCCATACGCCGAAAGTTACCCCTCGCCCAAACAGGTGGCAAGCTACTCCAGCAACTCCAAGTCCAACGCGTCGATGGCGGTGTTGAGGCTTGGGTCCTTCGCCCGCAGCGCCTGGAGCCGGTCGGCCCGCGCGCCCGCCTCCGTCATGCGAGCGGGGCGCGGTGATGACCGCTCCCCGCTCGTCGCGCCCTCCAGGGTGATGCGGACCGGCTCCGTGACGTAACGCCCCACGAGCAGCGCGAGGGCGTCCCGCTGCCGCTGCAGCCCTTCAGCGTGGACGGGGTTGATGTCGCGCAGCCGGATGGCTACGGTCGAGCCGTCGGCGCCGGCGACCTCCGTCGCCTGCAGCAGCGCGCCGAGCATGGGGCTCTTCGCGCGCGCGTCCTCGATGATCCGAGGCCAGAGGGCACGGAGGCGGTCGACGGTCAGGGGACCTTTCTCGGGCGGGTGCACGGCGGCAGTCTGGCGGTCAGGCGGACCGGAGTCTCGCAGCTGCGGCACGCCGGCGTCTCCCGGACCGCCCGACCACCCGACCGCCTGACCGCCGCCTGTGCCAAGCGCCTCGATGACTGTCTGGAGCTCCACCGTCCGACCCATCATCGCCCACCGCAACAACAGGAGCTCCACGGCCAGGCGCGCGTTGCCGCTCGTGCGCAGCTGCGGCTCCAACTCCGACAGTACCGTGAGCAGGCGCACGACATCGGGCGGCGGGAGACGCGAGGCGTGCTGACGCACCAACGCCTGCAACCCCTCGGTCAGCCCCTCGGGCTCCCCGCCCAGGCCCGCGAGCAGCACGGCGCGCAACGTCTCTCCCGCCCCGGCGACGAACTCGCCCAGGTCCGCGCCGGCATCGATGAGCCGGTCCACCAGCGGGAAGACCGCCTTCGTATCGCGCTCGGCGACGAGGCGGAGTAGCTCGCCGTACAGGTCCTCGGGAATGAGGCCGAGCACGTCGCGCACGCGCTGCGCCGTTACCGGCCCCTCGCTGAAGGAGAGCACCTGATCGAGGATCGACAGGCCGTCCCGCATGCCGCCGTCTGCGCTCTTCGCGATGAGGTGCACGGCGTCCTCGTCAGCCGCCAGGCCCTCGGCGGCGAGCACCTGCTGCAGCCGCTCGGTGATCGCATGCGGGCCGATGCGGCGGAAGTCGAAGCGCTGGAGTCGCGAGAGGATGGGCGCCGCGCTCTGCGCGATCTTCTGAGGCTCGGTGGTCGCGAACACGAACACGACGCGCGGCGGCGGCTCCTCGAGGACCTTGAGCAGCGCGTTCCAGGCCTCGCGCGTGAGCATGTGGGCCTCGTCCACGATGTAGACCTTGTGGCGACCCTCGGCCGACGCGGCGTACATGGCGCGCTCGCGCAGGTCGCGCGCGTCGTCCACGCCGCGGTTCGAGGCAGCATCGAGCTCCACGACGTCGAGATTCGCCGCACCCGTCCAGATCCGCTGGCAGGAATCGCACGTGCCGCACGGCTCACCCGCCACCCCGGAGGAATCGCGCCGCTCGCAGTTCAGCGCCATCGCCAGGATGCGCGCCGCCGTCGTCTTGCCCACGCCGCGGGGCCCTGCGAACAGGTAGCCATGGGCCACGCGGCCACCGGCCACGGCGCCGCGCAACGCGGCGGCGACGTGCGTCTGCACGATCAGGTCGGAAAAGCGCTTGGGGCGGTACTTGCGAGCCAATGCGATCATGCGAGCCAATCTAACGAGAATGCGGAATGCGGAGTGCGGAATGCGGAATGTAACGATGAGCGTCTTGCCACTCGACCTCCCACCGCGATTCCGCATTCCCCATTCCGCATTCCGCATTGGATGAGGAATGCCCCAGGTTGACGCAGCAGCGTCTCACGTCGCTTAGCGCTGCTCCCTGCGGGGGCCTGACGCGGTTCACGAGCGGACGACCTGCGGACCTGGGGCTCTGAAAGCTAGCATGTCCGCAAACGGGAGAACAGGGATAGACGCACAGCGGTGAACAGCCAACAGAAAACAGGTAGGCGCCGACGCCGCTACCGCCTGGGGCTCACCACCTCCACCGCAACGGTCGCTGTGAGACCGGCCGAAATCGTGAGCGAGGTCATGCCAGCCGCGACCGGCTTGAACTTGATCGCCGCCGTGAGGCTGTCGGATTCCACGCCAACGAACCTGAGGAGCTGGCTGCGGGCGTTGTATTGCCGCAGCACATCCTGCAGCGTGCGCGACAGGCTCACAGTGGGAATCAGGTTCCCGTAGCCATCGCGCGCCTTGAGCGTCAGGGCGAACGGGACGTCGCGTTCCACGATGATGCGGCCGCCGTCGACGCGCGCGCCGTCCCGCTCGAGGATGAGCTCGACCGCCGGACCGGGGTCCACGTGGAGCGTTTCCGCCGTTTGGACGGAATCGAACGAGGCGGTGACGACAGCGACCCCCGCCTGCGATCCGAGGGTCACCTCGACGCGGGCGCGACCCGCCGAGTCGGTGACGGCGCTGTCCCGGGTGACCTGGGCGTTGCGGCTCCGGAACACGACCACTCGGCCGGGGATCGGCCGGCCGGAGACGCTGTGGGCCTGGAAGACGAGCGGCTCGGACAAGAGGGTCCGGGCGACACCGCGCTGCCCCCCGCCCGACACGAACCCCGTGCCGGCGCGCGACACCGGTCCGCCGAACGCCGCTTCCAGGACCGCTAGGCGCTCGCCTCGGGTTCGCAGCTCGATTCGCCCCGGCCGCCGTACTGCGGCCGCCTGGATGACGAACGCTGCCCGGCCGAGCGAGTCGGTGGCGCGCGTGTCCGCGGCCACACCCATGTCGGCGCGCTCCGGCCGCAGCTCGAGGGGCTCGTTCGGCACCGGGTTGCCGAACGAGTCGCGCACCGCCGCCTGAACCGCGAGCGTTCCCTCCTGCGCACCGCCCAGCTCGAGCCGAGCCGGCCGCACGTCGACGACCGCCGGTCGGCCCGGACGCACCACCAGGTCCGCCGTGGGCCGCCCCGGTAGCGCCGCCCCGGTCGCTAAGACGACCTCGAAATGATAGGTCGCCACCTGCCGGCCCGCCGGAACCCGGAACACCGCCAGTCCGCTGTCGTCCGTGAGCGCCTGCGCGTCGCTCCCGGTTCCGCCGGTGATGTTGGAGCTGCCACGCAGCGCCAGCGTCACGGCGCGTTGCGGCGCGTCGCCGCGGCGCACGCCGACGCGAATCAGCGCCTCGCTCGCGGCGGGAACCGCGGTCCGCGCGGAGAGCAGCGTCACGGTGAGCGGTCCAGGCCCGGCCGGTGCGGAAGCGGCTGCGGTCGGTGGCGCCGCGGACATCGCGGCGCTCGCGAGCGTAACCCCGGCGCGGGTCGCCTGCCGGGCCGTGCAGCCGCCGATGCTGCTCATCACGTCGGCGTCCGCACCGAGGTCGCGCAGGTCCGCCCAGTCCCGCTCGGTGGGCCGGAAAGCGAGGCAGTTACGCCGTACGAGGTCGGCGACCTCTCCCTTCCGAATCATGGGGTTCGACAGGAGACGGATCAGGTCCGTCTTTCGCAGCGGCTCCGTTCCCTGCGCGGCGACGAGCACCGGGAAGCCGAGCGCGACGAGACCTCCGAGCCAGCACCTCATGGCCGCGGACACTGCGAGCGCTCGAACAGGCGCTCCGCCGCATCGACGTCGGCGTAGAGCGAGCGGTCCCGGGCGGTTCCCGCCGAATCGAGCCCGGCGGCGTCAGCCTTCCGAGCGACGTTGTAGGACGTCCACCGCTCTTCCAAATCGACCAGGCCGCGCGCCAGGTCGGGACACGCCATCCTGTGGCTCTCGAACAGCCGGGCGCGCAGCTCGAATGCGCCTACCGCGAGCGCCACGGTGTCGGCCGTGTTGTCGACAAGCTCCCGCGGCGCGGCCACCGCCTCGCGCTCGCTGGCCACCGTCTCGTCGGGCCCTGACGCACGGGCCCGGTACACGTTGAACAACACCGCCGCCGCGACCAGCCCGAGCACGCCGTACCCGGCAAATCGAACCGTGCGCTCGAGGCCGGTCCGCCGCATGGGCGGCGGCGACCCCGGCGCCGCGGACTCGTCGACCTCGCCGGGGAATAGCAGGCGCGGTTGGATCTCGAGCCGAGGGTTCGACACCCGGTCGGAAGTGAAAATGGCTTCCTCAGTGTGGTAGTTCACCCACGCGAGGTCGCTGACCTTGCGCCCGTCCGGGAGAATGGACGACGCGTCCAGCAGCTCGTAGAACGGCAGGTACGCGTGCGAGCGGGACCCGCCCGCCGAAATGCGGAAGAAGCCGCCGGCGGGCGCCTCCCCCGGCGTCACTACCAGAGCCACCTGCCATGGCTGATCGAACAGGGCGACGTGCGTGGCCGCGTCGGCCGGAGAGAGTCGGGGCTCGACGGCGCGGTGCGTATGATACCAGCCCAACAGCTGGCCGCCGTTGCGCCGAACCTCCTCCTGGACGACCGACCACCCCTGCGACAGCGCTGGCCTGAGACGGTCCCCTGAAATCGACCAGGGGAGGTGGATCGCGGACTCGATGACGACGTACGGAGCGCCCGTCTCCGGACACTCTAGGACGTTGCCCGCCAGGAACCCCAGCGAAGCGGTCCCCCGCAGCTTTGCCTCTACGTGGGCGTGCACGGCCGCGAACGCGCTCTGAGTGATGAAGATCGGATAGGGGGGGTCGACGGAGCGATCCTCGACCGTGGGAGTCCAACGGATCGCCCGCGCGACGAGCAACGGCCGCTTCAGGTTGTCGCTTTCCCGCCCGGTCGGACTGCCGCCAGAAAGGGGGGTCGCGTTAGGGACGCGATACGGCACGGCGCTGCTCCACAAACCGTCCATCGCCCTCGCGGGCGCTGCAACTTCCTCGCCGCAACTGTGGCAGCAGTGGGGCGGCGGAAGCACCTTGCTCGGGCGCGGGTCACGATGCGAAGCATCATGCCCGCCATGGAGTTACACCCAGCGACGCAAGCGCGTGTCGGGGCAGCGGGCCGAAATCACGCCGCCCCGGCTAGGGACACGCTGCACCACTGTGGCGAGTCTGCCACACCACCGCTGTGAAGTCCTCCCGCTGGCCGGATGAGACGATGACGAGGCTCGTGGAGCCGGGTTGCCCCGGCGTCACCCGCACCACGCCACCCAGGCTGTCCCCGCCCGCAAGCGCCACTCGCAGCACGGTTTTGTCCCCGGTCGCCGCCTCGACCTGCGAGACTGGGACGGCGTTCCCGAATGCATCCTGGCCGGCAACGTGGAATACCGCCGGGACGTGGGTGGTGAGCGAGATTCGCCCCTCGACGAGCGTGTCGCCGCAGCGCAGCAGGAGGCGCGCCGGGGCACCGGGTTGAGCGTAGAGCGTGGCCTCGCGCTCCATGGCCCGGACCGTGGCCCTGACGATCGTGAGGCCAGCCTTCGGTCCCAGGGTCAGGTCCACCCTCACACTGCCGGCGGAATCGGTTACGGCGCGGGGAGCGCCCAACTGCCCGTTGGTGACGCTAACGGTTACAGCCTCGCCCACCACGGGGGCCCCTGACGTGTCGCGGACCTGAAAGACCACCGGAACCATGGGGCGAGTCCCGACGGAGCCGCGCTGCCCCCCGCCCAGCACGAACCCAGTGCGCGCTGCGGAGAGCGGCAGGCGGGGCACGCCGCGCGGCTCGCCGCGGACCGCTCCGGCTGGCGCCGCGGCGACCCGCTTCACCGTATCGGCTTGAGGCCGCCGAACCGGTGGCGCGCGCGGGCGCACCGCGGCCGCCCGCGGCCCAGCACGCACCAGCGCCCCGCGGCGCGCGCACTGATCGATCTCCCGCAGCACCGCCGAGTCAGCGCCGAGCGCCGCGAGATCGGCGCGGTCCCGGCTCGTCGGCGCGAAGCTGACACAGGTGCGGCGCACCAGTGCAGCGAGCTCGCCGGGCCCGAGCGTTCCCACCGAGAGCAGGCGGACCAGATCGGTCTTACGGAGGGGCTCGGCACCTACACTTTGCGCCGGCATCGTGCCGACGCCGCCGAGCAGCAGCAATGACACATATGTGAAACGACGTCCTAGGGCCGCTGGCATCCGGACTTCTCAAACCGACGCTCCACGGAATCCACGCCGGCGTACAGCGTCTGGTCCCGCGCCGTATGCGTCGGGTCCAGCCCGGCGGACGCACGGCGGGCCCTGCTGTAACTCAGCCAGCGATCCTCGACCGCCAGCAGTCCGCGGGCGAGCGCGTCGCAGGCCAGTTGCCGCCGGTCGAACAGCGCCGCGCGGTCGCCAAAGGTGCGGACCGCCCTGGCCAGCGAGTCCGCAACCTGGTCGAGGTGCGTGAGCAGCGGGTGTGGCGCCGCTACCGGCGCGGGCGCTGGCGGATTCGCCGGAGGTTGTGTGGCGGGCTGCCGTTTGGCCGATGGGGATGGGAGGGACGGGGCGGAGTGGGGCGCCGCCGTGCGCCGGGGCGGCGCCGCCGCCTGCCGCTTGAAGAACGGCAGGCTCGATAGCCGCGGCAAGGTCGGCAAGCGCGGCAGGCTCGGCATGTTGGGCAGGCCGCCGTTCAACCAGACGTAAAATCCCCCTCCGCCTCCGATCAGGAGGAGGCCGAACACCGCGACCCAGCGTCGGCGCCGTCTCTTACGGGCGCGCCGCCGGGCCGGCGGCGCGCGCAGCGGCGTCGGCTCCTCTTCGACCGGCTCGAGCACCGGCTCCATCGGTTCCTGTAGCGGATCCTCGAAGACGTCCTCGGGCTCGGGCGGCGGCGGGAGCGGCTCGCGCGGGGGCTCGGGGGACGGCTTACGCGGCGGCGGAGAGGGCTGAGGCGGTCGGGGAGGCGGGGGAGGCGGGGGAGGCGGGGGAGGATGCCGCGCCGGGCGCGGGGTCGGCCGAGACGCTCGTGGGGACGGCGCCGAGGCGAAGTCCTCGGCCGCCGTGAGGAACACGAGCTCATCAGACTTGGGCTGCGGCGCCTTGGGCGGAGGCGGTGGCTCGGCGGGCGCCTCCGCCTCCGCCTGCGGTTCCGGCTCTGGTTCGGGCGCCGGCGCCGGTTCCGGCGCCGACAGAACCTCTGCCCCTGCCTCAGGCAGAGCCGGCGGTGCCGGCTTCGGCTGCGTTCGGAGCGGCCGATCGGCGAGCGGGTTGTAGGCCCGGTAGTTCTTCCACGTCACGAAGGAGCGCTTCTTGCCGCCCGGGCGAAACGATTCTTCGCTCAGGAGCTCGTAAAACGGCAGCAGCGTAGTGGGCCACGCCTCGTCCGTGCCGGCCCGGAAGAAGCCGGCAGCGGGGTTACCGTCTGTGCCAGTCCCCAACACGAGGGCGATCTGCCACGGCTCGGCAAAGTAGTGTTCGTGCGTCTCGGTGTCGTGCGCCGACATCGAGAGCGGCAGCGGTGGATGGCTGTGGTACCAGCCGATCAGATGGCCCTTCGCCTCCTCCACCTGCACCTCGATCCGATCCCAGATGCGGGTCACGACGTCGATGGTGCGGTCGCCGTAGATCGGCAGGCTGAGCCGCAGCGCGGCATCGATGACGAGATACGCGACGTTGGTCTCGGGGCACTCGCACAGGTCCCCGACGAGGAAGCCTAAGAGCCCCTGCCCCGGATGAGGCGGCGCGGTGGCGAGGTGCTCGTGGATCGCCGCGACGGCGGATTGCGCCACGAAGATCGGGAAGGGGATGCTGCCCGGCCGCCCCCCCCGGGCCCCCGCGGTGGCGGGGTTCCACAGGATGGACCGGGCGAGCGGGATCGGCTGCCGGAGAGGAGCGTCGTCCGCGCTCATCGCCTCAAGATAACGAGGGGCGCGGCGGAGCGCTCATCCGGAGAGTACACGGCTGACCACGCCCGCCGCACGCTCGACATCTTGCCGGCTCACGTCGAGGTGCGTTACCGCGCGAAGGCGCCGCGCCCCGAACGGCACCACCAGCACGCCCGCCTGCGTCAGCTTCGGGATCACGGTATCCGCGCTATCGCCTTCATGCAGGAGATCGAGCATGACGATGTTGGATTCGGGGTCGGACGGTCGGACGGCGGCACAGTCCGACAGGCGGTCCACGAGGAGCTTCGCGTTCGCGTGGTCCTCGACGAGGCGGCTCAGGTTGCAGTCGAGGGCGTAGAGGGCCGCGGCGGCGAGGATCCCCGACTGGCGCATCCCGCCCCCCAACCGCTTACGGATCTCCCAGGCGAGCGCGCGGTCCCGCGCCGCGAACGCGAGGCACGAGCCAACGGGACACCCGAGACCCTTCGAGAAGCTCACCATCACGGTCGCCGCACCGCGGGCGAGGCTGGCGAGCGGGACACCGAGGGCGAGCGCGGCGTTCCACAGCCGAGCGCCGTCCAGGTGGACGCGTACATCTCCCTGCTCGGCCGCCGCGACGATTCCCGCCATGACGGCCGCGGGCATCACCTTGCCGCCCGCGGCGTTGTGGGTGTTCTCCACGGCGACGGCGCCGGCGCGCGGCACGTGGGGTGAGGCGGGGCGCAGCGCACCGCGCACCAGGTCGCCCGTCAGCAGGCCGTCGGGCGTCGTCACGGGGCGGATCTGCACGCCCCAGTTGGCGGCGACGCCGGCGAGCTCATAGTGCACCAGGTGCGCGTTCGCCTCGAGCACGAGCTCCGTCCCGGGGCGCGTGAGCAAGGCGATACCGGCCTGGTTCGCCTGGGTCCCCGACGGGAAGAACAGTGCGTCGTCCTTGCCGAGCAGCTCGGCGATGCGCTGCTCGAGGCGACGGGTGGTCGGGTCGCCGTCCAGAACGTCGTCGCCCACCTCGGCCTCGGCCATGGCACGGCGCATCGCGGGCGACGGCCGCGTCACCGTATCGCTGCGGAGGTCGATCGGCCGGGTCGCGGTCACCCGAGCTGCACGCGCTGCGAGCGCCGCATGCGCATCAGGTCGTACGTCTCCGCCACCTCGCCCCCCAAGAGGAACAGGTAGGCCGTGTAGTACACCCACAGCAGGAACAGGGCGAGCGCCACCACGTTGGCGTCCGAGGCGAGCCGATCGAGCGTGGCGAACCGCGTCACGTACAGCGCGTACAGCCGCTTGGCCACCTCGAACCCGAGCGAGCAGAACACCGCGGCGACGAGCGCCGTGCGCCAGGGGATGCGCCGGCTGGGGAGGAGCTTGAAGATGCTGAAGAACAGCACCACGCCGGCCGCGAACGCGACGGTCTCGAGACCGAACCGCCACAGCCAGTCGAGCGCAAAGCTCTTGGTGCTCATGACCGTCGCGTTGCCCGCTTCCCAGGCCGCGACGAGCCCGCTCAACACGAGCAGGGCGCCCGTGCCGAGCACCATGGCGAGGTCGAGCAGCTTCGCGACCGGCCAGGGGCGTCGCTCGTCGGTGTCGAACACCTCGTTGAGCGCCGCGCGCAGGCCGCCGAACATGCGGGTCGAAAACCACAGGAACAGCGGCAGCCCGAACGCGGTCAGCCGGCCGCGGTGACGCACCACGCCGCTCAGCGCGCTCTCGACCGCCTGGAATGCCCGGTCCGTTGCGCCACCCGGGGTCGTGGGCAGGAAGCGCGCGAGCAGCTCGTGCAGCTCCACCTGTTGGGTCGTGACCTGGTGCTGGACCAGATAGCCGACGACGGCGAGCAGCAGGGCGACGAAGGGGATGACGGTGAGGAGCAGATCGAACGACAGCGCGCTCGCGAGAAACGGGATGTTGTCCTCGTAGGCCGCTTCGAGGGTGCGGCGGACGACGCCGGTCACCGACCGATGCCACCCGCCTTCGCGCCTCACGCGACCGGCTCGTCCTCCTCCGGAGCGGGGAGAGCCTTGGCGCCGCGACGACGGCGCTTGGCCTCCGTGAGGCGGCGCTCGAGCGCTTCGCGCGCTGGGGGCTCGCCCGCCTGCTCGTCCTCGGTCTCGAGCAGCTCTCCCAGCTCGTCCGCTTTCTCGGCGGCCAGGTCCCGCAAGCCGCGCAACTTACCCGCCAGCTTGCCGCGAGTGGCCTCGCCCTCGGGCGCGAACAGGAACCCCACCACCGCCCCAATCCCGAGCCCCAGCAGGAACGACCCGAACCCGGAGCCGCGCTCGCTCATTCGCCCGCCTCCAGGTCGTCCGGCGCGGCCACCGCCACCGCGCGCGGCTGCGCGTGCGATTGCAGCGGCGGGCGTACGAAGCGGTCGACGACCGCGCGGGTATTGGTGACGCGCAGCTGCTCGAACAGAAACGCGAACGTTGTCTCGAGGTCGGCCGCGACGGCGTCTCGCGTGGACGCCGGCAGGTCCCACAGCCGCTGCTTGAAGGGCCCGATCGCCTTCTTGCGAGCTTTGTAGATGAATTGCTGCTCGGTGTCGCCCTTCTTCCACTCGTCCTTGCACTCGCTCTTGACCCACTCGTTGATTTCCGCGCGCACGTCGGCCGGCAGCTTGGGATGGTCGAACACGATGTTCTGGAAGTTCGTCGCCAGATGGATCTCGATCGCCTCGCACGTCGGGAAGGCGCCGAACGCCTCCGCGGGCAGGGTGGACGCCCCGTGCTGCACCGCGCCGCCCAGGCCGTACGTGGCGCGCGCGTCCCGGGACAGCGCCTGCAGCGCGTCCAGGTCGAGCTGCACCTTCGCGATCGAGCCGTCGGGCAGCACGACGCCGCCGTGACTCGTCCCGGTCTGGACCGAGATCTTACTGATACCGCGGGAGGGGCCAAGCCGCTTGAGCGTGCGGTTGTACCCCTCCATGAACGCCTTCAGCTCGTGCACGTCGGAATTCTTGCCGCCCACCTCGCCGATCTCGGCTCCCACGGAAACCGTCACCCCCTCCGGCTCCCGGTCGCGGATGAACCGCGTCAGCTCGGCGGCGCGCTCGTAGTTCACGCGCTGCTGCTCATCGAGCGTCTTCTGGGACAGGTCGACGAGCGTCGAGGTGTCGACGTCGATGTTGTAGAAGCCGGCGTGCAGCTCTTCTTCGATCAGCGTGCGCACCGCCTGGAGCTCGGCCTCGGGGTCCGCGGCATACTTCTTCGCATTCACCTGTACGTGGTCGCCCTGGATAAAGAGGGGGCCCACGAAGCCCTCGCGCAGCGCCGCCGCGATCATCACCGCGACGTACTCCGCCGGCCGCTGATCGGTATAGCCGATCTCGCTGCGGGCGATTTCGCAGATCAGCGCGCCGACGTCGAGACGCTGCGCCGCCCGGAACACAGCCCGGGCGGTGTCGTACGCCAACAGGCGCACGTTCATGGCCGGCGTGGTGAACGGGGGCACCTCCCCCCGACCACGCGCCAGGTACAGCTCGTGGATCGAAGCGGGGCGCACGCCCGCCTGCTGCCCGATCTCCCAGATGAGCCAGCGCGCCTGCTCCCGCTCGGGCCCCCCGGGCCCCCCGGGCCCCCCCCCTCCCCCCGGTGCGAACACCGCACGTCGCACCAGCTCGTCCATCGCGGCGCTCTGGCGCACGGCGGGATTCTGGAACCGCCGCAGTGTCGCTTCGTGTCCGTTCGACATGAGACCGCCCTCCTGGGATCGAATCTACTGCCCTGAGAACTCCTACCGCAAAGACCCGAGCGACAGCTACCCAGAGGTCGCTTGGGTGATCGGGAAGTCAGCTCTACCCCACCCCCACGTCGATCACCAGCCCGTCGTACGCGGGTGCCACGCCGTCCGGCAGGTGCGCCGCGAGCTCGGCGTGCGACGTGTCGTGCGTGAGGTGCGTGAGAAACGTCTGCCGCGCGCCGATCTGCAGCGCCGCCGCGACCGCTTCGGGGATCGAGAGGTGCAGCGGGTGCGGCCGCGGCAGCAGCGCGTTCAACACCAGCACCTCGAGTCCCGCAAGCTGTGCGCGGGCCGCGTCGGGGATCGCTTTGGCGTCAGTGAGGTAGGCGACGGGACCGATACGGTACCCGAAGACCGTGTGGTTGCCGTGGGGCAGCGACAGCGCGCGCACTCGCAAGCCGGCGATCTCTACTTCCCCGTCCGGCTCGAGCACGTGGGTGGTGAGCTCAGGTTTGCTCGTCCCCGGCTGCGCCGGGGTCCCATCGAAGATGTACCCGAAGCGCCGTGCCAGCTCCGCCAGCGTGCCCGCCGCGCCGTACACGGGGAGACGGCCGCGCTGGCGCATGGAAAACGCGCGCAGATCGTCGATGCCGTGGACGTGGTCGGCATGCGCGTGGGTGAACAACACGGCGTCGAGCGACGCTACGCCGGCGGCCACCAGCTGGAGCCGGAGCTCGGGCGGCGTGTCGATCAGCAGCCGCCGCCCGCCCGACTCGATCAGCGCCGCCGTACGGGTGCGCCGGTCCCGTGGATCGACGGACGTGCAGGTGCGGCAGCCGCACCCGATCTGCGGCACGCCGTAGGAGGTGCCGGTGCCCAGGAAGACGAGCCGCACCTCAGACGACCTCGACCTTGAGCAGGTTGGTGGCGCCCGAGACCTCCCACGGCACGCCCGCCGTCATGACGATCCGGTCGCCGGGCCGCGCATAGCCGCGCTTGAGGATCAAGTCGCGCACCACCTCGAGCATCGCGTCGTAGCTGGGTACGTGGTCCACGCCGACCGCCGTCACGCCCCACACCAGCGCGAGCTGGCGGTACGTGACCGGCTCGGTCGTCACCGCGAGGATGGGCACCGGGGGCCGGAGCGCGGCGACCTTGCGGGCCGTGAACCCACCCTTGGTGAGGGTGACGATGAGCGGCGTCTTGAGCATGCGCGCCACCGCGCTCGTGCCGATCGCGATCGCGTCCTCGACCGTCACGTCCTGCCCCGGGGCGACGCGCCGATCCTCCCGCGCCCCCACGAGCGGGTGACGCTCCATCTCGCGGATGATGCGATCCATCGCCCGGACCGCGTCGAACGGGTACTCGCCCACTGCGGTTTCGGCCGACAGCATCACCGCATCGGTCCCATCGAGGATCGCGTTCGCAACGTCCGACGCTTCGGCCCGGGTGGGTCGCGGGTGATGAACCATCGACTCGAGCATCTGGGTCGCGGTGATCACCGGCTTGCCGTGGCGATTCGCCTCGCGAATCAGGCGCTTCTGGACCACGGGCACCTCCTCGAACGGCAACTCCACACCGAGGTCGCCGCGCGCTACCATCACGGCGTCACTCGCCCGGAGGATGCGCTCGAGATCGTCGAGTGCGGCGGCCTTTTCGATTTTGGCGACGAGCTTGACCGAGTCGGGAACGAGCCCCCGCAGCTCGGCGAGGTCGTCCGCCCGGCGTACGAACGACAGCGCCACGTAGTCGACGCCCAGCCCCGCCGCGTGCGCCACGTCCTCCCGGTCCTTCTGCGTGAGCGCCGGCGCGCTGACCTGGAGCCCGGGGAGGTTCATCCCCTTGTGCGACGTGAGCGTGCCGCCGTCCACCACCCGTCCCTCGACGCGCGGCGGCGCGATCCGTGTCACCTCGACCGAGAGCAGCCCGTCGTCGAGCAGGATCCGGGCCCCCACCCGCACGTCCTTCGCGAGGTCCTCGTAGGTCGTGGGGAGCTCGTCGCCGCGCGCGGCCTCCTCGGGCGCGAACACCACCGTCTCGCCCGCGTGCAGCACGCGCGGCCGGGCCAGGTCGCCTACCCGGATGCGCGGGCCCTGCAGATCCATCAGGACCGCGACCGGCGCTCCCGCCGCCTCCGCGGCCCGCCGCACTGCGGCGACCCACCCCGCCCGCAGCTCCGGGGTGCCGTGGGACGCGTTCACCCGGATGACGTTCGCGCCCGCGTCGATCAGCCCGGCGATGCGCTCGGGCGTGCCGGTGGCGGGGCCGAGCGTGACGACGATCTTGGTGCGGCGGATCACCGCGTCGCTCCTTCCGTGAGGGCCGCGACCAGGGCCGGCAGCACTGCGCCGGCCCGCCCGCGGCAGACGACGTGCGCCAGTCCCGAGATCTCGGTGGGGTCGGGGTTCACCTCGATGACGCTGGCGCCAGCGTCGCGCGCTATAAAAGGAAGCTGGGCGGCCGGTTGCACCAGCCCCGACGTCCCCACGACCAGCATCGCCTGGCACGACGCGGCGAGCTCCCACGCCTGCGCGGTCACCGACTCGGGGAGCAGCTCGCCGAACCACACCACATCCGGCCGTACCAGCGAGCCGCACCGCTCGCAGCGCGGCGGCTCGCACTCCGTATCCGCCTCCGGCTCCGGCGCCCGGCCCGCTGGGAAGGGGTGGCGGGCCTCGACACAGGAGAACCGCTCGAGCGACCCGTGCAGCTCCAGCACCGGGCGGCTGCCGACGCGGGTGTGCAGGCCGTCCACGTTCTGCGTCACGATGGTGAGCTCCGGCACGAGACCCGCCAACGCGACGAGCGCGTGATACCCCGGGTGAGGGACTGCGGCGCGCACCAGCCGGCGCCGCCAGGCGTACCACCCGAACACCCGCGCCGGGTGGCGACGGAACGCCGCCTCGGTGGCGAGCTCCTCGGGATCGTAGCGCGCCCAGAGACCGGTCCGCGAGTCCCGGAACGTGGGAATCCCGCTTTCCTGTGACATCCCCGCGCCGGTCGCCACCACTACGCGGGTCGCCGCTCGGAGGGCGCGAGCGGCCGCGAGGATAGCGGCGTCGTCACTTTTCAACATTTCCCCGAGCAGCCCAAGCTGTGGAAAACCGCCGACCCCAGCACGGCCCGCTGGGGCTGGCCGCCGGGGTGAGAAAGAGGTTGAGCAGCGTTGGTCTAAATGGTTATTGGGCGTCGAGGTAAGGTGGCAACCCTCAAGTGATCTCTCACGCCGCCAAGAAGCGACGAGTCGGGCGCGGCGGCTGCATAAAGATACGCACACGTGTAACCCCCTTTAGCGCACCACCCCGATCTGTTTCTCCTCGAGCCGTCGCTTGAATCCCGCGAGCACATGCACCGCCCGAGCGATGCTGGACGCCGGCATCCCCTCGATGGCGCGGGCGGCGAGCCGCCGTTCGAGCTGGCCCACGCGCAGCAGCACCTCGAGGCCGTGCCGGGTGAGCGTCACCCGTACGCCACGATCGTCTTCGGGGTCGCGGGTGGTCTCGACCAGCCCCTTGGATTCGAGTCGCTGGATAAACGTCGTAGCGGCGGCGCGGGATACGGCCAGGGCGGCGGCGACGTCCTTGGGGCGGGCGCCGTCCGCCCCACTCGCATCGACGGCGTTGAGGGCCGCGTGGGCGCGATGCGACAGCCCGTAGGCGCGGAATGCCCGGTTCCCGGCGTGCTGCACGGCGGCCCGCGCGGCCGCGATCGCGTCGGTCAGCTGCAGGGCCAGCTCGGAGCGATCGGCCATGCGGGAGCCTCGGCAGTAATTAACATGTTGACTATTAATATACTAACCACTTCCACGTGTGCCGCAAGGGGCCGTTTTCCCTAGATTGCTGCGCGATGATCGAGGTCCAGGGACTCACCAAGTCGTACGGCGCCGTCGCAGCCGTGCGCGACCTGTCGTTCAGCGTGGCGCCGGGCGAGGTGCTCGGACTGGTCGGCCCAAACGGCGCCGGGAAGACGACCACCTTGCGGAGCATCGTGGGCATCGTCCGGCCAACCGGAGGGGCGATCCGGGTCGGCGGGCATGACGTGGAGCGGGAGCCGGTGGCCGCCAAGCGGCTGCTCGCCTTCATGCCCGACGAGCCGCATTTGTTCGACTACCTCACCGTGGAAGAGCATCTCCGTTTCACCGCCCGCCTCCACGAGGTGGCGGACGTGGAGCGGCGCATCCCTCCCCTGCTCCAGGAGCTCGAGCTCTCCGAAAAGGCCCAGGCGCTCCCGGGGGAGCTGTCCCGCGGCATGAAGCAGAAGTTGGTGATCGCTTGCGGCCTGCTGCACGACCCCCGGGCGCTGCTGTTCGACGAGCCGCTCACCGGGCTCGATCCGGCCGGGATCCGGCGGATGAAGCAAACCATCAAGGAGCGCGCCCGGCAGGGGGCGGCGGTGGTGCTGAGCTCACACCTGCTGCACTTGGTGGAGGAGATCTGCACGCGCGTGCTCATCATGCAGCGAGGACGCAAGGTAGCGCTCGGAACGATCGCAGAGATCCTGACCGAGCGACCGGACCTGCGCGGGCTGAGCCTCGAAGACATTTTCCTGGCGCTCACCGAAGCATGATCGGCGCGGCGCTCTACCTCATCCGCCGGTCCCTGGTCAACGCCACGCGTCGCCGCGTGACGCGACTGCGCCAGCCCAAGTATCTGATCGGGTTCGTGGTGGGGGGCCTGTACCTCTATTGGCTGGTCCTGCGGCCGCGCCGCGGGACCGGACTCGGGGGCGTGGCCTCGCCCAACGGCGACATTGTGGCCGTGGGTCTGCTCGGCGCGCTCGTCGTCTTCAACTGGCTGTTCGGGAGCGCCGAAAGCCCCTTCACCTTCAACCTCGCCGAGACCCAGTACCTGTTCACCGCCCCGCTCACGCGGCGCCAGGTGATCGACTTCAAGCTGCTCCGCTCCCAGGTTCCGTTGTTCATCTCGGCCGCCGCGTCCGCGCTGATCTTTTCGGGCGGTCATGTGAGCGGGCTGTCGCTGATTCGGGTGGTCGGTCTCTGGCTGGTGTACGGCACCCTGCAGCTGCACTACGCGGGGATGTCCTTACTGCGAGCGAGTCTCGCGCAGCAAGGTGTGACAGGGCTGCGCCGCCGGCTGGGCTCGCTCCTCGTCCTGGCGAGCCTCCTGGCCCTAGCGTGGTGGAGCGTGCGGCGCGCGCTCCCCGGCGTCGTGGCGGCCTTCGGGGAAGACCCGCAACGGGGCTACGCGGCGCTGGCGAGCATCATGCACACCGGACCGCTCGGGGTGCTGGTGTGGCCGCTCGAGGCGGTCGTGGCGCCGCTCCTCGCGCCGAGCGCGGCGGCATTCGCCGGCCGGGTGCCGGCCGCGCTGCTCGTTCTCGGCGCGCACTACATCTGGGTGGTGCGTTCCACGCTCGCGTTCGAAGAGGCCGCAGTGGAGCACGCCGCCAAGCTGGCGCGGAGGATCGAGGCGGTCCGGGAGGGACGGTGGGCGGCGCCGACGAGCCGCGCACCGAAGTCGACCGGCGGCATCCGACTGCGACTCGCGCCGACCGGCGGGCCCGGCGTCGCCATCCTCTGGAAGAACGCGGTCGGGGCCACCCGCGACTTGAGCCAACGGACGTTCGTCCTGATCGCCGTAGTGGTGATCGGCGGCTCGATGGCGCTCGCGAGTGGGCCGATGCGCTGGCTCGACCTGGTGGCCGTGCTGCTGCTCGGGACTGGCGGCCTGACGCTGCTGTTCGGCCCGCTCGCGGCGCGGTGCGATCTGCGCCAGGACCTCGAGATGCTGGACGTCCTCAAGGGCTATCCCGTGCGCGGGCGCCAGGTGGTAGGCGGCGAGGTCGCAGCCCCGGTGACGCTGATCGGCCTCGTCGTGTGGAGTTGCCTCTTGGGCACCTTCGCCGCCACGGCTGGCCGGCAGGGCAGCGAGCTACCGCCGCTCGGCGATCGGCTCGCGATCCTGCTCGCCTTGCTGCCTGCTACGGCCGCGGTGCTGCTGGTGCTGGTCCTGGTCCAGAACGCGGCCGTGCTGCTGTTTCCCGCCTGGGTGAGCGTCGGACGGAACCGCGCCGTCGGACTCGAGGCGACCGGCCAGCGGATTCTCATGACGGCGGGGAGCATGGTCGTGCTGGTCGTCGCCCTCGTGCCCGCCCTCGTCGTCGGCGGGATCGCCGGCGTGGCCGCGCTCGCGGGCGGGCTGCCACTGATGTGGACTGTGACGTTGGGGAGTCTCATGGGTTCGGCCGTGGTGCTATTCGAGGGAGTGCTGGCCGTGCATCTACTCGGAGGCGTGTTCGATCGGATGGATCCCGGCTCGGTCGGGACCGGTTAGCAGGTCTCCGTCCAATCCACGGGCGACGTCGCCCCGCAGCGCACGCAGCGCAGCGTTCCCGGTTTGCCGGCGAAGTCCTGGCGGTAATGGCAGAGCGGGCAGACGGCGTAGGTGGTGACGACCTCCATCCCCTTCCCTCCCAGGGTGGGTCGCAACACTCCGGTGCGGACCACGACGCTCCAATGGTCGGGGGGCTCGACGCGCACCGTCACGTCGGCGCGCTTCAGGCGGATCCGCTCGCGCCGCACCTCGACGACCACGTGGCCGTCGGCCGCTTCCTCCACGACGGGATACCACGCGCCGCGGCGGAGCACGTCCGCCACGTTGTCCGCACACCGGGCCCAGCCCAGGGTGATCCTCATGGTGTCGCGACTCGCATCATAGCACGTCCTCGGTACGCGGCCTGCTGCGTCGGCGCTGCACGATTCGGAACGAGAACCCCTTCCTGTTGCGCCCATGCAGCACGCGAAGGAAGCCAATATGTAGCGTGCGCGCAACGAGCGAAATCAGCGGCGTCTTCGTCCTTGAATCGTACCCTCTTACCTCACGTCTGACCGCCCATGTGGAGGGTATGCGGTTTGCCGCAACACCGCGGAGCTCTTTCACAAGGTGCGGCAAACGCGATGCTCGGGAAGGGGGACGATCCATGAGAAGGATCTGGACGAACTGCCCGACGGTCAAGCGGTGTGCCACCACCATCCTCTCCGCGGCGGCGTTGCTCGTGGCGTGCGACCAGGCCGCGGAGCGCGCGGCGCCCACCGCCTCGCCACCGGTGGGAGGGCCTCAAGCAGATCTCGGCGTGCCAACCGATGTTCCCTCGTGGGTCGGATCACTCCTCTCGGGGCCAAACCTCCTCGTCGCTGACCCTGCCGCCACCCAGGAAGAGCTGCCGGGCATGGGACACAAGTTTCAGCTTTTTTACGCCATGCTGGACGACCAGGACCCTCTGAACGCCACGAATGACGTGGTCTCTGTTCTTACGACCACATCGTATCCAGCAGGTATCGGTGTGGCTATCCGGAATCTGCCGCCAGGTATCAAGATTACGGCCCTCTCGGACCAGATCCAGCTGAAGTACTACTTCCCCTTCAGGTCGTGTGGCGGGGGCTCGCCGCGCATCCAGCTCGCAATTGATCGCGACGGAGACGGCCATTTTGACGGCAACGCCTTCGGCTATGTCGGGCACGGTGGGTTCGGCAGCGGCTGCCTTACGGGTGTGTGGGACTTCATCGACATGACCGACAACGTTCCTGCTCGGTGGGATCTGACGCAGCTCGACCTCGGATACCAGAGCTGGCCGGCGGCTGTGGCGCTAATCACGACCACGTTCCCGAACCACCAGGTCCTGTCCGGTTCTCTCGTCGACGACTCGTGCTCGTTCAGCCCGTCCTCCTGCGGGCAGGCATACTACGACCTGCTCACCATCGAGAATCGCACGCTCGAGAATCGCCAGGACACCGTTCATTAAGAACGCCTCGAAGGCGGCCGGAGCGCTCCGGCCGCCTTCCGTTACCCACCTCACGTCGCGTCTCGATAGATTTCCTCATGCGCTCCCTCGGCCGCATCGTCCGTCTCCAAATCCAACGCTCCACCCTCAAGACCGGGGAGAAGCCCACGCGCGTCTACGACCCGGCCCCGATCCTCGCCGTCCCGCGGCTCGCGGTTGGCCGCGATGGCGTGCTGGGCGAAGGGTCCGACGGCTCCTGGCTGGTGGACGTCCACCACCGCGCCCACCCAGACACCAAGAACGAAGACGGCGCCCACGGCGTGTCGCTCGGCTTCACGTCGCACTACGCCCTGATGCAGCAGCGGTTCGGTGACCGGATCGTCCCCGGCTGCGCCGGCGAGAATGTCCTGGTCGACTCGCAGGGGCGCGTCACGCTCGACGACCTGGACAGCGGCGTGGCCTTCCTTGCGACGGACGGCCGCGAGCTGGTGCGCCTCGACGTGCTCCAGGTCGCGCATCCCTGCCGCCCGTTCAGCGGCTGGGCGCTGGGCGGCATGGTCGAGACCGACGTGCTGAAAGAGACGCTGCAGTTCCTGGACGACGGGACGCGGGGGTTCTACTGTCTCGGAGTCGGTTCGGGAATCGTCTCGGTCGGAGATCGGGTGGTGGTGCTCTAGACGGAAAGGCCGGTGAGGCCTTAGCTCAACTCATCCCACGCCAATCCCGCCATCTTCTTGCACCGTTCGCACGTCAGCTCTTTCGAGTCCGCCTCGAACGCCTGCCGGTGGCGGCAGCTCGGGCACACCGCATACGTGAGCGGGAAGAGGCGGCCCACCCGCTGGATCTCGCGCGGCTCGCACCGCACGATGCTCCACCGCTCCGGCGGGTGATAACGGATCTCGAGGAAGCGCCGGTCGACCGGCACGTTGCGCCGGTTCACGTCGAGCACGACGATGTGGCTCGAGGAGATACGGACCACCGGGTACCATGCGCCGCGGCGCAGGAGATGGGCACCGGGCTTGCCGACCCTGGCCCAGCCCTTCGCCTGGAGGCGCGTCGGCGTGATCGGGCGGAACGGAATCGTCACGCCACAATAGTAACATCTCCCGGCGGCGCGCGGTCGTGACCTCAGTCACACCGACCGCTCCACGCGGATTGTGATGTGTGACCATGCTGTGCGGCGTTTTCCGGGTGTGGCGGCTCGGCCGCAGCCGCGCGACCAGTGCCGCGGCGGTGCGCGACGACGCCGGCATGGCTCAAGCCCCCGGGCCCGCCAGGTAGCCCCGCGCCACGAGCAGCTCGGCGTTCAGGATGGCCGCGCCGGCGGCGCCGCGGATGGTGTTGTGGCTCAACACGACGAAGCGGTGCCCGAGCACGCGGTCCGGCGCGATCCGCCCCACGGTGACGCTCATTCCCCCCCCGGCGTCGCGGTCGAGGCGCGGCTGGGGGCGGTCGGGCTCGTCCCGCACCAGAATGGGGTGCGCGGGGGCGGTGTGCAATCGCAGCTGCTGCGGCACTGCCGCGAACCCGGCGAACGCCTCCCGCAGCTCCGCAGGCCGCGCCGGCCGCGAAAGCTTCACGCGCACCGCCGCCAAGTGCCCGTCCACGACGTTCACCCGATGGCACTGGGCGCTGACGGCGAAGCCCGCGGGCTCGACCCTGCCGCCGTTCAGGCTGCCCAGGATCTTGCGGGTCTCCCGCTCGATCTTCTCCTCTTCGCTCGCGATGTAGGGAATCACGTTGTCCGTGATGTCGAGCGACGCGACGCCGGGATAGCCCGCGCCGGACAGCGCCTGCAAGGTGGTCGCGACGACGGCCTCGACGCCGAAGCGCGCCGCGAGCGGCGCCAGGGCGAGGGACAGCATGACCGTGGAGCAGTTGGGGTTCGCGACGATGAACCCCTTCCCCGTCCCGCGGCAGGCGTCGAGCAGGGCGAGATGCTCGGGGTTCACTTCGGGAATGAGCAACGGCACCGCATCGTCCATCCGGTGGGAGGAGGAGTTGCTCAGCACGGGGAAGCCCGCGCGCGCGAACGCGGTCTCGATCTCGCCCGCCACATCGGCCGGGAGGCTCGAGAAGACGACGTCGCAGTCGAGCGGGGGTCGGGTCGGCTGAACCACCAGCGACTGCACTGCGGACGGCATATCTCCTGGGAGGCGCCAGCTGCAGGCCGCGCCGTAGGGGCGGCCCTGGGACCGGTCCGAGGCCGCCAGCGCCGTTACGACGAACTGCGGGTGCCCCTCCAGCATCGCGAGGAACCGCTGTCCCACCGTGCCGGTCGCGCCCAGAATACCGACGCGGATCTTGCTCATCACGTCCTTCCTTTCGCGCCTTGACGGTCCCCGAGCCCCCGGGTAAGTATGAACATACAATTGAAGCCGCGTGGTGATTTGCCGCGTATTGCCGCCACGTTAAACAAGGTGCTAAAAAGCGACCGCCCGCGGCTACCGTTGCCCGGGCGTTGTGTTTTCGCTGGCCCTAAGCAGAGGTCGCCTGACCGCCCCATGCCTCGCACCGCGCGCCCCATCGAGATCCACAAGTTCGGCGGTGCCTCGCTCGCGAGCGGCGCCGCCATCGCGCAGGCGGTGGCGATCGTCCGGGCGCGCCGGCCCGCGCCCGTGGTCGTCGTCGTATCCGCGATGGCCGGCGTCACGGACGCGCTGCTCGATCTCGCCGCCGCGGCGATCCAGCGCGGCCCGGACGGCGCCCGCACGACGGTGGATGCGCTCTGCGCCCAGCATCTCGGAGCCGTCCGCGCCCTGCTCGGTCCCGGTCCGCGCACGGACGAGCTCATCCAGACGATCGAGCGCGCGTTCGCGGAGGTCGAGCCCCTCGCCGCGGGGCTGCGCATCCTCCGCGAGCTGACGCCCCGGACCACCGATTACCTGGTCGCGCGCGGCGAGCAGCTGTCGGCCCGCATGGTCGCGGCCGCCCTCGACTCCGCCGGTTGTCCCGCGACGTACGTGGACGCCGCGGCGGTGATCCAGACCGACGGCACCTTCGGCAACGCATCGCCCGATCTCGCGGGCACGGAGCGCAGTGCGCGTCGCGTGCTCCGGCCGCTGCTCGCCCGCGGCGTCGTCCCGGTCATCCCGGGCTTCCTCGGCGCCGCCCCGGACGGGCAGGTGGCGACCCTCGGCCGGGGCGGATCGGACCTCACGGCCACGCTGCTCGCCCGGGTGCTCGGCGCGCGCGAGGTCTCGCTCTGGAAGGACGTGCCGGGGATGCTCACCGCCGACCCGCGCACCGTGCCCGACGCGCGCGTGATCCCCCAGCTCCATGTCCGCGAAGCGGCCGAGCTCGCGTACTACGGTGCGAAGGTACTGCACCCCCGGGCGCTGGTTCCGGTGCTGCGGCGCAGCGTCGCGGTGCGGATCCGGCCGTTCACGGAGCCCGCGTCGCTCGGGACGGAGATCTCGCGGCGGCGCACCTTGAATGCCTATCCGGTGAAGGCGGTGTCCGCGATCCCCAAGCAGGCGCTGCTGACGGTGACCGGGAGCGGGATGCTCGGCGTCCCCGGCATCGCGGCTCGCGCCTTCGCGGCGGTGCACCACGAAGGGATCTCGATCTCGCTCATCAGCCAGGCGTCGTCCGAGCAGTCCATCTGCTTCAGCGTCCCCGAGGAGCACGCGGAGCGGGCGCGCAAGGGCCTGGCGGCGACGTTTCGGCGCGAGATCGCGCGGCAGGAGATCGACCGCGTGGAGGTGCGCGCCGGCGCCGCGACGCTCGTCGTGGTGGGTCTCGGGATGGCGGGGACGCCCGGCATCGCTGCCCGCATTTTCTCGGCCCTGGCGGACGCGAAGATCAACGTGATCGCGATCGCCCAGGGCTCTTCGGAGCTGAACCTGTCGCTCGTGGTGGACGGCGGGGACGCCGCTCGCGCCCTGCGCGCGGTGCACGCCGCGTTCCAGCTCAGCAAGATCGGCGGCGGCATGGGCGCGCATCCGGAGCGCAGCGACGTCGTGCTGTTGGGCTTCGGTCAGATCGGCCGCACCCTCGCTCCCCTCATCGCCAAGGTGAAACAGCACGCGCTCCGGCTGCAGGTCGTCGGGTTGGTCGATCGCAGCGGCTTCGTATTCGATCCGCGGGGCTTGTCGCCGCGGCGGCTCGCCGCGCTCGCCGCCGCCAAGGCGAAGGCCACGCCGCTCGCCAAGCTGGCCGGCGGCCACCGCGCGTCCGCGACCGAAGCGGTCACGTTCGTGGCGAGCCACGCGCTCTCGAACCCGATTCTGGTGGACGTCACCGCGGCCGACACGACCGAGACGCTCAAGACGGCGCTGGCGGCGGGCATGCACGTCGTGCTCGCGAACAAGCGCCCGATCACGGTGAGCAGGAAGCACTACGACGAGCTGCAGGCCGCCGCGGAGACGCGCGGGCGGCAGCTCCTGCGCGAGGCGACCGTCGGCGCCGGGCTGCCGATCATCGACACCTTCGCGAAGCTGGTGGAGTCGGGCGATCGCGTGCAGCGGATCGAAGGGTGCCCGTCGGGCACGCTCGGCTACCTGTTCGGCGAGCTGGGACGCGGCCGCCGCTTCTCGGAGGCGCTGCGCGGCGCCATTGCCAAGGGGTACCCGGAGCCGGACCCGCGGGAGGATCTGTCCGGCATGGACGTCGCCCGCAAGGCGTTGATTCTCGGCCGCCTGCTGGGCTTCCCCGGGGAGCTGCGCGACGTCGCGGTGGAATCGCTCGTCCCGAAGGGGGCCGAGCGCCTGCCGCTCGCGGAGTTCCTCGCCCGGCTCGACCAGTACGACGCGCCGTGGACGCGGCGCGTCGCGCTCGCGCGCCAGCGCGGCGGTGTGGTCCGCTACCGCGCCATCGTGACTCGGCGGCGCATCCGCGTCGGGCTCGTCGTGGTGGACGCGTCGAGCCCGATGGCCTCGCTCAACGGGACCGACAACCAGTTTATCTTCACGACCATGCGGTACCGGAAAAACCCGCTCGTGATCACGGGGCCGGGGGCGGGGCCCGCGGTGACCGCCGGCGGAATCCTGAACGATGTGCTGAAGCTCGCCAGCGCATGAGCGGTTCGCGGCAGCGCTGCGCGAGCTGCGGCCACGAGCTCTCCGAGACCGACCCGCAGCTGCGTTGCCCCGCGTGCCAGGGGCTCTTGGAGATCCACCACGCCCGCCCCACGCTGAGCGGCGCCGCGCTGCGGGCCCGGTTCGACGAGCGCCGTAGCGTGAGTCGCGGCGCGCTCGCGTCCGGGGTGTGGCGGTTCCGCGAGGCGGTCCTGCCGACGGCGGCTGACGCTGTCGTGACCTATCCCGAAGGCAACCCCCCGCTGCTCGACGGCCCCGCCGTCGCCCGCTGGACCGGGCTCTCCCAGCTGCTCCTCAAGCACGAGGGCCATAACCCCACCGGGTCGTTCAAGGACCGCGGCATGACGGTGGCGGTCACGCAGGCGCGCCGCGTCGGCGCGCCGGCCCTCGCGTGCGCCTCGACCGGCAACACCGGTGCGGCGCTCGCGGCGTACGCCAGTCTCGCGGGTCTCCCGGCCCTGGTCATGGTCCCTCGCGGGCAGGTCGCGCTCGGCAAGCTGGCTCAGACGCTGGCATACGGTGCGCGGACCCTGCTCGTGCGCGGCAACTTCGATGAGTGCCTCGAGCTCGCCGAGCAGGCGCGCGCGAAGCTCGGCCTGTACCTGGTCAACTCCATCAATCCCTTCCGGATCGAGGGACAGAAGACGATCGTGCTCGAGCTGCTGCAGCAGCTCAACTGGAGCCCGCCGGAGTGGATCGTGTTGCCGGCGGGGAACCTCGGCAACACCGCCGCCTTCGGCAAGGCGCTCGGTGAGGCCCGCGCCTGGGGGCTCATCACGCGCATGCCGCGGCTCGCCGCTGTCCAGGCCGCGGGCGCAGCCCCGTTCGCCGCGAGCTTCCGGGAGGGCTTCGCACGGCGGCACCGGGTCGACCCGCACACCGCCGCAACGGCGATCAACATCGGCAATCCGGCGTCGTATGAGCGGGCGGTACGGGCGATCCGCGAGACCAACGGCGTGGTCACGGCCGTCAGCGACGAGGAGATTTTCGAGGCCAAGGCGGTGGTCGACGCCGCGGGCGTCGGGTGCGAGCCGGCCAGCGCGGCGAGCGTCGCCGGCGTTCGACAGCTGCTGCACAGCGGGGTGATCGACCCGGGCCAGCTCGTCGTCGCAGTGCTCACCGGACACCTGCTCAAGGATCCCGACAGCGTGACGCGCTACCACCAGGCGGCGGATCCCCGGCCGCCCGGTGCCAATCCGCCGGTCGAGATCGGACCGACGCTCAGCGACGTCGAGCGGGAGCTCCGGGCGTGTGGCGCCGTGTGATGCGGCGCGCCGGCCCACCTGGGGGGACGCTTGACACCGTGTCGAGGCGCCGCAAGCTTTCGCGTGCACTCGAGCCCTCACGACATGGACCTGCGTTCCACAGCCTCTCGCCTTGGCCCCAGCGGCGGTCAGGATCTCCCGGCCCGCCGAAAGCGGGCGTGCTTCCCGCGACCCTAGTCGCGTCGTTCGACTCACTTCCAGACAATTGAAATCCTGAAGCACCACGCGCACCGAGGTGTTCCGTGCGTGCGAGACGGCTTCCTTGAGGTCTACGCCTTGAGTGATTGCACGGTACTCAAATTCGGCGGTACATCGGTCGCAGACGCGGCGGCGTGTGCGCGCGTGTCGACCGTCGTTCGCGAACATGGTGGATCACGGCCGGTGATCGTGGTGTCCGCGCTCGCTGGAATGACGGACGCGCTGTTCGCCTGCGCGGCCGCCGCGGCCGACGGTGACGTCGCACGCGCCCGGCGCAGCCTGGACGACCAACTCGATCGGCACGACGGCATCGCGCGCTCGCTGCTGCAGCGGCCCGGGGCGGCGCTGTTCCAGGACGAGCTCGAGCGCGCCCGGAACGCCATCGCCGGTCTCCTCGAGCGCTTCGGCAGTCGGTCGGAGGAGCACCCAGCGCTGCGGGACGAGCTGGTGTCCTACGGCGAGCGCCTCTCCGCCGCGTTGCTCGCGGCGACGCTGGCGGCGGCAGACCTGCCGACGCGCTGCGTAGACGCGCGCCGCTGCATCGTCACCGAAGCGACCCACGGCGCCGCCACCCCCCTGTGGCCCGACACGGAGCACCAGACGCGCGCCGAGCTCATCCCCCTGCTCGACGCGGCGCGGGTCCCCGTGCTCGGCGGCTACATCGCCGCCACGCGGGACGGGCGGACCACGACGCTCGGCCGCGGCGGCTCCGATTATACGGCCGCGCTCGTGGGGGCGGCCCTCGGAGCCCGAGAAATCCAGATCTGGACTGATGTGAGCGGTGTCCTCACCGCCGATCCGCGCGTCGTGCCGGGCGCGCGACGTATTCCCCGCCTGTCGTACGCCGAGGCCGCCGAGCTCGCCTACTTTGGGGCCAAGGTGCTGCACCCCAATACGATCCAGCCGGCGACGGATCGCCACATCCCGGTCCGCATCTGCAACTCCCAAGCGCCGGAGAGCCCTGGGACCATCGTCGCGACGGAAGCAGACGTCTGGCCCGGGACCGTCAAGGCCATCGCGCACAAGACCGGGATCACGGTGCTGCACATCGCGTCCAGCCGCATGCTCGGGGCGTACGGCTTCCTGCGCGCGCTGTTCGAGGTGTTCGACCGACATCGTGCCGTGGTGGACGTCGTGACGACGTCGGAGGTCAGCGTCTCCCTCACCCTGGAGGACGCCCGGTCGCTGCCCGCGATCGTGAGCGAGCTGCGCTCGCTGGGCGAGGTGAGTGTCGAGCCGCACCGGGCGATCGTCTGCGTGGTCGGCGAGGGGCTGCGCACCACACCCGGGATCGCCGCCCGGGTCTTCGCCACGGTGCGCGACATCAACGTATCGCTGATCTCCCAGGGCGCGTCTCGCGTCAACTTGACGTTCGTGATCGAAGAGGGCCGGGTGCGCGAGGCCGTGCAGCGGCTGCACGCGGCGCTCTTCGAGCGCGAGCCGGTGCCGGCCGACGTCGCGACCGGCGGGGCGGCCTGATGAGAGACCCGGTCGCGCTGGCGCATCGGCTCGTGGACATCCCGTCCGTGTCGGGTGAGGAGGCCGCGGCCGCGCGCTTCGTGGCGGGGCACCTCGCGGACCTCGGCTACCAAGTGGAAGTGTTCGAGGCGGCGCCGGGCCGGCCGAACGTCCTGGCCACGACCGACCGCTCGCCTCGGGTCGTGCTGTCCACGCACCTCGACACCGTGCCGCCTCATCTGCCGGCGCGGGAGGAGGCCGGTTTCCTGCAGGGGCGGGGCGCGTGCGATGCGAAGGGCATCATCGCGGCCCAGATCACGGCGGCGGAGCGGCTGCGCGCCGCCGGCGTGAACGAGATCGGCCTGCTGTTCGTCGTGGACGAGGAGATGGGGAGCGCCGGCGCGCGGGCCGCGAACGCGCATCCGCGCGCCGGCGAGTGCCAGTGGCTGATCGACGGCGAGCCCACCGACAACAAGCTCGCCGCCGGCTGCAAGGGCTCGCTGCGCCTCACGCTGCGGACCGAGGGCGTCACCGCCCACTCGGCATATCCCGAGCAGGGGCGATCGGCGATCGATCTGCTGCTCGACGTGCTCGCGGACGTGCGTCGCAGTGCGTGGCCGACGGACCCGTTCTTCGGCGATACCACCGTGAACATCGGGGTTATCGCGGGCGGGTCGCGACCCAACGTCGTGGCGGGGGAGGCGCGGGCTGACCTGCAGATCCGACTCGTGACGGACGCCGAGCCCGTGAAACGGCTGCTCGGGCAGGTGGTCGGGGGGCGGGCGCGGATCGAGTACCTCACGGCCGTGAACCCCTTGCACCTCACGACGGTGCCGGGATTCGAGACATGCGTCGTCCGGTTCACGACCGACCTCCCCCATCTCACGAACTGGGGCACGCCCCTCCTGATCGGGCCGGGCTCGATCCTCGACGCCCACACCGCTCACGAGCGAATTGCGCTGGCGGAGCTCGCGGCCGGCACCGATGCCTACATGCGCCTGGTCCGGACGCTGCTGCAGGGGCGAGTCGCCGCATGAAGCTCGCGCTGTTCGGATTCGGTCAGATGGCCCGCGTGGTCGAGGCGCATGCCCGCGGGGCGGGCCATCAGATCGGTGCCGTCTTCACCTCACGGAACGCGGGCGACGCCGCACGACTGCTCCCGGGTCATGATGCGGCCATCGATTTTTCGGTGCCGGGCGCCGTGCTCGCTCACGTGGAGCTGTGCGCGGGGGCCGGGGTGCCGCTCGTCGAGGGCACCACCGGGTGGCACGGCCAGGAGAGCGCGGTGCGACGGCTGATCGAAGCGCGGGGCGGCGCGCTCGTCCACGCGGCGAACTTCTCGGTCGGGGTCAACGTCTTCTATCGCATCGTGGCGCGGGCCGCCGAGCTGTTCCGGGGCCTCGACGCCTACGACGCGTTCATCGAGGAAGCGCATCACGCCCGCAAGCGCGACGCCCCGTCGGGCACGGCGCTCGTGCTGAAGGACATCCTGCTGCAGGGGCTGGTGCGGGGTGACGTGCCGGTGGCGAGCACTCGGGCCGGGCAGATTCCGGGCACGCACCGCGTCGGCTTCGATTCGGCCGGCGACCAGATCCTCCTGGTGCACACCGCGCGCAGCCGCGAGGCGTTCGCCGCGGGTGCCGTGCTCGCGGCCCGCTGGTTGGCGGGCCGACAGGGCATGTACGCCTTCGCGGACGTGTTGGACAACGTACTGGCGTCGGAGAGGAGTGCCGTATGACCACACGCGTCGATTGGCTGCGCGGCTGCGGGACCGCGCTCGTGACCCCGTTCGCCGCCACCGGCGACGTTGACGAGCCACGGTTTCGCGCCCTCATCGAGCGGCAGATCGCGGGCGGCGTGCCGCTGCTCGTGCCCTGCGGCACGACGGGCGAGGCGGCGACGCTCGATCCCCCGGAGCAGCGGCGGCTCATCGCGCTCACCGTCGAGGTGGCGCACGGGCGTGCGCGGGTAATCGCCGGCGTGGGGAGTAACGCCACCGCGGTCACGATCGAGCGGGCGCGGGAGGCCCGCGCCGCGGGCGCGGACGCGATCCTGGTGGTGGCGCCGTACTACAACAAGCCGACCCAAGCGGGCCTCGTGGCGCACTTCCGAGCGGTCGCCGAAGCGGTGGACGACCTGCCGGTCCTGCTGTACAACGTGCCGGGTCGCACGGCGTCGAACATCTCGGCCGCGACGACCCTGACTCTCGCCCGGGAGCGCGACAACATCGTCGGCACGAAGGAGGCCTCGGGAGATCTCCAGCAGATCATGGCCATCCTCCGCGACCGGCCCTCGAACTTTCGCGTGCTTTCGGGCGACGACGCCGTGACGTTGCCGCTCATCGCGCTGGGCGCCGACGGTGTGGTGTCGGTCGTGTCGAACGAGGCGCCCGACTCGATGGCGCGCCTCACCGAGCTCGCGCTCCGAGGCGAGTGGGCGGCCGCGCGCGCGCTCCACTACCGGCTGCTGCCTCTGATGGAAGCGAACTTCATCGAGTCGAATCCGGGGCCCGTGAAGGCCGCGCTGGCGGCGCTGGGGCTGCTCGAGGAGCACTATCGCCTGCCCCTCGTGCCCGTCCAAGAGCAGACCCGCGCCCGCCTGCGCGCGGCGCTCTCGGAGCTTGGCCTCGTGCCTGGCGCGGCGCATGTCGCTGCGTGATCGCATCGAGGCTCTCACCGCGGCGGCGCACCACAGCTACAGCGACGCCGACCGGGCCCTGTTCGCCGAGTTTCGGGCCGGCCTCGCCCGCGGCGAGATTCGCGCGGCCGAACGGACCGCGGACGGGACGTGGTGCGTCAACGCCTGGGTGAAGCGCGGCATCCTCGCCGGCTTTCGGATGGGGGCGCTGGTCGATATGTCGCCGCACCCCGGCGTGCGCTTCTTTGACAAGGACACGTATCCCGTGCGGCCCACCACGCTCGCCGACCGGGTGCGCATCGTACCAGGTGGCTCCAGCGTCCGCGACGGGGCCTACCTGGCGCCCGGCGTGGTGTGCATGCCGCCGATGTACGTAAACGTGGGGGCCTACGTCGACGAAGCCACCATGATCGACAGTCACGCCCTGGTCGGCTCGTGCGCGCAGATCGGGAAGCGCGTGCATCTGTCGGCGGCCGCGCAGATCGGCGGCGTGCTGGAGCCGGTCGGTGCGCTGCCTGTGATCATCGAGGACGATGTGCTGGTAGGGGGAGGGTGCGGCGTCTACGAGGGCACGATCGTGCGCGACCGAGCCGTGCTCGCCGCGGGAACGATCCTCACCGGCTCGACTGCCGTGTATGACCTGGTGCGCGAGCAAGTATATCGGGGCACCGCGGAACGCTCGCTCGAGATTCCGAGCGGCGCCGTGGTGGTGCCCGGCGCGCGCGCCGCGCCGGGATCGGTCGCCGGTCGCTGGGGTGTCTCGCTCTACACTCCGGTGATCGTCAAGTACCGTGACGAGAAGACCGACGCGGCGACGCTGCTCGAAGACGACCTGCGATGAGGTGGCTATGACGAACCAACGCGTGGCGGTGCTGGGATTGGGGAAGATCGGAACCATCCTGCTCCAGGGCCTGTTGAAGGCCGGCGTCTCCCCGGGCAGCGCCTGCGCCACCGTGCGCCACGTCGAACGGGCCCGCGCGCTGAGCGCGCACCTGCCGGTGACGGTCGGCACGGACAACCGCGCCGCGGCGCGTGCGGGGGACATCATCCTGATCGCAGTCAAGCCCCAGAACGTGGGCGAGCTGCTCGACGAGATCCGCGCCGACGTCACGCCGGCGAAGCTGATCGTGTCCGCGGCGGCCTCGGTGCCCACCAGCTACATCGAGGGTCGACTCGAGCGAGGAGTGCCGGTGGTGCGCGCGATGCCGAACACCCCGTGCCAGGTGGGCGCCGGCATGACGGGAATCTGCCGGGGCAGTCACGCGACCGACGCCCACCTCCAGGCGGCCCGCCAGCTGTTCGACACTGTGGGGCGAACCGTGGTGGTGGACGAGAAGCACATGGATGCGGTGACCGGACTCTCCGCCAGCGGACCGGCGTTCGTTTACATCATTCTCGAGTCGCTGGCGGAAGCCGGCGTGAAGGTCGGTCTGCCCCGGGACGTGGCGACCCTGTTAGCGGCGCAGACGCTGCTCGGCGCCGCCAAGGTCGCGCTCGAAACCGGTGATCACCCTGCCCTGCTCAAGGATGCCGTCACCACGCCGGCGGGCTGCACCATCGACGGCATCCTCGAGCTGGAGGAGGGGAAGCTGCGCGTGACCCTGATCAAGGCCGTCGTGAAGGCGACCCAGCGGGCGAAGGAGCTGATGTTCGAGAAGTAGCCGACGGTTCAGCCGCACTCCGAGAAGCCGCACACGTGGCACTTCGCGCAGCCTTCGCTGAACGCGAGCTGCGAGCCGCAGTCCGGGCAGGCCCCGATGAAGTCCTGCGGGGGCGCTCCGCCCCGCAGCGCCACTGTGCCGCCCTCCTGCGGGATCCCCTCGCGCCCCCCCCCCGGTCCCGCCGATCCACCCCCGACGGCGGTCGCCAGCAGGTCCTGCTGCACGCCCAGCTTGTCCTGCATCCACTTTTCGATCGCGATGCCGATCGCGTCGGGGACGGAGAGCACCTTGTTCGGGCCCAGACCGACGGCGCGGTCCGAGGAGATGCCGCGGAGCTGGCGGTAGATCTCCCGCATCGGGATGCCGGAGCGCAGCGCGAGCGAGATCAGGCGCCCGATCGCCTCCACGTCCGCCATCAGCGCACCCCCGGCCTTGCCGAGCGAGATGAACACCTCGAACGGCTGGCCCTTGTCGTCCTCCGTGATGGTCACGTACATCGTGCCCAGCGGGGTCTCGACCCGCCGGGTGGACCCCTTGAGCAGGTCGGGACGCGAGCGCTTGGCGCGGCGCTGGAGGTTCTCCGCCTCGGCGTCGTGCAGCCGCGTGCGCGTGCGCTCCAGCTCCGCGTCGAGCTCGGCGACCCGACCCAAGGCCTCGGCGAGCTGGGGCGGGGCGTCGTCCGCGACCGCACCCGCCGCCTGCTCCTTGACCTTCTTGGCGGTGGCGCCGGTGGAGAGCACCTGCATCTCGCGCGACGCGTCCCGGTACACCGTCACGCCCTTGCAGCCGAGCTTGTAGGCGTAGCGGTAGATCTTCTCGACATACTCTTCGGTCGCGTCGTTCGCGAAGTTGCAGGTCTTGGAGATCGCCGAGTCGGTGAACTCCTGGAAGGCAGCCTGCATCTGGATGTGCCACTCGGGGGTCACGTCGTGCGCCGTCACGAACACCCGCTGCCATTTCGCGGGCACCTCGTCGAAGTGGATGTGGCCCGCCGCGGCGATCCGCTGCATGAGGGCGTCCGAGTACCAGCCTTCGTGCTGCGCGAGGCGCACGAAATCCTCGTTGACGTCGGGCATCAGCACGCCGGCCTGGTTGCGCATGAACGCGACCGCGAACAGCGGCTCGATCCCCGAAGAGCACCCCGCGATGATCGAGATCGTCCCCGTGGGCGCCACCGTGGTGAGGTTGCAGTTGCGGAGCCGGCGCATGGGGCGCACCCGCTCGCCCTGCGGGCCGCGGGCGCAGGTCGCGTCCGGCCCCCAGATCGATTGCTCCCACTCCGCAAAGACTCCCCGCTGCTCGGCCAGCTTCTCCGACGCCACCTTGGCCTCTTCGTCCACGAACTCCATGAGCCGGCGGCCGAGCGCCACGCCTTCGTCCGAGTCGTAGGGCAGCCCGAGCCGCACCAGCAGGTCCGCCCACCCCATCACGCCGAGCCCGATGCGCCGGATGCGCTTGGCGAGGTCGTCGATCTCCGCGAGCGGATAGCGGTTCGCGTCGATCACATTGTCGAGAAAGTGGGTGCAGAGGTGCACCGCCGTGCGCAGGCGGTCCCAATCCACATCCCCGTCTCGCGCGAACACGCCGACGTTGATGGACCCCAGGTTGCACACATCGTAGGGGAGCAGCGGCTGCTCGCCGCAGGGGTTCGTCGCCTCGTAGCTGCCGAGACGAGGGACCGGGTTGTAGTGGTTGGCGCGGTCGATGAAGTACACCCCCGGCTCGCCCGTCTTCCAGGCGCCGTGGACGATCTTGCGAAACACGTCACGGGCGTCGAGCTGACCCACCACCGCGCCATGACGAGGGTGGATCAAGTCGTAGCTCGTGCCCTCCTCGACCGCCCGCATGAACGCGTCCGTGACGGCGACCGAGATGTTGAAGTTCGTCACCTGGGTGAGGTCGTCCTTGCAGGCGATGAACTCGAGGATGTCGGGATGGTCCACCCGCAGGATGCCCATGTTCGCGCCGCGGCGGGTGCCGCCCTGCTTGACCACGTCGGTCGACGCGTCGTACAGCTTCATGAACGACACCGGGCCCGAGGCCACTCCCATCGTCGAGCGCACCACGTCGTTCTTGGGGCGCAGGCGCGAGAACGAAAAGCCGGTCCCGCCCCCTGACTGGTGCACCAGGGCCATGGCGCGGAGCGTGTCGTAGATGCCGCTCTGGCCGTTCGAGAGGGAATCGTCCACCGGCAGCACGAAGCAGGCGGACAGCTGCCCCAACGGTCGACCGGCGTTCATGAGCGTGGGTGAGTTCGGCATCCACACGCGCGTCGCCATCAGCTCGAAGAACGTCTCGGCGAGGCCCTCGACGGCCTTGTCGGAGGCGCCGTAGCGGCCGTCCGGCTCGGCGACGGTGCGGGCCACCCGCCAGAACAGGTCTTCGGGTTGCTCGACCGGCCTGCCCTGGTCGTCCTTCACCAGGTAGCGCCGCTCGAGCACGGTGATGGCGTTGGGGCTCAGATCGAGCGTCCCCTTGCGGGTGGAAGCGGTCATGCCGGCTCGTTCCTCTGCGGTGTGAGCGTGCTCACAAAGCGCGTGCTATGCGTGAATTTAACAGCGCGCGAGACAAAAAACGCGGAGCAGCAAGGTAGGCCGGGCAGCACGTCGAGGCAACACTCGCGAGAGCGCTGCCCGTACAACGCTTTTCAGCAATTCACATCACAAACCTGCTCGCACGATCGGGAACCGGCCCGCGCGATGACGCTCCGCTTCCGCCACGTAGTGCTCCCACGTGAGCCGGATCCGCTCCCGTAGGGCGTCGTCCACGCGCCGCGCCATGCGGGCAGGCACACCGACCATCAACGACCCGGGCGGCACCCGGGTTCCCTCCGGCACCACCGCACCGGCGGCCACCACGCTCCCGGTGCCGACGTGCACGTCGTTCAGGAGAATGCTGCCCATGCCGATCAGGCAGTCGTCCTCCACGGTGCAGCCGTGCAGGATGGCCCGGTGGCCCACCCCGACCCGGGCGCCGATCCGCGCGGGCTTCCCCTCGTCCACATGGACGATGGTGCCGTCCTGCAGGTTCGTCGCCTCGCCCACCACGATCGCTGCCATGTCGCCGCGCAGCACGGCGCCGTACCAGACGCTGGCGCGCGCGCCCAGTGTCACGTCCCCCAGCACTACGGCGCCCGGGGCGATGAATGCGGTCGCGTGGATGTGGATTACTGCCTCACCGGCTGGAACGGCCACTGCACCCACGCGTCGACCGGCTCACCGTTCTTCTGTGCGGGGTTCCAACGGAGGTTCCTCGCCATGTCCATCGCTTGATCGTTGAAGGTAGCGAGGTTGGAGGGGCCGAACACGCGGGCCTCGAGCGTGGCGCCGTCGCGCGAGACACGGATCAGGAGGATGGCTTGCCGTGGCAGCATCGGCGCGTCGGCGGGGATCGGGATGCGCGTGACGGAGAGCGGGACGGGCGGCGTGTCGAAGCAGATCTTGCCGTGATTGTACTCCGGCCCGGGGGCGTCGCACGGGCCCGTCCCACTTTCCCCACCGCCGATCGTGGCCGGGTCGAGTTCGACCTGGACGCTCAACGGCGCGCCCGGCGTGATCACAACCGGCCGCTCGTACGGCGCGAACCCCGCGGCCCGCACGACGAGCGCGTACGTGCCGGGGGGCACGTCACCCTGCGTACCACGGAACGGCTGCCCGTTGAGCGTGACGCGGGCGCCCGCCGGCAGGCCCTGCAGCGTGAGCCGCCCCGGCGTCCCCGGCGCGACGGGCGGGTGCGTCGTCTCGCCCACTGCGGGCCGCGTGGCAGCCGTGTCCGGAGCGGCGCCGGACGCGCCGGTGTCCCCCAGCAGCCGCTGCGCGAGCGTGTCCCGGAGGGTGGCGGACACCGAGTCGGGCACCGCGGCGCGCGCGAAGAAGAGCAGGCCCTTCTTGTAGGCATAGAGGCCCGGGGCACCGAGCGCCACGACGACGACGACGACCCAGAGGGCGATCCCCGCGCCCACGGAGCGGTGGTGCTCGACGGAGGCAGCGAGCCGCGCCCCCATCGGCGCGCCCGGCAGCGGCGTGGTGGGCGCGCCGGCGATGCGGGCGCCCGCGAGCGACGGGATCGCGCGGGTCGGCGCGGTCGCGAGCCCGACGGCCGCGAATCCGCCGCCCGCTTCGAGCGCCTGGACCAGATCGTCGGCAGTCTGGAAGCGATCGTCTGGGACCTTGGCCATCATCTTCCGGACGATCTCGAACAGGGTGCGCTGGTCGTAGGTCTCGAGCGGCGGCGTAGGCACCTCCTCCATGATGTGCTTGTAGCCGATGGAGAAAGAGTCCTCGCCGTCGAACGGCACGCTGCCGGTGAGGCATTGGTAGGCGACGACGCCGAGCGAGTAGACGTCGCTGCGCCCGTCGAGCTGCTGCGCCCGGGCCTGTTCGGGGCTCATGTAGTGCGGGGTGCCGATCGACATGCCCGTGCCCGTGAGCTTTCCGCCGGTCGCCGCCTTGGCGATGCCGAAGTCCGTCACGACGGCCTGGCCGTGCTCGTCGAACATGATGTTGTCGGGCTTGATGTCGCGATGCACGATGCCGCTCTTGTGCGCGTAGGCGAGCGCGCGCGCGACCTGCACGAGGACCTGGCGGATCTCGGCGGGGGGGAGCGAGCCGCGCGCCGCGAGGACGGATGCGAGCGGCTTGCCGCGCAAAAACTTCATGACGAAGTAGATCACCCGGCCGGACTTGCCGACCCGGTAGATCGGGATGATGCTGGGGTGCTCGAGCTTCGCCGAGGTGCGGGCCTCACGCTGAAACCGCTCGACGAATTCTTTGTCGAACGCGAGCGAGAACGGCAGGACCTTGATGGCGACCTCGCGCTCCAGCTGTTTCTCGCGCGCCTTGAAGACGATGGCCATGCCGCCCCGACCGAGCTCGTCGAGGATCTCGTACTCGTCCTTGAGCTGCTCCCGCACGAGCTCGAGCTCGGTCAGCTCTTGCGTATTCTGGATCGGCGTTGCCGCGAGATCCAGGCCGCAGGAGCGGCAGAACTTACTGGCGTCGTCGTTCTGAGTGCCGCAGCGGGAGCAATACATCCATTATTTCCGAGGAGTCGCGGAAACTTACGGGCGCGTCGGAGCGGGTGTCAACCGACTAGCGCGACACAATGACGAACTGGCGACGGCGAACGAGCGACGTGGCGGTCGCGGGGTCGCGGATCTCGACGGCGAGAACGTAGCTCCCCTGGGACGCGTCGCGCAGATCGAGCGCGCGACGCACCCGCGTGACGGGACCGTCGGCGGGCGCGTCGAACTCGAACAAGACCGGCGCTTGTCCCCCACCGAACAGCCGGTGAAACAACGAGCGACGCCGTTCGCGCTCGAGCCGGACGATGGTGTGGTAAGACGCCCCCGACGGCAGCCCGTACACCTCGTAATACAGCTCGGCCGAGCCGCCCTCGGCGAAGCGGCCCAGTGGGTTCAGCGGCACCGTGTCCGACCCGGTCGTCCACGCGAGCCCCGAGCCCTGGCGGCCGAGTACGAGGTCGCTCGCGGCGAAGCGTGCGCCGTCGAGCGTGCCGACGGCGATCGAGTCACGGATCACGAGGTCTCCCGCGTCGCTGCCCGGCTGTTGGACCAGCAACCGATAGCGGTACGCCCCCGGCGGGACCGCCAGCGCGAGCCGCCCGGTGAGATACGCGCCCTGACGGAGCGGCGCCGCAGCGGCGAACACCCGGGTCGTATCGAGTCGCGCCACCAGGTTGTCGAGGCTGTCCGAGACGACCAATCGGAAGGCGACGGGATAGAGGACGCGCGTCGAGTCCCCGGCCGGCGTCAGGCGGTGGCCCGGAATGGCGAACACGACGTGCAGCTCCTGTCCGGCGTGACCGCGCGCGCCGACGACGAAGTCCGACGCCAGCACCTCGAGCGGCGTGGCGAACGCCCGGCGGTAGCTATCGGTGGTCGTGCCCACGGTGATGCTGCGCTGGCCCAGGCTACGCTCGGTGGCGAGCACGCCCGCCGCGTTCGCCGAGCCGAGGGTGTTTCCCAATCGGGCGTACAGCGGATTGATGTCCGCCCGCGAGGCGAACAAGTCGCTGGTGAGGGGATCGAGGCCGCGCCGGCCCGCGAGCGCCAGCGCGCCACGGAAGCCCGAAGACAGCGCGTCGGCCAGACTCTCCACCAGCTTGTAGTCCTGGACGTCCTCGCGCGCGACGAAGTGAAAGATCAGATCGCCGTCGGGCCGCCGGTACAGCCACGTCTCGTTCGGCTCGAGGCGGTCCAGCACACGGGGGTACGTCGCACGCTTGTCGGGCGAGCCGTGGCGCAGGTAGATGACGCCGCGGTCGTCGAAGTCGAGCTGATCGGTGCGGTAGCGCTCGGTGATGTCGTAGTGCCGATGCCGGCTCACGAGCCGGAAGTTGTGCCAGGCGTAGAACCAGCGGCGGTAGTGCTCGGCCAGCCGCTCGCCCGGCTCCCGCGCTTCGGCCACGTCGCGCTGCAGCCAAAACCGCTCGAGCCACGCCGCCCGCGGGCCGGGGGAAGTGAAGCCGTCGAACGGCGCCAACTCGTCACGGTGCGCCACGACGCCCAGGTCGGCGCGATACAGCGCCAGCGCCTCCGGCTGCCGCGCCAGGCGCGCCCCGGCGAAATAGCTCCGCCACCCGTCGGTCGGTCGCTGCGCGTAGTAGTAGCTCCGCGCGAGCTCGAGCAGACCGAGCCCGGAGTCGCCACCGACGCCGAGGTAGGCCTGGAACGCCGCGAGCGCCGAGTCCGCTTCGCCGACCTCCCGCTCCACCCGGCCCCGCGCCAGCTGGACCTGCGCGTTCCCCCCCGCGGGTGACGCCGCCGCGAGCCGCACCGCCTGCAGCGCCACCTCGAGCCGTGGCTGGATGCGCTGGGCCAGCGCCGCGTTGGCGAGGTCGATGCTGGCCTGCGCGAAGCTCGCGTCGGCTTGCGTGGCCCGCGCCAGCGCCCGCGCCGCTTTGCTCAAATAGTCCTTGCCGAGCTGCTGGCGCAGGTTTTCGATCGCGATCACGGCGTGCTCGCCCTGCGCCAGCTCGGCGAGTCCCAGCCCATACCAGGGGTAGGGCCAGTCGGGCCGGAGCTCCGCGGCCCATTCGAACTCCCCGGCGGCGGCGTCGTAATGTGACTTGGTGTTGGCGATCTCTCCCAGCCGGTGGGCGATGAACCCGAGCCGGACGTGGACGAGCGGGTCGGCGCGGTGTTGCTTCGCCACCTGGATCGTCGCGGCCTCGAGACGCTGCAACGACAGCGAGTCGGTCACGCGCGCGAGCGAGTCCCGCAGCGTCTCGATCGCGGCGCGCTCGGTTGGTGACTGGGCGGACAGACGCTCGGCAGGCGAGACGGACAAGGCGAGCAGGACGATCAAGGGGCGCCGCATAGGTCAATTATATCCCGCAGCTGGGACCACGTTCAGGAGGGCTATTCCCAGCGCCGTTCCCAGGCTAAAGCCTGGGCTCGGCACGACACGGTGCTGAAGCACGCCACTTCAGAAATCCGATGCAAACGCGATGTACAGCTGCGGGCGCCGCGCCGCCCCGGAGGGAGGATCGGCGAGCGGTGCGGCGACGCCGAGCCGGAGCTGCACCAGGAAGTCGTAGTTCAACGTCAGGTCGCCGGCGAGCTCGGCGCCGGCCGAGCGAAGCCGCGTGAGCCGCGGCGCCGCGCCCGGGTCCCAGGCATCCCCGGCGTCGCCGAATATGTTGAGCCACAGCTTGTCGGCGCCGAACGGGAGGTGGCCGAGCGGCGCGCCGACGAGCGCGAGCGGCAGGCGGTACTCCACGGTCGCGGTCGCGGCGCGCCGCCCCCGCAGCTCGCCGCCGCGATAGCCCCGCACCGGAAAATCGCGCGTCGCGCCGAGCGCCTGGCCGAACGTGAGACCCAGGGCGCCCGACGACACACCGCCCGCCTTGAACAGCTCGCCCAGCGGCCCGCCGGTGGCCCCGGCGGCGAGACGGACGGCCAGCACATGGTGCGCGAACCCCCCGACGCCCGGGACATGAGCATACAGGCCGAGCCGCGAGCGGGCTTCGCTCGACCACCGGGCGCCCCCCTGCTCCGCGCGCCGCCGATACAGCGCCGACCAGCTGAACCCGTCCTGCCGCGATACGGCGAGCGGTGCGGACACGACGTGCGTCAGCGCGAGCGTCACCGACCCCCCCACCAGATCGTGACCGGCGCACCCCGGGCAGACGTCGCTGAGCGACGTGTCGGGGATCGTGACGAAGCGCGTGTCCTTGAACTCCGCGGCCAGACGCACGCTCGCGACGGTGCGCCACCGCCGCGCGACGAGCGACATGCCGAGGGCGGCCTCCCGCGTCCGCTCAGAAAGGGTGACTGCGGCGAGCACATCGTCCCAGGTGCTCGACGCCGAGGCGTCGAGCGTCGGGTTTCCCAGGCCGCTCCATACGGCCGCGAACGACCCGAGCGCGCGGAACGGCTGCGGCGCGACGAGGCCGGTGGCGAGGTAGGTGAACCGGCCGACGACATCGGTGCCGGCGGTAGCGGCGCCCCAGAACCGCCCGCTCGGCCCGGCGTCGAGGAACAGGGGCACCCAGAAATGCGGCCGGAGCGAGGGCCATGCCGCGTAGCCCGTCTCACGCGTTGCAACCGCCGGCGCGGAGTCGAACGCGACGGGCCGGTCAGCCGCCAGAGGTGGCCCGGCCGCTCCGCCCGGCGCGCGCCGTAGCTCCCAGCCGCCGGCCGCGAGCGTGGCGTACAGCAGCGTCCCGTCGGCGAGCGCCGTGGGCGCCCGGGCGCCCAGCGGCTCTGCCGTGAGGGGCTCGGCGCCGGTCGCGTCGCGCCAGCGGTACACTTGCGGGAATCCGGTCGGGTCGGTGACGAACAACAGGTCGCCTCCAGGCGTCCATGTCGGGTCGGTGATCACGCCGGCCGACTCCCGCAACGCCGTGCCGGCCTCGGGTGAATCGGCCGGCCAGCGCAGCAGCGCCCAGTGCCCGTTCGCGTTCCGCGTGCCCGCCACCCAGTGCCCGTCGGGAGAGGGCACGACCTCGCCCCACGTCACGTTCCCACCGGCGGGCCCGGGCGGAACGGGCAGCGCCGGGCGATTGCCGGCCGGGAGGAGCGCGATCACGGACAAGCGGCCCCCACCGGCGCGGGGCGAGACGAGCCTCGCCCCGTGCGTCACGCGGCGCCACTGCCCGCCGGGGAGCCAGCGGTACAGGTCGCTGCGCGCCCGCCAGCGGGATGTCCAGTCGAGCTGCGCCACGACGAGCGTGTCGCCGAGCCAGTCGTAGCTGACCTCGGCGTTCACGCGGTGCGAGCGCAGGACGTGGAACCCCGGCGCGTCGAGCACCCGCAGTTCGCTCGGCCCCTTACCGTCGTCGCGCAGGTACGCGACGTACCGGCCGTCGGGTGACGCTTGTGGCACCGGCTCGGTGCGGAGTGCGCGGTCGATGACGCGGGCGGCGGTGGCGGTCGCCCCCGCCTGGGACGGAGGTCGAGTCGCCCGGGGCCATTCCGCCTGCAGCGAGCGACCGGGAGCGACGCGCGCGAGCTGCCGCCCCACCCGATACGGGATCAGCTGGGCAGACGTCGCCTCCACGAACCGCGGCACGACGGAATCTCCCGTTTGGCCCGCGAGGTAATGGAAGAAGCGGCTGCCGTACGCGTACGGCACGAGTCCGTTCGCCCACCGGGTGAAGAACACGGCGTTCCATGGCGAACGCGACGCGCCCGCGGCGCGATCGGCCGCGAGCAGCTGCGTGTGCAAGCTTCCCGTCACCCGCCCGCCGTTGGTGAACTTCGACTCGTAGTAGACCGCCAGGCCTTCCGTCACCCAGCTGGGCTGGTAGTCGTTGGGAAACAGACCGGGGACTCGGCCGAAGACCGCCTGCAAACCGCGCCAGAAGCCCCGCACCCGGTCGAGGTGAAAGACGTGGGTGAGCTCGTGCGTCGTGACGAGCCGGAGCCAGCTGTCGTAGTGCTGCAACCCGGGCTCCGTGGCCGGGGGCGGGAGGAAGAGATAGATGCGGTCGGACGGGAAGACGAGCGTCGCGCCGTTCGCCGCGTCGATGTCGTCCACGAGGGTCAGGTCGACCACTTGGCGCGGCGGGTGAAGCTCCGACGCGAGCAGCCGGTACGCACGTTCGGCCTCCCGCGCGGCGACGTCAGCTACGTCTCGGTAAGCCGGGCGGAAGTGGACGCGGAAATGCGGCGCGTGGAGGGTGCGCCAGGGGCCCGAGGGATCCTGAGCCTCGGCGCGGGCAGCGAGCATGGTCAAGAGAAGAATGCGGAATGCGGAATGCCGAATGCGGAATTTCAGGGAAGGTTCGAGGCGCGGGCTCGACCTCCCACTTACATTCCGCATTCCGCATTCCACATTCCGCATTCTCACGGCTCTCGCGCCCGTTCCCGCAGGAAGTTCTCGATCCCGCGAACCAGCCCCCGCGCATAGCGCGCTCGTCCCTCCTCGCTCAGCAACATCGCTTCCTGCTCGGGGACCATGATGAAGAGGCCCTCGGTGAGCGCCGCGGGCATCCACGTCGGACGCACGAGCGCATAGTCGCCCCGGCCCATGCCGAGGTCCCGCAGCCCGAGCTCAGCGACCAGGGCGCGCTCGAGCGCGCGCGCCAGCGGGGCGCTGCGAGGATGGAAGTAGTAGACGCTCGTGCCGTTATTCACGAACGGATTCACGCCATCCGGGAGCGCGTTGGCGTGAATCGAGACGAGCACGTCCGCATCGTGCACCTCCGCGAAGTGGGTACGCGGGAACAGCTCGACGGGCGTCGAGTCGGTACGCGTGAGCAGCACGGTCGCGCCTGCCCGCTCGAGCAGCGCCTTTGCGTTGTACGCGACCGCGAGGGTCGCCACCGGCTCCCACAGACCGGTCGGACCCTTGGCTCCGACCGGAGGATGGCCTGGGTCGAGCACGATCAGGCGCCCCGTGAGGGGTCGGTCCCGATCGATCTCCGGCGGACGCCGTACCTCGAGCAGCAGGTCCCGCCCGTCGAACCGCGTCCGGTACCCCCAGACGCGACGCGCCAACTCGACGGTGATCGTCACCTCGTCCGCCGCGGGCTGGGCATAGCTCATACGGGTGACGAGCGGATCGGTTCCGCCGTACTGCATCCAGTTGATGTCCGACGCCACGCCATAGAGCCGGAGCGTCAGGCTCCGCTCCTGCTCTGTGACCTGGAACGGCACCTTCCCGGGGAGTGGCACGCGCAGGGTCACCGACGCCGGGCCGGGCTGGAGCCGCACCGAGCCGACCACGCCCCCCGGCGGCGGGGTGCCCGCCGGAAGCGGTATCACGTCGGCCGCGTTCACCCATACGGCCGAGCTCTTCGAGAGCTGGAGGCGCACCTGGTCGTTCCAGCGCCCCGAAAGCACGGCCGTGGTCCCGGTGGGGAAGAACCAGTTGTACGTCCCCGCCGGCACCGCCTTCCCTGGCGTCATGCTGTCCGTCGTGCCGGTGTGCAGCGTGTCGTCGTTGAGCGCGATGACGGTGGGAAACGTCATGTCCACGAGGCCGACCGTGAGCGGCCAGCGAGCGGTCGCGCTGTCTCGTCCCACCGCCACGTCCAGGGTCGCACAGGCGCTCTTGCCGTCCCGGCACAACGCCGCGGCCGGGAGCCACGCGACGTAGCGGTCGGCCGCGGGGGGGAGGCGGTACGCCGCCGTGGTCGTGGCGAACGCCCGCACACCCCACGCGGGGTCCGCGGGAAGGGTGTCGGCAACGAACGGGATGGTAGCGCCCCACGGCAGCCGCAGCTGCACCGCGGCGCCGGGCGCCGCGCGCACGGCGACCCGGATCCCCTCGCTCAGCGGCAGCGCGAGCGTGCCCGAGGGTGCGAAGCTCGTCGTATCGATCCACGCGGCGCGGCCGGCCGGCGGGCGGTAGCGGGGCGCGATCCGCGCGATCACATCCTGCATTGCAGAATCGCCTCGGGCGCGGGCCACGAGTCGGAAGGCGGCGATCGTGTCGTCGGGGAGTGGCACCCAGGCGAGCCACGCGCCGGTCGCGAGGACGGGCACCGGCGTCCCGTCGACGGTCAGGCTCGCCGGTCCCGCGCCGCCACGCACCGCGCCGAACAGGAATGCCGAGTCGTGCGTTTGGATGATGTCCGTCGGGCCGGGGTACACGACGCTGACGTGCAGCGATTCCCTCGCGGGCGCCGGCGTGGCGCCCGGGCGTGCGGGCGCGACGCCGGGGCGCGCGCTCGCGCACCCGGCGATGCACAGCACCAGTGCTCCACCGAGCCATCGCACGGCGCGCAAGCTAGCATTGACCCTTTCGACGCGTCAATTTGCCCAATAGATTGGCAGGCCGTGCTTTTGCGCCATGTGGAGCAGCTCCACCAGTGACCGTCTGTGCCTACTGCGGCCGCGAAAACGACGCCGGCGCGCAGTTCTGCATAGACTGCGGCAAGCCTATGCGTACGTCCACGGGCGTGAAGGCCGCGGCGGCGGGTTCGGGGGTACCCGGGACGCGGGTCGTGGCCCCGCCGGTTGTCGCCCCGACGCGCCCTGAGGCCCTCACGTGTCACTTCTGCGGGGGCCGCGCGAGCGGCCTGCTGCCTTTCTGTCCCCACTGCGGACGCCGCCTCACCGCTCCGGGGTCGGGCCCGAGCTGCGCGCGCTGCGGGTCGCCGGTCGCCGCCGGGACGAAGTTCTGCCCCACGTGTGGGGCACCGCTCGTCGGGCCGGCGCCCGCGCGGCGCTCGCCGGCAGCGGGAGGGGAGCCGCGGCCCGGAGCGACGATCGTGCTCGTGCTGCTCGATGACAGCGGCGCCGCCGTCCAGCGCTTCGAGCGCCGCAGCCCCGACACCACGATCGGCCGCCAGGACGGTGATATCCGCTTCCCCGATGACGTGTTCCTCTCGCCGCTGCACGCGAAGATCTCCTGGGAGCAGGACGCGCTCGTGGTCCGCGACTTGGGCAGCCGCAACGGCACGTGGGTGTTCCTCGAATCGGCGCATCGCCTCGCCGACGGCGACCTGCTGCTGATCGGCTCACAGGTGATCCGGTTCCGACGACTCGGGTATCCGGGACCGCACCCGCCGGATGCCGACGCGACGCGCCGCATGGGGAGCCTGATTCCGAGCGCGGACATCGCGAGCCTGACCCAGCTGCGCTCCGACAGCAGCGCGCGCGACGTGATTCAGCTCTCCCCCGGGCGGGACGTGGCCATCGGCCGCGAACAGGGCGACTGGATCTTCCCTTACGATCCTTCGATGAGCGCGCGCCACGCGACGATCCGCTCGGAAGATGCCGACTTCGTCGTGGTAGACGCCAACAGTCGCAACGGCGTTGCGCTCGCCGCCCGGGGCGATATCCCGCTGCGCCACAACTCGCGCGTCCTGGTCGGCGACAAGCTGCTACGCATCGAGCTTCCGACGTGAAGACCTGTCCCGTCTGCTCGACCGAATACCCCGACGACGTGCGGTTCTGTCCGAACGACGGGCAGACGCTGCGGTCGTCGTCGCCAGGGCAGGATCTCGTCGGGCAGGTCGTGGCCGACCGCTACCACGTCCTCAAGAAGCTCGGCGAGGGGGGCATGGGACAGGTGTATCTCGCCGAGCACGTGAAGATGGGGCGGAAGAGCGCCATCAAGGTGCTGAACCCCACGATGGTCTATGACCCCGACGCCGTGGCGCGCTTCAATCGCGAAGCAGCCAACGCGAGCCGCATCAGCCACCCCAGCGTCTGTGCCATCTACGACTTCGGCGAGACGGTCGAGGGCCTGATCTACCTCGCGATGGAGTTCGTCGAGGGAGAGCCGCTCACCGACGTGCTCGAGCGGGAGGGCGCCCTCCCCGTGGCCCGGGCGGTGAACATCTTCGTCCAAGTGGCGGACGCGCTGCAGGCCGCGCACGACATCGGCATCGTGCATCGCGACCTGAAGCCCGACAACATCATGCTCGCCCGGGGGCGCGACCGCTCGGACGTGGTGAAGGTCGTGGATTTCGGCATCGCGAAGGCCGTGGCGGGCGACGACAGCCAGAAGGTGACGAAGACCGGGCTGGTCATCGGCACGCCCGAGTTCATGAGCCCCGAGCAGCTGTCGGGGGACACGCTGGACGGCCGCAGCGACATCTACTCGCTCGCTCTCGTGCTGTTCAAGATGGTGACGGGGAAACTGCCCTTCGCGGCGAGCACCGTGCAGGAGACGATGATCCAGCGGCTCACCGACGAGCCGCTCAAACTCGCGGCCGCGCGACCCGACCTGCGCTTCCCGCCCGGCCTGCAGGCGACGCTCGATGCCGCGCTCACCCGCAACCCCGTAGATCGGTACCGGTCGGCCGCGAAGTTCGCGTCCGACGTGGCGGGCGTGACAGGGCTGACGCGTGGCAGCTCCGGCATCCCCCTCCCGGTGACCCGGGGGGACGCCGACGAACGCACCAAGCTCCTTGTCTCCCTGTCCGCGGCGGCGCTCCAGGGACCCCCGCCGACACCGGTGTCTCTGCCAAAGAAGCGCTCCCTCGTACCAGTCATCGTGGGCGCCGTTGTCGTCCTGGCTGGGGGCGGGGCCGCGATGCTGGTGTTCGGCGGCGGCCGCCGAGCCGACAACGCCGCGCCCCTGGACACCGTGACGCGGGTCGCCGCGCCCTCCCCCGTGGACACCACCCCGCGCCAGCCGGTGCAGCCCGCGCGACGCACCCCGGCCAGAATCCCGCGGGTCATCCGTCGAAAGCCTACGATCGACGTCGCCCGCGCGCGCGAGCTGCTCGACGACCTCCTGTTCAAGCGGCTGGAGCCTCGGACCGCCGCGATGGTCTTGGACTCCGCGCGACACATCTACAATGCGCCCGACGTCACTCTCACGGACAAAGCGCTCGCCGCGTTCGTCGTCGGCAATGCGTATTTCCAGGCGAATGAGCGCGAGAAGGGATGCGACTGGGTAAGGACCGCGGTGCAGCTCGATCCAACATCGCGGTCGTATCGCAACGTCCTTGCCCAGTGCCAAGGCTGACCATGTTCGGACGCTCTCCCAAGCCCGTCAAGATCCAGGTCTTCGCCAAGACCGACTTGGGGAAGACGCGCGACCACAACGAGGACCGCTTCCTCGTCGCCGACCTCACGCGTGGGGAGGCGTCGCTCCAGCCGGCGGTGCGCGAGCACGAGGTGGGCGAGCGCGGTTCGCTGTTCATCGTCGCCGACGGGATGGGCGGCGCCGCCGCGGGCGAGCTCGCCAGCGAAATGGCCACCGAGACCATCTACGAACAGATGACCCGGATGTGGGGGAACGAGAAGGACGTCACGCCGCAGCGGTTCGCCTACCGGCTGAAGGAAGCGGTCGAGGTCGCCAACAGCCACATCCACTCGTACGCCAAGGCGCACCCCGAAGTCCGCGGGATGGGCACCACCACCACGGCCGTCGGCATCCTGAACGACCACGTCTACCTCACGCAAGTCGGCGACAGCCGGGCCTACTTGGTCCGCGATGGGCAAGCCGTGCAACTCACGCGGGACCAGTCGCTGATGCAGCGACTCGTGGAAGCGGGTGAGCTCACCGAAGAAGAAGCCGCGCGCAGCGAGCGACGCAACATCATCCTCCAGGCACTCGGCCCGGATCCCAAGGTGAAGGTGGACCTCACCTACCAGGAAGTCCGCAAGGGCGACATCCTTGTGCTCTGCTCAGACGGTCTCTCGGGCCAGGTCAAGAAAGACGAGATCGCCGAGATCGTGACCCGGGAACGGGATCTCCAGGCGGCGTGCGACCGGCTGATCGCGCTCGCCAACGAGCGGGGCGGGCCGGACAACGTCACCGTGGTCATCGCGCGGTTCGACGGCGACGGATTGCGCTCGGCGGCGGCCGGCGAGGAGGTCGGCCACCAGGTCTACCCGCTGATCGACACCGAGACGAGCACCGAGCCCGTGCCCGTCTACCGGGGCAGCCGGCCGCCGGTGCCCGCGCGCGAGAATCGCTGGCGCGTCGTCGCGGCGGCCGTGCTCGCGGCGGCTGCGGTGGCCGTCGCCCTGTATCTCGCCACGCGGAGCCAGTGACCGCTCAGTTCAAGTTCCTCTCGGGCGCGCGCGCCGGGCAGGTCGAGACCTTCCGCAAGGCCTACATCGGGCTCGGCCGACACCCGCTGTCGGACGTTCGCTTCGACGCCGAGCGCGACCTCGACGTCTCCTCGCGCCACGCCGCCATCGTGCGCCACGGCGCGACGTTCCGCGTGCGCGACCTGGGCTCAAAGAACGGCACCTTCGTCAACGGCGCGCGCGTCACGGACGACGCGGTCCTGCAGGACGGCGATGTGATCGGCTTCGGGCCGAAGGGGCCGGCGGTGGAGTTCCGGGTGCTCGCGGCGGCCGGTGGGGCAGGCGGGTCAGGCGCGGATGAGGTCTCGGCGAGCGCGCGCGCGCCGGCGGAGCGCAGCGCCGCGTCACGCGATCAGGTCCAGGCGGTCTCGCCCGCAGGGGCCGAGCGCCGGTCGAGCGCTGCCGTGCGCATCGTGGCGGAGGTGGCGCGCCTGCGGCGCACGACCAAGGTGCTGATCGGCCTGCTGGCGCTAGTGGTGACGGGGTTCGGGTGGAGCCAGTGGACGGCCGCGCGCGACGCCCGCGAGCTCGCCGGGCTCCAGGCCCGCGCCGACAGTCTGAACCAGGAAGCCCAGCGCCTGCTCTCGCGCTTCCAGTCCGAGCTGCAGAGCGTCAAGGACGCGCTGCGCGAGTCGCACGCCGAGGTAGCGCGGTTGCGGGGCGAGCTCGCCGCGGCGAGCTCCGGCGGCGACGTGCACTCGGTCGCGCGGCTGCGTGCCCAGCTCGACACGGCGGCCGCGCGCCAGCGCGGCATCGCGGGCGCAGCGGCGGTCGATTACCGCGCCATCTCGCGGAACAATCAGGACGCCGTCGCGCTGCTCGTCGTCAAATACTCCGACGTCGAGTTGTTCACCGGGACCGCGTTCGCCGTGGACTCCCAGGGCACGCTGGTCACCAACAAGCACGTGCTCGTGGGCGAAGCGGGCGACCGCCGGCCGCTGATGATCGCCGTCAAGTTCTCGGGCTCGAAGCAGTGGTTCCCGGGGCGGGTCATCGGCGTCGCCGATACGGCGGATGTCGGGGTGCTGAAAGTCGACGTGCGCGGCGGCACGCCGCGCGTGCTCGGCTTCGCCCGCGACGCGAGCAGCCCGCAGCGGGGCGACCCCGTCGCCATCATGGGCTATCCGCTGGGCGAGGACCTGCCCATGGAGCACCAGGGCCCGAGCGCCGTGGTGGCGGACCCCACGCTCACCGTGGGCACGGTGAGCAAGGTGCTGTCGAACGTCGTGCAGGTGGACGGCTACGGTGCGCCGGGCTCGTCGGGGAGCCCGATCTTCGATCGTGAGGGCCGCGTCGTCGCGGTGCTGTACGGGGGCAATCGCGAGTCGCAGGGAAAAATCATTTATGGGGTTCCTGCGGCCGCGGTCATCGCTTACCTGAACCAGGTCACTACAAGATAAAAGGCGTCGCGCAGAGACGTCGCGCAGGAACGTGGCGCAGAACCGTAAGGACGTCTTTGCGTCACGGCTCTGTGTGACGCCTCTGCGTGACGCTCTTCTCATCTCAACCAGCTCAAGACCCGCCGCGCTGCCGCCCGTTGCATAAGCGGCTGCCCGTGCCAGCAGCACGCGACGGGCGCCCGGCCGGGGATCTGGCGCGCGAGCCGCGGATGCCCGAACAGCACCACCAGCTGGGCACTGGGAGCCAGCCGCCGGAGCGCGGCAAGCGAGCGGCGGCCGAGATCGGCGCGCCCCTTCCACGAACGCGGTTCTGCATACACCAGGATGATACGTTGCCCGTTGCCCGTTGCCCGTTGCCCGACGGGCACCCCCGCGTCACGCAGGCTCTGCGTGAACACATCTCGCGGCCCCACGGCGTAAGGACCGCCCACGTCGTCGTCCACGATCGACACGGTGACGGGTGTGCGGATGCGGGGCGCGTCCCCGCGCAGCGGATAGATCACCCGGTCGGCGAGCCCGTCGGCGAACGCGCCATGCGCCGCGACATCGGGCAGCCCCTGGTCGGCGCCCGCGTCCCACGTCGCGACGGCGGCTTGGTAGCGCGCCAGCGCCTCGTCCGCGCGGGCCGTGGGGATGTCGGACCCGATCGCTCGGTCCAGCGCCGCGATCACGCTGCGGACGTCCTCCACGTACAGGAGCGCGTCGCACCCGGCCGCGACCGCCGTGACAGTGGCAGCGGGGATCGGCTGCGCCGCACTGGCGCCGGCCATGATCAGCGCATCCGTCACGACCAGCCCGGCAAAGTTGAGCGGGTCGCGGAGATAGCCGAGTATGTCGGGCGAGAAGCTCGCCGCCCGACCCGATGCGTCCCACGCGGGGAACGCCACGAACGCGGTCATCACGCTCCCCACGCCTGCCCGGATCGCGTACTCGAAGGGCGTGACGTCGAACTGCTGCAGCACGGCAGCGGGCGTCGTGACCAGTGGCAGGGTCTCGTGTGAATCTCGCGTCGTGCGGCCGTGGCCCGGGTAGTGCTTTGCGCAGCCCAACACACCGTGCTCTTGCAGCCCGCGGATCCAGACGGCCGCGTGTTCGCCGGCGCGCATCGGATCCGCGCCGAACGAGCGGGTCTGCACGATTGGGTTCTTGGCCTCCAAGTCCAGGTCGCACACGGGCGCGAACGCCCAGTTGATCCCGACCGACCGCGCCTCGGATCCGGTGATCACGCCGCAGCCGCGCGTCGCGTCGAGGTCGGCCAGGTAGCCGAGCGCGGCGGGTGGCGGCAGCTCGGTGAGCCCCTGCACCTGCTGGGCGACCCCCCGCTCGAGATCAGCGCCGAGCAACAGCGGGCGCCCCGCCTGGCGCCGCAGCTCACCCGTGAGCGCGGTGACCGTCGCGCGCGTCCCGCCGAAGATGATGAACCCGCCGACCCCGGCGGCGAGAGCGGCGTCGATCTTTGCCTGCTCGTGGTCGAAGCTCTGGTGCCGCCACCGCAGGGCCGGGAAGACGAGCCGGGCGAGCGAGCCGCTCACGCGGGGGTGATGTGGCCGAGCACTCGCGGGCCGCGGGCTCCGGTAGCAGCCGGGAGGTTGCCCGGCTTCCCGCAGACGGTCAGGAACCCGAGGAAGGCGAACGCCAGCGCCTCCTTCGCCTCACCGTCGAAGAAGAGCCGATCGAACGGCAGCACCGGCCGCGGGCGCACGCGGGTGGCGAGCAGCTCGACGAGCACGGGGTTGCGGGCGCCGCCGCCCGAAATCACGAGCTCGATCTCCGGGCCGGTGGGGGGAGGCGTCCACCGCTCGAGCGCGCTGGCAATCGTTTCGGCGGTGAGCGCCGTGGCGGTGGCCACGGCGTCGTTGTCGGAGCCGCCCGCCTGCCGCACCAGCCCGATCAGGCGGTCGGCGAACTCGATCCCGAAGCGCTCGCGCCCCGTGCTCTTGGGCGGCGGCTGAGCGAAGTAGGCATCGGCGAGCAGCGGCGGGTCACGGCGTCGATCACCGCCACTCCTGGCCCCGTGTCGAACGCGAGGGCACCGTCGGCCATGCCCCGGCGTGGCACCCAGGTGACGTTGGCAATCCCGCCGATGTTGAGCAGCAATCGGCCGCGCTCGGGATGCCCGAACAGCATCACGTCCGCAAGCGGCACGAGCGGTGCGCCCTGCCCGCCCGCGGCCACGTCGCGCGAGCGAAAGTCGCTCACCACCCGTACACCCACGCGCTCGGCGATCACCGCCGGATCTCCGAGCTGCAGCGTGGCGCGGCCGGGCTCGTGCCAGATCGTCTGACCATGCGAGGCGACGAACGCCAGGTCCTTGGGTGTGGTCTTGGTTCCGGCGAGGAGCTGGAGGATCGCGCCGGCGAAGCGCTCGCCGAGCGCGACATGGAGCAGCGCGAGATCCTTCGAGCCGCCGCGCGCGATGGCGTCGACGATCTGGCCGCGCTCCGGCGCGGCGTAGGGCTCCTGGCGGAAGGCGACCAGCTGGGCCTCGAGGGGAGCGTCGCTCAGCCGCACGAGCGCCGTGGAGACGCCGTCGAGCGACGTGCCCGACATCACTCCGACGGCGAGGCAGCTCGTCACCGCGGGCGCACGGCCGGCGGGTCGCCGGCCGCCCGGCGCACGAACCCACCCGCCTGCTCGAGCAGCCGTTCGGCCTCGGCCTTGCCCACGCGCCGCTTCACCATCACGATCGCCAGCTTGACGCTGCCCTCGGCGGCCTCGATCGCGCGGCGCGCCGCCGGGCGGTCGACGCCGCCGCATTCCATGACGATGCGCTCCCCGCGGTCCCGCAGCTTGTCGCTCCACGCCATCAAGTCCACCATCAGGTTGCCGTACGCACGCCCCTGTCGGATCATCGCGGCGGTCGAGAGAGTATTGAGCACGAGCTTGGTCGCGGTCCCCGCCTTCATGCGGGTGGACCCCGTGAGCGCCTCGGGGCCGACCTTGGGGAGGATCAGCACGTCGCAGGTTTCCGCCAGCACCTGCGGCGGATCGGAGCACGAGAGGAGCCCGGTCGCCGCGCCGATGGTTTGGGCGCGGGACAGTGCGGCGCGGACGAACGGTGTCGTGCCGCTCGCCGCGATGCCGAGGACGAAGTCCGCGGGCGCCACCCGCGCCTGGTCCATCGCCGCCATCCCCGCGTTTACGTCGTCCTCGGCGCCTTCACTGCTCTTCACCAACGCCGGGGAGCCCCCGGCGATCACCCCCACCACCATGTCGGGCGGCGTACCGAACGTCGGCGGGCATTCACTCGCGTCGAGCACGCCGAGCCGGCCCGATGTGCCCGCCCCCACGTAGACCAACCGCCCACCGTGCTTGAATGCCTCGACCACGAGGTCGATCGCCCGCGCGATCTCGGCGCGCACGGCGCGCACCGCCGCCGCAACCGTGGCGTCCTCGGCGTTGATCAGGTCGACGATCTCCAGGGTCGCGGCGACGTCGATGCGCTCGGTGCGGGGGTTCCGCTGCTCGGTGAGACGCGGGTCGAGGAAGTCGGGGGCGGTCATGAGGGTGTCGGGTGGCCCCCAAGTTAGGCGTTGACCCAAACTCGGGTCAACGTGCACAATTCAGCATGCGCCAGATCCCGCTTGCTGCCCCCGCCGCCCTCGCCCTGCTCGCCGCCTGCGGCGGCACGCGGCCGCCCGAGACGATCCCCGCGCCGCCGCCTGCCGCCGCCGCGCCGGCCGACCACCCCACGGCTCCGGGCGCGCGCGTCGACGCGATCGTCACCGGCCGGCCGATCATCCCCGAGACGTGGTCACTCGCCGGCAAGGGCGTCGCAGTGTCCGGCCCCCGCGCCATGGTGGTGTCGGGTCATCCGGTCGCGAGCCACGTCGGGATCGAGATCATCAAACAGGGCGGCAACGCCGTCGACGCCGCGGTGGCGGTCGGGTTCGCGCTCGCGGTCGTGCTCCCCGAGGCGGGCAACCTCGGCGGCGGCGGGTTCATCGTCTACCGCGACACGACCGGTCGCGTGCGCGCGCTGGACTACCGCGAGACGGCGCCGGGCAAAGCGACGGGCGGCATGTACGTCGACTCGACAGGGAACCCGACCCAGCAAAGCCTCACGGGCCACCTCGCCTCGGGCGTTCCAGGCAGCGTGGCCGGGATGTACGAGGCGTGGAAGAGTGCCGGACGCCTGCCCTGGGCGAAGCTGCTCGCTCCGGCGATCCGGCTCGCCCGCGAGCACACCCTCGACGCCGCGCGCAGCCGATCGATCGCGGAAGAGGCGGAGCGGCTGGCGCTGTTCCCGGCGTCCGCGCAGCAGTTCCTGGTGGACGGCCATGCGCCTGCGCCCGGCACGAGGTTCCACCAACCCGACCTCGCGCACACGCTGCAGCTCATCGCGGACTCCGGACCAGGCGTGTTCTACACCGGCCAGGTCGCGGACCTGATCGTCGCCGATATGCAGCGCGGCCACGGGCTCATCTCCAAGGACGACCTCAAGGGCTATACGCCGAAGTGGCGCACCCCCATCGAGATCACCTATCGTGGCTACACCATCTACTCGATGCCGCCCGCGAGCTCGGGCGGCGTCACGCTGGGCGAGATCCTGAACATCATGGAGGGCTACGATACGCTGCCCCCGTTCGGCAGCCCGGGCTACGTCCACCTCGAGGCCGAGGCGATGCGGCGCGCCTTCATGGACCGCAACCACTGGCTCGGCGACCCGGACTTCGTCGACATGCCGCTCGAGCGGCTGCTGTCGAAGTCGTACGCCGCGGAGCTGCGCGCCCAGATCCTGCCGGACCACGCGACGCCCACGCCGCCGGTCACAACATCGGGGAACGAGGGCACTGAGACGACGCATTACTCCATCGTCGACGCCGACGGCAACGCGGCCGCGGTCACCACCACCTTGAACGGGGGCTTCGGCAGCGCGGTCACCGTCGCGGGCGCGGGATTCCTCTTGAACAACGAGATGGATGACTTCACGACCGCGCCCGGGAAGCCGAACATGTACGGGCTGATCCAGGGCGACGCCAACGCCATCGCGCCGGGGAAGCGCATGCTGTCGGCGATGACGCCGTCGATCGTACTGGGACGAGACGGCCGTCTGTTCATGGTGCTGGGGACGCCCGGCGGCCCGACCATCATCAACAGCGTGTATCAGGTGATCGTGAACGTGGTGGACCACGGTATGTCACTGGCGGACGCGGTGGCTGCCCCGCGCGTGCACCAGCAGGCGCTCCCGGACGTGGTCTTCTACGAGCGGGGCGGTCTCTCCCAGACCGCGATCGAGCGTCTCAAGGCGATGGGCTACGAGCTGCGCGAGCGGGGCCGGATGGGCGACATCGCGGCCATCGAACGAACCGCCGCCGGCTGGGTCGGGGTAGCCGATCCCCGGCGCGGCGGCGGGGCGGTAGGGTATTGAATTTCCCGTAGGGGCGCGGCGTGCCGCGCCCCCAACCATCAGGCCCGCTTCACCGTCAGCGGCTTGTTCAGCTTGATGGTGATCGCCGCCCCCTTGGGGAGTATGATGTCGATGTCGCGCGAAGCCCGCGCCGCGGCGGCACCGGCGGCGGCGCCTACCGCGCCCCCGATCACGGCACCCTTCGCGTTCTTGCCGAGCAGCTTCCCGACGAGTGCCCCCGCGACCGCCCCACCACCCACCTTCGCGGCGTCGGCTTTGGTGACGCCGCGTCCCTTCATCACCGTGTCCATCGACTCGACGGTCGCGTCCACGGCGTAACTGGTGCCGCGCACGCTGACGCTCTTCACGTCGAGTGTGAGCTGCCCGCTCGCATTGGGATTGGGCGCCGGCTCGGCGGCGACGATCGTTCCCTGTACTGCCGACCCCGCCGGAATCACAACCCGTCCTGCCGCGTCCTTCACGTCCTGACCCACGGTCGCCGTGAATGCATCACCAGCCTTCGCCTGCCGGGTGGAGATCGAGTCGCTCGCGGCGAGCGACATCCGGGTTCCGGCGGCAGCCGTCAGCGTCGTCGGCGCCGCAGGTTTGGGAGCCGGGGGCTTGGCCGCCGGTTGGGACGTCTTTTTCTCGGGCGCGGGCTTGGCGGCCTCGGTCGGGGGCGGGGGCACGTCTTTCATCGCGGCCGTCGACTCGGTCGGGGCGAGCGTCAGGTTGCGCGCGGTGGAGTCGGCCGACTGGTTCGCCTGGTCGCTCTTGACGCACCCGGCCAAAGCCACGGCGGTCAGCAGCGCGACGAGGTGCGAGGAGTGCTTCTGAAGCGTGATCATTATTCCCTCTCTCGTGGTTTCGCTGGACCCAATATTCGCTGGACCCTAATATAGGAAAGTGGCCCTTGAAGTTCCCAGGCTGAAGCCTGGGCTCGGCAAGACGCTGTGCTAAAGCACACGCGCGGTGTCCGTTAGGGCGATGCAGCGCCGATAGGGCGATGCAGCGCCGAGTAGGGGCGCAGCATGCTGCGCCCCTACACCCAGCGTGGAAAGACTCGCGGCAGGGTAGGGGCGTCTTACAACCGGCTCTTCAGAAACTCCGGCGTCAGCCCCTGCAGCCACCCCGCGAGCAGCGTGAAGCGATCGGTGACGAGGAGGATACCCAGCAGGACGAGCAGCGCTCCGGCGATGCGGTCCACCCAGACGATGTAGGGCCGGAACCGCTGGAACCAGCCGAGGAAGCGGTCCAGCGCGAGCGCCGTGATGACGAAGGGGATGGCGAGCCCCAGGGCGTAGACGCCGAGCAGGGCGGTGCCGTGCGCTACGCTGGCCTGGGCGGCAGCGAGGGTGAGAATCGCGCCCAGGATCGGCCCGATGCAGGGAGTCCAGGCGGCGCCGAACGTGACGCCTACGAACGCAGAGCCGAGATAGCCGAGCGGCTTGTGGGCCAGCTCGAGCCGCCGCTCCCGCATGAGGAACGCCGGCCGGAGGATGCCGAGCAGGTACAAACCGAACAGGACGACCACGACCCCGCCGATGCGTCCGATCCACACCTGGGAGCGCAGCAGCAGCACGCCGAGTGCCGACGCCGTGGCGCCGAGGGCGGTGAAGATGAGGGAGAAGCCGGCCACGAACCACAGCGCGTGCGCCAGCGCGGTGCCGCGCCGCGCCTCGACCGCTTCGAGCGAGAGCCCGGTGAGGAATCCCACGTAGCTCGGGATGAGAGGCAAGACGCACGGAGAGAGAAAGCTCAGCAGCCCGGCGACGAACGCCAGCGCGAACGAAGGGATCACCCGCAGAAGCACACCGCCGAGACGACGGTCGTCCAGCGGCCGTCGTCGCCACACTCGGCGGTGGAGGTGACGTTCATCGTGCGCACGATCTCCCCCGACAGGAGCCACTGCTCCCGCCGCTCGTCCCACGCCGAACCGGAGTCGAACGGTACGCCCAGCACGGTCGCGAGCATGGACGCGGCGAGGTCTTCCGCATACTCTCCGGCCGTGACCTCGTTCTGACCGTAGCTGTGGTGCTCGGAGATGTAGCCGTGATGCGTCGGGTCGGCCGGCATCGCCACGCCGATGGAGGCGGCGACGAGCCGGCTCGGTTCGTTGGTGGAGGACTCCGCGATGACGGCGAACACGACCTGCCCGGGCTGCATGAGCGAGAGACCCTCTTCCCGATCCACCAGCTCGCAGTGGGGTGGGAAGATCGAGCTGACCCGCACGAGGTTGAAGTTGGCGAGATGGGCGTCCCGCAGCGCCATCTCGAAACTCGTGAGTTTTTCCCGGTGCCGACCGACGCCCTTGGTGAGAAAGGCCTTGGTGGGCACGAACATTCGCGACTCGATCAACCCGTCACCTCCTTTCAGCTTTCATACCACACCGCCGCCCCCACCGCTACCGGGGGCTCCGGGTCGCCCGTGCGGTCGGCCGTCGCCTGCATCACTTGCTCGATGACCTCCGCGGGCGAGAGCCCTGTTTCGACCACTTCCACGCGCGACTGCCCGCGCTCCTTGCCGCGCACGACCAGCATGTAGCGTGCCGTGTAGACGCGCAACCGTCCACCGCCGTCGGTGGGCCGGCGCGCGACCACCGCCGTGCCCCACTCCCGCCCTTCCCGCTTGAGCGGCGTGAACAGATAGATGGTCTCGATCTCGGCGGGCGGCACGTGCCTGGCCACCGCTTCGGCGAGCTTCGCCCACCCCGGCCCCCGGCCCGGCACTACCGGAGGATGGTCGCCGGGGCCTGCGCTTGCTCCCATCGTTCCACGTAGAACCGCAGCACGTGCATGAAGTCCTGCGCGTTCGTCACGACTCCGTACGCCTGGTGCGTGCCGCGATCGCGCAGCTTGTTCACGACGAACTCGGTCTGGTCGACGCAGATCGTCGTCAGCGGACGCAGCTCGTCGGGCGGCGACGCATCCACGAACGCGGGCAGCATGTTGCCGACGGCGATCGCGTGTAGGGCGGTCGCCACGAATACCGCGAACGTGGCCTGGGCGGTGAACTGCCGCATAGCGTCCTGCGCGGCGAGGGTGTCGGCCAGGACCTCGGGGAGCGGCCCGTCGTCGCGGATCGAGCCCGCGAGCACGAACGGCACGCCGTGCGTCACCAGCGCGTGCATGATCCCCGCGGTGACGATGCCCTGCCGCACGGCCGCCGCGATCCCGCCCGCGCGCCGGATCGCGTTGATAGCGCGCATGTGGAGCGCGTGGCCCCCTTCCACCCCCTCGCCCGAGCTCGACATCCCGAGCGTGGTGCCGAAGATCGCCGCCTCGAGGTCGTGCACGGCGACGGCGTTCCCGCCCAGGAACGCCTGCACGTAGCCATTGCGCACGAACCAGACCATGTCCTCGCGCGCCCGCGCGTGCACCAGCGCCGGCCCCACGACCCAAAGGATCTTCCCGCCACGCTGCCTCTCCTCGCCGAGCAGCTGCGCCAGCACGGCGTAGTCCACCGGGCGCTCGCGCGACACTGCGGTCTGCATGAAGCCGAACTCGTTCGCGCTGTGGCTGCCGCCGAGGAACCCTTCGGAATGAACGAGGATGCCCTGGCTGCCGTCCTCATCGGTGCCCACCGCCACCAGCTGGCCTTGCTGCACTCGGCGCGGCTCGGTGACGACGAGGTCGCCCGTGGGGTGGCGCACGATGACGCAGTCCATACGCGGCAGCCGGGGCCGGCGCCACGCGCCTGCGCTGCGCACATAGGTGGGGAGATTCGTAGTGGAAAAAAAGCCGTCGGGCAGGACCCCGTCGGCCGGGGCGGGCTCGAAGCGCGCATCGGGCGCGCTCGCGAGCGGCGGGGCGTCGAAGTCGGGTGGTCGATACTGGAAGCGGGGGCGAGCGGTCACTGGAGGGTCATAATACGCGGCACGAATCGCCTCACGCAACCGTCCGGTGTCACAGCAATGAAACAGGATCGCGGTCCACGACGACCGCGCCTCGCGCGCCCGGACCGCGCCCGCGCCCCCAGGCGCGCACCACCCGTCCGATCGGCCGGGCCTCCGGCGACTTGATGAGCACGTGCCAGCGCCACTGCCCTTTCAGCCGCATGATCGGGCACGGCGCGGGCCCCAAGACGGTGAGCGCGCCGCCGAGCTGCTCCGCGTTCGCGCGCCTGAGCCAAGCCGCGACCCGCTCGGCGGCTTCCTGGGCGAGCCGCTCGTCCGCATGCACTGCCACGAAGCGCGCCAGCCCCACGTGCGGCGGGTACGCGGGGTCGGGAGGTGCGCGCATCGGCAGCTCGGCGGCAGCGAAGCCGGCCACCGAGTGAGCAGCGGCTGCCCGAATCGCGTGGTGGTCCGGGGCCCGAGTCTGCACGAAGACGCGGCCGCCCTTGGGGCCGCGGCCTGCCCGCCCCGCCACTTGCGCCACGAGCTGAAACGTGCGCTCGGCGGCCCGGAAGTCGGGGAGGTTGAGGCCCGTATCCGCGTCCACCACCCCAACCACCGTCACGTTCGGGAAGTCCAGCCCCTTGGCGATCATTTGGGTGCCGAGCAGGATGTCGAGCTTCCCCTGTGCCATGCGCTCCAGGATCCGGTGATGCGCCCACTTCGTGCTGGTGGTATCGAGATCCATGCGGGCGACGCGGGCCTCCGGAAACCGCAGGCCCACGAAGTGCTCGAGCTGCTGCGTGCCGAGCCCGCGCATGCGCTGGGGTTCCTTGCCGCACACCCCGCAACCCGTGGGAACCGGTGCTTCGTGCCCGCAGTAGTGACAGCGCAGCACGCGCGGCGTCTGGTGGACGGTGAGGGCGATGGCGCAGTGCGGGCACTGGCGCACGTCGCCGCAGGCGGGACACTGGAGGTACGTCGCAAAGCCGCGGCGGTTCAAGAGGAGAATGACCTGCTCGGTGCGGGCGAGCGCCCCCCGCACGGCCTGATCGAGCGGCTCGGTCCAGGGGATTCCGTGAGCCTCCGGGACACGGCGCGCGCTCCGCAGATCGATCACCTCGACCGGGGGGAGCGGGCGCGCGCCGATGCGCTCCGGCAGCTCGAAGGTGCAGACCCGCCCCGCGTGGGCGACGTGCAGCGTCTCGAGCGAGGGCGTGGCGCTCCCGAGGATCAGCCGGGCGCCCTCCAGCCGAGCCCGTGTCAGCGCCACGTCGCGGGCGTGGTAGCGCGGCGCCGTCCCCTGCTTGTAGCTCGCCTCATGCTCCTCGTCGATCACGATGGCGGCGAGCCGCTGCACGGGCGCGAACACCGCAGAACGGGGTCCCACCGCTACACGGCGCTCCCCGCGCCGCAGCGCCCGCCAGGCGTCGGCGCGCTCGCCGTCCGACAGCCCCGAGTGGAGGACCGCGACCTGGTCCCCGAACACGCCGCGCACCCGGGCCACGGTCTGCGGGGTGAGCGCGATCTCGGGGACGAGGAGGATCGCGCCGTTACCCGAGGCTACGACGCTTCGTAGCAGGTCGAGATAGACGAGCGTCTTGCCCGACCCCGTCACGCCGTGAATCAGCACCGGAACATCGGGGGACGTTGCGGCGATTCCGTCCACGACCCGACGCTGCGCGTCGGTGAGCACCGGCGGCGGCGGTGACGCGAGCCCTGTGAACGGGTCGCGCGGCCGCGGCACGTCACTGTAGCGAGCGAGCCGCTGCTTCACCAGACCGTCGAGCACGGTGGGCGACAGCCCGAGCCGGGTCACCAGGTGACGCAGCGGCGCGGATCCACCCAGCACCTCGAGCGCCTCGTACACCACGCGACGCTTGGGCGCGCGCTTGAACGCCCGCTCGCGCTCGAGCAGCGAGGGGAGAGCCTGCGTGAGAACCACGACCCGCTCGACCTGCTCGGAGGGTCCGGCGGGTCGACGCACGCTCCACAGCGGCCCGGGCAGCAGCGCCCGCAGCGCCAGGCCGAGCGGCGCGCCGTAATATCGGCTGATCCAGCGACCCAGCTCGACCAACGCCGGGCTGAGTGCGGGCTCGGCGTCGGGGGCGGCCGCGATCGACCGCGCCGCGGCCTCCGGGGGGGCCACGTCTACCGCGGCCACGATCCCGATCACCTGGCGCCCCCGCACCGGCACGACGACGCGGGCGCCGGGTACGCAACGTTCGGCAACGTCGGCGGGAATCTGGTAGGCGTACGTGCGGGAGACCGGAACCGGCAGAACGATCTCGGCGTAGCGGGCGCTCGTCCGCCCGGGAGTCGCCCCCGCGCTTGCGCGCGGGGTCAGCGGCGCCACTGACCCCGGGTGCAAGCCCGGGGTGCCAGGAGCCGGCCCCTCACCGCCGCCGGACACCCAGCCCCGGTCCGGTGGGGAGTCGGATCTCACCCCCGTCGATCGTCGCGCCGACGAACGGGTCGTTCGCCGTGAGCGCCGCGCCGTCCAGATCCGCCGCGTCGACGAGCGGCGTGAAATGCGCCGCCGCGGTGATGCCGAGCGAGGATTCGATCATGCACCCGACCATCACCAGCATTCCGTGCGCCCGGGCCGTCGCAATCATGCGGAGCGCCTCCCGCAGCGAGCCGCACTTGGCCAGCTTGATGTTGATGCCGTCCGCCGCATCCGCCACGCGGGGGATGTCGGCCGCCGTCAGGCAGCTCTCGTCCACCACGACGGGGAGGACCCCGCGGCGGCGCACGGCCGCTGTTCCTTCGAGGTCGTCGGGCGGCAGCGGCTGCTCCACGAATTCGACCCCGTATTCCCTCAGGACCGGCAGCATCGCCATCGCCCGCTCGCGCGTCCAGCCGGCGTTCGCGTCCACCCGGATGGGCTTGTCGGTCGCGTCCCGGATTACGCCCAGGATTTCCTCGTCGCGATCGGTTCCGAGCTTGACCTTGAGGATGGGATAGGCCGACGCCTCGGCCACCTTGCGGCGGATCTGCTCCGCCGTGTCGATCCCGATGGTAAAGGAAGAGCGCGGCGCCTTCGCGGGATCGAGACCCCATAACCGCCACAGCGGCTGGCCCAGGCGTTTCCCGACGAGGTCGTGCAGCGCCGCCGAAACCGCTGCGCGGGCCGCCCCGTTCTGCGGCACGACCTGGGCGAACCGCGCCTCCGCCGCTTCTAAATCGAACGGGTCCTTGGGCAGATACGGTTCGAGCTTCTTGAGCATCGCGAGGACGGTGTCCGCCGTTTCGCCGTAGTACTTGGACGGATCGGCTTCGCCCCACCCCTCAGCGCCGTCCGCGTCGGTCAGTCGGACCCAGACCACGCGGTAATCGTCTCCCCCCCCTCGCGCAATGACGAACGGGTGCTTGGTCTTCAGGGTGACGACGTCGGCGGTGAGGGTCAGGGGCATCGCGGGTGAAGTATCGAGGAGGCCGCCCTAGTCAGGCAAGCGCGCGCACATGCGCGCGCGCACCCGCCGCGAGGAGGTCGAGCCGATAGCCGCCCTCGAGCACGCCCACCACCGGCGCCGGAGCGACGCGCTCACGCAACAGCGCGGTCCAGCGCGCCATGTCCTCGGGCTCGAGCGTGAAGCCGCCGAGCGGGTCGCCGTTGAGCGAGTCGAACCCGGCGGATACCAGCAGCAGGTCGGGCGGCCACCCCTCCAGGGCGGCGTCCACCGCAGCGAGGAGATCGCGCGCGTACACCTGCCGCGGCAGCCCCGGCGGGCGTGGGACGTTGAACACGTTACCTACCCCGCGCTCGTCCTCGGCACCGGTGCCCGGATACCAGGGATACTGATGCATCGAGACGTAGCGGAGGGACGCATCGCGCTCGACCAGCGCCTGAGTCCCGTTCCCGTGATGCACATCCCAGTCCACGATCAACACCTGGGCCTTGCCGAGCTGCTGCGCGTGCCGCGCGGCCACCACGGCGTTGTTGATGAGGCAAAACCCCATCGCGCGCGCCGCGAGAGCGTGGTGGCCGGGCGGCCGGGTGGCGCCGAACGCGGAGCCGGTCGCGATCCCCCGCTCCACGGCGTCGAGGGCCACCCCCGCCGCGGCGACGGCCGCATCCCAGCTGGCGCTGCTCATCGCCGTGTCGGCGTCGAGCACGCCGCCGCCCTGCAGGGCCAGCCGCTCGAGGCCGTCGAGGTAGGGCGCCGGGTGCACGCGCTCGAGCGCCTCTCGCGTTGCCGGTCGCGCCTCGCACCACTCGACGGTGGACGCCATGTCGGCCGCTCGCAGCGCCTCGAGCACCGCGACGACGCGCTCGGGGCGCTCGGGATGGCCCGGGCCGGGGTGATGGCGCTGGCAGGCGGGGTGAAAGAGAACGGGAACGGGCATCGCACTCGTCGGGCTGTGCTTCAGCACAGTGCAGTGCCGAGTAGGGGCGCAGCATGCTGCGCCCCTACACGCAGGGTGGGAACCACGGGGCGCTCAGCACTCAGTTATGCAGCTGCTTGCGGTGCAGCAGCTCGCGAAGCGACTGCACCTCCGCCTGCATCTCGCGCCGCGCCTGCTCGAGCTCGGCGATCGCACGACGGTACCGACGCCAGCTGAGCACGACCAGGACCGCGGCGAGGCCGCAGGCGGCGCCGCTCACGATCAGCCCGGGGCGCCCGAGACTGAGGCCCGAATAGAGGAACAGCAGCGCGTCGAGCGCGAGAAAGCCGACGGCGAGCGTCGCGAGCGCCCGGCTGAGAGACCTCATCGCACCGGCTGGCGACGCGCAGGGAGGACGATGAACGGGGAGTTAGCGACGGCGCCGAGTGCGGCGAGTGTGGTCGATTCGTCCAGCACCTGCCCCCCTTTGAACTTCACGACGTAGTCCGCCACGGGCACACTGCGCCGCTTCGACGCCTCGCTGAGGGCGTGGCGCTTCAACTCCGCGATGGTCGTCGTCGGCGCCACCGTGAGGAAAACCTGGTCCCAGACATCGGTCACCATGACCCGAACCGGAAGCCGCGCATCGACGGCCGTCACACGACCTCGACGTCGGTCTCGAGCGGCAGCGTCGAGAGGAACCGGTCCACCGCCTGGTCGAAAAACAGGGTCGACGCCCGCACCTGCGTCTTTCCGCTCGCATCCGAGCGCGCGCTGAAAACCACTTCTTCCCCGCCCTGCCCGCGCAGCACCAGGAACCCCGGGCCCTCCCGCTCCACGAACGCGGCGGCGTTGGGGACTCGCTCGGCGAAGAACCGCTGCGCCGCCCCGAGCACCTGCTCCGCCGGCAGGGCCACGGTGGTGGTGTGGGTCATGACCGGCGCAGGATCGTGATCCCGGTCGGCTGGAGTGGGACCGCGACGCTCGCCACACTCGCCTTCGTCTGCAGATCGATCACGTTCACGGCGCCGGGATCCACGCCCTTGCTCTCCTGAGAGATGAAGGCGTAGCGGCTGTCGGGCGAGTACGCCACGCCGTGGGGGAACGGCTTGGTCGTGGCGATCCGCGCCACCTCCGCCAGCGTGGCGGCATCGATGAGCGAGACGCTCTGATCCTTCTTGTTCGTCACGATCAGCCACTTGCCGTCGGGCGAAGGCTCCACGTTGTATGCGCCATGCCCCGCTGGGATCGCCTTCACGAGGTCGAGCGTCCGGGCGTCGAGCACCATCAGCTCGTCGCTGTGGTTGCAGGCGACGTACAGCCGCGTGTCCTCCGGCGACACCGACACAAACGTGGGCATGCACGCGTCGTGCAGCGCCGCCCTCCGCGACCGCTCCTGCGCCCCGCCGTGCCCCATCTTCATCGGCATCGCCTGTGGCAACATCCCCTCGCCCGTCTTGTGGCGGCGTGCGATCGCCAGCGAAGCACGGTCGATCTCCAGCACCTCGTCCGAGTTCATGCAGGTTACGTAGACCTTCGTCCCGGCGTGGTTCACCTTCACGCCGTGCGGCATGTCGCACGCCGGGAGGTTCGTCAACGTGACCATCTGCGGCGTGTACACGATCGAGACGACGTTCATCCGCGGATGGTCGCCGTGAAAGTCGGAGTTCGCGACGAAGGCGAGCTCGCCATCCGGCGTGAGCGAGATGGTCGTCGGGAACATCTCGACGGGCGCCTTCCCAACCACGGTGTCCCCGTCCACGGCCATCTTCCAGAGCGTGCCATAGGGCGTGCCATGGGCGATCGTGACGTACCAATACTTGCCGTCCGGCGAGACGGTGACGTTGTGCGGGCCGTCGATGTCGGCGGGCATGATGCCCACCGGCACGACCTTCACGGTCTTGAGCGCGACGCCGTCCCAGGTCAGCTGGGAGACGATGTCGCCGGACTCGCTGGACACGAAGATGCGGTAGCTGGGCGCGTCGCCGGCCGCGACTGCTCCGAGCCAGACGCCCAGGGCCAGCCAAACGGGAAGGTGCCGGTTCACGAACAACCTCGCGCAGACGAGCGAGAAAGATAACCCCGTCATCCTGACAAACCACCCGGCAAACGCGGCAGGCCAGCTTGCCATCTCGGCAAGCCGCGGCCCCCGTCCCGCGGCACGCCGGTTGCTCGGCGCGCCGGCGGGAAGGCAGTCCCGAACCACGTCCTCAATAAGGAGGTCCTGCTTATGTTCGTCACAACTCGTAACTCGAGAGAGCCCGCGCTGGACGGGACTACCCTCGAGCGCCGGATTGGCCGCCTCTTCAGCGAGGCGTTCGGCAACCTCGACTGGCAGTACCGCGACAGCGCAGGCGCGTCCTGGGTACCGCCTGTGGACATCCTCGAGGAGGCCGACGCCATCCGGATCATGTCCGAGGTGCCGGGTGTGAAGCCGGAGAACGTGAAGATCTCGCTCGAGAACAACGTCCTCACGATTCACGGGACCAAGGAGCAGGTCGCCGAGCAGCGCACCGAGCGGGTGCACCGCTACGAACGGACCTACGGCACGTTTGAGCGAAGCTTCACGCTGCCGGCGACCGTCGACGCCAATGGCATCAAGGCGACGTACGAGCACGGCGTGCTGACGGTGACGCTGCCGAAGGTCGAAAAGGCGAAGCCGCGGCAGATCGACGTACAGGTTGCGTCGAAGTAACCGCCCAAGACACCGCACCACCGTAGGGGCGCAGCATGCTGCGCCCCTACATCGTTCCTAACAGCTCTGCAAGCCGTTCTTCCACCTGCGAATTCGGCACCGCCGTGGCCCCCGCCTCGCGGGCGGTCCGTAGCAGATCCGCCCGTACGTGCGAGCCGTAGGCCAGGACCGGGGTCCCGCGCGCGACGAGCCTGGTGATGCGGTCCGTCGACCCCGCGGGCTCGATCTCGAGCACGGCGAGCTCGCACGCGGCCTCGTCACGCGTCACCTCCGCCCCGGCGGCGACGACGACGCGAGCGAGCTTCGAGCGGAACACGAGGTCCCGCGTCGCGAGGAACACCTGTTTAGGCATCGAGCGGCGTCACCCGCGCCACCACCTGGACGGGGGCAGGATGACGCCGCAACAGGTCCCGGAGCCCTTGCGCCGGCTTCACGACCACCACGGCGTCGCCGGGTGGGGGGTCCCGCAGGCCGTCCAGGATCAGGAACAACGCCGTGGTCAGCTCGACCGGCGGGACGGCCACCTGATAGGCACGACCGTGCCAGGGAATCTCGATCTCTTTGCCGCGCGCGCCCGAGTCGTCCAGGGACACGAAGAGATCGTCGTCGACCTTCCAGACTTCGTCCTCCACGCATTCCCCCGACCGATAGAACAGCGGGTCGAAGGGCTGACCCTCGTGGCGTTTGAAGTTCTCCTCCGCCGCCCAGTCGTAGGCCTCGAGGCGGGAGATATGCGCGCGCCACTCGAGGTGGTGTCGCAGCTCGTGGGTGAGCGTCTCCCACGCCTCCGCGCGCCAGTCGAAATCCCCGAGGCGTGCGAGCGCGGCGAACGAGCCGTGATAGAGAACGACGCGCGACTGTAGATCGGCCCCGCTGCCGCTCCATTCGAGCGGGATGCATTCACCCAACGTGTAGACGTCGCCGCGTCGCGGATGGGGTAACGTCTTCGGGCTCACTTCGATCGCGACGATGCCGTCCGAGAATTCGGCGGGCACGTCGCGGGCGAGACGGTGGATCATGGCACGGAAGTCGTCGAAGCGCATGCAAGTCGGCGCTACCCCTTGAGCCGTTCCTGCAGATAGCTCACCAGCCGGTCGCTCGCTACCCGATCCTGCTTCAGCGTATCGCGATCCCGTACCGTAACGGTTCCATCCGCGGTGGACTGGCCGTCGACCGTGATCCCGAAGGGCGTGCCGGCTTCGTCCTGCCGCCGGTAGCGGCGCCCGATCGAGCCGCCGTCGTCGTAGAACACGTTGTAGTGCTTGCGCAGGTCGTCGTAGAGCCGGCGCGCCAGCTCGGGCATCCCGTCCTTGTTGACGAGGGGAAACACGGCTGCCTTGAGGGGAGCGATCGCCGGATGGATCCGCAACACCACGCGCTTCTCGCCTTCCACGTCCTCCTCGTGGTAGGCGTCCACCATCACCACGAGGGCGGTGCGGTCGGCGCCGGCCGAGGTCTCCACGACGTACGGGATGAACCGCTCGTTCGTGGCGGTGTCCAGGTACTCGAGCTTCTTCCCGGAGAATTCTTGGTGGCGCGACAGATCGAAGTTCGTGCGGTTGTGAATGCCCTCGAACTCCTGCCACCCGAAGGGGAACTCGTACTGGATATCGTAGGCGTCCTTGGCGTAGTGCGCGAGCTCATCCTTGGTGTGCTGGTGAAACCGCAGCTTCTCGGCGCGGATGCCGAGCCCGACGAGCCACTTCAGCCGCTCCTGGCGCCAGAATTCGAACCACTCCGAGTCGGTCCCCGGCTTCACGAAGAACTGCATCTCCATCTGCTCGAACTCCCGGGTCCGGAAGATGAAGTTCCCGGGCGTGATTTCGTTGCGGAATGCCTTGCCGATCTGGGCGATGCCGAACGGGATCTTCTGCCGGGACGACTGCAGGACGTTCAGATAATTCACGTAGATCCCCTGCGCCGTCTCGGGCCGTAGGTAGACCACCGCCGCCGCTTCCTCAACCGGGCCCATGAACGTCTTGAACATGAGGTTGAACATCCGGGGCGCCGTGAGGGTCCCCTGGTTCCCGCACACCGGGCACTGCGCCGTGGGCTCGCCCGGCGTGCCTTTGATGCGCGGATCGTCCGCGCGGAACCGGTTCTTGCACTGCTTGCAGTCGACCAGGGGATCGGTGAATCCCGCAACATGCCCGGACGCCTCCCACACCTTCGGGTGCATCAAGATGGCCGCGTCGAGGCCCTCGATGTCTTCCCGCGCGTGCACCAGGGAGCGCCACCAGCGCTCCTTGATGTTCTTCTTCAGCTCCACGCCGAGCGGCCCGTAGTCCCACACCGACCCGAGCCCGCCGTAGATCTCCGACGACTGAAATACGAACCCGCGTCGCTTGGCGAGCGACACGAGCTTCTCCATCACGTTGTCGTTTGCGGGCATAGAGGGCCGGAAGATAGACCGGCCGCTAGGGCAGAGGCAACCCAAATGCCTGCCGCGTCGCGCGCTCGGCGAGCTCGGCGATCCCGGCCGCATCGAGCATCCGGCCTTCTCCGTCCAGGGCGTGGATGCCGATCAGGCCTTCAACCTTCCCCGCCACCACGGCGACGCGCTTCTGCGCCGCTTGCGCACGCCGGACCACTTCCCCCGATGCCTTGCCGGCGAGCGACGTCCGATCGAACGCGCCCTCACCGGTCACGACGAAGTCCGCCTTGGCGAGGGCGGCGTCGAACCCCACGCGCCCCAGCACCCACTCGGCGCCCGGCACCAGTCGGGCCTTGGCGAAAAACGCGAGACCGGCCCCGAGCCCGCCGGCGGCGCCGCCGCCGGGCACGGTCGCGAGCTCCGGCCGGCCATGGCGCGCCATCAGGTCGGCGAGACGCTCCAGCCCGCGCGAGAGCAGCTTGACGCCCTCCGGACCCGCGCCCTTTTGCGGCGCGAACACCGGCGCCGCCCCGCCTGTGCCAACCAGCGGCGTCGTTACGTCCGCGAGTGCGAGGACCTGCGCGGCGAGTGCCCAGCCGCCTCCCAAGTCTGCGAGCTGTACCAAGGAGCCGCCCCCTTCGGGAAGCGCCTCGCCTCGGGTGTCCGCGAACGTCCAACCCAGCCCGCACGCCGCGCCGGTTCCGCCGTCCACCGTGGCCGAGCCACCCAACCCGACAACCACCACCTGGGCGCCACGCTCCGCCGCCTCCCAGATCAGCTCCCCGACACCCCGCGTGGTGGCACGCAGCGGATCGAGCTCATCCGGACGGAGCAGCGCGATTCCGGATGCCGTGGCGCTCTCGAAGATCGCCGTCTCCGGGTCGACCCAGCCAAGGACGGCGCTCACCGGCGTTCCCAGCGGGCCCGTCACCTGCACCTTCTCACGCAGCGACGCGGGGGCGAGCACGGCGTCGAGTAAGCCATCGCCGCCGTCGGAAATCGGACACTGGAGGAGTGAGGCCTCTGGAAGGGCCCGCCGAATGCCGGTCGAGAGCGCCTCCGCCACCTGCCGTGGGCCGAGAGTGCCCTTGAACGCGGCCGGGGCCACCAGGACTACCGGCGACATGTCGCTTTATGCATGAAATTGTGCGTTCTGCAAGATATCACGGGCGCAGGCTGTTGGCTAAGTGACGGCTTGATGCAACTTACTGTTGGGCACCGTTTTTGCCCATTCCCAGCCTAGCACATCTCTGTTCAGGGCAAACCGCCGGTGACGGCGGGGCGCAAAGCCAAGGGGTCTCAGTTGGCGAGACAGCCCGGCTGCCGGAGGTTGGCAGCGGCCCCACGCCCTGGCAAGAGAGCGCGGGGTCTTTTGTTTGGCTCCTCGAGCAAGAGCTTCGTCTCGCTCGCATCGGGTTCTAGGGCGCACGATGTCGAGCAGGCGATCACCCCCCAGGGGCAACCCTGGGGGGTTTTGCTTTGATGTGCTCACATATGAGCCCGCCGTGGGCGCGGCCGTTCTCGATAAAAGTCTTGTTCGCGTCCAGCCCCGACGCGAGCACCCCGGCGAGGTAGACGCCCCCGACGTTGGTCTCCATGGTGGCCCGGTCATGACGCGGGACGCCGGTCGTCTCGTCGACTTCCACGCCGATCATGCGCAGCAGCGTCAGGTCCGCCCGGTAGCCCGTGAGGGCGAGCACGAAATCGGCGGGCAGGGCCTCGAGCCGCGCGTCCATCTCGAAGCGAATCACGACCTCGGAGCGCCGGATCTCCACGACCCGGCTACACCAGCGAACAGCGATGCTTCCGTCCTTCACGCGGTTCGTCGCGTCGGGCAGGATCCACGGCTTCACACCGCGGTCGAACTCGCCGAGGAAGTGCACCAGCGTGACCCGCGCGCCGACGCGGTGCAGCTCGAGCGCTGCTTCGACGGCGCTGTTGCCCCCACCCACCACGACTACCCGCTGCTGCCAGTACGGGTGGGCCTCCGTGAAGAAATGCGACACGTGGGGGAGGTCCTCCCCGGGCACACCGAGAGGGTTGGGCGACTCGAAGTACCCAGTGGCGTAGACGACGTTGCGCGCGTATACCGTCTCGGGCTCCGTCTTCCCCGGGTGTCTCGCGGTCAGCTCGAACCCCTCGCGCGACCGCCGCACGCCCTGCACCTCGTGGTATTGCCGCACGTCCAGCTCGAAGTAGTCCGCCACCTTGCGGTAGTAGGTGAGGGCCTCCCGCCGGCTGGGCTTCTCGGCGGCCGTGACGAACGGGACGCCACCGACCTCGAGCTTGTCGGGCGTCGAGAAAAAAGTCATGTAGAGGGGATAACGCATCAGACTCGAGACGACCGGCCCCTTGTCGAACAGCGAGCACGTGAGGTGGGCGCGCTTCGCGGCCACGCCCACCGCGAGGCCGCACGGCCCCGCACCGATCACCGCGACGTCGAGCATCAGGGGCGTTCGCGTCCGTCGGCCACGAGCACCAGACGGCTCACGCTGCGCACCCGTTGCACATCCAGCGGCAGGATCCAGAGCTGCCCCTTGAGCCACCGCGTGGTCTGGTCGCGATAGTGCGGTGACAGCGGGTAGCCCGACTGCCCCGTCGGCAGGATGAAGCCCCCGGCACCGTCCACATCGCCGAAATCGACGACGTGACGCAGCGATGGGCCCCACGAGCTTGCGAACGGCGCGGCGAACTCATCGGTGGAAGCGACATTGACGGTGTAGTTACCCCCGGGAGTGACGAGCGGCCCGACATTGAACCTGAGGAGTCGCCCGAGCAACGGGACCGCGCTCAGCGGATGTTCCTGGACCGTTGCGTGCACACTCCCCCAAGGCCGCCCAGCCGCCCGCGGCAGCACCGTCGCCATCGCCTGACGCTCGAGTGCCGCGAGATCGTTCCACGGGCCCCAGCCACGAGCGAGCCAGCGGTGCAGCGGTTCGGCAGGCCGATACCCGGGCGACACACTGTCGTAGACGAGACGCTGTAGCTCACGATACCAGCTCCACACGAGTGTCGGCTCGGTGCGCTCCGGGCTCATGGCGCCATCCCAAGCGCGCAATCCGGCGGCGACGTCGGGGCGGCCCGCCGCCGCGGCGGCCCGAGCCGCAAGCGGCGCGATCGCCCGACAGAACACGTCCACGATGTCGAGTTGCGCCCGCGCCACCGAGCCGGCCGTGGCCGCGCTGTCCCGACGGACCAGCTCCAGGATGCGTTGGGCCCGATACGGCAGTTCCCATTCCCGGGAAATGTAGAAGGGATATTCGTCGCCGATGACACGATTGTTCGCGGTGACGATATAGGCCTGCGCCGGGTTCACCATCCGCGGCAACTCGGCCGCCGCCAGGTAGCCGTCCCACCGCCCCGCTGTCGCCCACCCGGACGCAGGGCCGAACCCCGCGCCGCCGCGTCGCACCGGCACGTGCCCGGCGAGGAAATAGGCGATGTTGCCGGCCGCGTCGGCGTACACCACGTTCTGCTCGGGCGAGCGGAATCCCGCGACCGCCGCCTCGAAGCTCGGCAGGTCGGTCGCGCGCCCCATGGCCCGTAGTGCGCCGATCTCATCCGTGGGATCGTGCGCCACCCACCGCATGGCCAGTGGCGGCCCCGGCTCGCGTCCGGCGCGCTCGATCACCGGGCCGTCGGCGGTGCGGAGGCGCCGGTAGACGAGGGGCGTGCCGCCGTGCACGAGAACCGTCTCCGCGACGACTTCCGTCCGGGCCCAGCCGCCGGGTGTTCGATACCGCGTCGAATCCGGGCTCAGCTCTTCGGCGACGTAGTCGACGTCGTCCACCATCGCGTTGCTGAAGCCCCAGCCGAGGCGCGCGGTGTGCCCGAGGACGACGATCGGAATCCCCGGGATGGTGGCACCGACGACCTCGTATCCCGGTGCGTGCGCGCCGACGAGATACCAGATGGACGGCGCCCGCAGCGTCAGATGGGGGTCGTTGGCGAGGATGGGCTTGTGGGAGGCCGTGCGGGACGGGCCCAAAACCCAGGCGTTGGACGCGGGGGCGCGGCCATCGAATCCACGCTCGTCGAGTCCCCACGCTGAAGCGTGGGCTCGGCGAGACACTGTCCTAAACGACAGTGATGGCGCGGAACGTAGGGGCGCAGCATGCTGCACCCCGACACCACGCCCTGTGCGCCACTCCCCCCGGGGCACGATCGTCGGCGCCGTGTCGGGATACGTCGGGGCGAGCTGGGCCGCCCGGTCTGGGCCGAGCTGCGCCGCCACGCTCCCGAGCTCGAGCTCGTCCCCGGTGGTGCGGAGGTCCCACGCCTCGAGCCGGCCGATTGCGAGGGAATGCTCGGGGCGCCACGGCTCGGCCGCATGCCGGATCATCCGGAATTCCACGGCGTGGTACCGGCCCTGCGCGATCCACGCATTCACGCCGTGCGCGTACGCCTCGAGGATGCGGCGTCCCTCGGGGCGGGTGATTCCGAGCTGCGCGGCGGCGATCCGCCCGAGCTCGAGCGTGCGCAGCGCTCGGTCCGCGCCGACGGTGCGCGCGCCGAACAGCTCGCTGAGCCGCCCTAGGGCGGCGTGCCGCAGCAGGTCCATCTCCCACATCCGGTCGCGGGCGTGCAGGTAACCGATCGCGGTGAACAGATCTTCCTCGTCGCGGGCCGAGATGTGCGGCACGGCGAGGGAATCCCACAGCACCGCTACGGAATCCCGCAAGCCGGCGACCGGCTCCCGTCCGCCGAGCGGCGGCACGTCGGCGCCCAGCCAGAGCCGCGTCGCGCCGCCGGTCGCGCCCAGCAGGGCGATGAGGCCGAGTGCGCCCCAGAGCAGCCGTTTCACGTCACTTCGATGATCTGGTCCCGGCGGGTGCCGACGCTCACGTAGTGGATGGGCGCGTGGGCCAGGTCCTGGAGCCGGTCGAGATACGCCCGCGCCGCGGGCGGCAGATCGGCGAGGCGCCGCACGTGGCTGAGCGACCTCTGCCAGCCCGGAAGCGTCTCGTAGGCGGGCTCCACCCGATTGAGGCGCTCCACCTCGGCGGGCATGCTGTCGCACGGCTCGCCGTCGAGGCGGTACCCGACACACACGGGGATCTGAGAGAACGAATCGAGCACGTCGAGCTTCGTGACGGCGAGGCCGGTGAGGCCGTTCACCCGCACCGCGTAGCGCACCACTACGGCGTCGAACCATCCGCAGCGGCGCGGCCGGCCGGTGGTCGCCCCGAATTCGCCGCCCAGCTCGCGGATGCGTTCGGCGAGCTTCGCCTCCGCTTCCGTCGGGAGCGGCCCGTTCCCCACGCGGGTCGTGTAGGCCTTGACTACTCCGAGCACCGCGTCGATGGCGGTGGGGCCGATCCCGGCGCCGACCGCCGCGCCACCCGCGGTGGTGTTGGACGACGTCACGTAGGGATAGGTGCCGTGATCGACGTCGAGCAAGGCGCCCTGCGCCCCTTCCAGGAGCACGGACTCGCCGCGCTGCAGCGCTTCGTACACGACTCGGCCGGCGTCGACGGCGATCGGCAGGAGGCGAGGGGCGAGGCGGTCGAGCAGGTCCACGTGCTCGTCGGAGTCGGCCCGCTCGTGCGAGCCGAGCAGCTCGAGGAACTCGTTCGCCGCCCCGACGCGAGCGCAGACGAGCTCCTTGGCGCGGTCGAGGTTGCGCAGGTCGCCGACGCGAATGCCGCGCCGCCCGTACTTGTCCTCGTAAGTCGGCCCGATGCCACGCCCGGTGGTGCCGATCTTGTCCCGCTGCTCGCGCGCGCGATCGAGCAGCTTGTGATAGGGGAGCGTGAGGTGCGCGCGGTCCGAGACGTAGAGCTTGTGGTCAGTCCGGATCCCGCGCGATGTGAGGGCGTCGAGCTCGGTGAAGAACGTCTCCGGATCGAGCACCACGCCGTTCCCGACCACGCACACGGCGCCCTGAATGATGCCCGACGGAATCTGGTGCAGCACGAACTCGCCGGCCCCGGTGTCGACGGTGTGGCCGGCGTTGGCGCCCCCCTGATAGCGCACCACCAGATCGGCGCGCTCGGCGAGCACGTCGACGAGCTTCCCCTTACCCTCGTCGCCCCACTGGGCGCCCACCACCACGACGCAGTGTGTCTTCGGCCCGAACATAGCGCTCCAATAAAAACGCCCCGCGGGACGGGGCGTGTGAGCATCCTCTGGGAGAAGCTAGGCCAATCGCCGTTGGGCGTCAACGCGCCGTTGTCCGCGCCCTGAGAGGGCGCGCTCGGCCGCAGCGGCGTCCTGTAAGGACGCACACCACGCCGAGCCCGGGCTCTCAGCCCGGGGACAACCCGGCCGCGACACCCCGGGCCACTTCTCGCACCCCCGCGAGCCTCAGCCGGTCGGCTGTATCCCGCGGCGTGTGCACGACCCGCGCCGTCCCCCAGTCGCCGCGCATGATCGTCACGCACTCCCGCGCGGCGTGCGCGAGGGCCAAGCCGTCCACGAGCACCGGCAGCAGGCGGGCGCGCCGGGCGCCGAGCGAGCGCACGATTCCATCCACGATCGGACCGCCGCGATGCACGAACGCGATCGTCCGCCCGCGGTCGTCGATGCCGTCGAAGTTGATGAGGGTGGTGTCCGCCAGGAGGTTGGCGCGCTCGCGGACGAGCGTTCTCGCGCCGAGCAGCCCCTGCTCCTCGGCGTCGGTGAAGACGACGCCCACCGCCGCATCGGGCGGGAGCGCGTCCACCGTCGACAGCAGAGTCACCACGCCCGAGCCGTTGTCCACCGCCCCGGGAGAGCTGCCCGATACGCGGCTCAGCGCGACGAACAGCGCGCCGAGCGCGAGGGGAACCGCGAGGGCGAGCGGCGGGCCGCCTGCCAGCAGCGCCGCCAGAGCGACGAGGCAGCCCACGAGGAACGCCGCCGCCAGGATCAAGCGCGCGGCCATCGAGATCGGCTGGCCTTTCGAGTCGTAGTGCGCTGCGAGCCAGGCGGTGATGCGGGCGCGCGGTCGGACCGCGATGAGGTTGACGGCGTCGGCAGCCGCGCGACCCCACAGCGGCAGGTGCGGTCGTGCCACGAATCGCTGCTCCATGACGACAAACCCCCGCGCGACGAGCTCGCGCTTCAGAATCTCGCGGACGGCGGCGTGGCGGCGCGTGCCGACCAGCCGCGAGACGGAGATCTCCTCGAGCAGCGCCCGGGCATCCGTCACGCGCAGACGAGGCTCGCCACGCGCTCCCGATCGGCCTGGGCCAGCGGCGCGAGCGGAGCCCGCACGGGGCCGCCGTACAGCCCCCCTCCGACGGCGTCCATCGCGGCCTTCACACCCGCGGGGCCGAGCTTCGCGACGATCTCCTTGTCGAGCGGCCCGAGCGATTCCTGCAGCGCCCCAGCGCGGCCCCGATCCCCGGCGCGGAAGGCGGCGACCAAGTCGGCGCAGCGGCGAGCCGCGAAGCACGCCACGGCCAGGACGCCCCCGTCGCACCCGAGCTCGAGCGCCGCGTACAGGAGCGATCCCGAGCCCACCAGGACGCTCCACCGGGGCAGCGCGTCCCGATACGCCGCCAGGTTCTTCGCGTCCCCCGAGGAATCCTTCACGCCGCGGATGTTCGGGTGCTCCGCGAGCTGCAGCAGCAGTCCGGCCGCGAGGGCAAGGTGCGTGTACTTGGGAATGTTGTAGATGAGGACGGGAACGGGGCTCGCGTCCGCGACCGCACGGTAGTATGCGGCGAGCGTAGCAGGGGAGGTCGCGTTCGCGAAGTAGGCGGGTGGACGCACGAGCACCGCGTGCGCCCCTTCCGCCGCCGCCGCGCGGGTGAGCGCCACCGCTTGCCGTGTGGACTCGGCGCCGGTCCCGGCGACGAGCCAGCGCCCATCGGGCAGCACCTCGCGCACCCAGCCGATCATGCGGCGTTGCTCGTCGGGGTCGAGTAACGCGGATTCGCCCGTCGAGCCCGCGACCACCACGCCGTCCAGGCCAGCGTCGAGCAGGCGGACCACGTTCTGGCGGAGGTGGATCGGGGCGACCGCGCCGGTGGCGCCGTCGAACGGCGTGGTGATGGGGGCGAGCACCCCCCCGAACGGCCGACCGCTCACCGCTTGCGGGGCGCGCTCGACTGAACCGCCGCCGGCTCGGTCACGCGCGCGCGTCGTCGCAGCGTCCGCATCTGGAGCTCGAAGTCGACCGATGGCCTCGCGGCGGCGAGGGCCGTCTCGTACGTGACGACCTCTTCCGCGACCAGGTCCAGCAGGTGCTGGTCCAAGGTCTGCATCCCATACTGCTCGCGGGCGTCGCGGATGTAGTCGTGCAGCTCGGGGGCACGGCTCGCGTCCCGGATGATGTCGCGCACGGCCGCCGTGCAGATCAAGATCTCCACGGCCGCCGCGCGTCCGTGACCGTCGGCGCGCGGCAACAGCCGCTGCGAGACCACGGCCTGGAGCGCTTCGGCGAGCCGCAAGCGCGCGATCTCCTGCTCCTCGGGCGGGAACATCGCCAGGACGCGGCTCACGGTCGTCGCCGCATCCGGGGTATGCAGGGTCGTGATCACCAGGCGCCCCGTCTCGGCCGCTTTCATCGCGGTATCGACCGTCTCGACGTCCCGCAGCTCCCCGATCAGAATCACGTCCGGATCCTGCCGCAGCGCGGCCCGCAGGCCGGCCCGGAAGTCTTCGGTGTCCACGCCGATCTCGCGCTGCGTGATGGAGGAGTTGATGTCGCGATGCAGAAACTCGATGGGGTTCTCGAGCGTGACGACGTGCTTCTGGTGCGTCTGGTTGATGTGGTTCACGATCGCCGCCATGGTGGAGCTCTTGCCCGAGCCGGTGCCCCCGGTCACCAGGATCAAGCCCCGCTCCGCCGCGGCGATCGTCGTGAGGATGGACGGCAGCTTGAGCGACTCGAACGTCGGGATGTCGAACGGGATCACGCGCATCACGATCATGAACGACGAGCGCTGCCGCAGGATGTTGATGCGGAACCGCCCGACCCCGGGCACGCCCCACGAGCAGTCGTACTCGTGCAGCTTGTCGAGCCTGGCCCGGTCGTCCTCATTGACAATCAGGCGCAGCGCGATCGCCCTGGTCTGCTCGGGCGTGAGCCGCTGCTTCGTGAGCGGCACCAGTTTGCCGTCGATGCGGGCCCGAAACACGTCGCCGGCCTTGATGTGCAGGTCGGAGGCACCGCGATCGATCGCCGCCTTGATGATCTGCTCGACGCCGCGCGGCTGCGTCTCGGCGGCGCTGGCCCGAGCGCTGCGGGACTTCTCCTCCACTAGTAGCCGGCCTCCAGGTCGACGACGTTGGCGAGGGGCGCCCCTGCAAGATAGCGCCGGATGTTCTCCACGATCAGCCCCGTCTCGCGCTCCCAGAAGCGCGTCGTCACGGCCGCCACGTGGGGGCTCACGAGCACCCGCGGGTGACGCCACAGCGGATGCCCCGCCGGAAGGGGCTCCGCCGAGAACACATCGAGCGCCGCGCCGCGCAGCCGAGCGGCATCCAGGGCGTGCAGCAACGCCGTCTCGTCCAAGAGCGTGCCGCGAGAGACGTTGATGACAATGGCGTCGCTTGGGAGCCGCTCCAGCACCGCCCCGGTCACGACGGCTGCGGTGTCAGGCGTGTGCGGCGCGGCGATCACCAGGCAGTCGCTCTCGGCGGCCAGGCGCCCGAGGTCGCCTGGTCCGCCCACCCAGCGCACACCGGGCGGCCCGCCGCGCTCGGGGTGGCGACGCACGCCCGCCACGCTCATGCCGAGCGCCAGCGCCCGGCGGGCCACCGCCCCGCCGATCCCACCCAGCCCGAAGACGCCGACGCGCAACTCGCCGAACTCTCGCACCGGGATCACCAGGTCGGCGAATTCCACCCTCGCCCACCGCTCCGCTACCTGGAACTCGCGCAACCGGTCGAGGCCGCGGGCGAAGTACGCCAGCGCGGCGATCGCCCAATCCGCGATCGGATCGGCGTGTACCGCGGCGGAGTTCGTGAGCACGACGCCCGCCCCCCTGAGGTGCGCCAGGCTCGCGCCGATTCCCGCCGTGCCGCTGTGGGCCCACTTGAGCGTGCCGCGGGCCGCCTGCACGACGCCGGCGGGCACGCCGTACCCCACGTAGATCTCCGCCCCGCGCGCCGCGGCGTTCGCCTCCGGCGTTCCGGAGCCGCCGTCCCCGTCCGACGCCGCCGGCGCGTGGACCTCGACCACTTCCCACCCCTCGCCCAGGGCGTCCCGAATCGCCTGCACCGCGGACGGCTGGACCCGCCAGGCGGCCCGCGGCGAGGCGAGGTCCACCACCAGGCGTCTCGTCACTCTCCGGTGGAGACGGTTCGCACGCCGGGGTGATGGAGCAGCGCGATCATCACCTCGTCGTGAAGCCGCTTCGGCCCCCGCAGCGTGAAGTCGATCACCATGTCGACGTTCTCGCGGCGACTGGCTTGGCGCTCGATCTCGAGCCCGGTGCGGCGCACCACCGTCTCGAGATCTTCCACGACGGTCGGGTCCGGACGGGTGTGAATGGTGAGCATGCTCTGCGTGGAGTGTCGCTCGACCAGCAACTCGACCCGTCCGAGTCCCCGGAGCACGAGCAGGACCAGCAGCGTCGTGCCGGCCGCTTCCCAGTAGAATGCGGCGCCGAGGGCGACGCCGATCGCCGCGACCACCCAGATCGTCGCGGCGCTGGTCAGGCCCACGACTGCGCCGCGGGCGTGGAGGATCGTGCCGGCGCCGATAAAGCCGACACCGGTGACGATTTGGGCGGCCACGCGCGTCGGGTCGGCGTTCCCGGTAGCCATCGTGATCGACAACTTCGTGTAGAGCACGGAGCCGATACAGATCAGGATGTTCGTCCGCAAGCCAGCCGGCTTGCCCCCGAGCTCTCGCTCCAAGCCGATAGCCCCCCCGAACAGCGTCGCGAGGCAGAGCTGGAGGAACAGCTCCAGCCGGAACATCTCGACCATCTGCTGGGCGAAGTGCTGCATCAGGCCTCCCCCGCCTCGAGCAGGCCCATGCAGCGCCGCACCTGGGTCATCGTCTCGCGAGCGAGCACCCGTGCCTTCGCGGCGCCGGCGCGCAGGGTCGCGCTCACGCTGAGCGGCTCCGCCCGTAGCGCCTGCGCCCGCTCGCGGATGGGAGTGAGCGCGGCTATCATATTGTCCGCCAGCACCCGCTTGCAGTCGAGGCATCCCCAGCCCGCAGTGCGGCAATTATGCGCGACCCGCGCCTGAGTCTCGGGGCTCGAGAAGCCCTGGTGGATGGTGAAGATGTTGCAGATGTCGGGGTTGCCGGGGTCTTTCCGGGTGACCCGGGCGGGGTCGGTCGCGGCCGGCTTGAGCTTCTCCCAGATGGCCTCCGGCGAGTCGAACAAGCCGATGGTGTTGCCCAAGCTCTTGGACATCTTGGCCCGGCCGTCGAGCCCGAGGACGCGCTTCGCCGTGGATAGGAGCGCCTGCGGCTCGGGGAAGGCGAAGCCGCCGTCGTTCGCGAAGCGGGCGTTCCAGCGGCGCGCAATCTCGCGCATCAGCTCGAGGTGTTGGAGCTGGTCCTCGCCGACCGGGACGAGCGTAGCCCGGTAGAGCAGCACGTCAGCGGCCTGGAGCACGGGGTAATTGAGCAGTCCGACCGGCACGCTCTCCTGGCGCTGCGCCTTGTCCTTGAATTGCGTCTGGCGCTCGAGCTCGCCGAGCGGCGTCACCGTGTTGAGCAGCCAGTTGAGCTCGCTGTGCTCGAGGACGTGCGACTGCACGAACACGATCGCGCGCTGCGGGTCGAGTCCCACGGCGTACAGCCCGACGGCCATGTCGATGGTCCGCTGGGCGAGGCTCGACGCCTCGTAGGGCTGTGTGATGGCGTGCAGGTCCACCACGCAGAACAGGCAGTCGTGCTGGTGCTGCAGCTTGACCCAGTTCTGCACGGCGCCCAAGTAGTTGCCGATGTGCAGCTCGCCCGAGGGCTGGATGCCGGAGAAGACGCGCGCCATGGGCTGAC
>MNEL01000027.1 GCA_001917665.1 Gemmatimonadetes bacterium 13_1_40CM_69_22 | reverse complement strand
CGCCCGCGAGCTGCTCACCGAGCGGTTCGGTCATGCCGCGTTCCGCGCGCATCAGGTGAGAGTGCTGGGGCCGCTGCTCGCGGGGCGGAGCGTGCTCGCCGTGCTGCCCACTGGCGCGGGGAAGTCGCTGTGCTACCAGCTGCCGGCGCTGATGGCGCCCGGGCTCACGCTGGTGGTCTCGCCGCTGATCTCGCTCATGCAGGATCAGGTCGCCACGCTGCGGCGACGGGGGATCGCCGCTGCCTACCTAAACAGCCTGCTACGGCCGGAGCAACGACGCAGCGTACTCGACGCCGCGCTGCACGGCCGCCTCAAGCTCCTGTACTGCGCGCCGGAGCGGTTGGGGGCGCTCGTGCCGCGACTGGTGCGCGCCGCGCAGCCGGTGTCGCTCTTGGCGGTGGATGAAGCTCACTGCATCGTGGAATGGGGCAACGAATTCCGCCCCGTATACCGCCGCCTCGGCGAGTACCGCTATCGGCTGCAGCGCCCTCCGACGATTGCTCTCACCGGCAGCGCCACGCCGGCCGCGCGCGCCGAGATCCTCCACGTGCTGCGTCTGCCACAGGCCGAGCTGGTCGTCACCTCGTTCGATCGGGCCAACCTCGTGTTCGCGGTGGAGCGCGTGAGCGACGACCGAGCCCGCTTCGCAGGCATCCGCAAGCTGATCCGCGAGGCGGACGGGCATACTATCGTGTACGCGCCGACGCGCCGCCTCACCGAGCTGGTGGCGCGCGCGCTGCTGCGCATGGGCGTGCGCGCCGCCCCCTACCACGCGGGACTGAGCGCCGCGACGCGGCGCGAGGTGTTGCTCGAGTTTCTGCGCGACCGCGTCCCGGTGGTCGTGGCGACGAGCGCGTTCGGAATGGGCATCGACAAGCCGGACGTCCGCCTCGTGCTCCACTGGGGCCCGCCGCCCACCCTCGAGGCGTATTACCAGGAAGCGGGGAGGGCAGGGCGGGACGGCAGGCGCGCCGCCGGCGTCATGCTGTGGCGGCCTGGGGACCTCGCGTGGGGAAACTGCAGTCCCGAGATGCGGCGCTACGTCGAAGCGCGAACCTGCCGCCGGCGTATGCTGCTCGCATACTTCGGAGAACGGGCGGCGCGGTGCAGTGGCTGCGATCGTTGTGGAATGAACCGGGCGCCCTGAGTCGCGTGCCCGTGGTGTGCTTTAGCGCAGCGCTTTGCCGAGCCCACGCTTCAGCGTGGGAATATCGCGCCGCGCGGCTCATTGGATTGAGCGGCCTGCGAGCGCCTTATCCCGTCGGAACTATTGGACCGCCCTTTGCAGGGTTGGAGCTGCTCGCTGGGCGTAGCTCGGAAGGACGCGCGTGCGACGCGTCGCCGCCAGGCGGTGCGTGAGGTCCAGCGCGGCGAGCGCACAGAAGCCGAGCGCCGCGTAGAACTCCCAGATCTCGTCGTCCATCTGGGTGTAGTAGCCCCACAGCGTGAGCGGCGAGAAGCCGAGCGTCCCGAAGCGCAGGCCGACGACCACCCACGCCGCCAACCCGATCCCGTACACCCGCGCCACGACCGGATCCACAACCGGCACGTTGAGCCGCCGCAGGTAGACCCGCCACGCCGGTGCCCGCGCGAGTAGCCACGGCCCGACCAGGCAACAGAGCGTCGTGAACACGAAGAACGCGTTCTCGGTCACGCTGATGCTGCCGATGTCGTGCAGGTTGATCTCGTGCTGCTTGTTGCTCGCCAGCCAAGCGGGCGTCTGGTAGTGCAGCAGGCGCTGCCCCCAGCTGATCTCCTCTCCACCGCAGAACACGCACAACGCGATCAGCGGCAGGTAGCAAGCCAGCTTGCGCCCGAACCGGCGCGTGTCGAGCGACAGCGCCATGAGCGCGCATGCCGCCGCCGCGAGCCACGCCAGCGACGAGGCGTACTCCACGATCCCGTCTTCCGCGATGAACGCGCGGAACGCCGGCGGGCTTACGAACGCGAGCGCCACCGCCACCACGGCGACCGCGAGGGCCAGCGCCACGAGGGCCACGTAAGGACCCCGGGGTGTCGCCGCGGGGGCGTCCGACGGCCCCGTCGCCGCGGCGGCGCGGACGTACGCGTCGAGACGGTCGAACAGCGCGCCGAGCCGCTTCCGAAACACGAACAGCAGCGCCAGCGCGGCGAGCGCGACGACGCACGCCACCCGCACTAGCGGCACCGAGCGCCCGGTCCCGTGCCACGTCAAGCGCTGGACGAAGGGGGGGTGGAAGGTCAGCGCGAGCACCGCCGCCGGTATCAGGTCGGCGACGGCGAAGGCGATCAAGGCGTTCCGCAGCACTCGGTTCTGCACGGTCCCCCGCACGTGAGTTCCCTAACCCCTCCCTCCGGCCGCAAAGTGCAAACCGCATACGGAAAGGAGCCGGCGCTAAGACCTTTCCCCACTTATCCGTAGGGATTCGTGCTGGAGGCGCACTCGGATCGACTGTTGCACGTTTGTTACACATGCGAACGCGGTGTGCGACGCCGGGCGGCTCCCTGCAACACGCAGGACTGCGATCTCGTGGCCCCCCGTACTGGGGAGCTAACCCCTACCCGTTGGTGCAGTTTGCGGCGCGGGGGGTGGCAAATAGCTTTGCCGGAATGTCTCGAGCGAGAGCCCGCCCTGCTCGCTTCGCTTTGCTCCCCCATTCGAGGACGACCGCATGCCCGGCCGAAACTTCCTGTTCGTTCCCGGCCCGACCAACGTTCCCGAGCGGATCCTCCGCGCGATGGACCGCGCCATGGAGGACCACCGCTCCTCCGCCTTCCCGACGCTCACTGCGGCGCTGTTGCACGATCTCAAGAAAGTCTTCCGGACCACCGCGGGTCAGGCGTTCATCTTCCCGGCGACCGGGACGGGCGGCTGGGAGGCCGCGCTCGTCAACACGCTGTCGCCGGGAGATCGGGTCCTCGCACCTCGCTATGGGCAGTTCAGTCATCTGTGGATCGACCTCGCCCAGCGGCACGGGCTGCGCGTGGACATCATCGACGTGGAGTGGGGTGAGGGTGCACCGGCCGAGCGGATCGAGGAAATCCTCACCGCAGACACGCAACACGAGATCAAGGGCGTGCTCGTCGTCCACAACGAGACCGCCACCGGCGTGACCAGCGACATCGCTGCGGTACGCGCGGCCATGGACGCCGCGCGCCACCCGGCTCTCCTGTATGTCGACGGGGTGAGCTCGATCGGCTCGCTCGAGTTCCGGATGGACGAGTGGAACGTGGACCTCGCCATCACGGGATCCCAGAAGGGGCTGATGCTCCCCGCCGGACTCGGGCTCGTGTGCGCGAGCCCGCAGGCGCTCGCCGCGCGCGAGCGGGCGAAGTGCCCGCGGGTGTTCTTCGACTTCGGCGACATGATCAAGGCGAACGCGACGGGTTACTTCCCGTACACGCCTTCCATTCCGATGCTGTACGGCCTGCGCGAGTCGCTCGACATGCTGCTGGAAGAGGGACTGGAAAACGTCTGCGCGCGCCATCATCGCCTCGCCGACGGCGTGCGCGCCGCCGTGCGCGCCTGGGGTCTGAAGCTCTGCGCCAAGGCGCCGCGGTGGCACTCGGACACTGTGAGCGCGATCCTGGTGCCCGACGGGTTCAATGCCGCCGATGTGATCGATGTCGCGTTCCGGCGCTACAACCTCGCGTTGGGTGCGGGGCTCGCTCGCCTGGCCGGCAAGCTGTTCCGGATCGGGCACCTCGGCGACCTGAACGAGCTCATGTTGCTCGGCGCGATCGCCGGGGCGGAGATGGCCATGCGCGACGTCGGGATCAAGGTGACCCCCGGCGCCGGGGTCGCCGCCGCCGCCGAGCACTACCGCGGCACCGCAGCCCCGCTGCCGCCCCGCCCGGCTGCGGCGCCGTCCCCCGACGCACCGCTGCCCGGGGGTGGCAAGCCGGCGACGCCACGCGCGGCCGTGAGGACATGAGCCTCACCCGCTATGAGCCCGTCCGGCCCCGGCTCCAGCGGAGCGAGCTCGCCGTGCCCGGCTCTCAAACCGCGCTGTTCCAGAAGGCGCTCGAGAGCGAAGCGGACTACGTGTTCCTCGACCTCGAGGATGCGGTCGCCCCCGCGGACAAGGAGCAAGCGCGCAAGAACGTCATCGCCGGCTTACTCGAGCGCGAGTGGCGGGCGCGCGGCAAGACCGTCTGTGTCCGGATCAACGGCATCGATACCCAGTACATGTACCGCGACGTGGTGGACGTGGTGGAGCAAGCGGGACATCGGCTGGACGTGGTGCTGGTGCCGAAGGTCGGCGTTCCGGCCGACGTCTACCTCGTGGACGCGCTGCTCACCCAGATCGAGGCGGCGCGCGGCATCCCGCTCCCGATCGGCATCGAAGTCCTCATCGAAACGGCCCTCGGCATGGCCAACGTGGAAGCGATCGCGCAGGCGAGCCGCCGTTTGGAAGCGATGCACTTCGGGGTCGCCGATCTCGCCGCGAGCCTGCGGGCGCGGACCGTGAGCATCGGCGGCCCGAACCCGGACTATCCCGGGGATCAGTGGCATGCACCGCTGTCGCGCCTGGTCATCGCGTGCCGCGCGTACGGGCTGCGGGCCATCGACGGGCCGTATGGCGACTTCAAGGACGCGGCGGGCTATCGGGCCGCGGCGCGCCGCGCGGCGGCGCTTGGCTACGAGGGAAAGTGGGCGATTCACCCCTCACAGATCGCGCTCGCGAACGAGGTGTTCACGCCGCCTCCGGCCGAAGTGGAGCAGGCGCGACGCATCCTGAGCGCGTTGCAGGAAGCCGCGCGGGAAGGTCGCGGCGCCGCGCAGCTCGACGGCCGAATGATCGACGCCGCGTCGGCGCGCATGGCGCAGAACATCGTCCAGATCGCGGCGGCGATCGCCGCCCGCGCCAGCTCGGCTCCCGCCCTAACCGCGACCCGAGCGTAACCCGGTGGACATCCACGAATACCAGGCCAAAGAGCTGCTCGCGGGCTTCGGCGTCCGTGTCCCCAAAGGCGGCGTCGCGTACAGCGCCGACCAAGCGGTGTATCGCGCGACCGAGATCGGGGGCAGCCGGTGGATCGTGAAGGCGCAAATCCACTCCGGCGCGCGCGGTAAGGCGGGCGGCATCAAGCTCTGTGCCAGCGACGTCGACGTTCGGCGGGCCGCGAAGGAGCTGCTCGGCAAGACGCTGGTGACGATGCAGACCGGACCGGACGGCCTGCCGGTGCACCGCGTGCTGGTCGAAGCGGCGCTGCCGATCGCGCGCGAGTTGTACGTCGGCCTCGTGCTCGACCGCAAGCGCGAGCGCATCGTCGTCGTGGCACACCCGCACGGCGGCATGGAGATCGAGGAGATCGCCCAGCGCGAGCCGGAGGCCATCCTGCGCGAGGTCGTGGAGCCGGCGGTCGGGATGCAGGCGTTTCAGGCGCGGGAGCTCGCGTTCGGGCTGGGGCTCGCGCCGCCGCAGGTGAGCCAGGCCGTTGCCATCCTGCTCGGCGCATATCGCGCCTTCCGCGAGCTGGACGCGACCATGGTCGAGGTCAACCCGCTCGTCGTGACGGCGGATGGCCAGGTGCTCGCACTCGACGTGAAGATGAGCTTCGACGATAACGCGCTGTTCCGTCGGCCCAACGTGGTCGAGCTGCGCGATCACGCCCAGGAAGACCCGCGTGAAGCCGAGGCGGCCGAGCACGGGCTGAACTACGTGGCCCTGGACGGCGACATCGGCTGCATCATCAACGGGGCCGGGCTCGCGCTGGCGACGATGGACATGATCAAGCACGCGGGCGGCGAGCCGGCCAACTTTCTCGATATCGGCGGCGGCGCTTCGCCCGATCGCGTCGCCGCGGCCTTTCGCCTCGTGCTCTCGGACAAGAACGTCCAGGCGATCCTCGTCAATGTGTTCGCCGGCATCAACCGCTGTGATTGGGTGGCGCAGGGCGTGGTGCAAGCAGTCCGCGAAGTCCAGGTCCCCGTCCCCCTGGTCGTGCGGCTCGCGGGGACGAATGTGGAGGAAGGCCGCCGCATTCTGAGGGAGAGCGGGCTGCCGATCATCACGGCCGGCACCCTCGCGGAGGCGGCCGATCGCGTGGTGGCGGCGCGCAACGCGGCGCGGGCGGCATGAGTATCCTGCTCGATGAACGGACCCCCGTCATCGTCCAGGGCTTCACGGGCGACAAGGGCACGTTCCACGCGAACGAGATGATCGCCTACGGCACGAACGTCGTGGGCGGCGTGACCCCGGGGAAGGGCGGTGCCACCCATCTCGAGCGCCCCGTCTTCAACACTGTCAAGGAAGCGGTCGCGGCCACCGAGGCCGCCGCTTCGCTCGTCCTCGTGCCGGCCCCGTTCTGCACCGATGCCGTCATGGAGGCGGCCGACGCCGGCATCCGGCTCGTCGTGACGATCACGGACGGCGTGCCCGCCCAGGACATGATGCGGGTAAAGCGGTACCTGTGGCGCTATGCCAAGGAGCGTCGCACCCGGCTGATCGGACCCAACTGCGCCGGTGTGATCAGCCCCGGCAAGGCCATGCTGGGGATCATGCCCGGGCACATCTACGTGCGGGGCAACGTCGGCGTGGTCACGCGCTCGGGCACGCTTGGCTATGAAGCGGCCTCTCAAATGCAGGCGCTCGGTGTCGGTATCACGACGAGCGTCGGGATCGGCGGCGATCCCATCAACGGCAGCTCCTTCGTGGACATCCTGGCATTGTTCGAAGCGGACCCGGAGACAGACGCCGTCATGCTGATCGGCGAGATCGGGGGGCCACAGGAAGCGGATGCCGCCCTGTTTGTCCGCGACCACATGACGAAGCCGGTGATCGGCTACGTCGCCGGACTGACGGCCCCAAGAGGCCGGCGCATGGGACACGCCGGCGCCATCATCTCGGCCTTCGGCGACACGGCTGCCGAGAAGGCCGAGATCATGCGGTCGGCCGGCCTCGTCGTCGCCCCCAGTCCAGCCGAGCTCGGGTCCACTGTCGCCGAGGCGCTGGCGCGCAGGCCGTCCCCCCGCGTGATGGTCGGGCGGTGAGCGCGCCGGGCCGGCCCACCGTCGTCGTCACGCGGCGGCTCCCGGCGCCCGTCGAAGAACAGTTGGCGCGAGAGTTCCACGTGCGCTTGAACCCGGACGACCACCCGTTTACGACCGCCGAGCTCCAGGAAGCGCTGCGCAGCGCCGATGGAGTGGTCCCGACCGTGAGCGATCGCGTCTCTGCGGATACGCTCTCGGTCGAGCCGCTCCGGGCCAGGATCCTCGCCAACTTCGGAGTCGGGTTCAACCACATCGACGTGAGCGCGGCGCAGGCGCGCGGGCTCGTCGTCACGAACACGCCGGACGTGCTCACGGACGACACCGCGGACGAAGCGATCATGCTCATGCTGATGGTGGCGCGGCGGGCCGGCGAAGGCGAGCGCCACGTGCGCGGCGGCGCCTGGACGGGGTGGCGTCCCACCCACATGCTGGGCACGAAGCTGAGCGGCAAGACGCTGGGGCTCATCGGCATGGGGCGCATCGGCCGGGCCGTCGCCAAGCGCGCCCACCACGGGTTCGCCATGCGTGTGATGTTCCACGACCCCTACCCCCCGCCGCGGGAGGTGATGGCGGAGCTCGACGCCGAGCAACAGCGCAGCGTCGAGGAGGTCCTCCGGGAGGCCGACTTCGTCTCGATCCACTCGCCGGCGACGCCCGAGACGCGTCATCTGATCGACGCCGAGCGGCTCGCCCTGATGAAGCCCACGGCCTTCCTGATCAACACGGCGCGAGGTGATATCGTGGACGAAGCGGCGCTCGTCACGGCGCTGGAGCGCGGGCAGATCGCGGGCGCCGCGCTCGACGTCTATGAACAGGAGCCCCGCGTGACGCCGGGCCTCCTGCAGCTGGACAACGTCGTACTGCTACCGCACCTGGGCAGCGCGACGCAGGAGACCCGCGTGGCGATGGGCATGCGCGCGTTGGAGAACCTCAAGGCGTTCTTCGCCGGAGCCGCCCCGCGCGACCGCGTCAGGTGAGCGACCACCGTGCCGTCCCTGCCGCCTCTGCCGCCTCTGATTATCTCGCACAGGTAGCGGAGCTGCTGTTCGACCAGTTCGTCGACGTAATCCGCGTCCACCAACCCGAGATCGAGCCCCTGCTGCGGGGCGAAGCCCTCGACCCGGACGCGGCCCCCGAGCTCCTGGCACGCACGATTCAGGCGCAAGGCATGTGGTTCCAGCTGCTCTCCATCGCCGAGCAGAACGCCGCGATGCGCCTGCGGCGCCAGGCCGAAGTGGAGCGCGGCCCGGAGCAGCTGCGGGGAACCTTCGCCCAGGTGGTGAGCGCCGCGGCCACGCAGGGCGTTTCGGCCGACGCGATGCGGTCCCTCGTGGCGCGCCTGCGCGTGCGGCCGGTGATCACCGCCCATCCGACCGAAGCGAAGCGCGTCACCGTGCTCGAGAAGCACCGCCGCATCTACCGCCGGCTCGTCGATCTCGAAGCGCCGCGCTGGACCCCCCGCGAGCGCAACGGCCTGATCGAGAGCGTGCGCGCGGAGATCGAGCTGCTGTGGCTCACCGGGGAGTTGCGGCTGGAAAAGCCGACGGTCGCGCAGGAGCTCGCCTGGGGGCTGTACTTCGTCACGGAGAATCTGTTCGATGTCGTCCCCGAGCTCGGGGACAAGCTCGACCGCGCCTTGCGGCAGGCCTATCCCGGGGCGCAGTTCGAGGTGCCGCCGTTCTTCCAGTTCGGGTCGTGGATCGGCGGCGACCGTGACGGCAATCCGTTCGTCACGAACGAGGTGACGCGCCAAACCGAGTCCGACAACCGCGTAGCGAGCCTGCGACGCTATCGGCAGCGTCTGGCCGAGCTGCTGGGGAGGCTGAGCCCCACCGAGCGCGCGGCGCCGATTTCGGTGGAGTTCCGGCAGGCGCTCGCCCGCCAGCTCGAGCGGAGCGGAGCCGGCGAGGAGATCGCCGCGCGCAACCCCGGCGAGGTGTTTCGCCAGTACGTCGCGTGCCTGCTGCGGCGGCTCGACGCCACGCTCACGTGCGCGGAGCAGGGAAGCACCGCACCGGCAGCCCTGGGCTATGGCACGGCCGACGAGTTGATCGCCGACCTCAAGTCTCTCGAAGCCGGCCTCGTCGACGCCCGCGCCCGCGGCACCGCCGAGCTGCTCGTGCGACCCGTGCGGCGGGAGGTGGAGGCCTTTCGGTTCAGCACGTTCCGGCTCGACATCCGCGAGAACACCACGCGGCTCGACGCCGCGCTCACCGCCCTGTGGCGCGCGCGGAACCAGGGCGACCCGCCGGCTCCTCGCTCCGCGGCGTGGCTCGGCTGGCTCCAGGGCGAGCTCACCCAGCCGCTCCGCTCCGACCGCTCGACGAGTCTGCCGTCCGAGGCGGCCGAGACGCTCGGGATGTTCCGCCTGATCCGCGAGCTGCGCGACCAGTGCGACCGCGAGGCGATCGGCAGCTTCATCCTGAGTATGACTCATGACGCGGCCGACGTGCTCGGTGCGCACCTGCTCGCGAAGGAAGCCGGCTTGTTCGCCGACGCCGCCGGGACCGAGAGCTGCACCCTTCCCGTCGTGCCGCTGTTCGAGTCCGTCGACGACCTGCGGCGCGCGCCGGAGATCGTGCGCGAGCTGCTCCAGGTGCCCGTGATCAGGCGCAGTATCCGCGCGCAGGGCGGCGTGTACGAGGTAATGATCGGCTACTCCGACTCGAACAAGGACGGCGGCTTCCTCACGTCGAACTGGGAGCTCGCGAAGACGCAGCTCAAGCTCACGCGACTCGGGCGGGAGTATGGCGTTGCGATCGCGTTCTTCCACGGCCGGGGGGGGTCGGTGAGCCGCGGCGGCGCGCCCACGGGCCGCGCGATCGCCGCACAGCCCGCCGGCTCGATCCAGGGGCGTCTGCGGATCACGGAGCAGGGGGAGGTCGTCTCGTTCAAGTACGCCAATCGCGGCACCGCGGCCTACCAGGCGGAGCTCCTCGCCGCCAGCGTACTGGAGCACTCGGTCAGGTCGGAGCGCGAGGCAGCGCTGGTGCCGACGGCGGAATTCGACGAGGCGATGGAAGCCGTCTCCGGCGCCGCGCACGCCGCCTATCGCCGCCTGCTCGGTCATCCCCACCTCGTCAGCTATTTCCAGGCGGCCAGCCCCCTCGAGGAGATCGCGCTGCTCAACATCGGGTCGCGCCCCGCGCGACGGTTCGGTGCACGGACGTTGGCCGAGCTCCGAGCGATCCCGTGGGTGTTCGCCTGGACCCAGAACCGGCACTTCGTGCCCGGATGGTACGGGGTCGGGGCCGGGCTCGAGACCTTCTTCCAAGTGCGGGGCGCGCGCGGGGAAGCGCTCCTCAAACGCATGTTCGCCGACTCTCGCCTCTTCCGCCTGATCGTGGACGAGGTCGAGAAGACGCTCGCCTACGTCGATCTCGATCTCGCGCGAGCGTACGCGGAGCTGGTTCCCGATCCCTGGGTGTGCCACGAGCTCTTCTCGTCGCTGGCCGACGAATTCCACCGGACGGTCGCCGTGGTGCGGCGCCTTACGGGCTGCCCTACCATCGCCGAGCGGTTCCCCCAGTTCCGGGCACGGCTCGCCCGGCGCCTGCCGACCCTGAACCAAGTGAACCGGCAGCAGATCGCGTTGCTGCAGCGCTACCGCGCCGGGCACGAAGACGCGCTGGCAGCGCTGCTCTTGTCCATCAACTGCATTGCGGCGGGGTTCGGGACGACCGGTTAGGAGGTAGATTTCCCCCGATGCACAACCGCCTCTACTTCACCGACCACCACCACCAGGTCCGCGAGATGGTGCGCGATTTTGCGGATCAGGTCATTCGGCCGAGCGCCCGGCAGTACGATCTCGAGAGCCGCTTCCCTTGGGACAACGTCAAGCAGATGGCCGAGCTCGGCCTGTTCGGCATCCCCTGGCCGGAGCAGCTCGGCGGCTCCGGGATGGACTACCTCTCGTACATCATCGTGATCCACGAGCTCGCGAAGGTCGACGCGAGCCACGCGATCACCGTCAGCGCGCACACGACGCTGGGCACCTCTCCCATCGTCGACTTCGGGACGGACGAGCAGAAGCGACGCTACGTCCCGCTGCTCGCGACCGGGACGGTGTTGGGCGGTTTCGGGTTGACTGAACCGGGCGCGGGCTCGGACGCGGGGGGCACGAAGACTACGGCGGTCGACCGCGGCGACCATTACGTCCTGAACGGCTCCAAGATCTTCATCACGCACGCGGGGGTGGGTGAGATCTTCGTGGTCACCGCCCGCACCGATCCCGCCGCCAAGCAGACGCACGGCATCACCGCGTTCATCGTCACCAAGGACACTTGCGACCTCACGGACACGACGCGCGTCGGGATCGGACACGACGCCTCGCTCCCCAAGTGTCCCGGCGTCGTCGCGGCCAAGAAGGAAGACAAGCTGGGCTGGCGTGCCTCGGACACGCGGGAGCTCGTGTTTCAAGACGCGATCGTGCCCAAGGAGAACGTGCTGGGGCCCGTGAACAACGGGTTCCGCCAGTTCCTGCACACGCTCGACGGCGGACGCATCGGGCTCAGCGCGCTGGCGCTGGGGATCGCCGAGGGTGCGCTCGAGGCATCCCTCCGCTACACGGCGACGCGCCAGCAGTTCGGCAGGCCGATCGCGAGTTTCCAGGGGGTGCATTTCGCGCTGGCCGATATGGCAACCGAGATCGAGGCGGCCACCCACCTCGTCTACCACGCCGCGTGGCTCAAGCAGACCGGACAGCCGTTTAAGAAGGAGGCAGCGATGGCGAAGCTGTACGCCTCGGAGCTCGCCATGCGCGCCACCACCAAGGCCGTCCAGCTGCACGGCGGCTACGGCTACACCACGGACTACCCCGTGGAGCGGATGATGCGAGACGCGAAGATCTGCGAGATCGGCGAAGGCACGAGCGAGATCCAGCGCATCGTCATCGCGCGACAGCTACTTGGAGACCTAGTCGACTAGCGCCCCATCCCGAGATTCTTCACCAGAAACGCCCACCGGTCCGCCTGCTCCTCGATCACCTTGCTGGTTGGCTTGCCGGCGCCGTGCCCCGCTTTGGTCTCGATCTCGATCAGCACCGGCTTGGGGCCCGCCTGCGCCGCCTGGATGGTCGCGGCGAACTTGAACGAGTGCCCGGGCACCACCCGATCATCGTGGTCGGCGGTGGTGATCAAGGTCGCCGGATACCGCGTCCCGGCCCTGAGATTGTGCAGCGGCGAGTACTTGTAGAGATAGGGGAACTGCGCCGCGCTGTCCGCCGAGCCGTACTCCGTCACCCAGGCCCAGCCGATCGTGAACTTGTGGAACCGCAGCATGTCCATCACACCGACGGCCGGCAGCGCGGCGCCGAACAGCTCCGGGCGTTGCGTGATCGCCGCCCCCACGAGCAGGCCCCCGTTCGAGCCGCCCCCGATCGCGAGCTTCGCCGGCGTCGTATAGCCCTGAGCGATGAGATACTCGGCCGCCGCGATGAAGTCGTCGAACACATTCTGCTTCTTCTCGTGCATGCCCGCCTGGTGCCAGTCCTCACCGTACTCGCCGCCGCCACGCAGGTTCGGCACCGCGTATACACCACCCAGCTCGAGCCACGCGAGCAGGCTCACCGAGAAGCTGGGCGTGAGACTGATGTCGAACCCCCCGTAGCCGTAGAGATAGGTCGGGTTCGACCCGTCGAGCTTGATGCCCTTCTTGTGGGTGACGAACATCGGCACCCGCGTGCCGTCCTTGCTGGCGTAGAACACCTGGCTCGTCTCGTAGCCCGACGGATCGAAGTCGATCGCCGGCGCCTTGAAGACGCTCGACGTGCCCGCTGTGAAGTCGTACCGGAAGATCGTCGTGGGGTAGAGGAACGAGGTGAACGCGTAGAACATCTGGTCGTCCTTGCGCTCGCCCGAGATCGACGCCACAGCCCCGAGGGTGGGCAGTGCGACGTCCTTGAGAAACCGGCCGTCCAGCCCGAACAGCCGCAGCCGCGAATGAGCATCGTGCATGGAGTGCGCGACGAACACATCGTGGATGATCTGGACGCCCTCGAGCACGTCCTCGCCCTGCGGGATGATCTCGCGCCAGCGCGCGCGCTCCGGCTGCCGAGTGTCGATCGCGATCACGCGCTTCTTCGGGGCATCGAGGTCGGTGAGGAAGTAGAACACCGGCCCGTCGTTGCCGATGAAGCCGTAGCTCGCGTCGAAGTCGTCGAGCAGACGAGCCACCGCGCCCGTGACCTTGGGGCGTGTGGCGCTCCGCAGGTCGAGGTAGTACACGCGGTTCCGGCGGTCGGTGCCGAGCCACACGTTCATGACGAGGTACCGCCCGTCGTCGGTCACGGCGGCGCTGAACCCCCAGTCCGGCTGGTCGGGGCGCTCGTACACCAGGACGTCCTGCGTCTGGTCGCTGCCGAGGCGGTGGTAGTACACCTTCTGGAAGCGGTTCACGCTCGTCAGCGCCTTGTCCGCCGCCTCGGGGTAGCGACTGTAGAAAAACCCGCGGCCGTCGTGCGTCCACGAGGCGCCGGAGAACTTGATCCAGCGCAGGTGGTCCGACCGGTCGCGCGCGGTCGCGATGTCACGCACGCGGAATTCCTCCCAGTCCGACCCACTCGCCGAGGTGCCGTAGGCGAGCAGCCGCCCATCCTCCGACACCGCCAGTGTGGAGAGCGCGACGGTCCCGTCCTGGGAAAGCACGTTCGGGTCGAGCAGCACCTCGGCATCGGCTGCGAGCGACACCTGCTTGTACAGCACCGCTTGGTTCTGTAAGCCGTCGTTCTTGAAGAAGAAGAACCGCCCCGCCTTGTGGAACGGCGCGCCGTACTTGGGATAGTTCCAGAGCTGCGTGAGCCGCTGCCGGATCGTCGCGCGCTCGGCGATCTGCGACAGATACGATTCGGTGATCTGGTTCTCGCCGTCGATCCACGCGCGGGTTTCGGGCGAATCCGAATCTTCGAGCCAGCGGTACGGGTCCGGTACGCGCGTCCCGTGGTAATCGTCGACCACGTCGCTCTTGCGCGCCGGCGGGTATGAGATCGTTTGGCCGGACGCCGCTGGGGCGCCCCCGCCGAGCAGCATGCCTGTCAGGAGAACCCCCGGGCTGAGAAAACCGTTGTGTGGGCGCATCATACACCTTGCAATCTCGGGGCTGTTGACGTAAGTCGCAAGCCCACTTACATTTAGAGTATGCATTGGGCTTCAGGACTGCTCGCTGCCTTGGGCGCCGTGAGTGCGCCGCGGCTCCGCCGTCCGTCCAATCGGTCCAGCGCCTCCTCCGTCAATCTGCGCGAAATGCGTTCCTGTTGGGACAACAATAGGATCCCGACCGGCTGCTGGCCGAGCGGGATCGAGGGCACATGCTTTGAAACGGGAAATACTCATCAGCGGGAGCCCGCGGGAGACCCGCGTGGCCATCCTGGAGGACGACCGCCTTGTTGAACTCCTGGTGGATCGTCCCGACACCCGCCGCATGGTGGGTGACATCTACCTCGGCACGGTGGACGCGGTGCTGCCGGGGATTCAAGCGGCGTTCGTCAACATCGGGACGGAAAAGAGCGCGTTCCTCCACGCCTCCGACCTGATCGAATCGGAAGACGAAGACGAGCCGCACGACCCGGATGACGAGAACAGCAACGGCGGGGCAGGCGGCGGCCGGTCGCGGCGCCGCTTGCCGAACGTCGCCGACGAGCTGAAGAAGGGGCAGGCCAAGCTCGTCCAGGTCATCAAGGAACCCATCGGTACCAAGGGACCGCGCGTCACCGCCCAGGTGTCGCTCGCCGGTCGGTTCCTCGTCTACATGCCGTTCGCCTCCCGAGTCGGCGTCTCCCGCAAGATCGAGAACCGCGACCAGCGTGCCAAGCTCCGCGAGATGGTCGGCAAGCTCGTCCCCAAAGACTCGGGCGGGTGGATCATCCGGACGGTCGCCGAAGACCTGACGGAGCAAAGTTGCAAGCGCGAGATCGATCACCTCTACGGGCTGTGGAAAAAGATCAAGCGCAAGTCCGGTTCGGTGCGCGCGCCCGCGCTGCTGCAGCGCGAAACCAGCCTCACCCGGGGCATCATCCGCGACCTGTTCAGCGACAAAGTCGACTCGCTGCTGGTCGACTCGAAGATGCTCCACAACGAGATCGTGCAGTACCTGAAGCAGATCGACCCCGACCTGATCGAACGGGTGAAGCTGTACAATGCGGAGGCCCCGCTGTTCGACGAGTACGACATCGAAGCGGAGGTCCGCAAGCTCTTCCTCCCGCGCGTCGAGCTGCCGACCGGCGGTTACCTCATCATCCAGCCGACCGAGGCGTTGACCTCGATCGATGTGAACACGGGCCGCTACACGGGGAAGAAGGACCCGGAGAGCACCATCCTGAAGACGAACGTCGAGGCGGCCCGGGAAGTGGCGCGCCAGCTCCGGCTGCGGGACATCGGCGGGATCATCGTGGTGGACTTCATCGACATGGAGTCACGCGGCAACCGCGACAAGGTGCTGCAGGAGCTGCGAGCGCACTTGGGCCGCGACCGCGCGCGGACCAAGGCATTTGCCGTCTCCGAGCTCGGGCTCATCGAAATGACGCGCCAGCGCGTGCGCCCGTCGCTGTGGCACTCGATGACCGCCGAGTGTCCGACGTGCAATGGCACCGGACGGGTGTTTCGGCCCGAGGTGGTGGTGCGCCGGATGGAGCGCTCGCTCAAGCGCGCCGGCGCGGAGCACAAGGAGCGCCAGCTCGCGGTACGGCTGCACCCCGAAGTCGCGCTGTATCTCGTGGAGCAGGAGCCTAACTTCCTGCGGCAACTGGAGAAGCAAACGGGGCTGGAGCTGGAGGTGCGCGACGACCCGATGATGCGGCTCGACGAGTTCCGGATGATGGCGAAGCCGGCCGGGAGAGACGTGACCGAACAGTATGCGGTGGCGTAGGGGCACGGCGTACGGGCACGGCACTGCCGTGCCCCTACGCGTGCCTCTACGCACCGCGGCGACCTTGACTAACCAATTGGCGCCATTTAGGTTCCGCCACCCATGACCTACGCCATTTTCGCGATCGGCAGCCGGCAATTCAAGGCCGAGCCCGGCGTCACCATCAAGGTCCCGCTGCTCGCGGGCGAGCCCGGGAGCAAGGTGACGTTCGACCGGGTATTGCTGGCGAGCGACGGCAAGAACGTGCACGCCGGCAAGCCGCTCCTGAAGGGCGCGAAAGTGACGGCCGAGGTCGTGCGCCACGGGAAGGGCGAGAAGATCAAGATCTACCGGTTCGCGCGCCGCACCGGGTACCGGCGCCACGCCGGGCACCGCCAGCCGTTCACCGAAGTCAAGATCGCCGACGTGAAGCTCAAGGACTGAGGGAACGCATGGCTCACAAGAAAGGCGTCGGCTCCTCGCGCAATGGCCGCGACTCGGGGCCCAAGTATCTGGGCGTGAAGCGCTTCGCCGGGGAGTTCGTCACGGCGGGGAGTATCATCGTCAAGCAGCGCGGCACGAAGTTCCATCCCGGGTTGAACGTGCGGCGGGCCTCCGATGATACGCTGTTCACCATCGTCGACGGCGTAGTGAAGTTCGAGCACAAGAACAAGAAGCGCTTCAAGGTGAGCGTTCACCCGAAACCGAGCGCTCCAGCGGCCTAGTAGGTCGGCGGCAGCTTCTTGTAGCGCTCGAACAGCTCCGTCTGCCTGCTCTTCAGCGGAATCTCCTTCCCGCGAATCAACACGTGCTCCACGCCGGTGGTGAACTCGAACGGATCGCTCGACCACACGACCACGTTCGCCACCTTGCCCGGCTCGAGCGACCCGTACCGATCGGCAACCCCGAACACTTCTGAGGGGGAGAGCGTCACCGCCCGCAGCGCCTGGTCCCACGACATGCCGTACGCGACCGCGTTCCCCGCCTGCTGGCGCAGGTTACGGGAGTTGTGGGTGTCGGTCTCCAGGAGCACCACCTTGACGCCGGCCTTCACGAGCAGCGCGGCGTTTTCGTAGCGGACGCCCAGCGAGTCGTAAGACGGGATGTTGTCGAGCGGCTGCACGAGGACCGGCACGCCCGCGGCCGCGATCTCCCCGGCGATCTCCCACCCTTCGGCGGCGCCGGCCAGGATCAGCTTCAGCTGGAATTCCTTCGCCAGGCGCAGCGCGGTTTCGATATCGCTGCGGCGCTCGGCATCCGCGATCAGCGGGAGCCGCCCGTGCAGCACCGGCAGCAACGCCTCGAGGTCAGGGGCCGCCGCCGAGAGCGGCTGCATCTGGCCGCGGCTGAAGTCCACCTTCCGGCGCTCGTATTCGAGCGCGTCGCGCAACAACCGGCGCAGCCGCGCCGAGACGCCGGCGCGCGACCCGCCGGCTTCGTCCTTGGCGGCCTCGGAGAGATTGACGACGAGACCCACCGGCGACTTGACGAGCATCTGCTCGATAGTGGCGCCGTCGAGGTCGATCAGCACGGCCTGGCCGCTGATCAGATGCCCCACCGGAGCGGCGAGTGCCGTCGTGATCCCTTCGATGCGAGTGACGGGAATCAGCACCGACGCCGGATTGAGCCCCTCGGCGACGCTGAACGAAGCCGCGACGCTGTCGGTGGCGAGGCTGCCGTCGCGCGTGCCGGCGACCGCTCCGATCTCCACGAGCCCCATCTGGCCGCCGCCGTCGATCAGCCCCGGCGTGACCCATTTGCCCGCCGCGTCGATGCGGGTGGCGTCCGTCGGGACGCTCACGTTGGTCCCGACGGCCGCGATCTTGCCGTCGCGAATCAGCACAGTCGCGTTGGCAATCTTGGGACCGGAGACGGGATACACGGTCCCGCCCGTGATGGCGATCATCTGCGCGAGGAGAACGGCAATCATCGGTCGCTCCCGGGCGCGGGTACCTGCCCCAGCTGGAAGTCGGTGCGAGGCTGGTGCGCCGCGTCGTTGCGGTCGTAGACGAGCCAACCGTCGTTGTAGACCTGGACGGCCTTCGAGTAGACGGAGAACGGGTCGCCCGACCAGACGACGACATCGGCCATCTTGCCCGGCTCGAGCGTGCCGACGATCGAATCCAGCCCGAGCGTCCAGGCGGGATTGACCGTGATCCAGCGCAGCGCCTGATCGCGAGTGATCGGTATCCCGGCCCGCTGGCCCGCGTACATCGCCTTCGCCGCCTCCTGGTTCAGGCGCTGGATCCCGCTCGGACTGTCGGAATGCAGCAGGGGCCGCCCACCCGCTTGCTGGTTGAGCGCCGCGTTCTGCTGGATCCCGTCCATCGCCTCTTCTTTGAACCCCCACCAGTCCGCCCACACCGATACCGACGTCCCTTCCTTCGCGAGCAGATCCGCGATCTTGTACGCCTCGACCGCGTGGTGGAAGGACCGGATCTTGAACCCGAACTCGTGCGCCAGATCGACCATCTGGGCCATTTCGTCCGCGCGATAGCAGTGGTTCTGGACGTAGATATTGCCGCGCAGTACCTCGGCGAGCGACTCGAGCCGCAGGTTGCGCTCCGGGGGATCGCCCTTCTTGTCCTTGTTCCAGCTGTCCCACTTCCGGCGATACGCCTCCGCCTGGCTGAAGGCAGTGCGGTAGCCCGCCATGTTGCCCATCCGGGTCGAGGGGCCGCCGCGCCGCCCGTACACGCGCTTCGGATTCTCCCCACACGCCATCTTCAGGCCGTACCGCGCCCCGGGGAACTTCATCTCCTGCACCGTCCGCGCCGGAATGAGCTTGAGGATCGCGCTGCGGCCGCCGATCAGGTTCGCCGAGCCGGGCAGCGCCTGGATCGTCGTGATGCCGCCGGCGATGGCCAACGGGATCTGCGGGTCTTGGGGCCAGAACGAGTGCTCGGCCCAGACCTCCGCCGTGACGGGGTTAGTCGCCTCGTTGCCGTCCGATTCCGCATCGGTGCCGGGCGCGGCGTACACGCCGAGGTGCGAATGGTCGTCGATCAATCCCGGCGTGACATACTTCCCGGTCCCGTCCACCACCACCGCGCCGGCCGGCGCGTCCGCCTTCTCCCCCACCGCGACGATCCGCCCATCCCGGAGCACGATCGACCCATTGCGGATCTCCTGACCCGTGGCCGTCATCACGGTCGCGTTCCGAATCAGCACCGGTGGATTGGGGTGGCGGCGATACGTCGACGGGTACTGCGCTCGGTCGACGCTGGCGCTCTCCGCGGCCGCCTGCGACACCGGGGCCCGCGCGGGGGGGGCGGGGGTGGCCGGATTCGCTGTCTCGGTACGGCGTGCGCCCGCCGAGGCGCAGCCGATCGCCAGCGCGACCAGCAGATACTCGGGGTTACGCATCACGTCCCTCCGCATGGGGGTCACTTCACGAGCTCCACGACGAGCGGCTGGCCGACATACTCCGTCTTCACGACGCGGCGCGGCGCGGTGCCGCTCACGTACATCACGAACGGCACGCGCGACCCTGTAACGGCGATGTGGTACGCCTGAAACGTACCGGCCGGCACGACCACGCTCTCCTGCGCTCCGACCTTGAACGTGAGCAGCTTCACGATGCCTTCGCTCGGCGAAAAGAAGTTCACGGCAAAGCTCTTCCCCGACTCGAGCGGGAACGCCGGCACCGAGAAGGCGACGGCGTCTTCGTCGATCGTGCCCGGCGGCAGCACCGTGTCGATGTCGAACGGCTTGGTGCTTCCGTCCGGCTGGGACGTCGCGCTCCGCCCTTTCACCCGGCCGCCGGAGTAGGTCAGGTGCGTCTCGCTGCGCTGCCCCTGCTGGATCGTCACGCGGTCGAGCCGGCGGCTCGAGCCATCCGCGGGGTCGAGCACCAGTGTGACCTGTTGTTGAAAGGCGCCTCCACCGAGATTGCTGTGCTCGGTGTAGACGAGCGAATCGGCGGTGCGCCGCACCGTCGCCACGCTCGTGCCGACCGGGTTCCCCTGGAACAGGACGCGCGAACTGTCTATGTGCGGACCGAACTGCGCCGGGTCGAGCGACACCGGCGCCGCCTTTGGGGTGAGCTCGGCGGTCGTGAGGGGCTTGCCGTCGACGTCCACCAGCCGGACGGGCGCAATCACCTTGAGCCGGTCGTACAGCTGCGCTGCGTCGCCCACTACCACGATTGTCAGCGCCCCGCGCCGGTATAGCCGGGCGCCCGCTGCTCGCGCCGCGAGGGGAGTGACCGCCGACAACCGCTCCCGGTACAATCGCAAGTAGTCGTCGCCCAAGCCCAGCAGCTTGGCGTTCGCCACCTGTCCGGCGATCTGGCTCGGCGTCTCGATGGTGAGCGGGAACGAGCCGACGAGGAATCCCTTCGCGGCCGCGAGCTCGGAGTCGGAGATAGCTTGGGTCCGGATGCGGTCCAGTTGACGCAGCAGCTCGCTCAGCGCGCTGTCAGCCACCTCGTTACGTACTTCGGCGGTCGCCTGCCAATATCCCAGCCCTCGGTAGCGCCGCAGATTGGCGTAGGCGCCGTATGTCCAGCCCTTCTGCTCGCGCAGGATGAGAAACAGCCGCGAGTCGGCGCCGCCGCCGAGCACTTGGGTTGCGATCCGCCCCGGGTAGTACACAGGATCCGTTGGCAGGATGGTCGTATTACCCAGCACGATGTTCGCCTGCGTCGATCCGGACCGGTGCACGAGCAGGATGTCGGTCGCCGCCGTCGCAGGGGGCGGCGGCAGCGCCCGCGCTGCCGGCGGACCGCCGCGCCAGCCCGCGAACGCCTGCTCGACGAGCCCGCGCACCCGCAGCTCGGTGACGTCTCCAGCTACCACGAGCAGCGCGCCGGCCGGACGCAGCCGGTCCGCCGCGAACTGGGCCACGTCGTCTCGCGTGACCGCGTTGTAGCTCGCGCGCGTGGCGCCGCGCCCGTAAGGGTTCGGGCCGTAGATCTCCTTGGCGAAGATCCGGCCGGCGACGGACGCGGGCTGGGACAGCTCGAGGGCCAGGGCCGAGAGCGCGCGCGTGCGCGCCAGCGCCAACTCGCTCTCCGGAAACGTGGCGTGTCGCAACACGTCCCCCAGCAGGTCGAACACCAGTTCGACCTGATCGCTCAGAGCGTCGGCCGAGATCGTGAGGAAGTCCTCGCTGGCGGACGCCGCAAGGCTGCCGCCCACGCCTTCGATCGTGGCAGCCATCTGCTCGGCGGAGCGACTCGTCGTGCCCTTGGTGAGGAGCTCCGCGACGAGCTCCGCCAACCCTTCTTTCCCGAGCGGGTCATAGATCCCGCCAGCGCGGAAGCTCAGGCTCACGGAGACCACGGGCTGCTCATGGTGCTCGACCACGACGAGCTGCAGCCCGGCCGCGAGCGCGGCCTCCTTGAACGGCGGGAAGCGGACGGGGGAGAGCGGGGTGGGGCGCGGGGGCTGGGTGGGGAAGGCCTGGGAAGCCAGAGGGAAGGATGGAACGATGGACAGAAGGACGGCCAGGACCAGAAGTCGTTCCACCTTTCCAACGTTCCATCGGTCCACAGCTCTCACTTCGTGGCCCCCGAATCCGCCGCCGCTGCCTTCGGCCGTACGATGACCACCACCGAGTTCGCGGGGTCCAGGTACTTCGTGGCCGCGCGCTGGACGTCGGCGGCGGACACGGCGAGGTAGCGGTCGAGGTCGCTGTTGATTTCCGCCACCGACCCGTGAAACAGGCTATAGTGCTGCAGCGCCTCCGCCCGGCCGAAGCTCGTCTCCCGCTCGTGAATGAAGTCGGCCCGAAAGGCGTTCCGTGCCCGGGTCAGCTCGTCCGGCGTGACGCCGGCGCTGCGTACGCTGTCCAGCTGGGCCCCGATCAGGCTGTCCAGCGCCTGGACGGCGACCCCCTGATTCGCGATGCCGAAGGCGACGAGCACGCCGGGGCCGCGTCGCTCGGTCAACGCGAACATGCCGGCCTGCAGCGCGGCCTTGTCCCGCCGGACCACGCCGACGTTCAGGCGCGAGCTCTCGCCCTGGCCCAAAATCACGTTCAGCAGCTCGATGGCGGGAATGTCGGGATCGGTGTGCGGCGGCAGCCGGTAGATGCGGAAGGCCGCCGCCAGGTTGGCGTGCTCGTCTTCGACGTCGCGGCGCGCCGGGCCCGGGGCCAACTTGTAATGGCAACTCACGGCTGGCGGCGGCGCCTGGCTGGGAATGTCGGCGAAGTACTGGTTCACGAGCCGGCGCAGCTCGACCGGGCGGAAGTCGCCCACCACGACCAGCGTGGCGTTGTTGGGCGCGTAATACGTGCTGAAGTACGCCTTGACGTCCTCGAGCTTCGCGGCGTCGAGGTCGTCCATCGAGCCGATGCTCGGGTGCGCGTAGGCGAAGCACATCGTGCTGTCGAACGGCCAGAGGATCGCGTTCCGGAACGTCGGGGCGTACGGCTGGTTGTCGACGCGCAGCCGCTTTTCTTCTTTCACCGTGGCGCGCTGGTTCTCGAGGTTCTCCTGGGTGACGGCGAGCGAGCGCATCCGATCCGCCTCGAGCCAGAGGGCGAGGTTCAACCGGTTGGACGGAATGGTTTCATAGTAGTTCGTGTAGTCGTCGTGCGTGGAGCCGTTGAGGGTGCCGCCGGCGCGCTGCACCAGCTGGAAGTGCTCGCTCTTCTTCACGTGCGCCGATCCCTGGAACATCATGTGCTCGAACAGATGGGCGAAGCCCGAGCGGCCCGGCCGCTCGTTGCGAGCGCCGGTGTAGTACCACAGGTCCACCGTGACGACCGGCGTCGAGTGGTCCTCCGAGTACAGCACGCGCAGCCCGTTGGGCAGGGCGAAGGATTCGTAGCTGATCCGGCCGCCTTGCGCGGCGAGCAGCGCGGCGACGAGCGCAATGCAACGCATGCTCACTCGGGCGACGGGACGACGGGCCCCGTCGCGGCCAGCTGGAACGAGAAGGCGCCGTCCAGCGTCTCGCCCTTCACGACGCGGCGCACGCCGCTGCGCGTGGTGAACACGCGGAAGCCGCCGCTCTTGAGGGGCAGGACCTCAAACCGGCCCGCGGGCACCTCGATCGTGACCGGTGTCTCGGCCACGAAGCTGAGCGTCGCGAGCGAGTCGCCGAACTCGCTGTACGCCCGGGCCGCGAGCGAGTCGCCGGGAACAGCGTTCGTGACTGCGGCGGCGAAGAGGCTGTAGTCGGATAGCACCGTGCCAGGGGGCAGGGGCCGGCTCACGCGCGTGAGCTTAACCGCCCCGCTCCGCGTGCCCACGCGGCGCCGCCCGCCGATCTCCCCGCCCTTCACCTCAAGGTCGTGCTCGACCATCACGGTATCGCTCGCGGGCGAGAACAGATCGATATGGTGGAACGTGGCGATCGGGTCGCCCGTGAGCCGGTTCAGCACGACGCGCAGCCGCTCCTCCTCCACCGGTCGAAACTCGGAATGCGCGGTGTAGAGGATTTCCTGGGTCGTTTCGAGCTGGCGGATCTCGTACTGCCACACCGCATAGCCCCGCTCGACCCCCTTGAAGAAGAAAGCGAACGAGTCGCGCGTGGCGGCAATAGCTGCCAGATCGAATCGGAGTGCTTTAGGAGCAGGGGGAGCAGGGTCGGCGGCCCGTGCCTGAGCAGCCGCCGGGCTAGCGAGCAGCAGGAAACAGAGCCAGCGCATTGGTCTCGAGAATCGCCTTTCGGTGCGCGTCGCTGAGCGGCAGGGCGACGAACTGGTCGATGTTCTGCCGCATGTCCTTGACGCCCGGGCTCGGCCAGTCCGTTCCCCAGAGAACGCGGTCGGCCACCTCGGGCAGGCGCGGAAAGTACTCCAACAGTCGGGCAGGCGGAATCCCGGAGACGTCGAGCCGGATCTGGCGGTGTCGTCGCAGGATGAAAAACGCCTCCTCCATGTACAACGGCCGGCCGCCATGCGCCATGACGAGCGGAAGATCCGGAAAATCGATCGCCACGTCGTCGAGCTCCATCGGGTTCCCGAACTTGGAGCGGGCGCCGGGGAAGATACTCGTGCCGGTGTGGACCATCACGGGCAGGCCGCGCTCCTCGCAGCGCCGGTAGATCGCGCCCAGCGCCTCAAGGCCGTCGGTGTAGCCGTTGGCCGGAAACCCCTGGTGCGGCGGATGAATCTTGAGGAGCCGGATCCCGAGATCGATGAGCCGGTCCACGTCCCCGCGCGCGTCCCTAGTGAACCGCGGGTGCACGCCTCCGTACGGGAGCAGGCGCTCGGGGTTCGCGCGCGCGTACGTCGCGGCGAAGCTGTTGGTGGCGTCGGTGAAGCCCATGACGTCGGGCGAGGGATAGTTCACGAGGCCCGCCCGCCACACTCCCGCGCGGTCCATGACCTCGAGCAGGACGCGCGGATCCTCCATCAGCTGAATCATCCGGTCCCGCTCGGCTTCCTTGCCGCGCCACAACACCTCGAGCACCTGCGGCTTGAGCTCGCGCCACGGCTGGATGTGGATGTGGACGTCGGTGATGCGGGTCAGGGACACGAGCGAAATCTAGTATTACCTCACCCGCTCCAGCGGTAGAACCCCTTTCCCGTCTTCTTCCCCAGCTCTCCCTTGGCCACCTTGTCGCGCAAGATCCTTGGCGGCTCGAACTGGGGCTCCTCCAGGGTGCGGTACAGGTACTCGGCAATGGCGAGCCGCACGTCGAGCCCCACGAGGTCGGTCAGCTTGAGCGGGCCCATGGGGTGGTTGTAGCCGAGCTCCATGGCCTTGTCGATGTCCTCGGCGCTGGCCACCCCCTGCTCGAGCATCCGCATCGCCTCGAGCCCGAGCGCCACGCCGAGGCGGCTCGAGGCGAAGCCGGGCGTGTCCCGCACCACGATCGGCTCCTTGCCGAAGACGCGGGCGAGCTCCACTGCCCGGTCCACAGCCGCGCGCTCCGCGCCCGCGGGCTGCACCACTTCGACCAGCTTCATCGCGTGCACCGGGTTGAAGAAGTGCATCCCGACGAGCCTACCGGGCCGACGCATCCCGGTCGCGATCGCCGCGACGGAGAGGGACGATGTGTTGGTCGCGAGCAGTGCGTCCGCAGGCGCCGCGCCCTCGAGCTCCACGAAGAGGCGCTGCTTGACGCCGAGATCCTCCACCACGGCTTCGATCACGACGTCGGCCTCACGCACCGCCGAGCCGAGGTCGCGATCCGCCCGCAACCGTGCGGCCGCGGCGGCGACGTCCGCTTCCCCGAGCTTCCCGCGCTTCACGCCGCCCGTGAACAGGTCTCCGATGCGCCGGATGGCAGGGGGGATGGCCTCGGGACGGCTGTCGGTGAGCGCGACGCTGCAGCCCGCGAGCGTCGCGACGTACGCGATCCCATGGCCCATGGTGCCCGCACCGATCACCGCGACGCGCCGCGCCGTCATGCGCCGGCGCCGTCCACGGCCCGCCGCACGACATCGGGGAAGTTGCTGCAGAGCCCATCGACTTGGAGGGCGAGCAGGCGCCGCATGTCGTCGGGGTCGTTCACTGTCCAGGCGTAGATGCGGAACCCCGCGCGATGCAGCGAGTCCACGAGCGCGGCGTCGATCAGGCTCTGCTCCTGCCACAGCACCGTGGCGGCGGTGTCCTCCAGCGCGTCCAAGGGGCGCAGCGGGTAGGACGCGAGCAGCACGCCGCGCGGGAGCGTGGGCCGGGCGAGCCCGAGCCGCTTCACGATGCGGTGGTCGAAGCCATGAATTGCGCACCGGCCGCGGTGGGAGCCGCCCTCGAGCACCGCGAGCAGGCGGTCGTCGAACCGCTCCGGGAGCGACTTCACCTCGACGAACACCTCGAGCGCCGGATCGATCGCCGCCAGCGCATCTTCGAGCGTTGGCACGGATTCGCCGTTCGGGAGCCGCAGGGTCCGCACCTCGGCGCCGCTCGAGCGCGTGATGTGCGTCCCGCTCACGACCTCGTCGTGATGGACGAAGAGGGCGCCGTCGGCGGCAGCGTGCACGTCCAGCTCCACCGCATCCGCGCCGCGCGTGCGGGCCGCCCGGAACGCCGCTCGCGAGTTTTCGTATTCGTACCCCGACGCGCCCCGGTGCCCGATGACCAGCGCCTTGCTCACTTCAGCAAGCTGTCCGCCTTCTTCGGCTCGATCCAGCCCGGCTCCTTCTCGATGTCGTGCACCATCGCGTAGTGCTCCGGCTGGGGCAGCACCGTCTTCAGGTGCTCCTGGTGCTTCGCCGCGTCGTCCATCGGCTGGCCGTCCACCGTGTACATCTGGTGCGCATACACGCCGATCTTCCGGTTGAATTTTGTGTCCGGGACCCTGAGCTGCCGCTCGCGCTCCGGGATGAAGAGATTCAGCCGCTCGACCAGCTTGCTGATCTCCTGCCGATACAGCTCGCGACTGTACTCGTTGAGCTTTGACTTCTCGGGCTCAGTCTGGTTGTCCCGCTCGTCGTAGCGCCCCTTCAACCCCCATACGTACGCCCAGTGCGCCGACGAAGAGTTGTCGGTGCCGAACAGATCGAAGGCGGTGGGAATCCACTTGTAGAAGAAGCGCTGGATCACTTCGGGCGGCATCGCCCCGGCCTTCACGATCCGCAGCAGCCCGTTGTTCCCCGTGCCCAGGTGATACGACTCCTCCTTGAGCATGGGGATCATCGAGCGGGACAGCGGGTCGAACGCCGAGGTGGAGAGCATGGTGAGCTGGAACTTGCCGTCCCGATCGATGAACTGCGTGTAGGTGAAGAAGTCGAGCCAGTTGTCCACCAGCTCGTTGAAGGAGCCGAGCAGCCGCTCGCCTTCGTCCGCCCGGCGCTCCAGCAGCTTTGCGGCCTCGCGCTTGCCCTCATCCCCGAAGTGGGCGCACAAGAGGTAGGACATCTGCCAGCCGTGGCGCATCTCCTCGGTCATCACCCGCATGAGCGACAGCAGGTCGTAGTCCGAGGGCGCGTGCTGCAGCAGCGTCCGTTGCTGCTCGACCGAGGCGAACTCGGTGTCGCCCTGGTAGACGATGAGGTTGAGCAACGCGTCCCTGATCCGCTGGTCGGGGATGTGCATCACGCTGGGCCACTTGCGCTGACCTTTGTAGTGCCCGAACTCGATGTGCGGCACTTCCTGGTCTCCGAACTTCGCATCGAACTTGAAGTTGCGGAGCTCTCCCTGGGGAAGCCCGATCGAATCCTGCCAGTAGCGGAAGTAGTCGATCCACTCGTCGAAGTTGTTGAGCTTGCGCACCATCAGTGACTCCTCTGGGACAGCGCCGCCCCGATGCGCTGGCGCGCCTCGGCAGTGGCGAACAATTCCTGCTGCTGGGCGATCTCGAGATCGAGCATAGCGGCAAGCGAGCTGGCCTCGCTCGCGTACAGCGCTTCCTTGGCCCGGCGCACGGCCGCCACCGGCTGGGCCGCCCACAGCTCCGCGAGGCGGCGGGCCTCCGTCCCGAGCTCTGCGTGGGGGACCACGCGGTCGAACAGCCCGAGCGCGAGCGCCTCGCCGGCGGGGACCATCCGCGCGCTCCACACCAGCTCGAGCGCCCGCGACGTGCCGACGAGGCGGGGCAGGAAGAAGCTCCCGCCCCAGTCAGGCACGAGGCCGAGCTTGTGAAACACCTGTCCGATCGACGCCTGATCGGACGCGATGCGGTAATCGCAGGCGAGCGCGAGATTCGCACCGCCTCCGGCCGCCGGCCCGTTCACAACCGCCAGTACCGGCTGCGGCGCCGAGCGGATCGTCAAGGCCACGTCCTTGCCTGCCGCCACGAGGGAAGCGCCATCCGCCCCGAGGACGCTCAGGTCCGCCCCGGCGCAGAAGGCCCGGCCCGCGCCCGTGATGACGATGACGCGCACGGCTTCGCTCCCGGCGAGCATCCGCAGCGCTTCATGCAGGTCCCGGCACTGCGCCCCGTCGAACGCATTGAGCTTCTCGGGCCGGTTCAGCGTCACCGTCCCGATCCCGCCCGCGATCTCCACCAGGACGCGGTCGTAGCCGGGCATCAGCACCGCTCCACGATCAGCGCGATCCCCTGGCCGACGCCGATGCACATAGTCGCTAAACCGTAGCGCGACTTCGTCCGGTGTAAAGCGTGAACCAGAGTCGTCAGGATACGCGCTCCAGTCGCTCCCAACGGGTGTCCCAGCGCAATCGCGCCCCCGTAGATATTGACCCGCGTGGCATCGAGCTGTAGCTCGCGGATGCACGCGATCGCCTGCGCCGCAAACGCTTCGTTCAGCTCCACGAGATCGATCTGATCGATCGTCAATCCCGCGCGCCTCAGGACTTTCTGCGTCGCGGGAATCGGCCCGAGCCCCATGCAGCTCGGATCCACCCCGGCCACTGCCGTCGCCACGACTCGCGCGAGCGGCGTTAACCTCCCCGGTCCTCCCCCGTCCTTTCCCGTCAGTAGTAACGCCGCCGCCCCATCGTTGATCCCGCTCGAGGTCGCCGCGGTGACCGTACCGTCCTGCTGGAACGCCGGCTTCAGCTTCGCGACCGCTTCCAGCGTGGTCCCGGCCCGCGGGTACTCGTCCTTCGCGAACGTGCTGCCGTCGGGGAGGGAAACCGGAACCAGCTCCTCGGTGAACACGCACTCCCGCAGCGCCCGCTCGGCCCGCCGCTGGCTCTCCACGGCGAAGGCATCCTGCTCGGCGCGCCCGATGTGGTAGCGCTCGGCCACGACCTCGGCCGTCGCGCCCAGGGAGATCGTCCATTCCTGCTTGAGCCGGGGATTGGTGAAGCGCCAGCCCACCGTCGTGTCGGCGATTTCGGGGGGCTTGCGGCTCCACGCGTCGCCTGACTTGAGCATCACGTACGGGGCGCGGGTCATGTTTTCCACGCCGCCGGCGACGAACACGTCGCCCTCGCCTGCCTTCACCGCCTGGGCCGCGCTCGCCGCCGCTTGCAGCCCGGAGCCGCACAGCCGGTTCACCGTCTGCCCGGGCACCTCGACCGGCAGGCCGGCGAGCAGCAACGCCATGCGCGCGACGTTGCGGTTGTCCTCGCCCGCCTGGTTGGTGCAGCCGAGGATCACGTCGTCGATCGTGGCCGGATCGATTCCGGAGCGCTCGACCACCGCTTTAATGGGGATCGCGGCGAGGTCGTCGGCACGAACGGACGCCAGCGCCCCACCGTGTTTGCCGACGGGTGTACGGAGCGCCGCACAGATGTAAGCGTCGTTCACAGGCCGACCCACACGGTCTTCGTCTCGGTGTAGTTGTCGAGCGCCTCTCGGCCAAGATCGCGGCCGAAGCCGGAGAACTTATAGCCCCCGAACGGCGCCGCCGGATCGTAGAAGTTGTACGTGTTGACCCACACCGTTCCGGCTTTGATCGCGCGGGCCACCCGATGCGCCTTCTGGATGTCCTTGGTCCAGATCCCCGCCGCGAGCCCGTACATCGAATGGTTCGCCAGGCGGACGCCCTCTTCCTCGTTGTCGAACGTCAGCACCGCCAGCACCGGGCCGAAGATCTCTTCGTCCACGATCTTCATCCCCGGCTTCGCGCCGTCGAACACGGTCGCTTCCACGTAATAGCCCTTGCCGTTCACCTTGGCCGGCTTGCCGCCCGCGACCAGCCGCGCACCCTCCTTCTGCCCGGCGGCGATGTAGGCGAGGACCGCCTCCTGCTGGCGTTTCGACACGATGGCGCCGAGGCGGGTGTTCTTGTCGAACGGGTCGCCGGGGGTGAGTTTCTTGGCCCGCTCGGCGAGCTGCGCGACGACCTGGTCGTGCACCGCCTGCTCGACGAGCAGGCGGGAACCCGCGGCGCACACTTCGCCCTTGCCGTAAAAGATCCCCGTCTGCGCGCCGCGCACGGCGGCCGCCAGATCGGCGTCGGCGAAGATGATGTTGGGGCTCTTGCCGCCGAGCTCGAGTGTGACGCGCTTCACCGTCCCCGCCGCCTCGCGCATGATCCATTGGCCGACTTCGGTCGAGCCCGTGAAGGCGATCTTATCGACGAGCGGGTGTCGCACCAGGGCCGCGCCCGCGGTCGCGCCGGGCCCGGGGACCACGTTCAACGCGCCTGCAGGCAATCCCGCTGCGACGGCGAGCTCGCCCAGCATCAGGGCGGTGAGCGGTGTTTCGTGCGCCGGCTTGAGCACCACCGTGCATCCGGCGGCGAGGGCCGGGGCGACCTTCCAGCTGGCGAGGTTGAGCGGGAAATTCCACGGCACGATCGCACCAACCACGCCGACCGGCTCCCGCAGGGTGTAGGTGAAGAAGTTGCCGTTCACCGGGAGCGTGTCGCCGGTGAGCTTGTCGGCCCAGCCGGCGTAGTAGCGGAACGTCTCGATCGCCATGGCGACGTCGATCTTCGACTCGAACAGCGGCTTGCCGTTGTTCTTCGTCTCGACATCGGCGATCTCGTTGGCGTGCTGCTCGAGCAGGTCGGCGAGACGGTAGAGCAGGGCACCGCGCTTGCGCGCGGGGAGCTCGCGCCACTCCTTGGACTCGAGGCAGGCGCGCGCGGCCTGCACCGCCGCGTCGATCTCCGCTTCGCCCGCCTCGGCCACTTCGGCAAGCGGCTCCTCGGTGGCGGGGTTGGTGAGGCAGTAGCGTTTCGCCGCCGCCCGCCACTCGTTGCCGATGAGCAGGTCGGTCTTCACCGGCCCTTGAACTCCGCGACGCGCTTCTCGACGTATGCGGCGAGGCCTTCCTTCGCGTCGTCCGACTGGAACAGCTGCTGCTGCAGCTCCCGCTCGAGCGTCAGCCCTGACTCGAACGGCACCTCTGCACCGGATTGGACCGACCGCTTGATCAAGCCGACCGCCTTCGACGCCTTGTGGGGCGGGCAGAACTGCTTGGCGTACAGCATCACCTGGTCCCAATAGTCGTCGGCGGGGAAGACCTCGTTCACGAGGCCCAGCTCCTTGGCCTTGTCGAACGAGAACGTCTCCCCCTTCACCATCATCTCGATCGCCCGCGTCTTACCGACGATGCGCGCGAGGCGTTGCGTGCCGCCCGTGCCGGGCAGCACGCCGAGATTCACCTCCGGGAGCCCGATCTTCCCGGCGTTCTCCTTCGCGAGGCGGAGATCGCACGCCATGGCGATCTCGAGCCCGCCCCCGACCGTGTGCCCGTTCAGCGCGGCGATCGTGAGCTTGGGCGTGTGCTCGAGGCGGTTGAGGGTCTCGTTGGCGTGCAGGCAGAAGAAGTATTTGTAGCGGGGCGTGATGCTGTTCAGGTACGCGATGTTCGCGCCGGCCGAGAAGAACTTCTCGCCGTGGCCGCGCAGCACCACCACGTGAGCCGTGTCGTCGAAGCGCGCCTGCAGGATCACGTCGTCCAGCTGGCGCATCATCTCGTGGGTGTAGGTGTTGGCCGGGGGATCGTCCAGCTCGATGATCGCCACGCCGCCCTCCACCAGGTAATGCACCAGCGTCTTCTTGTCGACTTTGGGTTCCGTCATCGTCGCCATGATGCGTCAGCCTCCCTGTACCGTGGAACGCGCCTCCGCGAAGCCGCCGACGAAGATGCGCGCGATCAGTCCCGCCAGGCGATCGGGGTCGATCTCGCCCGCGGGGTCGTACCAGTTGTAGATCCAGTTCATCATGCCGAACAGGGCGTAGGCGGCCGCGCTGCGGTCCACGCGCGGCTCGTCGGGCGCCACTTCCTTGAGCAGGCTCTCCAGCAAGTCCACGTAGCGCCGCTTGATCACGTTCACCTTGCGCTGCCGCTCGCCGGTGAGCGAGCTCGCCTCGTGCGACAGCACCTTCATCTCCGCCAGGTTTGCCGCGAAGAACGTCACGTGGTGGCGGATGAAGAGCTGGAGTCGCTCCACCGGCTCGGTGGCGCCGGCGACCGCCTGCTCGGCGCCCGCGAGCACGCGCGTGAAGCACCGCTCCTGCACCAGCGCGAGCAGCTCTTCTTTGCCGCGGACATAGTAGTACATCCCGGCGAGCGACATGCCGCTCGCCGCCGCGAGGTCGCGCATCGTGGTGGAGTGGTAGCCCTTCTCGGCGAACACCTTCGCCGCCCGGGCCAGGAGATGCTCCAGCCGCTCGTCGTAAGGGCGCATGGGGGTTCGAACGCTTGTTCGAATTTCGAAGCTACTCGCCGGCACGTCGGAATTCAAGGGCGCCTTAATATTGCCCCGACTGCCACGTCCACCGTCCGGAGCGCCATGCCCCAAGCCGAGCCCGTCGCCGCGGTGCCGACCGATGCGGCGCTGATTGCCGCCTGGCAGGGCGGTGACGAGCAGGCCGCGGCCGAACTGGTCCGTCGCCATGCCCGTGCGCTGGCGCGCTTTCTCGCCAGTGCGGGCGCGCCCGAGGCGGACCTCGACGATTTGGTGCAGGAGACGTTCATTCGAGCGTTCCGCGCGGTGGGCCGGTTCCGGGGCCAGTGCCGGTTTCGCACCTGGCTCCTGACGATCGGCGGCAACGTCGTCAAGGACGCCGGGCGACGGGCGAAGCGCGCCAACGTAGTGCCCCTCGGCGAGGACGTCCGGGCGACCGATGGAGATCCGCACGAACGGGCGGTGGCGGGCGAAGCCGAGGGGAGATTGCACGAGGGCGTGCGGCAGCTGTCGCGGATGCAGCGCGAGGTGTTCCTGCTGCGGGCGCAGCAGGGGCTTGAGTATGAAGAGATCGCAGCGGCCCTGGGGACGTCACCGGGCGCCGCGCGCGTGCATTACCACCACGCCGTCAAACGGTTGAAGGAGCACTTGGCGTGAACGATCAGGAGCTGGAAAGACTGGCGCAACGGCTCGGCGCCGGCGCGGCCGAGCGGTTGGACGTGGAGCGGACGGCGCAGGCGGTGCTCGCCCGCTTGCGGGCGGAGCCGCGCGTGAGCGTGGTGGCGCGGCTCTGGATGCAGCCGGCGTGGCTCAAGATCGCGGCGCTGCTGGTGCTGCTGCTCGGCACCGGCCTGGTGGCGCGCCGACCGTGGCGCGAGCGAGCGCAGGGCACGGCCGTCGTCATCCCCGTCGGTGAGGACTTGACCGGTCTCTCGCCGGATCAGTTGCGCGAGGCGATCCATTCCCTCGATCAACCGCTCGCCGACGAGGGCTCGGGGAGCGTCGACGCCGGTCTCGAAGGTCTGAGTGCGGATGAGTTGCGGGCGCTGCTGCGCGCGCTGGAGGGCTGACCGATGAAGTGGTTCGCATGGCTCGTGATGGTCGCCGCAGCGGTCCCTGTGCTGGCGGCGCAGAATCCGGCCGACACCAGTGAGGACGCCGAGGTGCAGCAGCTGCAGCGCCAGCTGCGGCAACGCTGGAACGAACGGGTCCGCCATGACCTGTATCTGTCGGACGAACAAGCCGCCAAACTTCAGGGGACGGAGGGGAAGTACCAGCAGCAGCGCCGGGACCTCGCCCAGCACCAACAGGCCGTCAACGAGGCGCTGCGCGGGCAGCTTCAGCCGGGCGTCGCGGCGAACGGCGACAGCGTACGGAGACTCATGGACGCTCGGGAGCACAATCGCACGGCGTTGGCGCAGCTCGATCGGGACGAAGACAGGGAGATCGCGGGCTATCTCAACCCCGTCCAGCACGCGCGCTATCAGATGATGCGCGAGCAGCTCCGGCGCCGCATTCAGGACATCCGCGAGCAGCGGCGGGCGCGCGGGCAGGAGCTAGGACCGCGCAGCGGGGCAGGGCGGCCGCGCCCGGCCAAGCCGCGGCGGCGCCCCTAGCGTTTCAAGAACTTCACAGCGACGTCGTGAGCTTTGACGATCACCTGCGCGGTAGGACTACGTGACAGGAGGTCGAACACCCGCCAATGGGAGTCGGACCAGCCGATCACGAACGCCATCTGACATGCGGGGCAGCGCATGCTGGTCGATCGGTCGGAGAGCGGCGCCCGCGCGCAGCAGTGCGGGCAGACGGCGTAGCGGGGGCCCCAGCTCTGCGGGGGATTTGCGCTGCCGCGTGGCCGCAGCACCACCGACCACATGCGGGGCCGAATAGGCAACACCTGTAGGAATGGCCGCGGGACCGTCAGCGGCCGCCGGTTGACGTCCAGGGTCACTTCTGTCGGAGTCAGTTGCACGACGCGGTACCAGCCGCCGCGCCGCAGGGGGGGGAACGCCCGGGCCCTGATTCTGGCCCACTGCTCAGGTTGTAGCATGCGCGCCCTCCGGAGTGCTGGGACGAGCGAGAACGTGGGCGCCGCCGGGCGTCGGTGCGCGGCAACTACAACTACATGTTCTCGGCAAGGGAGCTGCGGGGCTGTGATGCGCGACACGGCGGGATGCCCCGCCCCACGGATTGATCACCCTGGGCCGCTCGAGTCGGATCGACCGTCCGGCCCTCGCTGCGAAGAACGATCGGGGATTTTCTCCGGAGTCCAGTCCCCGGGCAAGTACTGCTCCTCGCGCGCGAACCGGAACACCCCCTTGCACCGCGGGCAGCGCATCGTCTGCGGAGCGGTATTCAGCGCGGACCGATGCTTGCAGCTCGGGCACACCGCATACCACCAGCCCCAGTTCGCGGGCACCCGCACCGCATTCACCGGCCGCGGGACGATCGTCCAGAGGCGCGGTGGTCCGCCCACCAGCTCCACGAGCGACCGCGGCACCGTCACGGGCCGGCGGTTGACGTCGAAGACGACTGCCTCGGAAGTGACGTTGGTGACGCGATACCATGCGCCGCGGCGCAAGGGGTATGAACCTTCCACCTTCAGACGCGCAAACTGAAATCCCGTCATCGGTGAACCGGAGCCCCCGAGATGCCAGAAGGTCGATCGCCGTGGTGCCCATGCAACGTCACCTGTGGCGCCTAAGCGACTACAGACGCGCGGGTCACCGGCCCGCCGTTTCAGTGCTCGCCCGGTCGTGGAGGCGCCGCTCGTTCGTCCCTTCCGAGCAGCAGCCGGAGCGCCGCGTCCCGAACCTTCGCCATCGCCTTCAAAGCTGGTCGATCGGACAGGACCTCGAAGACCCGCCAAGGCGAGTCCGACCACGCGATCGGGAACACAGAGCCGCACCCCGGGCACGGCATGCCACCCGATGGGCCTTGGAGGGCAGCGCGGGCACTGCAGTCCGGACATACTGCATACCTCGGGCCCCAGCTATCCGGGAGGGTTACGGCGTCGCGTGGCCGCGGTACCACGGACCACATGCGGGGACGTAGGGGCAACACTTGCACGAAGGGACGCGGCACATGCACCGGTCGTTGATTGACCTCGAGGACGGCTTCGAGCGGAGTGAGGCGCGTGACCCGATACCACGCGCCGCGGCGCAGGGTGCAATTGGTCCGAGCCCTGACCCTGGCCCATTGCTGTACGTGAGGCATCGGCGTCCTCCGAGGAGCGCGAGAGGTGGGCTGTCAGCTGTTAGGGCGCCGCGTGCTACTGGGCCACAACATTCCTTCCCGCACGCTCGGAGACTGTGATGCGTCGCACCACGGCGCTGCTCAGGCGCCAGCGGACGCGAAGCACAGAACTTGCTCCTGTCCTGCGGGCTCGCACCCGTGACGACGTATCAGTTTCAACATGGTGGCCTTTCACGGCACCTTGAATCAGGATGCCGTCTTCGGTGGCCTTTCCAACGTGGCACCATAACTGGAGGCCGCACGCCCTGAGGCTGCCGCCCGACCGGCTCGGCCGCTAAGTTAGGTCCCGATCGGACTCGCCCGAGTGGCGGAATGGCAGACGCAGGGGACTCGAAACCCCACGTGTTGCTTTGCCATTGCTGGGCTATCTTGGTGGCCGTGGCGTGAACGTGGCATCGCTCGGGTGGCGGAACTGGCAGACGCGCCGGACTCAAAATCCGGTGGGGGCAACCCCATGCGGGTTCGATTCCCGCCCCGAGCACTTGCAGCAGCTTGTCATTGCCTTCAGCGCCGTCGCGCGGCAAACGACCGTGATTGGATGTATCGTCGGGCATTGTATGTGTTTTTCGAATCCTGCCCCCGAGCATGCGTAGGATGCCCTACACCGGCGGCGAAGAGAAGGGGTATCCCTTCGGGACGCCGATCGCCAACAGCGAGGTGCGGGACAACACCAGCTTTGAGGTGCTGAAGCTGACGCTCAACGACGGCGGCTATACGTGGGAGTTCGTTCCCGTCGCAGGGGCCTCGTTCCGGGATTCGGGCAGCGGGCTCTGCCATTAGGAGGGCGCTGAAGAGGGGGGTCTGGCCGGCCCGGTGTGAGCCGGGCCACGGCGCCCGCACGGTTGACCGCCTATGGTCCGTCCGCCAACCTATGGTGCGCCAAGCGCCCGAGAGGTAGCGCGATGCAAACGTTCCAGTGGGCCCGCCTGAATGAAAACGTGAAGACGCCGCTGCGCCGCGGTGCGTGGTACCGGATCCTCAAGCTCACGTCGAGCGAGGCGACGGTGGACGTGAAAGGGAAGCCGGTCTCCCTGCCACGCGGAGAGCTGCAGCTCTCGCCTACGCCGGCGCAGCGCTGGACCGTCGTGCCGGCGCCCAAGAACGCCCCCCGCTTCCCCGCGACGTGGGGCCCGCAGTACGCCGTGTGTCCGAATTGCCGGGACCGCGCGCGTCTCGAAGGCCAGGCGCCGAGTATGCGGTGCCACCGCTGCAACGGATTGTTCGAGATCGCCTGGAACGAACCGTACCTCGCCAGCGCCTAGGAGCCGTGGAATAGCGCCGCCCGCTATCTTACCGGGGCGCTCCCGGTAGCCGCGAGGACGTCGAACGTCGTGCTCGTCGCGGCGGTCGCCCCGGACGCCGTCGCTCGCAGCGTGTAGCCCGTCCCCGATCGGTCGATGCTCAGGTCTCCGAACCGCGCGACGCCGTTGACCGGCGCGACGGCGGTCGTGCCGGAGAGGTTCCCGCCGACCGGATTGGTCCCGATCGTGAGGGTGACGCTGGCGGTGAAGCCGGTGTCCACGTTGCCCAAGGTGTCGTGCGCTTCGACCTGCACCGCCGGCGTCATCACGTTACCCGCCGTCACGTTGCTGGGTTGGACGGTGAAGACGAGGACGTCCGTCGCCGTGCCGCCGGTCGTGCCGATGGCGATCCCGCGGGTGATCGGCTCGGTGGCCGGAAAACAGCCGACTGCTGCGACGGCGACCAGGGCAATGCCGAGAGGTGCGAGCTTCATACGTGTATAGACGCGTAGCCTGCCAAAAATGTTCAAGTCTTCGCGCCGCGGTAGAACGTCCCGTACGCCGCAAGCGCCCGAGCGACCCCTTTGTCCACTTCCGCCGCGACATACTGGGCGAGATTGCCGGCGCGGCTGGCGATCGCGGCCGCGCCGTGCGGCACCGCGCCGGGCTGCAACTCGCGATACTGGTTGGCGAGACCGGCGGCCACCGCCTCGAGCACCCAGGGTTTCGTCTCGACGGTCGCCTTCGTGACGATCACGCCCCGCACCATTCCCTGCGGTGTGAAGCCCACCGCCACCTCGATGGGCCCGTGCGGCGTGTCGACGCGCACGAACTCGAGCGCGCCAACGACGGTCGATCCGGTCTTGCCGGTGTACAGGGTGAGGACGCCGTCTTCCGGACTCCAGTCCACCTCCTGGTGCAACCGATGCGCGTCGGTCTGGCTGAGATGCACCTCACGCGCGAAATACGCGTCCGCTCCGGGCAGCAGCGCCTGCACCGCATCGGGGCGCTTCACCAGCACCACCACCGGGGTGATATGCAGGGCCGCCGCGAGCGGCGCGAGAATCAGCAGCTTCATCGATCAACTCCTCTCCGGTGAAAACCACATCTGCTTTACGGCCAGCGCCGCGACGATGGCGTAGCCCGCGCCCATGGCCCATCCCCCGATGAGCGTCACGATCGCGCACTGCGGCGAGACGAACTTGGTGAGCCACATGCCGGCAAAGTCGAGCCACGGTGCGGCAAACAGCAGGGTAATGAGGCCGAGCGCCCACGCTCGCTCGAGCGACAGGCCCACGACCACGAGCGACAGGGCGGCCGCGATCACCCCGTACATCGGGACATGCACGTGGGTGTCCTGGATCAGCAGGTTGGTGTCGACGGCGTGGGTCTCGGGCCGCGCGAAGTCCGCCATGGACATCGGGTGCTCCACGATCATTGTGCTGTCGGGCGGCATCGGCATCGACATCGCGGGACCGGCGTAGGTCGCCGCTACGCGCTGCGGCGTGAAGCCCGCGTAGAGCGAGACCATCACCGCGCCGAACAGGTAGGAAAGACCGAACGTGGCGAGCAAGCAGGTGACGAGCCACTTGATGCTCGCGTCCGCGCGTCGCAGGTCGTACAACATGGAGTCCCCCTCCGCCTAGAAGACGTACACGAGCTCGAGGACGCCGGCCGTATTCGAGCCCTGCAGCGCGCCGGTCGCGTCGGTGAAGAACGGCTGGGACGACCAGTCGGCGCGGACGGCGGCCCGCAGCGCGACCTGCGGCAGGTGAAACCGCGTGTGCTCGATGTTGCTGAAGACCCCCTCGCGAGCGCTACTGAAGTACCACATCGGGCCCACGGTCACCGATCGCAAGATCTGCGGCGTTCCCGTGAGCAGGCCGTCACTATCCTCCAGCTGATCGTAGCGCGCGGTGACGCCGAGGCGGCGCGTCACGCGGAAGAATCCCGTGGCGGCGACGCCGCGCCACGTGACGTCGCCGCCCGCCCCATCCCGCTCGCCGCCGAGGTTCAGCTCGGCGCCGAAAATCACGGGCCCGCGGTCGATGGTGAGGTCGCCCGACAGCAGCGAGCGCTGCCGTGCATCGGTGGAGTCGTGCTCCGGCCCGTACATACCCGTCACGCCCACCGTCACCCAGGGAATCGCAATGAACTGGGCGCGCGCCAGGGCGGTCTTGCCGCGATTGTTGTCCACCGTCACGTCCCACCCGTTCGCCGCGACCGCCCACACGTCGAGCCGCGACGACGCGGTGTAGTGCACCTGCACCCCGGTGAGCTTGGCGGGCCGCGCGTAGGCGAAGTTGAAGGAATTGGTGGCGATGAGATTGAGCGGCTCGTCGTCGCGCTCGAAGCCGATGGGAGCGTCGAACCGGCCGAACGCCAGCGTCCACCGGTTCGCCCGCTGCGGCGTCCAGCTCACCAGGAGATTGTCGATCTCGGTGGAGGCCTCGCCGTCTGCGAGGGCGGTCGTCAACTGCGCGAACAGGTAGGCGTCGCCCGCAGGCTTGAACAGGCTGAGGCCGATCTTGCCCGCGGTGAAACTGTTGGCGCGGGAGACGCGATCGTAGTCCGCCCGGCCCACGGCGAAACCCGTGACGGCCACGGGCGGCGCTTCCTCGAATGTGACTGCCCGCTCCTGCGCCGCCGCCCCGAACGCGACGCCGCAAAGCAGAGCGCTGCACAGCGCGCTGCGCATCAGACTCCTCCTGCGGAATTGTGAGAGGCTAGGAAGTCAGGTCAGACCAGCGCGTTCGGAGGAGGCGGTTCGGGAGCGAAAGACGGGGAAGGGGGAAGGGGAAAGGGGGTAGCGGGCGACGGGGTTCGCAGCGCGATCGCCACCACGGGCCCTACGGAGAGCTGCGCCGGCAGCGCCGGCGAAACCGCCAGTACCGATCCGCCGGTCATCTCACCACAGAAGCACGGTCCGTCGGTCGGCGCGCCCGCATGGCCGGCGTGCGCCTGGTGAGCGAGGTGGTGCCGACAAGCGATGAGGGCGTCGACGGTCGCGCCCCCGGGACCGCCGGCGAGCCAGCACGCAGCGGCGAGGGCGTAGACGGTGAACGCGGCGGCGCGTCGCATAAGTGTGGAGTCTAGGTGCGCCCGTTCGGCTGGCGCAACCCCGCCTGGGCCGTGTAGACTGCACCCTTCATGTCGCCTGGCCTCAGCCCGGATTCGCCCGGGCGGAGCCCGGCGCGGCGCGGGGGGAGCGCGGGGAATGGGCGATCGCATCGACTTCCGGGACGGCCGCTGGGTGGTGCCCGACCGGCCGGTGATCCCGTATATCGAGGGCGACGGCACGGGCCCCGACATTTGGCGCGCTTCGCAGCGCGTGTTCGACGCCGTGCTCACAAAGGTGTCCGGCGGGAAGCGCCGGGTCGAATGGCTGGAAGTGCTCGCGGGGGAGAAGGCGTTCAAGCAGACGGGGAACTGGCTGCCGGAGGAGACCCTCGAAGCCATCCGCCGCCACCGCGTCGCCATCAAGGGGCCGCTCACGACCCCAGTGGGGGGCGGGATCCGCTCGCTCAACGTCGCCCTGCGCCAGCTGCTCGACCTGTACGCCTGCATCCGCCCGGTGCGCTATTTCGCCGGCGTCCCGAGCCCGATGCGGGAGCCCGAGAAGCTCGACGTCGTGATCTATCGCGAGAACACCGAAGACGTGTACACCGGCGTCGAGTACGCGGCAGGGAGCCCGGAGGCGAGCCGGCTGCTCGCGTTCCTGCGCGACCAATTCGGCGCCAAGATCCGCGACGGCAGCGCGCTGGGCATCAAGCCGATGTCCCGGTTCGGCACGCAGCGCCTCGTCGCGAAGGCGATCGAGTATGCCATCAAGACGCGCCGCCCCTCGGTCACGCTGGTGCATAAGGGCAACATCATGAAGTTCACGGAGGGCGCCTTCCGGGAATGGGGGTACGAAGTCGCGCGGGAGAAATTCGCCGGCAACACGATCCCCGAGACGGAGGCGGGAAAGGGGAAAGGGGACACGGGAAAGGTGGTGATCAAGGACCGCATCGCCGATTCGATGTTCCAACAGGTGCTGCTGCGCCCCGAGGAGTATGCGGTGATCGCCACGCCCAATCTGAACGGCGACTACCTCTCCGACGCCTGTGTCGCCCAAATCGGCGGACTCGGCATGGCGCCCGGCGGCAACGTGGGCGACGGGTACGCGGTGTTCGAGGCGACGCACGGCACGGCCCCGAAGTACGCCGGCCTCGACAAGGTGAACCCCGGGGCGGTGATCCTGTCGGGAGCGATGATGTTCGAGGAGCTGGGGTGGACCGACGCGGCGGAGGCGATCACCCGGGGGCTGTCGGGCGCGATCACGGCGCGGAGCGTCACGTACGACTTGGCGCGCCAGATGCCGGGCGCCAGCGAGGTCTCGACCTCAAGGTTCGCCGAGTGCATTATCGAGCATGTCTGAGATGACGAGCACGCTCCTCACCGTGCCCCTCGCCCAAGTCGAGACTCCGCTGCTCGCGGTGGCGCTCGCGCAAGGCGCCGCGCTCCCGCCGTCCCTCGCCGAGCTCGAACGGTCCGCCGGCGGTGTGCTCGCCCGCGCCATCACGAGCGGGGATTTCAAAGGCAAGCGCGACGAAGCGATGCTGCTCTATCCGAGCGGCGGCAAGGCCCAGCGCATCCTGCTGGTCGGCGTGGGCAAGAGCGCCGAGGTGACGCGCTCGAGCATCCGGCGCGCGGCCGGCGTGGCGGCGAAGCGCGCGCGGTCGCTCGGGGTGACGCAGTTCGCGTTCGCGATCGCGGCCGAGGCACGCAACGGCGTCGCCCCGAGGGACCTGGGCCAGGTGATAGTGGAGGGCGCGGGGCAGGGCGCGTGGGCCTTCACCGAGCTCAAGGCGGCCCCCGAAGACCCCAAGCCGGAAGTGGAGGCGGTCGCCGTCGTGTGCGACGCGAAGGAAGCCACGGAGGTCGCGGCGGGCCAGAAGATCGGCGAGGGCGTCGCGGCGGGGCACCAACTCGCCCGTTACCTGCAGATGCTGCCCAGCAACGTGTGTACGCCCAGCTATCTCGCCGACCGCGCGAAGCAGCTAGCCGCTACCTATGGCTTCGACCTCACGGTGCTCGATCGGGCGGCCATCCAAAAGGAAGCGATGGGCGCACTGCTCGCCGTGGCCCAGGGCACCCAGCAGGAGCCGCGCTTCATCGTGCTCGAGTACCGGGGCGGAGGGGGAGACGCGGCGCCCGTGGCGCTCGTCGGCAAGGGGGTCACGTTCGACTCGGGCGGGATCTCGATCAAGCCGGCGCAGAACATGGAAGACATGAAGTTCGACATGTCCGGCGCGGCCGCAGTGCTCGGCACGTTCGAGGTGCTCGGCCGGCTGAAGCCCAAGCTCAACGTGACGGGCGTGATCCCGTCCACCGAAAACCTGCCGTCGGGCACGGCGGTGAAGCCCGGCGACGTCGTCAAGAGCCATTTCGGTAAGACGATCGAAATCATCAACACCGACGCCGAAGGCCGGCTCATCCTGTGTGACGCGCTATCGTACGTGCGCAAATTCAAGCCCGCCGCCGTGCTCGACGCCGCGACCCTCACCGGCGCAGTCGTGGTCGCGCTGGGCCACGTCGCGATCGGCGTGATGGGCAACGACGAGCCCCTGATCGGCGAGGTGCGGGACGCAGGCGAGCGCGCGGGCGAGCGCTGCTGGCCGCTGCCATTGTGGGACGACTACCGCGAGCTGCTCAAGTCCGACATCGCGGACGTGAAGAATTCCGGCGGGCGGGGGGCCGGCACGATCGCCGGCGGCTGGTTCCTGCGCGAGTTCGTCAACGGGTTCCCCTGGGTGCACCTCGACATCGCGGGCACGGCGTACACCGACGGCGAACCGCCCCACCAAACGAAGGGCCCCACGGCCATCGGGGTCCGGCTCTTTACCGAATTCCTCCTGAAGCGCGCGGCGGCGTGACCCGCGGCCTCCTCCACGCGGCCGCGCTGCTCGCGCTCGCCGGAGGAGCCGCCGCCCAGGTCGACACGACGGCGCGCGACACCACCGCGCGGCGTGACACGACGGCGCGGCGTGACACGACCGCCCGGCCCGATACCGCCCCGGCGTACCTCCCGGTGTTCGCGGCGCCGCGGCCCGAAGGGCCGTTGCCGCGGGGTACGCGCTATTCCTTCACCACCGACTCGTTCGCTTTGTCGAACGTGCAGACGCTGTCCGATCTCCTCGCCCACATCCCGGGCGTATATGTCGCGCGCGGCGGCATCTATGGGCAGGCGGAAATCGTGCTGTACGGCGGCCGCGGCCCCGCCGGCCTCGACGTCTTCTGGGACGGCGTGCCCTACCTGCCGCTCGGGCGCGATTCGCTCTATCTCGATCCCGCCCGCATCTCGCTCGCGCCGCTCGAGCGGGTGGACGTGGTGGTGCTCCCCGCGACGCTGCGGGTCTATCTCGTGACGGCGCGCCAGCGGTCGACCGCGACAGCGTCCCAGGTGAGGATCGCGACGGGGCAGGTGAGCACGGCGAACTACCGCGGCGCCTACGAGCGGCGCTGGCGCTCGGGGCTCGGCCTCTCGCTCGTCGCCGACTACAACAACAACGACGGCATCGTCGGCAGCTCGAGCACCGCCTTCAACAGCGTGGACCTCTGGCTCAAAGCCGAGTACCTCCCGAGCCCGCGGGTCGGGGTCTCCTACCAGATCGCCAGCTCGAGCTGGAAACGGAGCCCGTCGGACGTGGCGGGTCTCACCGATCACTTCGACCAGAAGCGCCGCGACGGGATGTTTCGGCTGTTCGTCGCCGCGCGCGACGACGGGCTGGGGCCACGGCTCGAGCTCACATTCGCCACCACGACTGCCGCCGGGGACTCGGCCGTGCCGGGGCGCTCGCTGTCCCAGGGAGCCCTCGCGCTGGGCACGGCCTGGGGGCACGGGGCTCTGCACGTGGCGTTCCGCTCCCAGGACGAAAACCGACCGTGGCAGGTCGCAGGGTCCGCCGCGTGGATTCCGATCCGGCCGCTCACGCTCGCCGCCGACGCTCGCCACGCGCGCTACGGCGGCTCGCGCGACGGCGGGCGGCTGCATCTCGCGGCCGGCCTGGCGTTGCCGTTCGGGCTCTCGGCGCACGGCGACGTCGTCTGGGCCAACGACCTCCAGGCCCCGGCGCTCGCCACCGACACCGTGCAGCGCACGAGGGACGTCTCGGGCGCACTGCGCTGGGATCTGCACCGGGCCTCCATCGAGGTGGGGCTAGCACGGCGCGACTCGTTCGCGCCGGTCGGCCACCCCGTGGGGCTCAAACCACTCGACAGCCTCGGTCCGACCCAAACGACGCGCTATCTCACCGTGCACGGCGCCCTCGAGCCGCTGCCCGGCCTCTACCTCGCGGGCTGGTACTTCGATCCCTACATCACCGGCGGCAACGACTTCGAGCCGCCGTACCACGCGCGCGTCTCGGCCACCTTCTACTCCAAATTCTGGCGCGTCTACCGGAGCGGGATCTTCGCGCTGCGAGGCGAGATTGCGATGGAGTCGTGGAGCCGGGGCACCGCAGGCTTAGACACGGCCGGCAACGTCCTCATGCTCCCGGGGGCGACCTTCCTGGAGACGAACATCGAAGTCCAGGTCGCCGGCGTCACCATCTTCTGGCTCCAGCGCAACATGAACGGCATGCGGGCGAGCTACGTGCCTGGCCTCGACTATCCGCGGCGCTTCCAGTTCTACGGGGTGCGCTGGCTGTTCACGAACTGAAGAGCGCCGTCGACACGCTGAAAGCGTGCGCTCGGTACGGCGTTGCCCTTGGGCAGTGCTTCGCCGAGCCCACGCTTTAGCGTGTGGACTCGGGTGCGCGAGTTGACCTAAGTTGTTCCGCTAGCTAAGCTTAATGTCTGTGCCGCGAAGCATGACGGGGTTCGGTTCCGGCGACGGGAAGGTGCTCGGCGGGCGGCTGCGGGTCGAGATCCGCACCGTGAACCATCGCTATTACAATCCGCAGTTCAAGCTGCCGTTCGAGTTGGCCGGAATCGAGGGCCAGCTGCGCGACCGGTTACGGCAGTTGCTGGACCGCGGTCATGTCGCGGTGTCGGCGCGCTGGGTCGAAGCGCCGCCGTCGGACGGCGCGGTCGCCGTGGACATCGGGCGGGCTCGCCAGGTGGTGGCGGCCGCGACGGAGCTCAAGAAGAAGCTCAAGCTGAAGGGCGAGGTCGACCTCGCCTTCGTGGCACGACAGCCGGAGGTGCTGACCGTGCAGAGCGACGGCGCCGCGACGGCCGCCTGGAACGAGGTAGAGCCGATCGTGGAGCAGGCGGCGCGCGAGGTGCTCGCAATGCGGGCGCGCGAAGGGCGCGCGCTGGCGGCGGAACTCACGGCCCGGCTCGACGCTCTGGCGGAGGGCGCGGGCGCGATCGCGCAGCGGGCGCCGGCGCGCCTGGAGGCGGAGCTGGCGCGCCTCAAGAAGGCGGTGGCGGAGCTCGCCGCCGGCGTGCCGGTGGACGAGCAGCGGTTGGCGGTGGAAATCGCGCTCATGGCGGACCGGGTGGACATCACGGAAGAGCTAGTGCGCCTGCGGACGCACCTCGCCGCGTGCGGCGAGACGCTCGCCGGGGAGGGCGGGGTCGGCAAGCAGCTCGGCTTCCTCGCGCAAGAGCTGTTGCGCGAGGTGAACACCATCGGCTCGAAGGCGAACGATGCGGCGATCACCCAGACGGTGATCGCGATGAAAGGCGAGCTCGAGAAGTTCCGGGAGCAGCTCGAGAACCTGGAGTGACGCCGCGGGTCGTCGTCTTGTCGGCTCCGTCCGGGGGCGGCAAGACGACGATTACCAAGGCACTCCTGGCCCGGCGACCCGACATCGGCTATTCGGTCTCGGCGACGACGCGCCCGCCACGGCCCGGTGAGCAGAACGGCGTCGCCTATCATTTCTTGAGCCGGGATGAATTCGCCCGTCGCCGGGACGCGGGCGAGTTCGTGGAATGGGCCGAGTACGCGGGAGAGTGGTACGGCACGCTGCAGAGCGAGGTCGACCGCGTGCTGCGATCGGGGCGGCACGTGCTGCTCGACATCGACGTGCAGGGCGCGGCCCACGTGCAGGAGCGTTATCCTCCGCCGCAGTCGATCGGCATCTTCATCCTGCCGCCGAGCGCGGCGGCTTGGGGACGGCGGTTGGTGGGTCGCGGCACGGAATCGCCCGCGTCGCTCGCGCGGCGCCTGGAGCAGGCGGTTGCGGAGATCCGGCAGTCGTTGGATTGGCGCCACATCGTCATCAACGACGATCTGAATGGTGCGGTGGGCGAGGTAGCGCGCATCATCGACGAGGACGGCGCGAGGCCGCACCGGCCGCGGCCCGAACAGGTGAGCAGGCTCGTGGAAGCGTTGGTGCGGGAGGCAGAGCGCCTCCGGCACGGTGCCAAAGGAGACTAGAGATGCGGATCGTCACTCCCAGTGAAGTCGCCACGCAAACCCAGAACAAATACCTCGGCGTGCTCGTCGCGGCGAAATTCGCGCGCTTCGTGAACGATTTCCCGCGCGACCGCTCGGTGGACCTGGAGCAGAAGCTCACCACCCGCGCGCTGGACGAGCTGGTACGGGCGCGGCTCAAATACCGGCTGGTCCGGCGGCGGCGCCAGGAGGTCTGATGTCGTTCGCCGGCCGGCACGTCGTCCTCGGCGTGTCGGGCGGGATCGCGTGTTACAAGAGCTGCACGCTCGCCCGGCGGCTGACCGAGGACGGAGCCGTCGTGGACGTGGTGCTGACGGCGTCCGCGGCCGAGTTCGTGCGACCCGTCACCTTCGAGGCGCTCACCGGGCGCCCGGTCCTGACCTCCCTATGGGAGCCGGACCGGGCGCTCGCGCACATCGGGCTCGCGAAACAGCCCGACCTCGCGATCCTCGCCCCCGCGACCGCGAACGTGCTCGCTCGTGCGGCGATGGGTATGGCGGACGACCTGCTGACGGCCCTGCTGCTCGCGCGCAGCGGCCCGGTGCTCGCCGCGCCCGCCATGAACGACGCGATGTACGCCCACCCCGCCACGCGCGCCAACCTGAAGACGCTCGCGGCCCGGGGCTGGCAGTTCATCGGTCCCGAGATCGGGCCGCTGGCGGAGGGCCCGAGCGACCGGCCCGGCCGGATGAGCGAGCCGGACACGATCCTCGCGGCCGCGGCGCGGCTGCTCGTGACCGGGGGCGGGGGTAGACTCGCGGGGAAGACAGTCGTCGTCACGGCGGGACCGACGCGGGAGCATCTCGACCCGGTGCGCGTCCTCACCAACCCCTCGAGCGGCCGGATGGGCTATGCCCTCGCGGCGGCGGCGTACGCGCGGGGCGCCGAGGTGTTGCTCGTGACCGGCCCCACCGAGCTGCCGCTGCCGCTCGGCGTCACCGCGCATCGCGTCGAAACCACCGCCGAGATGCAGCGCGCCGTCCAGGCGCTCGTGAAGAAAGCGCACGTCCTCATCATGGCGGCCGCGCCGGCCGACTACCGCCCCGCGACGAGCGCTGCGACCAAGCGGCCCCGGCGCAACGGCACGCTCACGCTCGAGCTCGAGGCGACGCCCGACATCCTCGCGACGCTCGAGCATCCGCGGCCGGGTGTGGTCGTGGGGTTCGCCCTCGAGACCGGAGGCGACGGCGTTGCGAAGGCACGCCAAAAGCTGCAAGATAAGGCTCTCGATTTCGTTGTCCTGAACGACGCGCTCGAGCCCGGCGCGGGGTTCGAAGTAGCCACGAATCGCGTCACGATCATCGGGAAAGCGGGAGCAGCGATCGAGCTCCCGCTCCTCTCCAAGCGCGACGTGGCCGAAAAGATCCTCGACGCGGTGGAGCGGGCTCTGACGTGAGCGACGGGCGGGCACTGGCGCGCGAATTCCTGGAACAGCAGCGGCTGCTGGGGGGCGACCCGGTCATTCTGACGGATGGTCCCACCCCGGGCTTCACTCCGGGCGCCACCCCGGGCTTGCGCCCGGGGTCAGTAACTCCTCCGGTCACACCGGTGGCTGCAAGCGTTCCCACGGGTCCGCTGACCCCGGGCGCAAGCCCGGGGAACACCCAAAGCCCCCGCACCAGCCCGGGGAAATCCAAGGCCTCGGGTGCCAAAGAGTCGTCCGATCTCCCCCCCTCCGGCCTCTCCTACGATCCCCCCGGCGGCGATCTGTTCAGCGCCGATCCGCTGCAGCAGGCGGCTTCGCTCGAAGCGGTGGCCGCGCTCGTGTCCACCTGCACCAAGTGCCGCCTGTGCGAGGCACGCGGGCGCACGGTGCCCGGGGAAGGGCCGGGCGATGCGCGTCTCGTGGTCGTGGGCGAAGGCCCCGGCCGCGTGGAAGACGAGACCGGGCGACCGTTCGTCGGCCAGGCAGGCGAGCTGCTCACCAAGATCCTCGCCGCGATCGACCTGCCCCGCGAACGGGTGTTCATCTGCAACGTGGTCAAGTGCCGGCCACCCGAAAACCGCGTGCCGCAGTACGACGAGATCGCGGCCTGCCTGCCGTACCTGTTCCGCCAGATCGACCTCGTCAAGCCGCGCGCGATTCTCGCGATGGGCGGCACCGCGGCGCAAACGCTGCTCAACACCAAACAGTCGCTGGGCGCGCTCCGCAACCAGATCCACCGGTTCCGGGGCGTCCCGGTTATCGTTACGTACCATCCGGCCGCCCTGCTCCGGAACCCCAATTGGAAGAAGCCGACCTGGGATGACGTCCGCATCGCCCGCCGTCTCCTCGACTGAGCGCGACTTCGCCGGCCGCCAGGCTCCGTGGAGCAACGAAGCGGAGCAAGCGGTGCTCGGCGCCATGCTGCTCGATCAGGACGCGGCCCTCAAGGCCGCCGAGATTCTCGACGACGCGATGTTCTATCGCGAGGGCCATCGGTTGTTGTTCCGCTCCATGATCGCCCTCACTGAGCGCGGTGACGTAATCGACCCCGTCACGCTGCGCGACGAGCTGATGCGCCGGGGGGACCTGGACCGCGCGGGGGGGATGGAGTACCTGGGCGGGCTGATCGACGTGGTCCCGACAGCGGCGAACGTCGACTACCACGCGAAGATCGTCCGCGACAAGGCGGTGCTGCGCCGACTGATCGAGGCAGCCACGTCGATCATTCAGGACGCCTACGACGGGCGCCTGACGTCCGGCGACATGCTCGATAACGCCGAGCATCGCGTCTTTCAGGTCGCCCAGCTCAAGCGCGCCGAGGAGTTCGTGCGGCTGAAGGAGCTGATCTGGCCGACGATGGAGCGGATCGAGCAGCTGCACACGAGCCAAGGGGCGCTCACGGGCGTCGCCAGCGGCTTCACCGACCTGGACCGGCTCACCGCCGGGTTCCAGCGAGGGGATCTTGTCATCGTGGCCGCGCGCCCGTCGATGGGAAAGACGGCGCTGGCGCTCAACGTGGTCCAGCACGCGGCAATCGAGCACAATGTCGCCGTGGCCATCTTCTCGCTGGAAATGTCCAAGGAGCAGCTCGTCCAGCGGCTGCTGTGCTCGGAGGGTCTGGTCGATGCGCAGCGGCTGCGCCGGGGCCAGCTGCGCGACGACGACTACCCCAAGCTCGCCCGCGCGGCCGGCCTGCTGGGCACCGCGCCGATCTGGATCGACGACTCCGCCATGCTCAGCCCGCTCGCCATGCGCTCCAAGGCGCGCCGGCTCAAAGCGGAGCACGACATCGGCATGGTCGTCGTCGACTACCTACAGATGATGCAGGGGCCCACGGACTCGGAGAGCCGCCAGCAGGAGATCTCCTTCATTTCCCGCTCGCTCAAGGCGCTCGCCAAGGAGCTGGACGTCCCCGTGCTCGCCCTGTCGCAGCTGTCGCGCGCGCCGGAGCAACGCGGCGGCGAGCACCGGCGGCCCCAGCTCTCGGATCTTCGGGAATCCGGCGCCATCGAGCAGGACGCCGACGTCGTCTGCTTCATCTATCGCCAGGAGTTCTACGACGGCCCGGTCGACCCCAAGAGCAACGAGAGCATCGAGGGATTGGCCGACCTGATCGTCGGCAAGCAGCGCAACGGCCCCACCGGGACGGTCCGGCTGTTCTTCAAGAAGGAGTACACCCGCTTCGACAACTACACGCCGCGCGAGGCGCCCTCCGAGGCCGGCCGTGGCTAAGGGGGGGACGCGCTCGGTGTTCCGCTGCACCGACTGCGGCGCGGAACAGCCGAAGTGGGGCGGCCGCTGTGAGGCGTGCGGGGCGTGGAATACGCTGGTGGAGGAGGCGGTAGGGCGGAACGTTGGAAAGATGGAACGCGGGAAGGCTCTCCTTTCCAACGTTCCACCGGTCCGACTTTCCGACGTGGCGGGGAGCAAGGTGGAGCGGTGGCGGACCGGCCTCCGGGAGTTCGACTTCGTGTTGGGTGGCGGAATTGTCCCGGGCTCGGTGGTCCTGGTGGGGGGCGAGCCCGGGATCGGCAAGTCGACTCTGCTGCTGCAGTGCGCGGCCCGGCTCGAGCAGACCGGGATTGCCACGCTGTACGTGTCGGGTGAGGAGTCCCCCGACCAGGTGCGGCTCCGCGCCGACCGTCTCACGGTGGACGCTGGGGCGGTACACGTGCTCGGCGAGACCCGGGTAGAGGCGATGCTGCACCACGCGCGGGCGCTCGGCAGCCGCGTCGTGTTCGTCGACTCGATCCAGACCACTTATACCGAGGAGCTCGAAGGAGCGCCAGGGAACGTGGGCCAGGTGCGCGAGTCTGCCGCCCGGCTCATGCGGTTCGCCAAGGAAGCGGGGCCGGCGGTGCTGCTGGTCGGCCACGTGACGAAAGGGGGCGGCATCGCCGGTCCCAAGACGCTCGAGCACATCGTGGACACGGTGCTGTACTTCGAGGGCGAGAGCACGCTCGATCACCGGATCCTGCGGGCGGTGAAGAACCGCTTCGGGTCGGTGGACGAGATCGGCGTGTTCGCGATGACGAGCGCGGGGCTCGAGCCCGTGGCGGACCCCGCCGCCGCCTTCCTCGCCGGCCGGGCGACCGGCGTCTCGGGCTCCGCGGTGACCGCGCTGATGGAGGGAACGCGGCCGGTGCTCGTCGAGATCCAGGCGCTTGCGTCGCGGGCGGGGTTCGGCACGCCGCAGCGTGTCGCCACGGGGCTCGACCACCGCCGCCTCGCCGTCCTGTTGGCGGTGCTGGAGCGCCGCGGCGGGCTGCCGTTCGCCGAGCTGGACGTGTTCGTCAACGTGACGGGCGGCGTACGGTTGCTCGAGCCGTCGAGCGATCTGGCGGTGACGGCGGCGCTCGTGTCCAGCGTGCGTGACCGGCCGCTTCCCGCCGATGCCCTGTTCCTGGGCGAGGTCGGGCTGGGCGGGGAGGTCCGACCGGTCGCGGGCGTGGAGCGGCGGCTCGGAGAAGCGACCCGCCAGGGGTTCCGCCGTGTCTTCCTGTCGGCGCGCTCGCGGGTGAGCGCGCCCGGGTTGGACGTCGTCGGCGTGGACGGGATCGATGAGCTCGCCCGCCGCGTCGCCGCCTGACGTCGGCGTCGTGATCGTGGCGGCGGGCGCCGGGGTCCGCGCGGGACCGGGAGAGCCGAAGCAGTTCCGCCCGATCCACGGCGTGCCGATGCTGCTGCGGGCGCTGCGGCCCTTCACGTCGCACCCCGCCGTGGAGCGGGTGGTCGTGGCGGTGCCCGCGGGCGTCGCGGAGCGACCGCCGGAGTGGCTGGGGAAGCTGCTCGGGGAGCGCCTGAGCCTGGTGCCGGGGGGCGCGGCACGGGCCCAGTCGGTGCGCGCGGGGTTGCGGGTGTTGCCGCCGGCCGTGAGCGTCGTGCTGGTACACGACGGCGCCCGGCCGTTCGTGAGCCGGGAGACGATCGACAACGTCATCACGCGGGCGCGCGCGGGCGTGGGCGCGGTCGCCGCCGTGCCGCTCACCGACACCATCAAGGAAGTCGTCGAGCGGGATCGGATCACGAGGACCGTCGCGCGGGAGCGTCTCTGGCGCGCGCACACGCCGCAAGGCTTTCCGCGCGCGATGCTGGATCAGGCCTACGCCCGGCTGCGCACAGACGACCCCGTGCCGACCGACGACGCGGAGCTGTGCGAGCGCGCCGGGTTTGCGGTGGACGTGATCCTCGACACGCAGCACAATCTCAAGGTCACGACGGCGGATGACTTCCGGATCGCCGAGGCGCTCGCGCGTGAGCTGCGGTGAAGCCGATCCCGTTTCGCACGGCCGCGGACGTCGAGGCCGCGCTGGAGCGAACGATCGCGCATCTGCGCGCCGGCGGATTGCTCGCCTACCCGACAGAGACGGTGTACGGGGTGGGCTCGCGACCGCGCGCGCCGGAGGTGGAAGCGCTGCGGCGGCTCAAGGGACGGCGCCCGGACAAGCCGTTCCTGCTGCTCGTGAGTCATCGGGAGATGGCCGAAGCGCACGGCCTGGCGTTCAGCGCCGCGGCGAGCGCGCTGGCACGGGCGTTCTGGCCCGGACCGCTCTCGCTGGTGCTGCCGGGAGGGAGCGGCCGGCTGCCCGACCAGCTGCGTGGGCCCGAGGGCGGGATCGCCGTGCGCTGGACGTCGCACCGCGGGATGGCGAGGCTGGTGCAGGCGCTGGGGGAACCGGTAACGTCCACGTCGGCGAATCTGCCGGGGCAGCCACCCGCGCCCGGGGCCGAAGCGATCGCGCGCGACTTTGGGGCCGCCGTGGCGGCGGGAACGCTGCTGGTGCTGGACGGGGGAGTGCTCGGGAACTCACCTCCCTCGACCGTGGTTGACTGCACCCAGCCGGAGCCCCGGCTGGTGCGCGAAGGCGCGCTGACGCTCGCGGAGCTGCGGCGCGCGGTGGGACGATTGGCGCCGTGATGGAGCAGACGAAAACGAAACGCATCCTCCTGGTCTGCACCGGGAACATCTGCCGCAGCCCGCTCGCGGCGGCGCTGCTGGACCGCGCCCTCGCCCAGCGCGGCATCGACGGTATCGAGGTGGCGTCCGCCGGGACGGGAGCGTGGGACGGCGCGCCCGTGTCCGAGGGCGCCTATCTCGTGGGTCTGGAGCGGGGTCTCGACCTCTCGGCGCACCGCGCGCGTCTCCTCACCCGGGAGCTCGTCGAGGACGCGGATCTCATCCTCACCATGGCACGCCACCACCGGGCGCGGGTGGACGAGCTCGGCGGGGAGAGTCACGTGTTCGTGCTCGGGGAGTACGCGGGACGGGAGGGCGACGAGGCCGAAGTGAGCGACCCGTTCGGAGGCGACCTCGAGGTGTACCGCGACACGTGCGCCGAGCTCGAAGCCCTGCTCGACACCGCCGTGGAGCGGATCGTGAAAGAGTTCGCGAGCGGTGGAAACCAGCGCTAGCACGCGGCTGCTCGCCGTGCTCGGCGACCCGGTCACGCACTCCCTCTCCCCCGTCATGTACAACGCGGCGATGCGCGCGCTCGGCCTCGACGCCGTGTACGTGGCGCTCCAAACGCCCGCGGGGGCGCTCCCGTCCGTCCTGGCCGCGCTCGCGGCAGTCGGTGGGGCGGGGAACGTCACCCTCCCGCACAAGGAAGCAGCGGAACGATGCGTCGCGCGGAAAACGGATCTGTGCGCGCGCGTCGGGGCGTGCAATACGTTCTGGGCCGAGCACGGCGAGCTGGTGGGCGACAACACGGACGTAGCGGGCGTGCTCGCGTGCCTCAAGCGACTCGGGGTAGACGGCGCCAGCCGCTGGCTGCTCGTGGGCACTGGGGGAACCGCGCGTGCGGTCGCCGTCGCGGCGGCCGAGCTGCGGGCCGAGGTGCACGTGCTGTCGCGCGATGCGGCGCGCGCCCAGCGCTTCGCCGACTGGGCGCGCGGCCAGGGTGCGCGGGCCCACCCCGCCCGCGGCGCACTGGAGCCCGAGGTGGCGATCAACGCCACGCCGCTCGGCCTGAAGGAGACCGATCCGTTGCCACTCGACCCCGCGCGCGCCCAGCGACTCGCCGCGGCGCTCGACCTGGTGTACTCCCCCCGGGGAACCCGGTGGGTCCGCGCCCTACGCGCCGCGGGCATCCCCGCGCACGACGGGCGCGAGATGCTGGTGCAGCAGGGCGTCGCAGCGTTCGCGCGGTTCTTTCCCGATCACCCCGCCCCCGTCGAAGTCATGCGAGCGGCGGTGCACCACGCGTTGCGTGCGTGAGGCGATCGAGCAGCTGCTGCTTCCGGCGGAGTGCGCGCTCTGCCACACCTTGCTGTCCTTCGCCCGCTCCCGCCGGATCGTGTGCGACGTGTGTCGCCATCGCTGGCGGGCCGTCCGGCCGCCGTGGTGCGACCGCTGCGGCCAGCCCGAGCCGCGCTTCGGCCCGTGCCGGTTGTGCGCCGCCTGGCCCGCGGCCCTGCGCGCCGTTCGCTCGGCGGTGTGGCTGGAGGGCGCGGCCCGGGACGCCGTGCACGCGCTCAAGTACCGGGGCCTGGCGCGCATTGCGGACGAACTCGCTGACGTGGCCGCGGCGATCGCGTTGCCGGCGCACGACACCGCCTGCCTCGTGCCGATCCCGCTCGGCCGGCAACGCCTGCGGGAGCGCGGCTATAACCAGAGCGAGCACCTGGCGCGCGCCCTGGCACGGCGCTGGCATCGGCCGGTGGTGAACCTGCTGGCGCGGGTGCGGGAAACGGCGACTCAGACGGCGTTGACACCAGACGCGCGGCTGGCGAATGTGGCGGGGGCGTTTGCGGTACGAACCACGGTCTCGGGTGGACCGACCCCGGGCCCACGGCCCGGGGTTCCTGGAGCCCCGGGGCATGGCCCCGGGGTCGGTCTACTCGAGCGGCCTCTCGTGCTGGTCGACGACGTCTTCACCACCGGCGCGACGCTGGCCGAGGCAGCTCGGGCCTTGGAGCAAGCCGGCGTCCGCAGCGTGCTGGCTGTGACGTTCGGCCGGGCGATCCTTCCGGATTTCACCTGAGGAGCAGCAATGGCGGTTCGCGTGGGTATCAACGGGTTCGGCCGGATCGGGCGCAACGTGCTGCGCGCCGCGGTCCTGATGAAGCAGTCGGCGCTCGAGTTCGTCGCGGTCAACGACATCACCGACACCAAGACGCTCGCGCACCTGCTCAAGTACGACTCGATCCACGGCCGCTTCGGCGGCACCGTCGAGCCGCAGGGGGACACCCTGGTCGTGAACGGCAAGCCGATCAAGGTGTCCGCGGTCAGGGAGCCGGAGCAGCTGCCATGGAAACAGCTGGGCGTGGAGCTCGTGCTCGAGAGCACCGGCCGCTTCACCGATCGCGAGGCGGCGGCCAACCACCTCACCGCCGGTGCCAAGAAGGTCGTGATCTCCGCTCCCGCCAAGGGCGAGGACATCACGATCGTGATGGGTGTGAACCACCAGAAATACGACCCCGCGAAGCATCATGTCATCTCGAACGCTTCCTGCACGACGAACTGTCTCGTCCCCGTCGTGAAGGTCGTCTTGGACCAGTGGGGCTTCCGCCACGGTTACATGGTGACGGTGCACAGCTATACCAACGACCAGCAGATCCTCGACCTCCCGCACAAGGACCTGCGGCGTGCCCGCGCGGCGGCGCTCAGCATCATCCCGACGACCACCGGCGCGGCGAAGGCCACGAGCCTCGTGATCCCGGAGGTGAAGGGGAAGATCGACGGGATCGCCCTGCGCGTCCCGACGCCGGACGTCTCGCTCGTGGACCTGACGGTCGAGGTCGAGAAGCCCACGACCATCGAGCAGGTGAACGGAGCGTTCAAGCAGGCGGCGTGCTCGAGCCTCAAGGGAATTCTCGACGTGAGCGAGGAGCCGCTCGTTTCGAGTGATTACATCGGCAACCTGTACTCAAGCGTCGTGGACGCCATGTCCACGAACGTGATCGACGGCACGCTGGTCCATGTGTCCTCGTGGTACGACAACGAGATGGGCTACTCAGCGCGTTGCGTCGACCTGCTCGCCTACATCGCCGGCAAGTGAGCAAGCGCAGCCTGCGGGATCTCCCCCCCCAGGCCCTGGATGGCAAGCGCGCGCTGGTCCGCGTGGATTTCAACGTGCCGCTGAAGGACGGCCGGGTTGCGGACGAGACCCGCATCAAGGCGGCGCTTCCCACCATCGAGTATCTGCGCGACACGGGCGCCCGCGTCGTGCTGCTCTCTCATCTGGGCCGCCCCACAGGCCCCGATCCCACGCTCTCGCTGCGCCAAATCACCCGGGATCTCGAGCGGCTGCTCGGCACGCCGGTCGAGTTCATCCCCGACCCTGCGACAGGTGCCGCCGTGACGCGGCGGCTCCCGCGGGGTGGCGTCGCGCTGGTCGAGAACACCCGCTTTTGGCCGGGAGAAGAAGCCAACGATCCCAAGCTCGCCGCGACGTTCGCGACGCTGGGGGACTTCTACGTGAACGACGCGTTCGGGTCCGCGCACCGGGCCCACGCCTCCACCGAGGCGGTCGCGCATCTGCTCAAGCCCGCGGTCGCGGGCTTTCTCATGGAACGGGAGCTCCGCTACCTGGGCGACGCACTCGACAAACCGCGCAGACCGTTCGTGGCGGTGCTGGGCGGCGCCAAGATCTCCGGCAAAATCGATGTGATCCAGGCGCTCTTGCCGCGGGTGGACGAGATCCTCGTCGGCGGCGCGATGGCGAGCACGTTTTTTCTCGCGATCGGCTTCGGCGTGGGCGGCTCGCTCGTGGAGCGCGACAAGGAGGACATCGCCAAGACCGTGATGGCCAAGGCCGGCGCGAAGCTGATTCTGCCACGCGGCGCGGTCGTCGCCCCGAGCCTCGAGCGCGCCGCCGAGCGGCGCGAGGTGACGAGCGACCGCATCCCGGCCAACTGCGCCGTGTTCGACATCGACGAGACCACCCGGCTCGACTTCCGGGCCAGGATCGTCCAGGCCAAGACCATCTTCTGGAACGGGCCCATGGGCGTGTTCGAGACGCCGCCGTTCGACGCCGGGACTCGAGCTATCGCCGAAGCCATGGTCGAGGCGGGGAAGCGCGGCGCCGTCACCGTAGTGGGCGGCGGGGATTCGGCCGCCGCCGTCGCCGGGTTCGAGGACAAGCTCACGCACGTCTCCACCGGCGGGGGCGCCGCGCTCGAGTTTCTGGAAGGCAAGCCGCTGCCGGGAGTGGTGGCGCTCGAGGACGGGTGACCCGAGCGCTGCTGTTCGCCGCCAACTGGAAGATGCACCTCGGACCCGACGAGGCGCGTACCTACCTCAAGACGTTCCGCGCGCGCTACCATCCCCGCGAGCACTGTGAGGTGTGGTTCTTTCCGCCCGCCGTGTCGCTGGAAGCGGCGGCCCAGGCGGCACGCGAGCGAGCTGACCTCGTGATCGGCGCCCAGGACATCCACTGGGAGCCGAAGGGGGCCCTCACCGGCGCGGTGTCCGGCCCACTGGTCGCCCAGGCAGGGGCGAAGGCGACCCTCGTCGGCCACTCGGAGCGTCGCCACATCTTTGGCGAGACCGACGACGACACCCGCAAGAAGGTCGCCGCGGCACTGGGGGCGGGCCTCGCCCCGGTCCTGTGCGTCGGCGAGACGCTCGCCGAGCGCGAGGGGGGACAGACGCTGGCCGTCGTGACCCGGCAGCTGGCGGGCGCGCTCCACGGCCTGGAGGGCGGCAAACTCGCCCACATCACGATCGCTTACGAGCCGGTGTGGGCGATCGGCACCGGCAGAAACGCTACTCCCCAGGATGCGGCCGGGGTACACCGCGAGATTCGCGCGTGGCTCGCCGCTCGCGGTGTCGGGGGAAGGGCGCGCGTGCTGTACGGCGGCAGCGTGAGCCTCAAGAACATCACCGAGCTGCTCGCCGAGCCGGAGCTCGACGGCGTGCTCGTGGGTGGCGCATCGCTCGATCCCGCGACCTGGGCCGAGCTTGTGCACAGCGGCGTGCCCTAGGTATTATCCGCCGGCGCATGTACGGCTTCCTGGTCGGCGTCCTCATCCTCGACTCGCTGGTGCTGGCGACGGCCATCCTGCTGCAAGCGGGGCAGGGCGGCGGGCTGGCGTCGCTCGGTGGGGGCGCGGGCACGGAGCAGTTCATGGGCGGCCGGCAGGCGACGACGCTGCTCACCAGACTGACATGGTGGTCAGCGGGTACCTTCCTCTTCGTGTCGCTCGTGCTCGCCATCATGTCCGCGCAGACCAGCGCGCCGCGCTCGGTGATCGATACGACCGGTCCGCAGCCGGCGCCGGTGCAGCCCGTGCCGTTGCCGCTGCCGTCGGCGCCGCAGGAGGCGCTGCCGCAGCAGGCGCCGCCCCCCAAACCGCCCCCGTCCTCCGGCCAGAGACCGCCCGATCGCTGAGCGTCCTGCCTACGTGCTGCTCGAAGACGGAGCCTGGTTCCCCGGAACCGCGCCCATCCCCTTTGAGCCGACGTACGCCGAAGTCGTCTTCACCACGAACATGTCCGGCTACCAGGAGGTCTTCACCGATCCCTCGTATCTCGGCCAGATCGTGGTGATGACGGCCCCGATGATCGGCAATTACGGCATCAACCCCGACGACATCGAATCCGACCGACCCCGCGTGGCGGGCGTGGTGGTGCGCGAACTGTCGCTCAAGCCGTCGAACTGGCGGTCGACAGGGGCGCTTGCCGACTGGCTGGCAGAGGCCCGTGTGCCGATCGTCGCAGACATCGACACGCGCCAGCTCACCCGCCACATTCGCTCGAAAGGCGCGATGCGCGGCGTCGTCGCGCCAGGCGAGCAGCCGACCGACCAGGTGCGCACCGCCCTGGCTGCGAGTCCCTCGATGGATGGCCTCGATCTCGCCACGCACGCGACCGTCGCGCGGCAATACAGCGAAGGGTCGCCCGATGCCCGGCGCCACATCGTCGCCTACGACTACGGCATGAAACGCAACATCGTGCGGTTGTTCGTGCAGCACGGCTGCCGCGTGACGGTCGTGCCGGCCGAAACCTCCGCGGCGCAAGTGCGCAACCTCAAACCCGACGGTTTGTTTCTTTCCAACGGCCCCGGCGACCCGGCCGCCGTGACGTACGCAATCCAGACGCTGCGTGAACTGGCCGACGGCACCCTGCCGATTTTCGGGATCTGTCTCGGACACCAGCTACTCGGCCTGGCACTGGGCGGCGAAACGGTGAAGCTTCCATACGGACACAGAGGAGGCAACCACCCCGTGCGGGATCTCGAAACAGGACAAGTACTTATAACGTCGCAGAACCACGGCTTCGCGGTGCGCGGCGACACCGGCGGCGTTCCCGGTGCGAACGCGCTTCAGGTCACCCACCTTAACCTCAATGACGGTACGGTCGAAGGGGTGAAGCATCGGGAATACCCGATCTTCGCCGTGCAGTACCATCCGGAGGCGTCACCCGGTCCGCACGACGCCCAAGGGCACTTCCAGCAGTTCCTCCAAGCTCTTGACACACAATAGGTAAGCCCGTAAGTTGGCCCCTCGTCTTGACTGCCCTTGGGCCCTGCAAGGGGGACGGATGACGAAGGCCGATCTGGTCGAAAAGGTCACCGCGCAGATCGCACGCACCGCTGGTCCCCTGATTTCCAAGAAGGACTGCGCGCGCGTCGTTGATTCCTTTCTCGACGCCGTGAAAGCCGCGCTCGCCGAGCAGCATAACATTGAGATACGCGGGTTTGGGACCTTCAAGATCCGGCAGCGCAAGACGCGCATGGCGCGCAACCCGCGCACCGGCGATCCGGTGGAAGTCGCCGCGCGTCCCGTCCCTGTGTTCAAGCCCAGCAAGGAGTTGCGAGCGATGGTGGCGGAGGCGAGCGAGAAGGTCACGCCCTGACGAGTGGCACCGGCGCGTTTGGCGGCCTGGACTAACCGTCTGGGCCGCTTCGTTTTGCACGGGGTACTGATGGTCACACCACTCATGGGAGCGCACCGGTGCGTCAGCTGTTCGCGTTGCTCATCGCCGTCCCATTGTCCGCGCAAACCGTCAGGTACGAAGTCTCGGTCCCCGCGCCCGCGGCCCGACTGTTCCACGTGACAACGGAGTTCCCCAGCCGCGGTCGCGACACGCTCTATCTGTCGCTGCCCGCGTGGAGCCCGGGCGCGTATGAAATCCAGAACTACGCACGCTATGTGCGCCACTTCGGCGTGAAGAGTCCGGCGGGCCAGCCGTTGTTCTGGGACCGCTTCGACAAGGACACGTGGCGGGTCACGACCGCGAAAAGCGATCGCGTGACCGTGGAATTCGACTACCTCGCCGACACCATCGATCTCTCGCTGGCGCGCATCAACGGCGACTTTGGACAGTTCCTCGGAACGAACCTGTTCCTCTACGAGGAAGGCCAGCTGCAGCGCCCCGCGGAGGTACGGTTCAGTCTTCCGGCGGGCTGGCAGGTGACGACCGCGCTCAAGGGATCGGGACCGGGTCCGTACACGGCGCCGGATTATCACGAGCTGGTGGATGCGGAGACGTTCGTCGGCAAATACAGCCTCGACTCGCTGCAGGTCGACGGCAAGTGGATCCGCATCGCCGTATGGCCCGCGGACGCCTACACGGCGGCCGTCGCGCGCAACATGCGCGCCGACCTGGAGAAGCTCGCGAAAGCCGAGAACGGGACCATGGGAGGACCGCCGTACGACAATTACACGGTGTTCTTCAACGTGATTCGCGAGCCGGTCAACTTCGGTGGCGGCCTGGAGCATAGTGCGGCACAGTTCGACATCATGCCCCAGGGTGCGTTCGCCGACGCGGCCGGCAACTTCGGCGACTTCATGGTGCCCCTCATGTCCCACGAGTACTTCCACCTGTGGAACGTGAAGCGGATCCGCCCCGCCGAGATGTGGCCGTACGACTACCACGGCGAGCAGTTTACTCCGCTGCTGTGGTGGTCCGAAGGCGTGACCGACTATTACGCCGACCTGGCCAACGTCCGCTCCGGGTTGTGGACGCCCGAACAGTTCTTGAACAACGTTGCGTCGGACATGCAGCAGGTCGAGTCGACCCCCGAGCCGTGGAGCGAGGAGGACGGCAGCGTCGCGACGTGGATCAACGAGGTCTTCGTCAACAGCTCCCAGCTGTATTATCCCAAAGGGGCGCTCACCGGGATGCTGCTCGACATCTCGATTCGCGATGCCACCGACAATAAGAGCGGCCTGGACGATGTAACGCGGGCGTTGTACGCCCGGTTTTATCAGAAGCACAAGGGGTTCACGACCGCCGATCTGCTGGCGCTGCTGCGGGAGTTCGGGATGCCGGATGTCGATGCCTTCTACCAGCGCTACGTCAACGGCCGCGAGCCGTTGCCGTACGAGGCCGTGTTCTCGAAGGCCGGAGTCGCGGTGACGCGCAAGACCGCATCGGTCCCCTTCCTCGGCGTGAACGCCCAGCCGAACGAGCAGGGGAAGCTGGTGGTGCAGGGAGTCGTCCCCGGAAGCGCCGCCGAGGCCGCCGGGCTGCGGGCGGGGGACGAACTGGTGAAGGTGGGGGAGGTCGAGACCCGCCCCGATGACGATTGGGCGTCGAAGTTCCGGCAGCGGTACCGCGGCCAGGCGGGCGCGCCGCTCACCATCACCGCGCAGCGCAGCGGCCAGACCGTGACGCTGAACACCCAGGTGCGGGAGCGCAGCACCACCGCGTTCACCGTGACGCCGGCGTCCGGTGCGAGTGCGAAGCAAGCGAAGCTCTGGCGCGGACTCACCACCGGTTCCACGGGAGGGTGACGCGCGCTATCTTCCCAGCGGTTATGCGGCTCACCTCGCCGTCCGGACCGTCCGGGACGATTCGCGTCCGCTTCTTCGCCCGCTACGCGGAGCTCGTGGGGCGCTCGGAAGCCGCAGTAGCGGTGCCGCTTCCCGCCACGGTCGGCGACGTGGTGCGTCGCGTGCGGGACCAGCTGCCCGGGGCCCGCGACATCCCGGAGCGCCCGCTCGCCGCCGTGAACCTGAGGCACGTGAAGCTGGACGCCAGCGTGCGAGACGGGGACGAAGTGGCGCTCTTACCCCCTATTGCCGGAGGGTGAGACGCCGGGGCCCTATTGCCGGATGAGACCCCGGGGCCCTATTGCCGGAGGATGAGACCCCGGGGCATGGCCCCGGGGTCGGTCTACCCAAGCGAACTGTGAGTCACCTGACGCGTGAGCCCCTGGCCCTCGACGCCTTGCTCGCGGAGGTCTCCTCTCCCGAGTGCGGCGGCACGTGCGCGTTTCTCGGGACCGTGCGCGACGGCCCGGAGGAGCACGGCGTGACGGCGATCGAGTACTCCGCCTACGAGGAGATGGTCGAGGGGGAGCTCGGTCGTATTGTCGCGGAGGTCGGGGAGCGCTGGTCCGGAGCCCGGGTCGCCCTGCGCCATCGTTTGGGTGTGATCCGCACGGGCGAGGCGAGCGTCGCGATTGTCGCGGCGGCGCCGCACCGTGCCCAGGCGTTCGAAGCATGCCGGTACGTGATCGAAGAGGTGAAGCGCCGCGTGCCGGTGTGGAAGAAGGAGCTGCGGGCGGATGGAACCGAGGTGTGGGTGGATCCCTCCGGCCGTCCAACGACTCGGCCCGCCCATGTCTGATCCCGTCCTGCGCGACACGTTTGGCCGGCCGCTGGCGAGCCTGCGCCTCTCGGTTACGGACCGCTGCAACATGCGGTGCCGCTACTGCATGCCCGAGGACGATTACGTCTGGCTGCCGCGCGAATCGATCCTCACGTTCGAGGAAACGGCGCGACTGGTCGGAGTGTTCGCCCAGCTGGGTGTGCACAAGGTCCGGCTCACGGGCGGGGAGCCGCTGCTGCGGCATGACCTGCCGAAGCTGGTTGAGATGATCGCGCGCGACGCACGCGTCACGGACCTCGCGATGACGACGAACGGGCTGCTGCTCGCGAAGCACGCCGCGGCGCTGCACCGGGCGGGACTCCAGCGCCTGACGGTCAGCCTCGATACGTTGCACCCCGAGCGCATGCTCGCGTTTGCGAAGAGCGAGCGGCACGCGGACGTTCTCGCAGGAATCGCGGCGGCACGCGCGGCGGGCTACGACCGCATCAAGCTCAACAGCGTCGTCATCCGCGGCTTCAACGACGACGAGCTCGCCGACTTGATCGAGTTCGGCCGAGCGAACCGTGCCGAAGTCCGCTTCATCGAGTATATGGACGTCGGAGGGGCGACCCGGTGGTCGATGGACCAGGTCGTGTCGCAGCGGGAGATGCTCGAGCTGCTGCAGCGCCGTTACGGGCCGATCGCGCCGGTCCCCGGCGACCCCGCGTCGCCCGCGCCGGCGGAGCGGTTCCTGCTGCGCGACGGGACCACATTCGGCATCATCGCCTCGACCACGGCGCCGTTCTGCCGCGCCTGCGACCGCAGCCGAGTCACGGCGGACGGCACTTGGTTCCTCTGTTTGTACGCCGCGCGGGGGATCGATCTGCGTGAGCGCCTGCGCTGCGGCGCGACGGACGAAGCGCTCGCCGCGCTCGTCGCCGCGACGTGGCGCGGCCGCGCCGACCGCGGCGCCGAGCAGCGCCTGGCCGTGCGGGAGCGCGGCGCCCTGTACCCGCTCGCGGCCCTGCGCGCCGACCCCCACCGCGAGATGCACACCCGGGGAGGGTGAACTCCCCCCTCGGGATCCCTGCATGCTCAACAAGATCAGCGTCGTCGGCGCCGGCAACGTGGGCGCCACCGCCGCCCAGCGCCTCGCTGAGAAACAGCTCGCCCGCACCGTCGTCCTCGTCGACGTGATCGAGGGCGTACCGCAGGGCAAAGCGCTCGATCAGTGGGAATCGGCGCCGATCGAGAGGTTCGACACCCGCGTGGTGGGCGCCAACGACTACGGCCCGGCGGCGGGGAGCGAGATCGTCGTCGTCACGGCGGGGATCGCGCGCAAGCCCGGGATGAGTCGCGACGACCTGGTGCGCACCAACGCCGACATCGTGAAACAGGTGTCCCTGCAGATCAAGCAGTTTTGCCCGCAAGCGATCGTCGTGGTGGTCTCAAACCCGCTCGACGTGATGTGTTGGGTGACCATGCACGTCACGGGCTTCCCCCGCGAACGGGTGATCGGCATGGCCGGCGTGCTCGACACCGCGCGGTACCGCGCCTTCCTGGCGGAAGCGCTGGACGTCTCGGTCGAGGACATCCAGGCGATGGTGCTGGGGGGCCACGGCGACACGATGGTGCCGCTTGTGTCATACACGACCGTCTCCGGAATCCCCGTCAGCCAGCTGCTCGACAAGGCGAAGCTCGACAAGATCGTCGAGCGCACGCGTAACGGCGGCGCCGAGATCGTGGGCTACCTGAAGACCGGCTCAGCCTACTACGCGCCGTCCGCCGCCGTCGTGCAGATGGTCGAAGCGATCGTGCGGGACAAGAAGCGTATCCTGCCGTGCGCCGTTTGGCTCCAGGGAGAGTACGGGCTGTCGGGAATGTATTGCGGGGTGCCGGCCAAGCTCGGGCGTAAGGGGCTCGAGCAAATTCTCGAGGTGGAGCTCACCGCCCAGGAGCGGGCCGCGCTCCAGACGTCGGCGGAGGCGGTGAAGCAAACCATGGCCGCGGTGAAACTATGACCACGTCGCTGCGAGACTTGCAGGAGCGCGGCATCGGCGCGACGCTCCGGCGCGATGCCTGGTGGGTGGCGCCGGCGCTCACGGCGCTCGTGCTCGGCAGCTTCGGCATCTACGCCACCTGGGCGGCGTGGACCGGGGCGCACTACGAGTGGGGGCCGTACCTCTCGCCTTTCTATTCGCCGTTGCTGCGACCGTCCTGGTGGCCGCTCTCGCCGGCGTTCTTGATTCTGGTCTTCCCGCTCGGCTTCCGGCTCACGTGCTACTACTACCGCAAGGCCTACTATCGGGCCTTCTTCCTCGACCCCGTAGCCTGTGCGGTCGGCGAGCCGCGGCACGGCTATCGGGGCGAGACGAGGTTTCCCTTCATCCTGCAGAACGTGCACCGGTTCTTCATGTACGCCGCCGTCGTTTTCATCTTCATCCTCTCGTACGACGTGCTCCTCGCCACCCGTTGGCCTGTGAACGGCGTGCTGGCGGACGGCGCGATGCCGCCCGGCCCGCGCGAGTTCGGCATCGGCATCGGGACGCTGGTGATGGCGTTGAACGTGATCCTGCTCGCGAGCTACACCTTCGGCTGTCACTCGCTGCGTCACCTAGTGGGCGGGAGCGTGGACTGCTTCTCGTGCGCACGTGGTGGCCAGGCGCGCCACCGCCTGTGGCGCGGCGTGAGCGCGCTCAACCGCAACCATATGTTGTGGGCGTGGTGCTCCCTTTTCTCGGTGGCCCTGACGGACGTCTACATCCGCCTCTGCGCCATGGGCGTGCTCACCGACATCAGGATTCTGTAGTGGCCTCCGCCGACATTCAGACGCACGACTACGACGTCGTCGTCATCGGCGCGGGCGGCGCCGGATTACGCGCCGCGATCGAAGCCGCGGCCCGTGGCGCGAAGGTCGGCCTGATTTGCAAGTCGCTGCTCGGCAAGGCCCACACGGTGATGGCGGAGGGCGGCGCGGCGGCGGCCCTGGGGACCGTGGTCGACCAGGACAACTGGCGCGTGCATTTCCGCGACACGATGCGCGGCGGCAAGATGCACAACAACTGGCGCATGGCCCAGATCCATGCGCAGGAAGCGCCCGACCGGATCCGCGAGCTCGAGGCGTGGGGCGCCCTGTTCGACCGCACCCCGGACGGCCGCATCAACCAGCGGCCCTTCGGCGGTCACACCCATGCGCGCCTGGCGCACGTGGGCGACCGCACCGGCCTCGAGATGATCCGCGTGCTCCAGGACAAGGCCGTGCACTCCGGCGTCGCAGTACACATGGAGTGCACGGTGATCACGGTCCCGGTCGTCGGCGGCCGTGCGGCCGGCGCGCTCGCGTACTATCGGGAGACGGGGCGCTTCGTGCTGTTCCGCGCGGGCGCGGTCGTGCTCGCCACGGGCGGCATCGGGAAGGGTTGGCAGGTGACGTCGAACTCCTGGGAGTACACCGGGGACGGACACGTCCTCGCCTACGAGGCCGGGGCCGAGCTGATCGACATGGAGTTCGTCCAGTTCCATCCCACGGGGATGGTCTGGCCGCCCGGCGTGCGCGGGATCCTGGTGACCGAAGGCGTGCGCGGCGAGGGCGGGGTGCTCCAGAACGCCCGGGGCGAGCGGTTCATGTTCCGGTACGTCCCCGAGATGTTCAAGGGCGACTTCGCCGAGACCGAGCGGGAGGCGGACGCGTGGGTGACGGAGGACCGGGCGAAGAACCGGCGGCCGCCGGAGCTGCTCACCCGCGACGTCGTCGCGAAGGCGATCGTCAAGGAGATCCAGGAAGGGCGCGGCACCCCGCACGGCGGCGTCTTTCTCGACATCGCGGCCAAACGCCCCGCCGATTTCATCAAGCAGAAGCTCCCCAGCATGTACCACCAGTTCAAGGAGCTGGCGGGCGTGGACATCACCCGGGAGCCGATGGAGATCGGACCGACGACGCACTACGTGATGGGCGGCGTGAAGGTGGACGCCGAAACGCAGATGTCGACGGTGCCGGGCCTGTTTGCGGTCGGCGAGGTCGGCGGCGGGATGCATGGCGCGAATCGGCTAGGTGGGAACTCGCTCTCCGATTTGCTCGTGTTCGGCCGCCGCGCCGGGCTGTCGGCCGCTGAGTTCGCGGCACAGCGTGGCCCTGCTCCGGCCGTTCCCGGCGCGGACGTCGACGCCGCCACGCAGGCGGCGCTGGCGCCGTTCGCTCGCACCGACGGCGAGAACCCCTTCGCGGTCCAGGCGGCGCTCCAGGACGTGATGCAGCGCCACGCCGGGATCGTGCGCGACCGCCCCGGACTCGAGCAGGCGCTCACCCAGCTCGCACGGCTGAACGATGCCGCCAGGCGCGCCACGGTGTCGGGCAGCCGGGAGTACAACCCGGGGTGGCACACGGCGCTCGACCTCCGTTCGCTCCTCGCCGTCGCGGAGATGACGGTGCGCGCGGCGCTCGAGCGTAAAGAAAGCCGGGGCGGTCACACGCGCAGCGATCATCCCGACTCGGACCCGAAGGTCGAGCGCCAACAGGTGGTCGTGAAGCGCGACGGAGACCGGATGACGGTCCGCTGGGAGGCGCAGCCCGCGCTGCCCGCCGACCTCGCGAAGCTCATCAAGGAAGGGGCGTGACGTGAGCGAGCACCGCCGCTTGCGGATCTTTCGGGGGACGCGCGGCTCGGGCGCACTGCAGGAGTACGGCCTCGAGGCGGGTGAAGGGATGGTCGTCCTCGACGCCGTCCACAAGATCCAGGCCGAGCAGGCCCCCGACCTCGCCGTCCGCTGGAATTGCAAGGCGGGGAAGTGCGGCTCGTGCTCAGCCGAGATCAACGGGCGGCCACGATTGATGTGCATGACCCGGCTCTCGGACTATCCTGCCGGCGAGCCCATCACCGTCACGCCGATGAAGGCCTTCCCGCTGATCCGGGACCTCGTGACCGACGTGTCGTGGAACTACGAGGTCAACAAGCGGATCCCTGCTTTCAAGCCGCGCGCCCCGGACGCGCCGGACGGCACCTGGCGGATGTATCAGTACGAGGTCGAGCGGCCCCAGGAATTCCGCAAGTGCATCGAGTGTTTCCTGTGCCAGGACGTCTGTCACGTGCTGCGCGCGCACGAAAAGCACGCCGAGTTCATGGGCCCCGCGTTTCTCGTGCGCGCCGCGGTGTACGAGATGCACCCGCTCGACGAGGAGGACCGCCGGTCCTATCTCCGAGAGCAGGGCGGGATCGGGTACTGCAACATCACGAAGTGCTGCACCGAGGTCTGCCCGGAATCCATCACGATCACCGACAACGCGATCATCCCGCTCAAGGAGCGGGTGGTGGACGCGAACTACGATCCGCTAGCGGCGCTGTGGCGGAAACTCACCGGGTAGGCCGGCTGCGCGGTTCGTTCGTCGCCGCCGACGCGCTGCTCAAGGCCTACTCGGCGAGCGCGCGCGTCAATCAATACCTGGTTCAGGAGCTGCCCCCCGCCGTCTGGCGCGCGCCGTCGCCGCTTCCCAAGGGGCGCACCATAGCCGCGCTCGTTGCTCATCTGCACAACTGCGGCCTGCGCTATCTCGCGCGCACCGCGCCGGGCGTCTCCGTCCCGGCCGAGCTGGACCGCATCCGCGTGACGCCGGCGCAGGCGACGCGGGCCCTCGGCGCCAAGCGCAGGGCGGTGCTCGCGATCGTCGGAACGGCGCTGAAAGGCGACGGCCGCATCGCCGGGTTTCCGTACGACGCGGCGGGTTATCTCGCCTACTACATGGTGCATGACGCCCACCATCGTGGCCAAATCGTCCTGCAGGCCCGGCTGCTGGGCCACCCGATCAGCCGGCAGACGATGATAGGGATGTGGCAGTGGAGCAAGCGCGCCAAGGAATAGACGCGATCGCCGCCCAGATGTGAGCCGACACCGAGACCAGCAGCACACGCGAGAGCTCTTGCGGCACGCGGTCGGCGAGGTTAGTTGGATCGGGGAAGCCCAGTACGGAGGTACATGATGCGGACCGGGCGGGTTCTGGCCGTCATAGCCGCGGGGGCAGGGGCGTGCCTGGAAGCCTGCCACAAGGATGCCACCGGGCTCACGCCGAACGACGTGGCGGGACATTACGCGGCTGCCACGTTCACGACGATTCAGGCCGGGGCCACCACCAACCAACTGGCTCGGGGCTCCCTCATCGACCTGACGCTGGTCGGAGACGGCGGCACCACAGGCCGCCTGTTCGTCCGGGCCGCGAAGCCGGGCACCGCCGACTTCGACGCCAGCCTCGCCGGAACCTGGACGCTGGCCGCGGACACCGTGACCTTGACGCACACCGCAGACACCTTCCTGCGCGACATGCCATTGCGCGTTGCGGGCGCGCGTCTCGAGGGCGACAAAACCTTCAGCGGCGTCCAGATCGTCGTGGTGCTGCAGAAGCAATAGCGAAACGCAGAAGCCGCGAGAAAGTGCTACCGTGCCGCGCCCCGGCATCGTATAGCTTCCTACCATGGCCGACGTAACCACTCCCACGCAGCCCGGGCCCGTGCTCCGCGACCACAGCGCGGCGGCCGAGCCGCGCGCCACGCGACGCCCTACGGTCGTGATCGTGGGCGCAGGGTTCGGCGGGCTGCGCGCGGCGCGCGCCCTGCGCAAGGCGCCCGTCGACGTCGTGCTGCTGGACCGTCACAACTACCACCTCTTCCAGCCGCTCCTCTACCAGGTGGCGACGGCGGGACTCGAGCCCGAGCAGATCGCCAAGCCGGTGCGAGCGATCCTGCGCGGGCAGCAGAACTTCGAGTTCCGGATGGTGCAGGTCACCGGGGTCGACTTGGCGGCGCGCCAGGTGATCACCGACAACGGCCCGGTGTCCTACGACTACTTGATCCTCGCGGTGGGCGGCGAGACCAACTACTTCGGGATGGACAGCATCCTCCGTCACGCGTTCGGCCTGAAGGGTGTGGTCGACGCGGTCGCGATCCGGAACCACGTGCTACGGTGCTTCGAACGGGCGATGCTCGAGCCCGACGCCGAGCGCCGGCGCGCGCTCCTCACATTCGTCGTCGTGGGCGGCGGGCCGACCGGCGTGGAGATGGCCGGGGCGCTGTCGGAGTTGATCCGCCTCGTGCTGGTGAAAGACTACCCGCGGCTCAACATCAAGGACGTGCGCGTGTTGCTGCTCGAGGCGACCGACCGGCTGCTCGCGTCGCTGCCCGAGCGACTGCGCGAGGCCGCCGCCGAGACGCTGTGGCGCAAGCACGTCGAGGTGCGCTTCGGCGCGGCCGTCCAGGATTCGGACGGCGCGCGGGTGACGCTGAAGGGCGGGGAAGTGATCCCCGCGCGCACGCTCATTTGGGCGGCGGGCGCGCAGGCCGTGGCGCTCACCACGCAGCTCGGGCTCGCGACCGCGCGCCAAGGACGGGTGGCGGTGACGCCGATGCTCGAGGCACCTGGCCACGCCGAGGTCTTTGTCATCGGCGACGCAGCGTATCTCGAGTACGCTGGTGCGCCGTTGCCGATGATGGCGCCGGTGGCGATCCAGATGGCCGAGACCGCCGCCCACAACATCGAGCGTCGGTTACGCGGCGAGGCGCCGCTCCCCTTCCGATACAAGGATCCGGGGTCGCTGGCCACGATCGGCCGCAACGCCGCGGTCGCCTACATCGGCGGGATCGCGTTTAAAGGGTTCATCGCCTGGGTGGTGTGGCTGATCGTGCACATCCTCCAGCTCATCGGCTTCCGCAACAAGCTGTTCGTGCTGATGAACTGGGCCTGGGACTACTTCTTCTACGAGCGGGCGGCCCGGCTGATCACGAAGGAATGAGCGGGCGCCGCGCGGCGCGGTGACTGGGCGCGGGGCGGACCCGGCGCACGATGCCGTTCCAGCCGCACTCCACGCACCAGCGACGTTGCAGCACAGGGAGCAAGCGGTCGAACAGCCGGTTCCGGACCGCCGCCATGTCGGCGCCGCAGTGCGGACAAGGAGACCCGCGCGGTAGCAGCAAGTACGCCACGGCGGTGATAATCGCGACGCGCATCAGCACGGTCACCAGCAGGACGACCACGACCAGCATGCTTGATGATAGTGCGCGCACGGGCGACCGGCCACCTGACCCCCCTCACCCACCGGCGCCCCCCCCCCGCACGAAGTCCAGGATACGCCGCTCGAGCTCGCCCAGCTCCAGCGGCTTCACCAGTACCCGCTCCCGCGCCACCGGCGTATTGCCCGGCTCCGACAGCTGGGAGATGTCGCCCGACAGGAACATCACCCGGGCCGCCAGCTCGGGTCTGGTCTCCTCGAGCTGCTCGTACAGCTCCACGCCGCTCATGCGCGGCATCCGCAGATCGACCAGGATCACGTCGGGGTCCTGCGCGCTCAGCCGAGCCAGGGCCTCCGCGCCGTCCGGCGCTTCGTCCACCTTGGCGCCGCGGCGTCCGAGGAACCGCGCCATCGGGCGACGAACGGCCTCCTCGTCATCCACGATCAGCACGCTGAGGCCGGCCAGCGACTCCACCACCCGGTGGCGCCCACCTGCCGGGGCAGCTCCGGCGTCGGGCGCGGCCTCCGCTGGCTCGGGGGGGGTCGGCGCGGCGACCGGCAACGAGAGGACGAAGCGCGCGCCCGCTCCGAGCCCCCGGGTGGAGTCCAGAATGAGATCGCCTCCCGCTTCCCGCGCGACCTGGCGTGAAATGTACAGGCCGAGCCCGGTGCCTCGCCGCCCCTTGGTGGTCGCGAACGGCCGGAACAGCCGCGCCAGGACGTCCGGTGAGACGCCCCGGCCGTTGTCCGTCACCCCCACGGACACGCGCCCGTCCTCGAACCAGGTATCCACGGCCAGCTGCCGGGGCGGCTTGATACCGCGCAGCGCGTCGATCGCGTTGGACAGGAGATTGACGATCACCTGCTCCAGCTTGATCGCGTCCCCCTGGACCGGGAGGAGGTTCGGATCGAGGCGGCCGCCGACGACGATCTCGTCCACGCCGAAGCGGTAGGACACCAGGTCCATCGCGCTGCGCACCACGTCGTTGAGATTGACCCGGCCGACCTCGCGCTCCGTGGCGCGGACAAAGCGCAGCAGTCCGCGCAGCAGTTTCGCCGCGCGCCGCGCCTGGCGGAGGATCTGCTGCATCTCGCTGCGCTGCTCTTCCGCGATCGCCGGGTCGGCGACGCGGTTCTCCGCGTGCGCGGCGATCGCCATGAGCGGGTTATTGACCTCGTGCGCTACCCCCGCCAGCAGCTCGCCCGCCGCGGCGAAGCGACCCTGCTCCTCGGCACGATCGCGCAGCACCCGCGTCATTTCGTTGAAATGCTGCGCCAGCCGCGCCAGCTCGTCGGAGCCGGGCACGGCGACCGCGGTGGTCAGGTCCCCGTCGGCCACGCGTGCGAGCCCCGCCTCGAGATCGGCGAGGGGGCGCCACATGCGGCGGCGAATGAGAGAGACGGCGACCGGGACGCACAGCGCGCCCAGGACGAGCCAGAGGATCGTGTCGCGCAGCACCTCGCTGGCGGCCAGCTGCAGCGCCTGCTGCCGAGCCAGCAGGTCCCGGCGCGCCAGCTGGCCTTCGGCGAGCATCTGCTGATCGACGACCTGCGCGAGGCTGTCGAGCGGGCGCACCCGCCGGGTTACGTCGTCCCAGCGGCCGCGCTCGAACAGCGTGACCTCCTCGGCGAGCGCGCTCCCGAGGCGCGTCATCGCGTCCTCGGCGCGCGCCAGCGCGACGCGGAGCGGCAGGGGAACGGTGGCGTACGCTCGGGCGTCCGAGCGGGCGCCCCCGGCCGTGACGAAGTGCCGGATGGTGTCGACGGTGTCGGCGGCGGGACGCGTGCGCGACTCGACCAGATGCCTCACCATGGACGCGGCGTGGTCCAACGCGTCGTTGCGGCGAGCCAGGTCGTCCTGCAGGGCGACGATCGCCGCCGTCCCCTCGCCGAGGGCCAGCGCCGCGGCGCGCACTCGAAAGAAGAGGTAGAGGGGGAGGACCCCGGCATACAGCCCCGCGGCGAGCGTCATCAGCAGCAGCGTGGTGCGCAGGCTCACGGGCTCGCGGGCGGCGCGAGCTACGCGGCGGGCGGCGCGCCTCACAGCGCGCGTACCTGCGGGGTGCAACTGGCCAGCGGCGGTCTACGTCGCACGGGAGCGCCCCTTGGACGGGATGCGCGGCGAATGACAGGCGTTAAGATAACCCGTTCCTGAACGCCCGACCGGTCACGTGTCACCGCACCCAGGGTGAGCCCGGCGCTGCGCTAGCGGCGCCACCGGTTGCGGCGCAGATTGTGTCCCTCGCGGCATCTCACCGAGAGGCTCCCGCTATGACCACCGATACCACCGGGCGGATGAAGATCGTCATCTACTACGCGATCTGGGCCACGATCTGCGCCGCGGTGGCCGGACTCGTGATCGCGGGGCTGCACACCTGGTTGTTCAGCTACATCCCCAACCGATCGGGTCTCCTCTTCACCGTCTTGAGCGACGCCGTCACAGCGCTGGCGATCGCGGCGGGGCAGGGCGCGGTGGCGCTGGTGACCGGGAGCGCGCTGGCGCAGAGCGGCAAGGGGCTGCAGCGGACCGTGCTGCTGGGCTTGCTCATCGGGGCGTTCGACTTCGCGATGTACCTCCTGCAGATGGCCGTCCCCGCAACGGAGCTGGGGTGGAAGCCGGACCTCGTCATTCTCGCCCTGGCGAGCGCCACGATCACGCTGCTGGGCGCCAGGTCGAGCGGCGGTTCCGCAGTGCCCTAAGGCCGCCGCCGGCATGAGCGACGAGCAGCACGAAGCGATCGAGCGGCTAGAGCGCCGGGTTGCGCTGCTCGAAGCAGCGGTGCGGCGGCTGATCCTCGCCCGCGCCGCACCCGATCCGGCGCGCTCCCTGCCGCGGCCCCTGCCCCTCGAGGGACCGGTCGCTCCCCCGCGGCCGCGGCTTCCCCTCGTCGACCTGCCGGCGGCGACGGCGCGGTCCCCGGACCTCGAGCAGTGGTTCGGACAACGTGGCCTGTTGATCATCGGCGTGCTCGCGCTGCTTGCGGCCGCCGCGTTCTTCCTCAAGTACGCCTTCGACCGTGGGTGGGTTCCGCCGCTCGTGCGTTCGCTGCTCGCGGTCGCGGCGGGGATCGGCGTCGCGGTCTGGGGCGAGGACCGGATCCGCCACGGGCTGAGACGCTACGGGGCCGCGATGATCGGGGCGGGCGGCGGGCTCGTCTATCTGGGACTTTGGGCAGCCGCCGGGCCGTACGCCCTGGTCGAGCGCCGACTGGGCGTGCTCCTCCTGGTCGCGTCGACCATCGCCGTCACCTTGCTCGCTTTGCGTCACGAGATCGAAGGTCTCGCGATCTGGGCCCTGGCAGGCGCCTATCTCGCGCCGATCCTGCTGCCGCCCCCGGTGCCGAATCCGGATGCCTTCCTGGGATATCTCGAGGTAATCGGCCTAGGCACGGGGCTGCTGGCGTACACCATGAGCTGGCGGCGGACGTTCGACCTCGCCTTGTTCGGGTACTTGATCCTCGCCGGGACCGGCGCCGCCGCGGCGCTGCGGAGCCCGCTCGGCTGCTGGCTCGTCGCGGCGGGGGCCTTACTGACGCTGCACGTCACCCGCCGCCGCGCTTGGGCGGAAGCGCGGGTCGGTATCCTGGTCACCGCCTGGGCCTTGCTCGGCGCCAGCCTGAGGGAAACCCGCGGCTCGGAGCTGCGGATCTGGTTGGCGCTCGGTGCGGCCGCAGCCATCTGGGGGCTGCTGTGGTGGCAACAGCTCGCGCGCGACCCGTTTGGCGGCGCGACGCGCGGCGATCCCACGACGCCCGCGGAGCGTTTCCTGTTCGTCGCCAATCCGGTCGCCTTCCTGACGCTGACGCGCGCCACGGACCCGCGGCTGCTCGAGCAAGCCCCAGGAGCGGTGGCGGCGCTCCTGGGGGCGGTCTACCTCACGGCGGGTTGGCTGCGGTGGGCCGCGTCCCCGCTGATGATGGGATTCGCGCTCGCCGCCCTCGCGATGACGCTGGAGTGGAGCGCGGCGAGCGTGGCCCTGGGCTGGACCGTGCTGGGCGTGGTAGCGCTTGCGGCAGACCGATGGAGCGGGCGGCCGGGTGGACGCGCCGCGGCGGTCGGGCTCGCGGTGCTCGCGCTGCTATGCGTGTTCTCGGTTGCCGTGTGGGCCCGTGAGTCCGGCGCCCCAGTCTTCACCGACGCCTGGGCGGTGGCGCTCTACGCGTACGTCGCGGCCGCCGCCCTGTGCGCCCGCTGGTGGCGCGTTCCGCCGCAGCCGGCGGCGTGGGAAGCCCGGGGTGGAGAGTTCTGCTGGGCGCTGTGTGGTGTCGCCGTCTTCGTGGGAGGCTCGATCCAGTTCGGTCGCTCCTTCGGGCGCCTCGCCGATCTCGCCGGCGACCTCGCGCTGAGTATCTGGTGGCTCGTCGCCGCCGGGGTGCTCGTGCTTCTGGGCTTCCGCCTCGACCGCAAAGATGTGCGTTCCTCGGGCCTCGCCGTCGCCGCGGGGGCCGGGCTCAAGATCGTGCTGTACGATTTGTCGGCCCTCTACGCCCTCTATCGCGTGGCGTCGTTTTTCGCGCTGGCGCTGATTGCATTGGCGGTGGCGTACGCGTACAACCGAAAGGCAGTAAGCGCGTCGCGCAGTAACGTCTAATCGGGACGTCAAACGAGAACGTCGCGCGGACCCGTGACCATGGTTCCGTTCGACGCCTGCGTTCGACGCACGTGCTGGACGACGTTGCTGGACGCCGTTACAGTTTGGGCAGCGTGATCCCCTGCTGTGCTTGGTACTTCCCCTTCTTGTCCTTGTAGCTGACCTCGCACTCGTCGCCCTCGTCCGCGGTGAAGAACAGCACCTGGGCAATGCCCTCGTTGGCATAGATCTTCGCCGGGAGGGGCGTCGTGTTGGAGATCTCGAGCGTCACGAAGCCCTCCCACTCCGGCTCGAACGGCGTGACGTTGGTGATGATGCCGCAGCGGGCGTAGGTGCTCTTGCCGACGCAGATCGTCAACACGTTGCGGGGAATACGAAAGTATTCGACCGAGCGCGCCAGCGCGAACGAGTTGGGCGGGACGATGCACACGTTGCCGCTGAACTCGACGAACGATTTCGGATCGAAGCTCTTGGGATCGACCACGGCGGACAGGGCGTTGGTGAAGATCTTGAACTCGGGCGCGACGCGCATGTCGTAGCCGTAGGACGACACGCCGTAGGAGATCACGCCCGCGCGGACCTGGTTTTCGGCGAACGGATCGATCATGCCCTGCGTCTTCGCCATGTGGCGGATCCAGCGATCGGACTTGATGGACATGGCGCGCCAATATATCGGCGCCGTCGATACTTACGCCACTCGATTCGGTTGACAACGGTATGGCGCGCGAATACGTTTCGACCGGTCAAGTGAATTTTTTCACGAACTCATGAACCAGCCCTACCTCTCCTTCCTGCTGTTGCTCGCTTTCGTCGCGCTCAACGCGGGCGGACTGATTGGGCTGTCGCACCTGCTTGCGCCCCACAAACCCACCGCGGTCAAGGACGCGCCCTACGAGAGCGGCATGGCGCCGCTGGGCAGCGCGCACGAGCGCTTCTCGGTCAAGTTCTACCTCGTGGCGATGCTGTTCATCGTCTTCGACATCGAAACGGTGTTCCTCATTCCCTGGGGGACGATCTTCTTCGGCGGGGGAACCGGGCCAGGGATGGGGTTCCTGCTCGTAGAGATGCTGGTGTTCATCCTCATCCTCGCGGTGGGGTACGTCTACGTGTGGAAGCGGGGAGCGCTACAGTGGGATTGAGACGTCAATTGAGGCGTCAAGGGGCAGCGCCATGAAGCGCGTTCTCGAAACGAAGGAAGTAACCGGGCAAAGCCCGAACTACCTGCTCGCGAAGGCCCAGGATCTCATCGACTGGGCGGTCAACTCCTCGCGCGCCAACTCCCTCTGGCCGATGCCGTTCGGCACGGCGTGCTGTGCCATCGAGTTCATGGCCACAGCGGCGTCGCGCTACGACTTCGCCCGATTCGGCATGGAGCGCCAGGCCTTCAGCCCGCGCCAGGCCGACGTCCTCATCTGCGCCGGACGACTGCCGTTCAAGCTCGCTCCCGTGATCCGGCGCATCTACGACCAGATGCCGCAGCCCAAATGGGTCATCTCGATGGGCGCCTGCGCGTCGACCGGCGGGATCTTCGACAACTACGCGATGGTGCAGGGGATCGACACGATCGTCCCGGTCGACGTGTATGTCCCGGGGGGCCCGCCCCGCCCCGAGGGGCTGCTGTACGGGGTGCTGCTGTTGCACAAGAAGATCAAGGGAGAATCGCTGTTCGACCGCGCCGCGCGGCGCGAGGAGCAGCCGCTCGACGAACGCGGCCTGCGGCTGCCGCCCGAGCAGATCGACGAGATCTCCGAGCCGTTCGGAAACTCCGTCCACCAGTTCCGCTCGGCGTGAACCCCTCCGCCGAGGCCCTGCGAGCGACCTTCGGCAGCGCGATCGGCCGCGCGGTCGAGTCGTGCGGGGACACGATCGTCTACGTGGACCGCGCGGCGCTCCTCGACGTGATGGCCTGGCTGCGCGACACACCGGGGCAGCAGTACGACTACCTCGTCGACGTCACCGCCGTGGAATACCGCGACCGGGAGCGGCCGCTCGAGCTGGTCTACAACCTGCGCTCGCTCGATCGGCGGGTGGACGTGCGAGTGAAGGTCGAGCTCGACCCGCGCGGCGACCTGACGGTCGACTCGATCGTCCCGCTGTGGCGGGGCGCCGACTGGCTGGAGCGCGAGGTCTACGACATGTTCGGCGTCGCGTTCCGCGGCCATCCCGACCTGCGGCGCATCCTGATGTGGGAGACGTACGCCGAAGGCCACCCCCTGCGCAAAGACTTCCCGCTGCGCGGCCGGTTCAGCCGCGCGGAGCAGGTGCGCCAGGCGCTCGCCGCGAACCCCGAGGCGCACTACTCGCTGGAGGAGCTGTCGATCGCCGCCGCGTACGACGAGCTGCCGCCCGACATGCGGGAGCGGCTGCGCCGCGGCGAGCGCGGCAAGATCCCTCACTCCGAATGACCAAGCGGACCGTCGAACTCGCGCTTGCGACGCCGGGGCTGGACGCGCAGGGCCGACCGGCGCGCCTCCCGCTCGCCGCCGCAGCACGCGAGCCCGAGCGACACGGTGAGCCCGAGGCCGGTGGCGAGCACATGCTGCTCAACCTCGGTCCGCAGCACCCCGCCACGCACGGCGTGCTGCGCCTCGTCGTCGAGCTCGACGGCGAGACCGTCGTCCGCGTCATCCCCCACGTCGGCTACTTGCACTCCGGGTTCGAGAAACTCGGGGAATACCGCCACTACAATCAGATCATCCCGCTCACCGACCGCACCGACTACCTCTCGCCCATGGCGAACAACGTCGGGTTCGCACTCGCGGCAGAGCAACTGATGGGGATCGAGCTCACGCCACGCTGCACCGTGCTGCGCGTGATCGCGTGCGAGATGAGCCGCATCATCTCGCACATGGTGTGGCTCGGCACGACCTCGATCGACCTCGGCGCATTCACGCCGTTCTTGTGGGCCTTCCAGGAGCGGGAGCGCATCTACAACCTGCAGGAGATGTGGACCGGAGCGCGGCTCACGACGAGCGTGACGCGGGTCGGGGGCATGATGGCCGACGTGACGGACGACTTCGTCGCGGGGTTGCGGCAGTTCGTCGACACCTACCCGAAGACGCTGCACGAGATCGACCGCGTGCTGACGCGCAACGCCGTCTGGGTCGGCCGCACCCAGGGCGTGGGCGCGATGACGGCGCAGGAAGCGATCAACTACTCCCTGTCCGGACCGATGCTGCGGGCCAGTGGCGTCCCGTACGACGTGCGCAAAGACCGGCCGTACCTCGACTACGACAGTTACGAGTTCGATGTCCCCGTGGGCGAGCACGGCGATGTGTACGACCGCTACCTGGTGCGCCTCGAGGAGTGCCACCAGTCGAACCGCATCCTGCGGCAGGCGCTCGAGCGGCTCCCCGACGGCCCGCTGAACGTGGCGGACCCGCGCCTGATTCTGCCCCCCAAGTCGCGCGCCATGAGCGATATGGAAGCGATGATCTATCACTTCAAGCAGGTGATGGAGGGGGTGAAGGCGCCGGTCGGCGAGGCGTACGTCGGGATCGAGAACCCCAAGGGCGAGCTGGGCACCTATCTGGTCTCCGACGGCACCGCCAAGCCGGTGCGCTGGCGTATCCGACCGCCGTCGTTCATCAACCTCGCGGCACTGCCGAAGATGGCCGAAGGGCACCTGCTCTCCGACTTGATCGCCATCAACGCGTCAGTGGACATCGTGATGGGGGAGGTCGACCGATGAGCGTGAGCGCGCGCCCCGCCCACGAGACCGGGATGGAAGAGTATCAGCCGGTGTTCACCGGGAAGGTCCTCGCCGAGCTGCAGGCGATCCTCGCCCGCTACCCCACGAAGCAGGGGGCGCTCTTGCCGGCGCTGTGGCTGGTGCAGCAGCAGCGCGGCTGGATCTCCGACCGCGACATGACCGAGGTGGCCGCGCTGCTCGGCCTCACGCCCGCCTACGTCAAGGGGGTGGTGACGTTCTACACCATGTATCATCAGCACCCGGTGGGAACGCATTTCGTGCAGGTGTGCACGACGTCGCCCTGCAACATCTGCGGGGCCGAGGACGTGGTGAAGGCCCTGCTGGAGGCGACCGGGGCGAAGGAGCTCGGTGCCACGAGCCCCGACGGCAAGTGGACGGTGATCGAGGTGGAATGCCTGGGTGCCTGCGGGTTCGCGACCCCGGTGCTGATCAACGACGACTTCATCGAGAGCGTGCGCCCGGAGAAGGTCGCGGAGCTCGTGAGGAAGTACCAGTGAAGACCAGATGCGGAATGCGGAGTGCGGAATGCGGAATATATCGGGCAGGCGTCGAGGCCGACGTCGGATTTGGGGGATCGAACCTGGACGTTCAATTACGCATTCCGCATTCCACACTCCGCACTCGGGGTGGGGAAGGGCGGCGGTAATGGGCTACCCCCACAAGCCGCATCCCAAAGAGACCGCCGTTCTCTCGAGGTACTTCGGCGACCCGGACGCGCGCACCTACAAGGGCTGGGTGAAGCGCGGGGGCTACGAGGCGTGGAAGCAGGCGCAGACGATGGCGCCCGCGGCCATCACTGAAGCGGTGAAGGAGTCCGGGCTGCGCGGGCGCGGTGGCGCCGGCTTCCCGACGGGCCTCAAGTGGTCGTTCATGCCCAAGGAGAAGAAAAAGCCGCACTACCTGTGCGTGAACGCGGACGAGTCCGAGCCAGGGACGTTCAAGGACCGCGAGATCATGCGCTGGACGCCGCACGCGCTGCTCGAGGGCACGGCGATCGCGATGCGGGCGATCCAGGCCGAGGTCGGCTACATCTACATCCGGGGCGAGTTCACCGAGCCGTATGCGATCATGGAGCAAGCGCTCGCCGAAGCGAGCGCCGCTGCCGTGTTCGGCGATCTCAAGATCCACCTGCACCGCGGCGCGGGCGCGTACATCTGCGGCGAAGAGACCGCGCTGATGAACTCGATCGAGGGAAAGCGCGGCAACCCCCGGATCAAGCCGCCGTTCCCCGCCGCCGTCGGCGTGTTCGGCCTGCCGACCACGATCAACAACGTCGAGACGCTCGCCGCGGTGCCGCCCATCCTCACGAACGGCCCGGCGTGGTACAAGAAGCTGTCCCTCTCCAACCCGAAGAGCACGGGCACGAAGCTGTTCTCGGTGTGCGGGCAGGTCCAGAAGCCGGGCAACTACGAGGTGACGATGGGCTTCCCGCTCAAGGACCTGCTGTACGAGCTGTGCGGCGGGATGCAGCCGGGCCGCACCCTGAAAGCCTGCATCCCGGGCGGCTCGTCGGTCCCGATTCTGAACCGCGACGAAACGGAAAGCTGCCTGCTGGATTACGAGGGGGCCGTCGAGCAAGGCACCATGCTGGGCTCGGGTGGCGTGATCGTGTTCGACGATTCCGCCGACCTGGTCTATCAGATCATGCGCCTCGCCCGCTTCTACGCGCACGAGTCGTGCGCCCAGTGCACCCAGTGCCGCGAAGGGACCGCGTGGACCACGAAGATCCTCGAGCGGATCCTGGCGGGCCAGGGGAAAACGTCGGATCTCGACCTGCTGCTCGACCTCGCGGAGAACATGACGGGAAAGACCATCTGCGTGCTCTCGGACTCCTGCGCTGCCCCCGTCGTCTCCGGCATCAAGAAGTTCCGCAGCGAGTTCGAAGACTACATCGCGGGCCGGCGGCGCCCCGTGATGGTGGCGTGAAGGCTGACGGTCGATGGCTGACGGCGCGGTCAATCTGACGATCGACGGGATGCCCGTCAGCGTGCCTCCAGGCACCCTCGTCATCGAGGCGGCGAAACAGGCAGGCGTGCTGGTCCCGCACTACTGCTATCACCCGGGGCTGCCGGTGGCCGGTGTGTGCCGCATGTGTCTCGTGCAGGTCGAGAACGCCCCGAAGCTGCAGATCGCCTGTGCCACTCAGGTGACCGAGGGGATGGTGGTGCATACGCAGTCCGAGCCGGCGAAGAGCGCCCGCATGGGAGTGCTCGAGCTGCTGCTCATCAACCACCCGCTCGACTGCCCGATCTGCGATCAGGCGGGGGAGTGCGAGTTACAAGACTTCACCTTCCAGGAAGGCCGCCCGGCGACGCGCTACAGCCCGGACTATGCGAAGCGCTTCAACCCGGTGGAGGACTTCGGTCCCGACGTGCTGTACGTCCCGAACCGCTGCATCCTGTGCACCCGCTGCGTGCGTTTCATGGAGGACGTCGCCCAGGAGCCCGTGCTCAACGTCTCCGAGCGGGGCGACCGGGCCTACATCGGGATCCACCCCGCGGCGCGGCTCGACCACCCGTGGGCCGGGAACGTCGTCGATTTGTGCCCGGTCGGCTCCCTCCTGTCCAAGGATTTCCTGCACCGGGCACGCGCCTGGGAGCTCGACAAGTCGGCCTCCGTCTGCACCGGCTGCTCGCAGGGCTGCAACGTCACGCTCGACACGCGCGACAACATCGTGGTGCGCGTGCGCCCCCGCCCGAACCTCGAAGTCAACCGCTACTTCCTGTGCGACCACGGCCGCATGCACTACCGCTGGATGAACCGCGGCGACCGGATCGAGGCGCCGCTGGTGCAGCGCGGCGGCGGTGAGCTACAGGCAGTGGACTGGGACGAGGCGCTGGAGCGCGCCGCGACCGTGCTGCGGGGGGCGAGCGGCAAAGCCGTGGCGCTGGCGTCACCCAGGATGTCGACTGAGGCGCTGTTCCTCGCCCGCGAGCTGCTCGCCGGCTTCGACTGGACCGGCGCCGTGCAGATCGTAATGGGCGAGGAGGCGCCGCTCGCGGGAGTCCCGAACCTGGCGCTGCGGGCGGAGCGAGCCCCGAACGGCACCGCCGCCGATCTGCTCGGGTACGGGCGCGATTATGCCGCCGCGCTCCGGGCGGCGGAGTCAGCCGGGGTCGTCCTCGTGCTCGACGAACCGGAGATCACGGTCCAGCCGGCGGGGGCCCTCGTCTACCTCGGCACCGTGCTGCCGGACGGCGCGCGTCACGCCGAGGTCGTGCTCCCCATCGCCAACGTGGCGGAGGAGGACGGCAGCTTCGTGAACCGGGATGGGCGCGTGCAGCGCTACTTCCAGGCGAAGCCCGCGCCCGGGATGGCCCGGCCGGCGTGGTGGGTACTCGCCGAGCTGCTCGGGGCGCTGGGGAACGGCGCGCCGCTCGCGGGACCGGCCGAGGTGTTCGACCGGCTCGCCCAGTCGGTGGGGGGGGAGCCGTTCGCAGGGCTGAGCTACGCGAGCCTGGGACTGCTCGGCAGGAGGCTCACCACGGCAGTCGGAGCGACGGCGTGACGTTCTTCCTGGTCAGCTCGATCATCAAGATCGTGGTGGTGTTCACCGTGATCATGGTGGGCGTGGCCCTGCTGACTCTGGCAGAGCGGCGCATCTGCGCCTGGATGCAGGATCGTCTCGGCCCCAACCGCGTGGGGCCTCAGGGGCTGCTGCAACCGGCGGCCGACGGGCTCAAGAATCTGCTCAAGGAAGAGACGCTGCCGGCGCAGGCCGACAAGGTGCTGTTCATGCTCGCGCCGACGATGTCGTTCGTGCCCGCGTTGCTCACCTTCGCCGTGATCCCGTTCGCCACCCCGCTGCCCACGCCCTGGGGCGACGTGGACATGGTCGTGGCGAACCTGCCGGTCGGGTTCCTCTACATCCTCGCGTTCGGCTCGCTGGGCGTGTACGGCATCGTGCTCGCGGGGTGGGCGTCGAACAACAAGTACTCGCTGCTCGGCGGCCTGCGCGCCTCGGCCCAGATGATCTCCTACGAGATCGCCATGGGGATGAGCACCGTGGCGGTGCTGCTGCTTGCGGGCAACGTGACGCTCACCGACGTCATCGCGAAGCAGTCCCAGTCGCTCGTCACGTGGAACGTGTTCCCACTGTCGCTCGCGTTCTTCGTCTTCATCGTCGCGGCGTTCGCAGAGACGAACCGGCTGCCGTTCGACCTCCCCGAGGCCGAAGGCGAGCTGATCGCCGGCTACCACACCGAGTACAGTGCGATGAAGTTCTCGATGTTCTACATCGCCGAGTACTCGAATATGGTGACGGCGTCGGCGCTGATGACCACGCTGTTCTTCGGCGGGTGGGACATCCCGTTCACGAGCTGGGACAACACCCCGCCGTGGTCGCCCCTCAAGACCCTCCTGACGCTGGGGGCGTTCTCCTTCAAGGTCCTGGTGTTCCTGTTCCTCTACATCTGGGTGCGGTGGACCCTGCCGCGCTTCCGCTACGACCAGCTGATGGCGCTCGGGTGGAAGGTGATGCTGCCGCTCGCCCTCGGCTATGTCACCGTGATCGCCACCGCGATCTGGATCCTGCACGGGCTGCTGGGTTGGGACTATGATCGGCAGTTCGGGCTCGCGCTGTTCGGGCTGAACGTGCTGCTCGCCCTGCCGCTGTTCTTCGTGCTCGATCGGGGCCGCCTGGTGGCGGGCGCGGTGGCGCAGGAGCCGCGCTGACATGGCCATCGGCGTGAAGGTGATGAAGCGGCCCGGCACCCAGGCGTCCTACCTCCGCGCCACGCTCAAGGGCATGGCGCTCACGTTCAGCCACCTGTGGCGGCCGAAGGTGACGATGCAGTACCCGGAGGAAAAGAGCAGCAAGGACTGGACGCTCTCGCCGCGCTGGCGCGGCACCCACCGCATGCTCACCGACGAGCAGGGGCGCGCCAAATGCGTCGCCTGCGGGCTGTGCCCCCAGATCTGCCCCGCCAACTGCATCAAGCTCGTGCCGGGGGAGGACGAGCAAGGCAACCGCTACCCCCTGATCTACGAGATCGACGAGTTCCGTTGCATATTCTGCGGCTACTGCCAGGAAGTCTGCCCCGAGGAGGCGATCCACGTGGGCGTGCACTTCGAGAACTCGGAGTTCTCGCGCGATCGCTTCGTCTACGATCTCGAGCGCTTGTGCGCGCAGACGCATCCCGTCTCGACGCTATGGGACCCCTCCGACCCCAACGGCGAGTAGGACATGTCCTGGACGCTGATCATCTTCTGGGCGTTCGCGGGCCTCGCGCTCGTGAGCGCACTGTGCTGCATCACGCGCCGCAACGCGGTGGCCAGCGCTCTCTGGCTCGTCGTGACGCTGTTCTCGCTGGCGGCCCTGTTTGTCCTGCTCGATGCCCAGTTCATCGCGGTGCTGCAAGTGTTGGTCTACGCCGGCGCCATCATGGTGCTGTTCCTGTTCGTGATCATGCTGCTCAACCTGGGCCGGCAAGGCCCGACGGACGTGAAGGGCCCGCTCGGCCTCGGAATCGCCGCGCTGCTCGGCGGCGTGCTGCTGTTCCAGCTGTGGATCCTGCGCCACGCCGCGCCCCCGGAGGCGATCCAGCTTCCGCCCGGCAGCATGGCCCGCCTCCAGCAAGAGCAGGGACTCGTGGGCGCGATCGCCCGGCCGCTGTTCGACACGTATCTCATCCCCTTCGAAATCACCAGCCTCCTCCTCCTCGCCGCTCTCGTCGGCGCGGTAGTGCTGGCCAAGCGGAAGCTCTGAATGCTCCTCGGACCCGCCCTGTTCGTTTCCGCCGCACTGTTCACGCTCGGTGTCTTCGGAGTGCTGCTGCGGCGTAACGCCATCGTGATCTTCATGTGCGTCGAGCTGATGCTGAACGCGGTGAATCTCACGTTCGTCGCGCTGGCGCAGCGTCTGGGCGTCGCCGGGCAGCTTTTCGTTTTCTTCGTGATGGCGGTGGCCGCTGCGGAGGCGGCGGTCGGACTCGCGATCATCCTCGCGATCTACCGCCACCGGGGGACAGTCAACCTCCAGAACATCAACCTGCTCAAGGGCTGATGCCGGCCTCCGCGCTGCAGCTGCTCTGGCTGGTCCCGGCGCTGCCGCTCGTGGGCTTCCTCCTGAACGGCGCGCTGGCGCTGTGGCGTCCCACCGCCAAGGCCGCCGTGTCGACGATCGGGGTGGGGGTGCTCGTGCTGGCGTTCGCCGCAGCGGCGGCCGCCGTGGCCGAGTTCGCGGGCCTCCATCAGGCCGCGCCGCTGGTGTTCCGCTACTGGGCGTGGATGCCGGCCGGCGACCTGCGGCTCGACTTCGCACTCCAGTTCGACCAGCTCGCCGCGGTGATGGCGCTGGTCGTGACCGGCGTCGGCGCCCTCATCCACCTCTTCAGCGTCGGCTACATGCACGCAGACGCGGGGTACGCGCGCTACTTCGCCTACCTCAATTTGTTCGTGTTCTTCATGCTGATGCTCGTGCTGGGGGCGAGCTTCCCGGTGATGTTCGTGGGGTGGGAAGGGGTGGGACTGTGCTCCTACCTCCTGATCGGCTTCTGGTTCAACGAGCAGATCAACGCCGACGCCGGCAAGAAGGCGTTCATCGTGAACCGCATCGGCGACTTCGGGTTCCTGATCGCGATGTTTCTGATCTTCCGCGCGACCGGCTCGCTCGACTTTGGCCCGGTGTTCGGCCGGGCGCAGGCGGTGTTCCCGCCCGCGGGGACCACGATCACCGCCGTCACGCTCTTCCTGTTCCTCGGCTGTACGGGAAAGTCGGCGCAGATCCCGCTGTACACCTGGCTGCCGGATGCGATGCAGGGCCCGACACCGGTGTCGGCGCTGATCCACGCGGCTACGATGGTGACGGCGGGCGTCTATCTCGTGGCACGCTGCAACGTGCTGTTCGCGCTATCCCCGCTGGGGAGCGCTGCGGTCGCCGGCGTCGGCGCCCTGACCGCACTGTTCGCCGCCACCATCGCGCTCAAACAATGGGACATCAAGCGTGTGCTCGCGTATTCCACCATCTCGCAGCTCGGCTACATGTTCTTGGGTGTGGGCACTGGCGCGTACGCCGCCGGAATCTTCCACCTCGTGACGCATGCGTTTTTCAAGGCGCTCCTGTTTCTGGGCTCGGGCAGCGTCATCCACGCGATGCACCGCGCCTACCACGCCACCCACTCCCACGACGACGCCCAGGACATGCGGAACATGGGGGGGCTACGGCGCTATCTCCCGTGGACCGCGACCCTCATGTGGATCGCGACCCTCGCCATCGCGGGCATCCCGCCCCTCTCGGGCTTCTTCTCCAAAGACGCGATTCTCGGCGCCGCGTTCGCGCTCGCCACGGCCGAGCCGATCTGGTACGTGTACTGGGGGATGGGCGTCGCGGCGGCGCTGCTCACCGCGTTCTACATGACGCGGCTGATGCTCTACACCTTCCACGGCGCCACCCGCACGGGCGAGCAGGAGCGGCCGCACCTGCACGAGGCGCCATGGGTGATGACCGGACCGCTGGTCGTGTTAGGGCTGCTGAGCCTGATCGGGGGCCTGCTCGACCTCCCCGAGCTCATGGGCGGTGGCGCTTTCCTGCAGCACTGGCTCGAGCCGGTCACCGGGCTCGCCGCCCGGATGCGTCCCGCGGTGGAGCTGTCGCCCGTCGTCGAGTGGGCCGTGCTGAGCAGCGCGGTCGGGGTGGCCGCACTCGGCATCGTCGGCGCGGTGCGGCTGCTCCAGCCGGAGGCGCTGCTGCCGGCGCGGCTCGCGCCTCCCGAAACCGGCCTGGGGCGCCTCCTGTGGAAGAAGTGGTATGTGGACGAGCTGTACGACACGATCATCGTGCGGCCCATCCAATGGCTGGCCCGTGAGGTCCTGTGGAAGACCATCGACGCCCGCATCGTGGACGGGCTGATCGTGAACGGCAGCGCCACGGCCTCCCGCGCGCTCGGCTGGCTCGGGAGCAGGCTGCAGACCGGCGAGGTGGGCTTCTACGTCGTCCTGTTCGTCGTCGGGGTGTTGCTGGTGGTCGGCGGGGCGGTGCGATAACCGATGTACGCTCAATCGGTTCTCACGGCGCTCATCGCCTGGCCCGCGATCGCGGCCGTCGTCGTCCTCGCCGCGCCGGAGCGCTGGGCGAAGCACATCGCGCTTGCGGCAAGCCTGCTCGAGTTCGCCATCTCCGTGCCGCTGTGGTGGGTCTTCCAGCCCGCGGGCGGGATGCAGCTCCAGCTCGACGTGCCCTGGATCCCGAGCTGGGGGATACACTACACGGTGGGTGTCGACGGGATCTCACTCTTCATGGTCCTGCTCACGACGTTCCTCGTGCCGCTGTCGATCCTGGGGAGCTACAACTACATCACGACGCGCGAGCGGGCGTTCTATGCGCTCATGCTCGTGCTCACGTCCGGGATGATCGGCGTGTTTGTGTCGCTCGATCTCTTCCTCTTCTACGTGATGTGGGACGTGATGCTCATCCCCATGTACTTCATCATCGGCGTGTGGGGCGGACAAAACCGGCTGTACGCGGCGCTCAAGTTCTTCGTCTACACGTTTTTCGGATCGCTGCTGATGCTGGTGGCGATCCTGACGCTCGTCTACCTCGTCGCCCAGCGCACCGGCGTCTACTCGTTCTCCTACGTCCACCTGATGAGCAACATCGGCGCGCTGGGGACCGTGGCGTTCTGGTTGTTCGGCGCCTTCTTTCTCGCGTTCGCGATCAAGGTCCCGATGTTTCCGTTCCACACCTGGCTCCCGGACGCCCACGTCGAGGCGCCGACTGCGGGCTCGGTGCTCCTCGCCGCGGTCCTGCTGAAGATGGGGACGTACGGCTTCCTGCGCTTCGCATTGCCGTTCTTCCCGCAGGTGGCGCTCCACCCGGCGGTGCAGGCGGCGATCGTCACGCTGTCCCTGATCGGGATCGTCTACGGCGGGCTCGTCGCCATGGCGCAGCCCGACTTCAAAAAGCTGATCGCGTACTCTTCGGTCGCGCACCTGGGGTTCGTGATGCTCGGCATCTGGGCCCTGACGCTGCAGAGCGTGCAGGGCGCGCTCATGGTGATGATCAATCACGGCATCTCGACCGGCGCGCTCTTCTTCCTGGTCGGGATGCTGTACGAGCGGCGTCACAGCCGGCTGATCGAGGCGTTTGGCGGCATCGCGAAGGTCGTGCCGCTCTTCGCCGCCGTGCTCACGATCGTGTCGCTCTCATCCATCGGGTTGCCCGCCACCAACGGGTTCGTCGGGGAATTCCTCGTGCTGCTCGGGGCGTTCCGCACCTACCCCATCGCCGCGGGCGTGGCGACCACGGGGGTCATCGTGGCGGCGATGTACCTCCTGCCGGCGTTGCAGCGGGTGATCTACAACCCGCTCGACAAGCCCGAGAACGCGCAGCTTGCCGACCTGTCGCCGCGCGAGCTGGCCGTGCTGCTGCCGCTCGTCGCCTGCATCGTGTGGATCGGCGTGTACCCGACGCCGTTCCTGCGGCGCATGGAGCCGAGCGCGCAGCGATTCATCGAGTCCGTCCGGCCCGCCGCGCCGGCCGCGGCCGCGCGATGAACGTCGACCTCTCGACCCTCGATCTCTCGCGCCCCGGCGACCTGCTCATCGCGCTGGCGCCGGAGCTGGTGCTCACGACGACGGCGTTGCTCGTGCTCATCGTGGTCGCCTGGCGGCACCGCACGCCGCAGGATCTGCGTCTCGCCGGGTGGGTGACGCTGGCCGGGCTCGGCGCCGCCGGTCTCGCCGCGTGGTTCCTGTGGTGGCAGGCCGCCCACGCGCCGGGGATCGCGGCCATGATCGCCGTGGACGACTTTCGCTTCGTCGCCGACTGGCTGTTCCTCGGCACGGCCGGGCTGACGGTGCTCGTCTCGTTCGAGTATCTCGAGCGGGAGGCGCTGCTGGTGCCCGAATACTTCGCGCTGCTGCTCTTCGCGACGCTGGGGATGATGCTGATGGCGGGCGCCCAAGATCTGATGGTGCTGTTCCTCGGTCTCGAGCTCATGTCGGTCGCGGTCTACGTGCTCGCCGGGATCAATCGCCGCAGCGCGGCGGCGGCGGAAGCCGCACTCAAGTACTTCCTGCTGGGGGCGTTCGCCTCCGGCTTTCTGCTGTACGGCATCGCCCTCGTGTACGGCGCGACGGCCACCACCAACCTCACCTTGATCGGCGTGCAGGTCGCGACCCTCGGCCTGCAGCACAACACCATGCTGCTGATCGGGCTCGGGTTGCTGCTCGTCGGCTTCGGGTTCAAAGTCGCCGCGGTGCCCTTCCACATGTGGGCGCCCGACGTGTACGACGGCTCGCCCACGCCCGTCACCGGGTACATGGCGACGGCGGTGAAGGCCGCCGCGTTCGCGGCGCTGTTCCGCGTGCTGGGGGAGGCGTTCGACGCGGTGCCCGCCTGGCACGCGGTCGTGTGGTGGCTCGCCGTCGCCACCATGGTGGTGGGAAACCTGATCGCCCTGGCGCAGCGCACCCTCAAGCGCATGCTCGCCTATTCGTCCATCGCGCACGCCGGGTACCTGCTCGTCGCGGTGGCGGTCGGGACGGCGGTAGGCTCTGCAGCGTTCCTGTTCTACCTGGTCGCCTACACGCTGATGACGCTCGCGGCGTTCGCGCTGCTCGCCGCCAAAGGCACGGACGGCGAACGCGACGTGAGCATCGACGACCTGGCCGGGCTCGCCCAGCGGCGGCCCTGGCTCGCCTTCGCGCTGGCGGTCTGCATGTTGTCCCTGCTCGGCATCCCGGGCACCGCGGGCTTCATCGGGAAGTGGTACATCCTCGTGGCGGCCACGGCGACGGGGCAGGGGCTCCTCGCCGCCGTCCTAGTGCTCGCCAGCGTGATCTCCGCAGGCTACTATCTACCGGTGATTATGGCGATGTACATGCAGCCCGAGCCCTCCGAGCAGGCGCATGCCGGCATGCGGCTCGGCCGGCTCGGAGCCGCCGTCGTCGCGGCTTCGGTCGCGGGGCTCCTCTTCTTCGGCGTGCGGCCGAACCGCTTGCTCGACATCGCCCGGACGAGCGGCGCCTCGGTCCGGGCGGCGCCCGCGGTCTCGTCGGACGCGCCCCCCGCGCCCCGAGAGCCGACGGGCCGCTGAGACGGGGAGTCCATGCAGGTCCCCGCCACCATTTTCCGCGAGTACGACATCCGGGGCACCGTGGGCGACCAGCTCACGGGGGAGGTCGCGCACGCGATCGGCAAGGCGTTCGCGACCCTCGCCGCCGAGCGGCTGGGGCGCGCGCCCCGCATCGCCGTCGGCCGCGACAACCGACCCTCCGGGGCGGACTTCGCCGCCAACGTGCTGTCGGGCATCGAGGACGCCGGGGCGTTGGCCCTGTTCGTGGGCATGGTACCGACGCCCGCCCTGTACTTCGCCACTCACACGCTCACGGTCGACGGCGGCCTCCAGGTCACCGGTTCCCACAACCCGCCCGCGTTCAACGGGTTCAAGATGGTGCTCGAGGGCGGCGCGATCCACGGCGAGGACATCAAGCTGCTGCACCGTATGATCTTGGAGGACCGCACGCCCGATCGGGCCGGCGGGTCCCGGAAGACGCACGGCGACGTGCTGGACGGCTACCGGAAGGCCATCGTCGCGCGGAACGGCCCGCTGCCGCGGCGGGTGAAGGTCGTCGTCGATTGCGGCAACGGCGTCGCGAGCCTGGTCGCGGTCGAGACCCTCCGTACGCTCGGCGCCGACGTGGTGCCGCTGTTTTGCGAGTCAGATGGCACGTTCCCGAATCACCATCCCGATCCCACCGTGCCCGAGAACCTGCACGACTTGCAAGCCGCCGTGCGCCGGGAGAAGGCCGAGCTCGGGATCGCGTTCGACGGCGACGGCGATCGGATCGGGGCGGTGGACGAGCAGGGGCGCATCCTGTTCGGCGACCAGCTGCTGGTGCTGCTGGGTCGCGACCTGGCGCGCCGCATGGGCCCGGGGCACGCTGTGATCTTCGACGTGAAGTGCTCGGAAGTGCTGGCGAAGGAGCTGGCCCGCGTCGGCCTGAAGCCGACGATGTGGAAGACCGGACACTCCCTGATCAAGCAGAAGATGAAGGAGCTGCAGGCCCCCCTGGCCGGTGAGATGAGCGGGCACATGTTCTTCGGCGGCGATTGGTACGGCTTCGACGACGCGCTGTTCGCCGCCGCGCGCCTGCTGCGCTACATGGCGGAGCTGGGAGGCCCGCTGTCCCGCCTGCTCGCCGACCTCCCGCCGACGGTATCCACACCGGAGCTGCGCGTCGACTGCGCCGACGAGCGCAAGTTCGCGATCGTCGAGCGCGCCGCCCAGCACTTCGCGGCCCGGTACTCCGTGTCCACGCTCGACGGGGTGCGCATCACGTTCCCCGACGGCTGGGGGCTCGTGCGCGCGTCGAACACCCAACCGGTCCTGGTCCTGCGGTTCGAGGCGGGCAGCGCCGCCGCCCTCGCTGCGTACCGGGCCGAAGTGGAGGACTGGCTCGCCGCCCAGGGCATCCGCGCGTGACCCGCGCGCGCCGGCGGTCGTGGCTGGTCGCCGGCGCCGCCGCGCTGGTCGTGGTGCTCGTGGGCGGGCGCTGGCTGGCGCTCGAGATCGCCGAGCGGGCGTGGGCCGCGAGTGTCCCAGGCGGACACGTCTACGTCGTGGGACACGACGTCGCGCGACTCGTGAGCGGGCTGATCCTGCTGCTCACGATCGGGTGGGGCACCGGCAACGTGTTCCTCGTGTACCGGGCCATCGGCTCGGTGCAGCTGCCGCGCCGGCTCGGCGATCTCGAGATCGTGGAAGCGGTGCCCCAGCGCGTGTTGCTCGGCGGCACCATCACCACCGGTCTCGTCTTCGGCCTCCTGCTCGCCCTCGGGACAGGGGACTGGTGGATGGCGGCGCGGCTCGCGGCGCATGCACCGCGCTTCGGCGTCGCCGACCCGCTGCTCCAGCGAGACCTCGGCTTTTACCTGGGCCAACTCCCCTGGCTCGAGCGGATGCAGGGCCTGTTCCTCCGCGCAAGCGTGACGAGCACGATCCTCGTCGCCCTCTTGTATCTCGGCATGGGATCGCTGCGCTTCCGCCGCTGGCTCCCCCAGGCGAGCGCGCACGCGCGCGGCCACCTCGGGCTGCTGCTCGCCGCGACGGCCCTGGCGCTCGCGTGGGGCGCGGTGCTCGACCCCGCGGAAACCGTGGCCGGGCTGCACGGCGCGCTCGACCGGGGCACACTCGAGGTGCGTCTCCCCGGCGCCGCGTTCGTGACGGCACTCGCGACCGTCGCGACGATCGCCAGTCTCGTGTGGGCGCTGCGCGACCGGCCGGCGCTGCTCGTCGCGAGCTGGAGCGCGCTGCTCGGCGCAGCGGCCATCGTGTACCTGGTAGTCCCCGCGGTCTGGCACGGCGCCGCCCCGGACACGGACGCGACGTTCCTCGCGGAGCGGACGCGCCTGGAGCGGCTCGCATTCGGCGCCGAGTCGCTGGCCGACCGGGTCCCCCCGGCGTGGCCGACGGCGGAGGCGGCGGTGCTGGCCTTGCCGTTGTGGGATCCCGGCCGCGTCGGCGCGGCGACGGCCCGGCGCGCGCCGCAGCTGCTGGGCCCGCACAGCCAGGTGGCGGGGATCGCGTTGTCGGCGCACGAGCCCGGCGGTAACCGCGCCACCTGGCTCGTCGCCCAAATGCCCGACCTCGATGCGGTCGCGCACCTCCAGCCGGCGCCGCTGTGGACCGACCTGCACCGGGGCGGCTGGGCGCACGCCGGCCGGCCGGTCGTCGCCGTGGAGGCGGACAGCGGGCTGCGCTTCGCCCCACTCGCCACGCGCGACTCGGCCGCCTGGTTCGGACCGGGCTTCCGCGAGTTCGCCGTCGTGGCGGCGGACAGCTGGCCGGCGCTCCGCGCCTCGGGCATCGCGCTCGCCGGCTCGTGGCGACGCACCGCGCTCGCGTGGGCGTTGCAGAGCCCGGAGCTGACGCGCAAGGAAACCGACGGGTTGCTGGTGCTGTGGCGCCGCGACGTCGTGGAGCGGCTCCAGCGGCTCGCGCCGTTCGCCAGGTTCGACGCCCCCGGGCCGCTGGTGGCGGACGGCACGCTGTGGTGGGTCGCCTACGGGTATCTCGAATCGGAGGCGTTCCCGCTGGTGCGGCGGCTCGAGTGGCAAGGGCGTCCCGTCCGCTACCTGCGCGCGGGCCTCGTCGGCGCTGTCAGCGCGGCGAGCGGTGAGACGCGCCTCTACTTGGCACCCGGCGCCGACTCGCTCGCAGCAACGTGGGCCCGCGTCCTCGACCCTCTCGTGCAGCCGAGCGACAGTCTCCCGGCCGCGCTCCGGTCGCAGCTACCGTATCCGCGCCAGGCGTTCCGGATCGCGGCCGCGCTCGTGGCGCCGGCGCGAACCGACTCGGCCGCCTGGCTGCCCCGCTCGCGCGAGCCGTTCGAGCTGGTCGCGCCCGTCACTGAAGCGGGAGCGGAGACGCGCGTCTGGACCGCCCAGGGGTTCGAGACCGGCACGCCAAGAGAGGTAGCGGCGCTCGTGGCCGCGACGATGGGACCGCAAGGGCCGGAGCTGTTCGCCTGGCGCCCCAGCCCCACCGTGCGCCTGCCCGGCGTGCTGGTCGGTTCGCCACAGCCGCCGACCGCCCCCGGCGTGCTCCGACTGTGGAACGTGGGCGGCCTGCTGTTTTCGGAGCAGGCGTTGTTCAACGAGCCGGTGAGCGGGGGCCCGCCCGCCGGCATCGACGCCGTGTTTCTCACCTGGAGCGACCGACGCGGCCAGGGAGCGACACCGTGGGCCGCTTTGCGCGACCTTCTGGCCGCGCGGCGCGGCGAGCACCTGGCCGCGGACACCTCGCTCGCGGCCCGCTGGGAGGAGGCGCGCCGGCTCGCTGCCCAGGCCGACGCCGCGCTTGCCGCGGGTGATGTCGAGGCGTTCGGACGCTACTACCGGCAGCTCAGGCAGCTCCTCGATCTGGGCCGGCGCACGCTTGCTCCCGCCTCGGGGCCGCGCTAGGTTGCGCCGCCGTGAGGCCCGGGACGATCGTCGTGGCGGTGGGTGGGAACGCAGTTGCACCACCGGGAGAGCGGCCCACCATCGCGAACCAGTTCCGGCACACGCGCGAGAGCCTGGCGCCGATCGTGGACCTGGCGCGCGAGGGGTGGGCGATCGCACTGGTGCACGGCAACGGCCCGCAGGTGGGCGACGAGCTGGCGCGCAACGAGCTCGCCGCCGACCAGGTGGAGCCGCTGCCGCTGGGCGTGCTGGTCGCGGCGACGGCGGGGTGGATGGGCTACATGATTCAGCAGTCGCTCCAGAACGCCCTCGCACGCGTCGGCGTCGAGCGGCAGGTCGTCACGCTCGTCACGCAGACGCTGTGCGACGCGAACGATCCGAACCTGCGCATCCCGACCAAGCCGATCGGGCACGCACTCGACGCGACCCGCGTGGCGCGGCTCCTGGCGCGCGGCGTTCCGGTCCGGGAGGAGCAGCCCGGCCGCTGGCGGCGGCTCGCGCCGAGCCCGAAGCCGATCGCCGTGGTGGAGCGGGACATGATCCACCACCTGGTCGCCGCCGGGCACATCGTCGTCGCCTGCGGGGGCGGCGGGCCGCCAGTCTACCACGACCCGGTCCTGGGCTTCGAGGGAATCGACGCGGTGGCCGACAAGGACCGCGTCGCGGCGATCCTGGGTCGCGAGATCGGCGCCGATGTACTGTTGATCCTCACTAACGTGGACGCCGTGTACCACGGGTTCGGCACGAAGCACCAACGGGCGATTCGGCACCTCGACCTCCCGAGCGCGGATCATCTGCTCGCCGGGAAGGAGCTCGGCACGGGAAGCATGCGCCCCAAGGTCGAGGCCGCGGCGGACTTCGTACGAGCGGGCGGGGGCCCCAGCCGACGCGCCATCATCGCCGAGCTGGCTCAAGGTCTTCCCGCCTTGCGGGGCGAGGCCGGCACCACGATCACCTTGGAGCGCGCGTGAACCTGCACGAGTATCAGGCGCGGGACATCCTCAGGCGCTATGGCATCCCCATCCCGGACGGCGACGTCGCCGAGAGCCCGGCCGAGGCCCGCGCCGTCGCGCAGCGCCTGGGCGGCAAGGTCGTGGTGAAGGCCCAGGTGCACGCGGGGGGGCGGGGCAAGGCGGGGGGTGTGCAGCTCGCGGCGAACGCCGACGAGGCGGCGGCGCATGCGTCCCGAATCCTGGGGATGACGATCAAGGGGCTCACCGTTCACAAGGTCCTGGTGACGCCGGCGGCCGACATCGCGTCCGAGAGCTACGTCGGGATCATCGTCGACCGCGCCTCGCAGCGCCCCGTGCTCATGGTGAGCGCCGCGGGCGGCATCGATATCGAAGAAGTGGCAGCCACGACGCCCGAGCGGATCCACCGCGTCGCGATCGACCCGCGCTACGGGCTCCTGTCGCATCAGGCGCTTGGCCTCGCCCTCCGGCTCTACCGGGATGTCGGCCAGGCGCGCGGCGCCGCGGGGATCATGGGAAATTTGTACGCCGCGTGCTACGCGGTAGGTGCGTCGCTCGTGGAGATCAACCCGCTCGTCGCCACGCCGGACGGGAAAATCCTCGCGCTCGACGCCAAGATGGTGATCGACGACAACGAGCTCGACCGCCGCCCCGAGATCGCCGCCCTGCGGGACGCCTCGGCCGAGGCGCCGTCCGAGGTACAGGCGCGGGAGGCGGGGCTCACCTTCATCAAGCTGGACGGGTCGGTCGGCTGCTGCGTGAACGGCGCCGGGCTCGCGATGGCGACGATGGATCTGGTGCAGTACTACGGCGGCGCGCCCGCGAATTTCCTAGACATCGGAGGCAGCTCCAACCCGCAGAAGGTCGTCGCTGCGCTGCGCATCATCACCGCGGATCCGCACGTGAAGGCGATTCTCTTCAACATTTTCGGCGGCATCACCCGGTGCGACGACGTGGCGAACGGCATCGTGCAGGCCACGCAACAGTTTCCCCTCCACGTCCCGCTGGTCATCCGGCTCACCGGCACGAACGAGGCGGAGGCGGTGCGAATCCTCACCGCCGCCGGCTTCTCGGCGCTCACCGACATGGACGAGGCCGTGCAGCAGGCGGTCGCGCAGGCGGGGGGGGCGGTGGGGGGGGGGGCGGCGTGAGCATCTTCATCGACCAGGGCACACGCCTGCTGGTCCAGGGAATCACGGGCCGCGACGGCTCGTTCCACACGCGCCAGATGATCGGCTACGGCACCAAGGTCGTGGCGGGCGTGACGCCGGGGAAGGGCGGGCGGCTGTTCGACGGCGTGGTGCCGGTATTCGACACCGTGGCGGACGCGGTGCGCGACACGCGGGCCAACGCCGCCGTGATCTACGTGCCGGCCGCCGTCGCCGCCTCGGCCGTTTACGAGGCGGCCGACGCCGGGCTCGGGCTGATCGTCTGCATCACCGAAGGCATCCCCGTGCTCGACATGACGAAGGTGCTGCCGTACCTGCACGAGCGCGGCGCGCGGCTCATCGGCCCCAACTGTCCCGGCCTGATCTCGCCGGCGCAGAGCAAGGTCGGGATCATCCCGGGCAACATCTGCACGCCGGGGCGCGTCGGGGTCGTGTCGCGCAGCGGCACGCTCACCTATGAGATCGTGCACCAGCTCTCGACCCACGGGTTCGGCCAATCCACGTGCGTCGGCATCGGCGGCGACCCGTTGATCGGTACGCACTTCACCCACTGCCTCTCGGCGTTCCAGGCGGACCCGGAGACGGACGCCGTGGTGATGATCGGCGAGATCGGCGGCACCGACGAGCAGCAGGCCGCCGAGTTCGTCGCGAAGGGGATGACCAAGCCCGTGATCGGCTTCATCGCCGGGCAGACCGCCCCTCCCGGGCGCCGCATGGGCCACGCCGGCGCGATCATCTCGGGCTCGAGCGGCACGGCGGCGGAGAAAATGGCGGCGTTCGCGCGCGCCGGAATCTCGGTGATGAAGCGGCCGGCCGACGTCGCGCCGCTCCTGAGGGAACGACTGTGAAGCTCACCGACGTCTTGAGCCCCGAGCACATCATCGTCCCGCTGCGCGCCGGCACCGTCAAGGAGGCCACCGAGCGGCTCGCCGAACAACTCATTCAAGCGGGCGCCGTGGCCGAGCCCCAGCGTCTCAACGCCGTGATCCGCCACACGTGGCCCGAGGACATGGTGTCGGTCGGGGAGCACGCCTTCCTCCCGCACTTCCGCACCGAGGCGGTGCGCCGTCTCGTCACGGCGGTGGGAATCTCTCCGGCGCCGATCCGCTGGGAGAAGGACCCCCACCGCGCCGCCCGCATCGTCATCTTCATCGTGGCCCCACTGCGCGACGCGGCGCTCTACCTTCAGGTCGTCGGGGCGTTCGCCCGCACCCTGTCCGATCCGGAGACCGTGCTCGCCCTGCTTGCCGCGAAGACGGCGGAGCAGGTGGTCCACCTCGCGGCCCTCGACGCCGTGCAGCTGCCGAGCCAGCTCACGGTGCGCGACATCATGACGTCCCACGCCTTCACGGTGCGGCCGGCGCAAACCCTCGGCGAGGTGGCGCGCACGATGATCGAGCACGACATCCGGGCGATGCCCGTGGTGGACGACTCGGGCGCGCTCATCGGCATGGTGACCCACCGCGAGCTCCTACGGCACCTCATGCCCGACTTTCTGCAGCGCACCAAGACCGGCGAGGTCCGCGCGCCGACGCGGAGCCAGCTGCAGCGCGGCGCCGCGGACCCCCGGGCCATCCCGGTGAAGGACGCGATGGCCCGCTCGGTGCTGTGCCTGTCGGAGGACCAGACACTGAGCGACGTCGCAAACCTGATGAGCTCGAAGGACGTCGACCGCTTCCCCGTGGTTCGCGAAGGCGTCGTGGTCGGCTTCCTGACGCGCGCGGATGTCGTTCGCCGCCTGATTGCGCCCTGACACCCGCCCCCCCCCGACACCCGATGCTCACACTCGCCATCATCAAACCGGACGCCGTGCGCGCCGGCAAGACCGGGAAGATCCTCGCCCATCTCGAGGGCGCCGGGTTCAAAATCCGCGCCGCGCGCCTCGTGAAGCTCACCACCGGCCAGGCCGAGGCGTTCTACGAGGTGCACCGCGAGCGCCCGTTTTACCGCCCCCTCGTGGCGTTCATGACGTCCGGGCCCGCACTGGCGCTGGCGCTCGAGCGCGACGACGCCGTCGCGCGGCTGCGCGAGGTGATCGGCGCCACCGATCCCGCCGCAGCGAAGCCCGGGACGGTGCGCCAGCTGTACGCTGAGTCCAAAGAACGGAACGCGATCCACGCCTCGGACTCGGCGGACTCGGCTGCCCGGGAGGTCGGGTTTTTCTTTCCGGAGCGGGAACTGCGCGAGCTTGCTTGACGCAAGTCCCACAAGGGTTTAGGTTCGCTCGTCTATGTTACAGGTTGACCTGCGGGAGCTTTCCAGCGGCCCCGTCGACACCCACGCCGAGCTGGCGGGAGATGATCCGCTCTTCGAACAGCTGGAGGTCGCTCTCGCCGGGCCGGTGCGCCTGGTCGGCCGGTTGCACGCCGCCGGCGAGGGGCGCTTCTACTGGCGGGGCTCCCTGCGCACGCGGGTTGCCGGGGAATGCCGGCGCTGTCTGGCGTCCGTCGCGGTGGCCGTGGCGGCCGACATCGACGCCCTGTTCACGCAGGACCCGGACGCGCTGGAAGACCCGAACTCCTACCCGCTGGCGCGGGACGCGACGCAGATCGATCTCCGGCCCGCGCTGCGGGAGGAGTTGCTGCTCGCTGTGCCGCAGTGGGTGGTGTGCCGGGAAGACTGCCGCGGGCTGTGCCCGCACTGTGGCAAGGACTTGAACGCGGGCCCCTGCGGCTGCCCGCCGGCCGCCGATGCGCGCTGGCAGGCGCTGGCCGCACTCAAAGGCAAGCCCCGCAACTGACAAGGACAACTCTATGGCCGTACCGAAACGCAGAACGTCCAAGCGGAAGAAGCGCGCTCGCCGCACCCATTACAAGGCGGCGCACATCACGCTCCAGCCGTGCCCGCGGTGTGGCGACCTGAAGCGGCCGCACCGGGTCTGCCCGACCTGCGGCTACTACCGCGGGGAGCAGCGGGTGGCGGTCGAGGATTGACGTGATCCGCATCGCGCTGGATGCGATGGGGGGCGACGAGGCCCCGCGGGTGGAGGTCGAAGGGGTCGTGCAGGCGCTGCGCGAGCTGCCGCCCACGTTCCGCATGCAGCTCGTGGGGCGCACGGCGGATATCGAGGCGGCCCTCAAGCCCCACGGCGATGTCGACCGCGGGCGGCTCGAGGTCGTCGAGGCTCCGGAGGTGGTGGGGATGGGCGAAAAGCCGCTGGCCGCGATCAAGAGCAAGCGCCGCTCCTCCATCGCGGTCGGGCTCGGCCTGCAGCAGAAGGGTCAGTCCGACGCGTTCATCTCCGCCGGCAACACCGGGGCCGTCATGGCCGCCGCGACCCTGATGCTGCGCGTGCACGAGGGCGTGGCGCGCGCGGCGATCGGCACGCCGTTCCCGACCGCGGGCCGGCCGGTGCTCGTCATCGACGGCGGGGCGAACGTGGACTGCGACGCGCGCGAGCTCGTGGGCTTCGCGCACCTGGGCTCGGTGTACGCCCGGGACGTGATGGGGCGGTCGAGCGCCGGTGTCGGGCTCCTCAACGTCGGGGAAGAGGACGAGAAGGGGAATGCCGTCGTCAAGGAAGCGCACCAGCTCCTGAAGCAGACTCCCGGGATCCGCTACGTCGGGAACGTGGAAGGGCGCGACATCCTGGCGGGCCGGGGCAAGGGCGGCGAGATCGACGTCGTGGTGTGCGACGGTTTCGTCGGCAATGCGATCCTCAAGTTCTATGAGTCCGCCGGCCGCATGTTCGCCGGAATGCTGAAGCAAGCACTCCCCGACGTGCTGGGCCGTCCCGAGGTCAAGCAGCTGTTCAAGTTCCTCGACTACTCCGAGTATGGCGGCGCGCCGCTGCTGGGCGTGAAGGGTGTGGCCATCATCTGCCACGGGGCCTCCCCCGCGCGAGCCATCATGAACGCGGTGCGAGTCGCCGCCCAGATGGTCGCGAGTCATCTCGATCAGGACATCGGCGCGGAGTTCGCGGAAGGAGGCGCCATCCGGTGAAGCGACCGATCGCGGAGCTCTGGGGCACGGGGAGCTACACGCCGAAGCGCGTGCTGACCAACGACGAGTTCTCGAAGATCCTCGACACGTCGGACCAGTGGATCCGGGAGCGCACGGGGATCCGCGAGCGTCGCGTGGCCGGGCCCGACGAGTCGAACGCCTGTATGGCCAAGGCCGCCGCCGAGCAGGTTTTGCGGGAGACGCGGCTGACTCCGTTGGACGTGGGCGCGGTCGTCGTCGCCACCTGCTCCCCTGACCGGCTGCTCCCCTCCCAGGCGTGCGACCTGCAGGCGATCCTGGGGGCGAAGGACGCCGTCGCCTTCGACGTGGGCGCGGCGTGCACCGGCTTCCTGTACGCGCTGAACGTGGCCGAAGGCCTCGTCGCCACAGAGCAGGCGCAGCGCGTGCTGGTGGTGGCATCCGAGAAGCTCACGAGCATCATGGACTGGACCGACCGGACGACCGCGGTGCTGTTCGGCGATGGGGCGGGGGCCACCATCGTGCGCCGCAGCACCACGGGCCGCGGCATCTTGTCGAGCTACATGAAGTCCGACGGTACGCTCGCCGAGCTGTTGTACCGGCCGGGCGGCGGCGCCGCACACCCGCCGGACGAGGCGCTGCTCAAGGACCACTCCTACTACATCAAGATGGCGGGTCGCGAGGTGTTCAAGGCCGCCGTGCTCTCGATGGCGGACGCCTGCGACAAGGCGCTCGCGCGCGCCGGCCTTACGGCCGCCGACATCGACCTGCTCATCCCCCACCAGGCGAACATCCGGATCATCGAAGCCACCGCGAAGCACGCGGGCCTGCCGATGGACAAGGTGTACGTGAACGTGGACCGCTTCGGCAACACGTCGGCCGCCTCGGTCGCGATCGCGCTCGATGAGGCCGTGCGGTGCGGTCGGATCCAACCGGGCATGAAGGTGATGTTCTGCGCCTTCGGCGCTGGTTTCACGTGGGCGAGCATGGTGGTGCAGTGGTAGCTGCCACTGTGTGGCTCTGCCCGGGGCAGGGCGCTCAAAAAGTCGGGATGGGCAAGGACCTGGCCGAGCGGTTCCCGGCGGCCCGGGACACGTTTCAGGCGATCGACCAGGCGCTCGCATTCGGCCTCAGCCGGTTGATGTTCGAGGGACCGGAAGAGGAGCTCACGGCGACCCACAACGCCCAGCCCGCCATCCTCGCCCACAGCGCAGCGGTGTTCGCGGTCATCGCGCCCCGGGCGGACGGCGCCGCCGCCGCCGCCGGCCACTCCCTGGGCGAATACTCCGCATATGTGACGGCCGGGGCGCTGACGGCGACCGACGCGGCCACGTTGGTCCGCCGCCGCGGGGAGCTCATGCATCAGGCGGGCAGTGAGCGGCCGGGCACCATGGCGGCGGTGCTGGGGCTCGCGACGGCGGAAGTCGAGGCTGCCTGCCGCGAAGCGTCCGTGGGTGGTGCGGTCGCCGTGGCGGCGAACCTGAATGCACCGGACCAAACGGTCATCTCGGGCGACCCGGAGGCCGTGGCGCGAGCGAGCGCGGCCTGCAAGGCGCGCGGTGCGAAGCGGGTGATCCCTCTGAAGGTGAGCGGCGCGTTTCATTCCTCCCTCATGGGCCCGGCGGCGAATCAGCTGCGCGTCGCGCTCGAGCGAGCGCCCTTCCGCGACCCGCGCTTTCCGGTGATCGCCAACGCCACGGCCGAGCCCGTGCGTGACGCCAACCGGGCGCGCCGCCTGCTGGCCGACCAGTTGACCACACCGGTGCACTGGGTCGCGTGTATGCAGCGTGCGGCCGAACTGGCCGGCAGCGACGCGTGCTTCCTGGAGATCGGACCGGGCAACGTGCTGGCGGGGCTGCTGAAGCGGACGGTGCCGGGGGCGAACACGGTCTCGCTGGGGACTGCCGATGAGGTCGCCCGCTTCCTAGAGGCGGCCTGACGCAATGCGGAATGCGGAGTGCGGAATGCGGAATTGCTGGGAAAGTTCGCTCGCCTCCCGACGCTCCCACGTACACTCCGCATTCCGCATTCCGCATTCCGCATTCGGGGCAGCGGGGGGATGAAGATCGACCTGGCCGGCAAGGTCGCCCTGGTAACGGGGGGAAGCCGCGGCATCGGCTACGCCATCGCCCAGGCCCTCGCCGGCGCGGGCGCGCGGGTGGCGGTGCTGGCCCGCGACGGGGCGAAGGCGCAGGAGGCGGCCCAGTCGCTCGGCGATGGGCGGGGGCGCGGCTACTCCTGCAACGTCGCCGAGGCCGGACAGGTCGAGCGGGCGGTCGCGACGGTCGAGCAGGATTTCCACCGGATCGACGTGCTCGTCAACAACGCGGGCACGACGCGCGACAACCTGTTGTTCCGGATCAGCGAAGCCGACTGGAACACGGTGCTCGACACCAACCTGAAGGGCGCGTTCCTGGTCACCAAGCACGCCGCCCGGGGCATGATCAAGCGGCGGTGGGGCCGGATCATCAACATTACGAGCATCGTCGGGATCTCCGGCAACAAGGGCCAGACGAACTACACAGCGTCGAAGGCCGGCCTCATCGGGTTCACGAAGTCCGTGTCCAAGGAGCTCGCCTCGCGCAACGTGCTGGTGAACGCAGTGGCGCCGGGGTTCATCGACACCGAGCTCACTCGGGGGATCAGCCGCGAGGCGCGAGATAGCCTGATCAAGGCGATCCCGCTGGGCCGGCTGGGACAGGGGCAGGATGTGGCCGCCGCCGTGCTCTTTCTCGCCTCCGACTTCGCCAGCTACATTACGGGGCAGCTGCTGGTCGTCGACGGCGGGATGGTGCTGTGACCCATTTCCCACACCTCCATTGAGGACACCCATGGCAATGGACATGAAGCAGCTCGAAGAGAAGGTCAAAGACATCATCGTCGAAGAGCTGGGGGTCGAGCGCGACAAGCTCACGTCCGACGCGAGCTTCATGGAGGACTTGGGGGCGGACAGTCTCGACACCGTCGAGCTGGTCATGGCCTTCGAGAAGGAGTTCGACATCGACATCCCGGACGAGGAAGCTGAGAAACTGCGCACCGTGGGGCAGGCGCTGCAGTACCTGCACGAGAAGATGGGGAAGTAGCGGATGGCCCGCCGGGTCGCGATCACGGGTCTCGGGTTGGTGACGCCGTTGGGGACGAACGTCTCGAGCACGTGGGAAGGCCTGCTGGCGGGCCGCTCAGGGGCGGGGCCCATCACGCGGTTCGACCCGGTGCAGAGCCCCGTGAAGTTCGCGTGCGAGGTGAAGGGGTTTGACCCCGCCCAATACCTCGAAAAAAAGGAGATCCGCCGCTACGATCTGTTCGCCCAGTACGCGATCGGCGCGGCGGAGCAAGCCGTGACCGACGCCTGCCTCGCGAGCGACTGGAGCGCGGTGGACCTGAAGCGCGTGGGTGTCCTGATCGGCACGGGGACCGGCGGGCTCCAGACCTTCGAGGAGAACTGCCGTGCGTTGTTTGAGAAGGGGCCGAGCCGGGTGTCGCCGTTCTTCGTGCCCATGTACATGCCGAACGTGGCGGCGGCGCTCATCTCCATGCGGTACGGTGCCAAGGGCCCGAACTACTGCACCGTATCCGCGTGCGCGTCGTCCGCCCACAGCGTGGGCGACGCGCTCGAGCTGATCCGCCACGACGCCGCCGACCTGATGATCGCGGGTGGAGCGGAGGCGGCGATCACCCCCCTCGCGGTGGCGAGCTTCGCCAACATGAAGGCGCTCTCCGAGCGCAACGACGACCCGCGGACGGCGAGCCGCCCCTTCGACAAGGACCGCGACGGCTTCGTGATGGGCGACGGCGCCGCCGTCCTCATCCTGGAGGAGTGGGAGCACGCGCGCCGCCGCGGCGCGAAGATCTACGCGGAGGTCGCGGGCTACGGTATGACCGCCGACGCCTACCACATCACCGCCCCCGCGCCGGACGGCTCTGGCGCGCAGGAGGCGATGCGGCTCGCGATGCAGGATGCCGGCGTGACGCCGGAACAGATCGGCTACATCAACGCCCATGGTACCTCGACGCCCCACGGCGACGCCGCCGAGACGGCGGCGGTCAAGGCGGTGTTCGGCGCGCAGGCGCGCACACTGGTATTCGGCTCGACCAAGTCGATGACCGGCCACCTACTCGGCGCCGCCGGCGCGCTCGAGGCGGCGGTGTGCGCGCTCGTCCTCCAGACGGGGGTCATTCCGCCCACGATCAACCAGTTCACCCCCGACCCCGCCTGCGACCTCGACTCGGCACCGAACAAGGCCGTCAAGCGGCCAGTGACCGTCGCGCTCTCGAACTCCTTCGGCTTCGGCGGGCACAACGTGACGCTGGCGATCAAGCGCGCGGCGTGATGCCATTGATCACCGACCCCGCCCTCGGACCGATTGGCGAGAAAGTCTCGCGCAACGAGCGCCTCACGCGCGATGACGCGCTCGTGCTCTTCAACTCGTCGGACCTTCTGACGATCGGCCGGCTCGCCGATGTCGCCAACCGTCGGGCCAACGGTGACCGCGTCTACTTCGCCGCGAACCAGCACATCAACCCCACGAATGTGTGCGTGCTGCGGAACACCTGCGTGTTCTGCTCGTTCGCACGCATGCCGCAGGAAGCTGGGGCGTACACGCGGAGCCTCGAGGAGGTGTTCGCCGAAGCGGACGCCGCGCGCGACAACCCGACCCGGGAATTCCACATCGTGGGCGGGCTGCACCCGAAGCTGCGCCTGGCATACTATCTCGACATGTTCCGCGGCTTGCAGGCGCGGCACCCGGGCGTCCACATCAAGGCGCTTACCGCCGTCGAGGTCGCGCACCTCGCACGCCTCGAGCGGATGAGCGTGCGCGACGTCCTGATCGCGCTGCGGGACGCCGGAGTCACCAGTCTCCCGGGGGGCGGCGCGGAAGTGTTCAGTCCTGCGGCGCGCGCCACCATAGCGGACAAGAAACTGTCCGGCGAGGAGTGGCTCGCCGTCCATCGCGAGGCGCACCGGCTGGGCATTCCCTCGAACTGCACCATGCTGTACGGCCACGTGGAGACGATGGCGGACCGCGTGGACCACCTGCTCGCGCTGCGGGCGCTCCAGGACGAGACCAGCGGGTTCCTCACCTACATCCCCCTGGCGTACCACCCGGACCACAACGAGCTGGGGGAGGCTCTGGGCAGAACCGGCACGGCCACCACCGGCTGCGACGACTTGAAGAACATTGCCGTGGGGCGGCTCGTGCTCGACAACATCCCGCACGTCAAGACCCACTGGCCGATGGTGACGCCGTTCATCTCTCAGGTGGCCCTCACCTTCGGGTGCGACGACCTCGAGGGCACCGTCGTCTTCGAGCGGGTCTACCACGAGGCCGGCGCCGGTACGCCGATGTGGCTCGGCTACGATCAGGTCGTCTCCCTCATCCGCGGGGCGGGGAAGCAGCCGGTCGAGCGCGACTCGCTGTACCGGACGGTACGCACCTTCAAGGACTGGGCATCCACTGACCCCGGGCGCAAGCCCGGGGTCCCCGGGGTTCCCGGTGTCAGGCCGCAGGGCCCGGAGGGACCGACCTTCCAGATCTCGCATCGTCCCCGGGCTCGCGCCCGGGGTCAGCGCGAGCTGCCGGTGCTCTCTGCAGTGGATGGCGCCGAATGAGAGTCGGCCGCATCGGCTACATCAACTGCTACCCGGTCTACGGGGCGATCGACCGGGGGCTCGTGCCGCTCGCGGCCGAACTCGTGACCGGGACGCCGTCCGAGCTCAACGACCTGCTCGCGGCGGGGGAGCTGGATGTGAGCGTGGTGAGCGCCGTCGAATACGCCCGCCAGGCGCGGCACTACATCCTCCTCCCCGACCTCGCCATCTCCTGCGACGGGCCGGTGCGGAGCGTCGCCCTCTTCTCCAAGCGACCGGCGCAGGAGCTGGATCAAGCGACGGTGCTGCTCACGGCGTCGTCGCGCACGTCGGTGCTGCTGCTCGAGCTGTTGTGCCGGGACGTCTGGCAGGTGCAGCCGCGCTTCGCGCAGGCGCGGGCCGAGGCTGCGGACCTCGATGACCTCGCGGGACTGCCGCACGACGCGGTGCTCGTGATCGGGGATCCGGCGTTGCTGCTCTCGGCACGGCACACCTACGCGCACCGCTATGACCTGGGGGAGGAGTGGCGGCGCTGGACCGGCCTGCCGTTCGTGTTCGCGGTGTGGGCGGCCCGCCGCGCGGCAGCGCGCGACGCGGTGTACGGGGTCCATGAGGCGCTGCTCGCGTCGCGAGACTGGGGGCTCAGGCACCTCGACGTGCTCGCTGAGGCAGCGTCGCGCGCCACGGGCGTCGCCGTCGCGGAGTGCCGCAGCTACTTCGCCGGTCTCGACTACGCCCTCGGCTACAAGCACCTCGCGGGGCTGACGGACTTCTTCCGCCGGCTCGCCGCCCGCGGGCTGGTGCCCGACGGGTCGCTCCAGTTCTTGCAGGTAGCGTGACCATGGTGGACCGCTCTGCGCCCGAATTCCGCTCCGCGCTCGAGCTGTACGACCGCGCCTCGTTGCTCGAGCTCGGCGCGCTCGCGGACGCGGCCCGGTGGAAGCTGCACCCGGAGAACGTCGTCACCTACATCATCGACCGGAACATCAACTACACGAACGTGTGCGTCGCGGACTGCAAGTTCTGCGCGTTCTACCGGCGCCCCAAGCACGACGAAGGCTATGTGCTCTCGTTCGAGCAAATCGGCAGAAAGATCGACGAGCTCCGGGCGTTGGGCGGGGTCCAGATCCTGATCCAGGGGGGACACAACCCGTACATCCCGTTCCAGTGGTACCTGGACCTGATGCGCTACATCAAGCGGCATCACCCGATTCATATCCATGGCTTTTCGCCGTCGGAGATCGATTTCTTCGCGGGGCGCTTCGGGATGACGCTCGAGGAGGTGATCCGCGAGCTCGTCGCGGCGGGCCTCGACTCGGTCCCGGGCGGCGGGGGCGAGATCCTGGTGCAGGAGGTCCGCGACCGCGTCGCGAAGAAGAAGGCCGGGGCCGACCGCTGGCTCGAGGTGATGGAGACGGCGCACCGGCTGGGCCTGAAGACGTCGGTCACGATGATGTACGGCCTGGGCGAGACGACGGCCGACCGCATCGAGCACTTGTTCCGCGTGCACCAGGTCCAGGCGCGCACCGGCGGCTTCACGGCGTTCATCTGCTGGCCGCTGCAGCCAGAGCACACCGAGCTCGCCCACCTCCCGAAGACGGACGCGGTCACCTACCTGCGCACGCAGGCGATCGCGCGTATCGTGCTCGACAATGTGCCGAACATCCAGGCCTCCTGGGTGACGATGGGCCCGAAGATCGGGCAGGTCGCCTTGCGGTTCGGCGCGAACGACTTCGGCTCCCTCATGATGGAGGAGAACGTCGTCTCGGCGGCGGGCACGACGTGGCGGATGACGCTGCCGGAGATGCAGCGCCTGATCGCCGATGGCGGCTACGTGCCGCGCCAGCGCCGTCAGGACTACAGCGTCATCGACGAAGCCGCCTGATGCCCGACGTGCTCATTCTCGTCGGCTCCGAGAGCGACAAGCCCAAGATCGAGCCCGCCTTCGAGGTACTGAACAAGGCGGGCGTTTCGTACGAGTTTCACGTGTCCTCTGCCCACCGCCAGCCCGAGCAGACGGCCGAGCTCGTGAAGGCCGCCCGTAAGAAAGGCTTCAAGGTGCTGATCGCCGGCGCGGGGCTCTCGGCCGCGCTGCCCGGGTTCGCCGCGTCGCTCACCGACCTGCCCGTCATCGGCGTGCCGTTCGCCGCCGGGCCCTTGAACGGGCTCGACGCCCTGCTCGCCACCGCGCAGCTGCCAAGCGGCGTCCCGGTGGCGACGGTGGGGATCGACAACGTCAAGAACGCGGCCCTGCTCGCGATCCGCATTCTCCAGGTGTGACGTGCAGGATGTGCATTCTGCACATTGTGCACGTGGATTTGTTGAAGCCGGAGCGGGGCTGTTGCGTCCGCGCCACATGAGCGAGGAGACGGAGCCATGCGTGTCGGCATCGGGTACGACTCGCACCGTTTCGCCGACGACCGCAAACTTATCCTCGGGGGGGTCGAGATTCCGCACCCGCGGGGCCTCGCCGGCCACTCCGACGCCGACGCCGTCGCGCACGCCCTCACCGACGCCGTGCTGGGCGCCGCCGCACTCGGGGATATCGGCAGCTTGTTTCCCGACTCGGACCCGCGCTGGAAGGGCGCCAACTCGCTCGAGCTGTTGCAACAGGCGTATCGCATGGTCGCGGCCGCGGGCCACCGGTTGGTTCAGGCCGACATCACGGTCATCGCCGAGCGGCCGAAGATCGGGCCGCACGTAGCGCAGATGCGCGAGCGGCTCGCTGCCGCCTTGTCCGTTGCGGCGAACGCCATTTCCGTGAAGGGGAAGACGAACGAAGGAATGGGGTGGATCGGGCGTGGGGAAGGGGTGGCGGTGATCGCGGTGGCGGTGCTGGAGTGACCGACCTCGTCCACTCCCTCGAATCCCTCCCCCCAGCTCCCCTCTACGCGCTGATCGCCGTCTTCGCCGCCCTCGAGAATCTGTTTCCCCCGGTTCCGGCCGACACCGTCGTCGCCCTCGGCGCGTTCCTGGCGGGGCGGGGGGTGCTCGACGCCTGGGGCGTGTTCGGGCTCACCTGGAGCGCCAACGTGAGCGCCGGGGCGGTGGTCTACCTGCTGGCTCGGCGGTTCGGGCGGCCGTTCTTCCGCGGCCCGCTCGGGCAACGGCTGCTCTCCGAGCACACCCTCGCTCAGATCGAGCAGCAATACCACCGGCACGGCACGTACGGGATCTTCCTGAGCCGGCTGCTGCCCGTGTGGCGTGGCGTGGTGATGCCGTTCGCCGGAATCGCCGGCGTCCCGCCGGTGCGGGCACTCGTCCCGCTGGCGCTCGCGTCGGCGCTGTGGTACGGGCTCCTCACGTACCTCGTTGCCGTGCTGGGCACGAACCTCGATGTGGTCCTGCGGGCGGTCACGCGCGTGAACGGCGCCCTGGCCGTGGTCGCGCTCGCGGCGGTGGTGACCCTCGGGCTATGGATTTGGCGCCGCCTGAGGCGTTAGGAGCCTGGGTGGTACCCGCTCCGCTCCACGCGAATCCGGTACAGACTTTTCCGCGCCGTAATGAACAACGTCTGCTTATCCGCCCCGCGGCCGAACTTCACATTCGTCGGGGGGTCCGGCGTCGGGATATAGGCCAGCTCCTTCCCGGCCGGAGAGTAGACATGGATGCCCGGTCGCTCGCCCGGAATCGCGCAATAGATGTTGCCGTCCCGGTCCACGCTGATCCCATCGGGCCCGACGCCCGGCGAGAAATCCACCACGGTGCGGCGGAATTTCGCCGAGCCGTCCGGCGCCAGGTCGTACGCGAGCAGCGCCATGCGTCCAGGCGTAACCGGCGTCTCCGGCGGCAAATCCTCGTCGAACGATCCGTTGTCGATGGAGGCGACGTACAGCGTGGCCTGATCGGGAGACACGGCAATCCCGTTCGGCTTGCCGGCATTTGCTGCAACCAGCGAGACGCGTCCGTCGGGATCGATGCGGTACACCCCCTGCACCGGCTGCTCGACCGGCTCGTAACCCGAGTAGCGCGGATCGGTGAAGTAGATGCGCCCGCGCGCATCGAGCACGAGATCGTTCGGAGAATTGAAGGGTCGTCCGTTGTAGAGCCCGGCGAGGATCACGGCCTTGCCGGTCTTCATATCGGTCCGGGTGATGCGGCGGCCGCCGAACCCCGCCCCCTCCGCGACGACCATGCGGTCTTGCTCGTCGAACACGATCCCGTTGGACATCCCGCTCGGCGAGCGGAACACCGTGGTCGTCCCGGTCCGCGGATCCCAGCGCCAGATGTGGCCTGCCTGATAACCGGATGCCTTGACGAAGGTGATGTCCGAGAAATAGACCGACCCGTCGGGCGCCTGCGCCGGACCCTCGGTGAAGAACCCGTCGCCGAATAACCTCTCGAGTTTGGCGCCAGGGGCCACGATGGACGGATCCTGCGCGAGCAGCAGCTCGGGCGCGAACGCCATGAGCATTGCCACGACACGAATCCAGCGTTGCACCGAGATCACGTTCGCTCCTTGGTGAGGTGGAGACCGGCCTCGAGCGCCGCCACGATGCGATCGACGTCGTACACGCAGCCCGCCCAGGTGCCGCCGCTCGCCCGCTGGAGCGCCGCCCACAGGCGCGTGTCCGCGGGCAGGGCGGGGTGGGGCGCGAGCCCGGGGTGCGGGCTCCGTTGCCCCAGCAGCGCGGCGCATGCGGCCGCGTCGAGCGGCTGCCCGGCCGCTCCCACGAGGTCGACCGAACCCGCGAGCGTGCCGCGGTCGATCACGATCTCGATCAGGTCGTCGTCGCGCACCCGGCCGATCGGGCCGCCGTGCAATGCCTCGGGTCCGATGTGGCCCACGCACGCGCCGCTTGAGAACCCGGAAAAACGGCCGTCGGTGAGGAGCGCGACGTGCTTCCCCCAGGGGAGATACCGGAGCGCGGTGGTGATCTGCGCGGTCTCCTGCATCCCGGTGCCCGATGGCCCCGTGCCGATCAGCACGATCACGTCTCCCGGTCGGATCGGCCGCTCGGTCGCTCCTTTCACGGCCCGGATCGCGTCCCGCTCGTCGACGAACACGCGCGCAGGGCCGCGGTGGCGGTATATCTGATCGTCTCCCACGACGGCGGGGTCGAGCGCGGTGGCTTTGATCACCGCCCCTTCGGGTGCCAAGTTCCCCACCGGGAAAACGACGGTGCTGGTCAGGCCCGCCCCGCGCGCGGCGTCGGGACCCATGATGACGTCGTCGGGAGCGACCGCCGCGGCGGCGGCGAGCCGCGCTCGCGCCGCGCGTCGCCGCTCGCTCGCCTCCCACCAGTCGAGCGTCGCATCGAGGGTGTCGCCCGTCGCCGTGAGCACGTCGCCGTGCAGCAGGCCCATGCGGCGCAGGTGCAGCATCACCTCGGGCACACCGCCGGCCATGAAGACCTGCACGGTAGGATGACCGCGCGGGCCGTTCGGCAGGGCATCGACCAGGCGCGGCGTGGCCCGATTCACGCGGATCCAGTCGTCCAGCGTGGGCGGCCGGAGCCCCGCCGCATGCGCAATCGCCGGGATGTGCAGCAGCAGGTTGGTCGACCCGCCGAACGCCGCGTGCACCAGCATCGCGTTCTCGAGCGCGTGCTGGGTCAGGATCCGCTTGATCGGAATCCCGAGCGCGTGCAGCCGCACCAGGGCGAAGGCCGAGCGGGCGCCGAGTTCGAGCCACACCGGCTCACCGGACGGCGCCAGCGCGCTGTGCGGTAGTGCCAGGCCGAGCGCCTCCGCCACCACCTGAGACGTCGCCGCGGTCCCCAAGAACTGGCAGCCCCCGCCGGCCGAGCCGCAGGCGCGGCAACCCATCGTGGCCGCGTAGTCGAGGCTCACGAGATCTCGGGCGAAGCGCGCGCCCAGGCTCTGCACCTGGCCCGCGTCCTCGCTCCCGACCGCCGGCAGCGTGACGCCGCCGGGGACGATTACGCCGGGCAGCTCCCCGCAGCCGGCGAGCGCGAGCATCGTCGCGGGCAGGCCCTTGTCGCACGTGGCGACACCCATCACGCCCGACGCGGTGGGGAGCGAACGGATCAACCGGCGCATGACGACGGCCGCGTCGTTGCGATAGGGCAGGCTATCGAACATCCCCGTGGTCCCCTGGGTGCGGCCGTCGCAGGGGTCGCTACAGTACGCCGCAAAGGGGATCGCCCCCGCGGCGCGCAGCGTCTCGGCTGCCGCCCGGACCAGGAGCCCAATCTCCCAGTGCCCGGTGTGGTATCCCAGCGCCACCGGGCTCCCGTCCTCGCTCCGCAGGCCGCCGTGGGTGCTGACGATGACGTACTGCGGGCCCTCGAGGGCCGCGGGGCTCCAGCCCATGCCCACGTTCTGCGTCAGGCCAAATACGTTGCCGCTCGGCTCCTCGCGCAGCATGTCGGGAGTGAGGGGGAGCTGGCCCGCGGGCCCGTCACCGGCGAGGCGGCCGGCGGCGACCGCGCTGGCCGAACCGAGTACCGCATCGAGCGGTGGCGCATCGAGCTTCCCGTGCATGCCCACAACGTTGCGGCGACGGGCGCCGAATCGCCAGCAGCGTCCGCGTCCAGCGCAGGGGCACGAGCAGCACGAGCACGACGAGCGGCGGTAGCCGCTTGCTGTCTTACGCCGCGGCGGCGGCCGGCGCCGGGCCTGCGTCCACCAATTGTTTGGTGACGGGCTCAATCCGGAAGTTGAGCCCTTCCAGCGTGCGTGAGCCCAACAATACGAGGTCGCCGGGCTCTCCGAACACTACTTCGTCCGCCGCCCGCTTCCCGACCACGTAGACGGACACACCGCCAGTCCACCGCTCCAGAATCGTTCCGTCGGCCTGGCGGAAGCGCCACTTGTTGTTGCGCTCGACGCCCAACGATTCGAGAATCTCGGCCGGAACCCACGACAATTCCGCGCCGGTGTCCACCAGCACCGATTTGAGGGCTCGTCGCTCGCCCGGGCGGGCGGGGTTCTCGATCTCGACGTCTACGCGGAAAGTTCCCATGTCGTGGGGCATAGTAGCTCCTGAGGTCATGCCGAGTAGTGCCATATCGTTGCGGAGGGTGTAGTCTATCTCGCGATCGACCCGAAGCAGCACCGTCCCGTCGCAGTCAAGGTCCTCCACCCCGAAATCGCCGCCGCCCTCGGCCCTGAGCGCTTGAAAGGCTGGTGAAGGGGAGTTGAGGCGCGTGCGCCTCCCGAGGCGACGTCCACAACGATTCGCACGTATGGACAACGCGCTGTGGCCTTCGTAGCTTCGCCGCACCATTCAACCCTATGTCACCTTTCCTTGCAGAACTGCTCGGCACCATGCTGTTGGTCATCCTGGGCGATGGCGTGGTCGCGAACGTGGTGCTCAATAGAACCAAGGGCCAGAGCGGCGGGTGGATCGTTATCACCGCCGGCTGGGCATTCGGCGTGACGGTCGCGGTCTATGCCGTCGGCACCTTCAGCGGCGCGCATCTCAACCCTGCAGTGACCATCGGCCTGGCCTCCATCGGCAAGTTCGCGTGGGCCTCGGTGCCCCTCTACATCACCGCCCAGATGCTCGGCGCATTCCTCGGTGCGGGCGTAGTTTGGCTCACTTACTTGCCACACTGGCCCGTCACGGAGAGCCAGCTGCGAAGCTGGCCGTCTTTTGCACCGCCCCCGCCATTCGCAACTCGCCCGCGAATCTATTCACCGAGATCGCCGGCACCAGCGTGCTGGTGCTGGGTGTGCTGGCCATCCTGACACCGAAGAACCTCAACCCTGTGCACGGTTGGGACGCGGGATTCGGCCCTTGGCTGGTCGGTGTCCTCGTGTGGGCCATCGGCCTTTCGTTGGGCGGGCCGACCGGCTACGCGATCAACCCGGCGCGCGACTTCGGTCCCCGGCTCGCGCACGCGCTCCTGCCGATCGCGGGCAAGGGGCATTCGGATTGGAGCTATGCGTGGATACCGGTGGCGGGACCAATCATCGGCGGCTTGATCGCGGCCTTGCTGTACAAGACGTGGTGGCCGGCATGAAGTACATCCTGGCCCTCGATCAGGGCACGACGAGCTCGCGCGCCATCGTGTTTGATCATAGCGGGAGCGTTGTCGCGTCGGCTCAGAAGGAGTTTCGTCAGATCTTTCCCAAGCCCGGCTGGGTGGAACACGATGCGACGGAGATTTGGGCCACGCAGCTGCACACGGCGACCGAAGCGATCGCCAAGGCCGGCCTGACTGCGGCCGACATCGCCGCCATCGGGATCACGAATCAGCGGGAAACAACCGTGGTTTGGGATCGCGAGACGGGCGAGCCCGTATCGCACGCCATCGTCTGGCAGGATCGCCGCACCGCGGCCGCGTGCGACCGGCTGAAGGCCCGCGGCCTCGCGCCCTTGATCAAGCGTAAGACCGGCCTGGTGGTGGACGCGTATTTCTCCGGCACGAAACTGGAGTGGATGCTTCGCAACGTCCCCCGCGCGCGCGCCAAAGCGAAGGCAGGCAAACTGGCGTTCGGCACCGTGGACTCGTGGCTGGTGTGGAACTTGACGGGCGGCCGCGTGCACGTGACCGATCCGAGCAACGCGTCGCGCACGATGCTGTTCAATCTGCGGACCGGTGATTGGGACGACGAACTGCTGGAGGTGTTTGGGGTGCCGCGCTCGATGTTGCCGGCGGTGTGCTCGTCGAGCGAGGTGTATGGCGAAACGGTGCTGTTCGGCGGCGCGGTGCCGATAGCCGGCATTGCGGGCGACCAGCAGGCGGCGCTGTTCGGCCAGGCGTGCACCCAGCCCGGAATGGTGAAGAACACCTACGGCACCGGTTGTTTCATGCTCATGAACACCGGCACCAAGCCGATTGCCTCCAAGAACAATCTCCTGACGACGGTGGCGTGGCGCATCGGGAGCCGGACCGAGTACGCGCTGGAAGGCAGCATTTTCATCGCCGGTGCGGTGGTGCAATGGCTGCGCGACGGACTCGGCATCATCAAGTCGTCATCGGAAATCGAAGCCCTGGCCTCGCAGGTCGATGATACGCAGGGAGTGTACCTAGTCCCCGCATTCGCCGGACTCGGCGCGCCGCACTGGGATCAATACGCTCGCGGCCTCGTAGCGGGCGTCACGCGCGGCACGACAGCGGCGCATATCGCGCGCGCGGCGTTGGAGGGGATCGCGTTTCAGGTGGCTGATGTGCTGCGGGCGATGGAGGCTGACGCAAAGATCAAGCTGAAGGAGCTGCGCGTGGATGGCGGCGCGTCTGCGAACAACCTGCTGATGCAATTTCAGTCGCACCTGCTGGGAGTTCCCGTGGTGCGGCCGAAGGTCACCGAGACCACGGCACTCGGCGCGGCGTATCTCGCGGGATTGGCCGTCGGCTATTGGAAAGGCCTAAAGCAGATCGCGGCGCAGTGGCAGGTGGATCGCCGCTTCACGCACGCGATGAAACCCGCACAACGCAAGCAGCTCGAGACCGGCTGGCGGAAGGCGCTCGACCGCGCCAGACGATGGGAAGAGGCGGGCTGAGGCTCATGGAAGTCATCATTCAGCGAGACTACGAGCAGATGAGCAAGACCGCGGCGCAGATCGTCGCAGAGGTGCTCAACACCAAGCCGAATGCCGTGCTCGGCATGGCGACCGGGTCCACGCCACTCGGCCTGTATCAGGAGTTGGTGCGGCTGCACAAAGAGGCGCAACTCGACTTCTCTCGTGTCACGACGTTCAACCTCGACGAATATGTCGGCCTGCCCGTGAATCACCCCCAGAGCTACCACTACTTCATGCACGAGCACTTCTTCCAGCACGTGAACATCCCGCGGCACAACATCAATATTCCCTCGGGCACGACCAGCAACTACCCCGCCTTCTGCCAATGGTACGAGGAGCGAATTGCGGAATGCGGCGGTATCGACCTGCAGATCCTGGGCATCGGCTCCGACGGCCACATCGCATTCAACGAACCGGGGAGCTCCCTGAGCTCGCGGACGCGGCTCAAGACGCTGTCCAAACAGACCATCGACGACAACGCCCGGTTCTTCGAGCACCGAGAGGGTGTGCCGGTCTATGCGATCACCATGGGCGTCGGGACCATCCTCGATGCGCGCAAGCTGGTCCTGGTTGCGAGCGGGAAGGCGAAGGCCAAGGCGATTGCCCAAGCCGTCGAGGGACCGGTCACCAGCATGGTGACGGCAAGTGCCATCCAGCTGCACCGTGATGCGATCGTGATCGCCGACAAGGAGGCAGCCGCGGACCTGACCATGCGCGACTACTACGAGTTCATCTACGCGGCCAAACCTGCGGCACCGAAGTCGTAGATCGGTAGCCGGTTGTGCAAACTCTCCAGCTCATCCCGCAATCGACTTTGAGCCGGTTGCTAGCGCAGCGGCACGAGCAGCGCGAGCGCGACGGTCGTCACCATGCCGGTAACGCCGACCACCGCCAGCAGGGGAGTCCACGACTTGAGGGTCTCGAGCTCCGTCACTCCTCCCATCTTCGAAAACACCCAGAACCCACTGTCGTTCATCCACGTTCCGACGAGCGACCCGCTGGCGATCGCGGTCGCGACATACACGGTGTGAAACGGCAGACCGCCGCTGCTCGCGGGCAGCATCGCCGCGAGCATCGCCGCGGTCGTGATCATCGCGACGGTGCTCGAGCCCTGGGCGATTTTCATCAGGCTCGCGACCCCGAACCCGAGGAACAGAAAGATCAGGCCGGAGCCCGTCCCCGACCCGGCCGCCTGCCCCACGAAAGCCCGCTCGATCACGGGCCCGATCTGCGCGGCTTGCAGCGTCGCCCCGAACGCCCCCCCTGCCGCCGTGATCAGGATGATCACGCCCGCACTCATCAGGGACGTCTCTACCATTTCCGCGAGCGCCGCCCGGCTGGCGCCGCGTTGCCGCGCGTACACCCACATGGCTACGCCCGCGGACACGAGCAGCGCCAGGTTGGCGTTCCCGATGATCGCGGTGTAGGGAGCTAGGGCTGCCCAGGTCGCGAGGTGCGCCCCCGGACGTGCCGTCATGGACAGCACCACGGTGTTCGACGAAATCAGCAGCACGGGCAGGATGATGGGCAGGAGTGAGGGAACGAGACCAGGAAACGGCTGCGTAGCCGCCGGCTCTGCGTCACTCCCGCGCAGGGCGGGGGCGGCGGGGGTTCGCGGCACCACGGGCATGCGGCGGTCCACCCATCCGGCGAAAAGCAGCCCGACCCCCGCCGCAGGGAGCGCCACGACCAAGCCGACCAGGACCATGGTTCCCAGGTCCACGCCCAGCGTACCGGCCACCGCTAACGGTCCGGGAGTGGGCGGGACCAGCGTGTGTGTCGCCGCCGCGCCCCCCGCAATGGCCATGATGTACTTGAGATAATTGCGGTTGGTGCGCGCGTACATCGAGCGGGCCAAGGGGACCAGCAGGTAGAAGACCGTGTCGAAGAACACCGGGATCGACAATACGTAGCCGGTGGCGCACAGGGCCGTCGCGCCGCGCTGCACACCCAGCAACGCGAGGAACGCCGTGACGATCCGGTCCGCCGCCCCACTCTCCATCATCGCTTTACCCGCGATCGCCGCCAGCGCGATGACGACCCCGATGCTGCCCGCCGTGCGGCCGAACCCCTCCGCCACGCGAGCGATCTTCACCGCGGGCTCACCGGGGGCAAGCAAGCTGACCACAATCGCGGCGGTGATCAGCGCGAGGAAAGCGTTCAGCCGGAGCCCGAGGATCCCCGCGAGGATCGTGGTCATTCCCACCAACAGGATCAGCAACGGGTGCATGGGCGCCAGCAGGTTGAAGGAATGAGCGGCGCTGCCGGGTGCGGCGTCGATTCGACGGCTTGACAATGTACGAATGGAAACGAAGTATCGCTGGACACGAGAACAGCTCCGCCCGCCGGCCCCCTGCGACGGGACCTATTCATGAACCGGAGAGTCATGCAGGACGCCTACACGCCGCGGCCGGAGCATCATTTCACGTTCGGCCTCTGGACCGTCGGGAACCCGGGCCGCGATCCCTTCGGCGAGCCGGTCCGCGCACCGATCCCGCCCGCCCGCATCGTGCACAAGCTCGCGGAGCTGGGGGCCTACGGCGTGAACCTGCACGACAACGACCTCGTGCCCTCGGATGCCGCCGCGAGCGAGCGCGACCGGATCGTGCGGGACTTCACGGCGGCGCTGCAAGCCACCGGCCTCCAGGTTCCGATGGCGACGACGAACCTGTTCTCCGACCCCGCCTTCCGCGACGGCGCGTTCACCAGCAACGACGCGCGGGTGCGCGCGTACGCCCTGCAGAAGACCTTGGCGGCGATCGACCTGGGGGTCGAGCTCGGCGCCTCCATGTACGTCTTCTGGGGCGGGCGCGAGGGGGTCGAGACTAATGCCGCCAAGGACGCGCGCAGTGCGCTGGGATGGTACCGCGATGCCATCAACTTCCTGTGCGATTATGTCCGCGCGCAGCGATACGACATGAGATTCGCCCTGGAGGCGAAGCCGAACGAGCCGCGCGGCGACATCTTCCTCCCCACGACCGGCCACATGCTGGCGTTCATCTACACGCTCGATCACCCCGAAATGGTCGGGCTCAACCCCGAGGTGGCGCACGAGCAGATGGCGGGGCTCGACTGCTCGCATGCCGTGGCGCAGGCGCTGGACGCGGGCAAGCTGTTTCACATCGACCTGAACGGGCAGAAACTGGGACGCTTCGATCAGGACCTGCGGTTCGGGAGCGACGACCCCAAGGGCGCATTCTTCCTCGTGAAGCTGCTCGAAGACGCGCGCTGGCCGGGGATGCGGCACTTCGACAGCCACGCCTACCGCACGGAGGACGAGGACGGCGTCTGGGACTTCGCCTCCGGGAGCATGCGCACGTACCTGATCCTGAAGGAAAGGGCCGAGCGCTTCAACGCGGATCCGGAGATCCAACAGCTCCTGGCCGAGCTGCGGACCCGGGGCGGGGGAGGCGGGGGAGACAAGCCCGCGGAACGCATCGTCTTTAGCGCCGAGCGGGCGCGCGCGCTCCAGGCCGAGACGTTCGACCTGCCGGCGATCCGACGGCAGGGATACGCCTATGAGCGGCTCGACCAGCTCACCATGGAGCTGTTGCTGGGCGTGCGATAACGTGGCCGATGCACTCTTCCTGGGCCTGGACGTCGGCACCAGCGGGGTCAAGGCGCTCCTCGTGACCGAGGCGGGAGCGGTGGAGGCCACAGCGACGACGCCGCTCGCCCTGAGCACCCCCCGCCCCGGCTGGGCGGAGCAGCATCCGGACAGTTGGTGGGACGCGTCCCTCGCGTCCATCCGACAACTGCTCGCCCCACGCTCCGCGCGGCGCGTACGGGCTGTGGGGATCTCGGGACAGATGCACTCCTCGGTCTTTCTCGACCGGGCCGCGGAGGTGATCCGACCAGCCCTGCTGTGGTGCGACGGGCGAACCACCGCCGAATGCGCCGAGATCACGCAGCGCGTGGGCGGTGAGGGGCGGCTGCGCGATTGGGTGTGCAACCCAGCGCTGGAAGGCTTCACGCTGCCCAAGGTGCTGTGGCTCAGGAACCAAGAGCCGGCGGCATTTGCCCGGTTGGCCACGGTTCTCCTCGCCAAAGATTTCGTTCGCTTGCGTCTCACGGGAACACTCGGCACGGAGCCGTCCGACGCCTCCGGCACGCTGATGTTCGACCCCGCGCGGCTACGGTGGAGTCGTGACATGCTGGACGCCGTCGGGCTGCCCGTCTCGCTGGTGCCCGAGGTGGGGGGATCGTCGGAGGTGTTGGGTCACGTCACGCCGGCGGCCGCAGCGCTCACGGGGCTCGTGCCGGGGACGCCGGTAGTAGGCGGCGGCGCGGACAACGCTTGCGGCGCGGCGGGGGTCGGCGCGATCACTCCCGGAGAGGCGGTGGCCAGCTGGGGAACGTCTGGGACCGTGCTCGCGCCGACGGCGGAGCCGCGAGTGGATCCCGCCCTCCGCGCCCACACCTTCTGTCACGTGGCGCCGGGGGTCTGGTACGTGATGGGAGTGGTGCTCTCGGCCGGTGGCGCCTTCGCGTGGTACCGCGATCAGTTCGCCCGCGATCTAATGGGCGCGGACCAGCCCGACGCGCGGCTCACCGAAGAGGCGGCGGCCATTCCCGCCGGCGCGGACGGGGTCACCTTCCTCCCGTACCTGCAAGGGGAGCGGACGCCGCACCGGGATGCCGCCATGCGCGGCGCATTCGTCGGCCTCAGCCTGGCGCATTCGCGCGCTCACCTGACCCGGGCCGTGCTGGAGGGCGTCTGCTTCGCGCTGCGCGACTCCGTCTCGATTCTCCAGGAGCTGGGGCTCGCACCCAGTCATCTCCTGTTGACCGGCGGCGGCGCCCGCAACCCGCTCATCCGCCGGCTCCAGGCCGATGTGTTCGGGCTTCCGGTCAGCACGGTCGACCGCGAGGAGGGACCGGCCTACGGGGCTGCACTCCTGGCTGCCGTCGGAGCCGGCGCGTTTCCCGATCTCGCGGCCGCGGTGCGACACACCCTGACTCGGGCACCGCCGGCGTACCCGGACCCGCAGGCGCATCGGGCCTACCAGGCGTTGTACGATCGCTTCCGAGCGTCCTATCCCGCCTCCCGGCCCCCGCGGACCACCGAGCCTCGAGTCGGCTGAGCGAGCGCCTCAGCGCACCCGCGTCACCGTGATCGGCTTGTCGAGCCGGATGTCGGTGGAAGACGCCCCGACCTGGATCCGAACGGCCTCTGACTCGACGACCCAGTGATGTCCCCCGGAATCCCAGTAGGCGAGCGAGGCTGCCGCGAGCGGCAGCTCCACCGTCCGGGTCTCGCCGGGCTTCAAGGCAACGCGCTTGTAACCCTTGAGCTCTCTGATCGACCGCTCGACGGTCGAGCCGAGGTGTTGCACGTACAGCTGCACCACCTCATCGCCGGCCCGCTTGCCGCTGTTCGTCACGTCCACGCGCACCGTGATCCTGCCGTCGGCTGGAAGGGTGTCGGCACTGGTGCGCAGGTCTTTGTAGCCGAACGTGGTGTAGCTGAGCCCATGGCCGAAGGGGTAGAGCGGAGTGCCCTTGAAGAAGCGATACGTCCGCCCCGCCATGCGGTAGTCCTCGAAGGACGGTAGGTCGTCCGCGCTACGGTAAAACGTGACGGGCAGCCGACCGCCCGGGTTGTAGTCGCCGAACAGCACGTCGGCGATCGCCGTCCCAGCCGCCTGGCCTGGATACCACGCCTGCACGATCGCCGGGACGTGGTCCTGGGCCCAGTTCACTGCCAACGCGCTGCCGCTGAGCAGCACCAGCACGGTGGGCTTGCCGACCGCGCCGATGCGCTCGAGCAGCTGCTCTTGGGGCGCCGGAAGGTCGATCCGCGTGCGATCGCCGCCGCGGAACCCCTCGATCTGAACCGGCATCTCCTCGCCCTCGAGGCGCGCCGTCAGGCCGAGGAACAGCACGACCGCGTCCGCCTGCTGCGCGACTTTCACGGCCTCGCCCGCGAGCGTCTCGTGGGGCACCGACCAGAGGAGCTGGAGCTGCGCCTCGCCGTACGACTCCTGGGCGTCGACCCGCAGCCGGTAGCTGCGGCCTGCCTCGAGCTGGAGCGGCTCGCTCTGGACGAGCCGCGGGTCCGGGAACTCGCCGTCATGTGTCGGATAGACCGACCGGATCACGAGACTGTCGTCGAGGAAGAGCTGAAACTTGACCGTGCCGATCAGGCCGAGCCGGTACGTTCCGCTCACAGCCGGCCGCAGCGCACCCGTCCAGCGCACCCCGAAATCGTCGACATTCATGTCCTGGCGCGGCGCCCCGTCGCGCCAGTTGGCGTCGAGGGTCGTGTCGGTGCCGCTGAAGCGGGGCGTGCCCGCCATCGTCCGACTCCCGAAGTACTCGACACGCAGTCCGCGCCGACGCTCGGACGTGAACAGCACGCCGGCCGGTACGACGTCGAGGACCGGAAAGCCGTCGGCGAGGTCCGCGCCGCGGGCGTAGAGCACCCGCGTTCCCTTCGCCACGGCTTCACGGATGCCGCGCAGCGGCGTGACGGGGTCCGCCGGCAACCCGTTGTAGTTGCCGAGCAGCATGCGCCACTGGTCGGCGTTGGGCCCGATCACCGCGATGGTGCGGAGGGTCTTGTGCAACGGCAGCACGCCGCCGGCATTCTTGAGGAGCACCATGGACTCGCGCGCGGCCTGGCGCGCCAGCTCGCGATGCGCCGGCTGGTCGAGGACGTTGTAGGGGATCCGTGCCCAGCGCACCCGCTCGGGCGAGTCGAACATGCCGAGCTTGAAGCGCGCCAGGAACAGCCGCTCCACCGACGTAGCGATCTCGTGCTCGGTGATCAGTCCCTGCTTCACCGCCTCGATCAGGTTGGGATACACCCGGCCGCAGTCCAAGTCGGTGCCAGTCTTCACCCCCAGCGCGGCCGCCTCGGGTGCGGTGTGCACCACCTTGTGGCGGAGGTACATGTCGTCGATCGCGCCGCAGTCGGACACGACATACCCGGGGAAGCCCCATTCGCCGCGGAGAATGTCCTTGAGCAGCATGTCGCTGCCGCAGGCGGCTTTGCCGTCGACGCGGTTGTAGGCGCACATCAGAGAGTACGCGCCGCCCTCGCGGATGCCGGTCGCGAAGTGGGGCAGGTAGCTCTCGCGCAGGTCCCGCTCGCTCACCACGGCGTCGAATTGGTGGCGCTCCGGCTCCGGGCCGCTGTGCACGGCGAAGTGCTTCACGGTGGCGACGGTCTTCAGGTACTTCGGGTCGTCACCTTGCAGCCCGCGGATGAACTGCACGGCGAGGCGGCCCGTGAGGAACGGATCCTCGCCATAGGTCTCCTGGCCGCGGCCCCACCGCGGGTCGCGGAACAGATTGATGTTGGGGGACCAAAAGGTCAGACCTTGATACCGCTGGTGGCTGCCGGTGCGAACGTACTCGTGGTGCTTGGCGCGGGCCTCGTCGGAGATGACGGTCGCCATCCGGAACATGAGGCTGTCGTCCCAGGTGGCGGCCAGGCCGATCGCCTGGGGAAAGCTCGTCGCGAGGCCGGAGCGCGCGACCCCGTGCAGCGCTTCGTTCCACCAGTTGTACTCGGGGATGCCCAGCCGCTCGATCGCGGGGGCCACATCCTTCATCTGCGAGACCTTCTCCTCGAGCGTCATGCGGCCGACGAGGTCGCTGACCCGCACCTCGAATGGGAGCTCCTGGTTCTGGTAGGCCGGCGTCTGCGCCTGCACCCCGCTAGGGTTGGTGAGCGGGTGGCACAGCACAGCGGCGGCGGCGAGCAGCATCCGTTTCATGCGTGTTTCCGGTCTGCGGGTGAAAAGCGCAGCTTGGCCGCGAAGAACGATTAAGCTACACCGCAGCGGCCGCAAGCCGCCCGGGCTATGGATTTGGCGCCGCCTGAGGCGTTAGAATCGCGTGACGCCAACCGGAGCCCCCACCATGCCGGACGCTAGCGCCGACAGTTCGGGAGTCGTGTTTCCGCCGCCCTTCGTCTACGCGCTGGGGCTGGGCATCGGGTACGCGCTGGATCGACTGAAACCCGCGCCGATCGGTGTGGATGGCGGAGCCCGGACACTGCTCGGCTGGGTCCTCGCCGGCGCGGGCGTTGCGATCGCGGCGAGCGCCATCATGCTGTTTCGCCGGGCCGGCACGAGTCCGGTTCCCATCCAGCCCACTACGGCGCTCGTAGTGCGGGGCCCCTACCGCTTCACCCGCAACCCGATGTACCTCGGGCTCGCAGCGCTCTACGTCGGCGTCACGCTGCTCATCAACTCGCTGTGGCCGCTCGTGGTGTTGCCCGTGGTGCTCATCGTGATCCGGTGGTGGGTCGTCGCGCGGGAGGAGGCATACCTGGAGCGCAAGTTCGGCGATGAGTATCGGGCGTACCAGGCGCGGGTGCGGCGGTGGCTGTGAGCGTGAGCGAGCTCGACCGCGTCTTTCAAGTTGAGCAGTTCCGTGACTATCTCGCCCTGGAGGCCGGAAACAGTGCGAATACGGTCGGAAACTACGTCCGCGACATCGGGCGGCTCATTGCCCACGCGGCAGCCCGGGGCGCCGGCCGCCCCGACGCCATCACCGCGGCACAGCTGCGCGAGTTCATCTACGATCTGAAGGACCTCGGCCTCGCCCCGGCCACGATCCGTCGCCAGATCTCGGCGATCCGCACGTACTACCGGTTCCTGGTCGGGGAAGGGCACGCGACTCGCGACCCGAGCGAACGGCTCGAATCACCCAAGCACTGGCGCACCTTGCCGACGGTGCTGACCGTAGCCGAGGTGGGGCGGCTGCTCGCGGCGCCCAACACCGACGAGCCGCTCGCGATGCGGGATCGAGCGTTGCTCGAGTTCGTGTACGCGACGGGAGCGCGCGTCTCGGAGGTGGTGGGCATGAAGCCCCAGGATCTCCTGTACGAGGACGGGCTGGCGCGGATTTTCGGCAAGGGCGCGAAACAGCGCATCGTCCCCGTGGGGCGGCGCGCGCTCGGCGCCGTGGCGCTGTACGCGCGCGAGATCCGGCCGCGCTTCGACAGGGGGAAGACGCGCGGCGTCCTGTTTCTCAACGCGCGTGGCACGCCGCTGTCGCGCGTCGGCGCCTGGATGATCATCAAGCGCGCCGCGAAGCTCGCCGGCCTCACCAAGCGGGTCACGCCCCATACCCTGCGCCACAGCTTCGCCACCCATCTGCTCGAGGGCGGCGCGGACCTGCGGGCGGTTCAGGAGATGCTGGGGCACGCCGACCTCGCCACGACGCAGCTCTACACCCACGTGGACCGGGACTACCTCCGCAGCGTCCACCGGCAGTATCATCCGCGGGCGTGAACCGCGCGCACAGCTCCCATGCTCTTCGTCCTCGACAACTACGACTCCTTCACGTACAACCTCGTCCAGCTGTTCGGCGAGTTGGGCCAGGACCCGGTCGTGTACCGCAACGACGCGCTCACGGTCGAGGAGGTGCTCGCGCTGAAGCCGCGCGCAGCGGTGCTCTCGCCCGGACCGTGCACGCCCCGCGACGCGGGGATCCTGGTGCCGCTGGTACGGGCCCTGGCAGGGAAGATCCCCGTCCTCGGCGTCTGCCTCGGCCACCAGGCCATCGGCGAGGCGTTCGGTGGCCGCGTGGTGCGGGCCGACCGGCTGATGCACGGCAAGACGTGCCCGGTACTCCATGACGCCGACGAGCTGTTCGAGGGCATTCCCAGCCCGGTGACCGGCATGCGGTACCACTCGCTCGTCGTCGAGCCCGGCTCGCTCCCCAAGGATCTCGTGATCACCGCCTGGAGCGCGGACCGGCCCAAAGACGCCGAGATCATGGCCATGAAGCACCGGAAGTACCCGATCTACGGTGTGCAATTCCATCCCGAGTCCATCGGGACGGAGCACGGTAAGCGATTGCTGGAGAATTTCTTAGGCGTGGCACGCGCCATGCCCTAGACGTCGCGGCACGCATCTTGTATGTTCCTCCGTGCCTGTCCTCGGCGTGATCCCGGCGCGGCTGGGCTCCAGCCGCCTACCTCGCAAGCCCCTCCTGCCTCTGGCAGGTGAACCTCTCATCATCTGGGTGATCCGCCGCGCTACCGAGGCCCGCGTGTGTGACCGGCTGGTCGTGGCGACCGATACGCGTGAGATCGTGGGCGTGATCGAACGAGCGGGATACGAAGCCGTGCTCACCTCCCCGGACCACCAATCCGGCACCGAACGAGTGTCGGAAGTCATTGCCAACAAAGACTTTAAAGCCTTCGACCTGGTCGTGAACATTCAGGGCGACGAGCCGCTCGTCTCGCTCGAGGCGCTGCGCGGCGCCGTGGCGCGGGTGCGGGGCGGCGACCCGATCGGGACCGCCGCCGGCACCCTCGACCCCGCGTTCGCGGCCGATCCCAACCGCGTGAAGGTCGTGGTGGATGCGCGGGGGCGCGCGGTGTACTTCTCGCGCGCGGCCGTGCCGTTCGACCGGGATGGTGCCGGCGACGTGGTCTACCACCAGCATGTCGGTGTGTACGCCTACACCCGCGAGGCGCTCGAGCGGTGGGTGCGGCTCCCGCCGGTCCCGGCAGAGCGCTGGGAGCGCCTCGAGCAGCTGCGGCCGTTGCTGCACGGCCTGCCGATCGGCGTGGCGCTGTCGGCGGCGTCCGTCGCCCCGGGCGTGGACACCGTGGCGGATCTCCGGTACGCCGAAGCGGCGCTGACGCGGCAACTGAAGGAGGTGAGTCCGTGAGTTCGACGAAGTACATCTTCGTGACCGGCGGCGTCGTGAGCTCCCTCGGCAAGGGCATCGCGGCAGCGTCGCTCGGCCGCCTGCTCGTCGAGCGCGGCCTCAAGGTCACGATCCAGAAGTGCGACCCGTACATCAACGTCGATCCCGGCACGATGTCGCCGTTCCAGCACGGCGAAGTGTACGTGACGGACGACGGGGCGGAGACGGACCTCGATCTCGGACACTACGAGCGCTTCATCGACCGCTCGCTGTCGCAGGTCAACAACGTCACGACCGGCCGGATCTACCAGTCGGTCATCACGAAAGAGCGGCGCGGCGAGTACCTGGGCTCGACGGTGCAGGTGATCCCGCACATCACCGACGAGATCAAGGCCGCGATTCGGCGGCTGGCGCCCGACCACGACATCGTGATCACGGAGATCGGCGGCACCGTGGGCGACATCGAGTCGCTGCCGTTCCTCGAGGCGATCCGCCAGTTCCGCCAGGAAGTCGGGCGCGACAACACGCTGTTCATCCACCTCACGCTCGTTCCCTTCATCGCCGCCACCGCCGAGCTCAAGACCAAGCCGACCCAGCACTCCGTGCGGGAGCTCATGCAGATCGGGATCCAGCCCGACATCCTCATCTGCCGCACCGAGCGGCCGCTCTCCGAGGAGATCAAGCGCAAGATCGCGCTGTTCTGCAACGTAGACTTCGGCTGCGTGGTGGAGAGCCCCGACGTCAAGTCGATCTACGAGATCCCGCTCAAGCTCCACGAGCAGGGGCTCGACAAGGAGGTGTGCTACCGGCTGCACCTCGACACCAAGGAGCCCGACCTCCGCGCGTGGGCGCAGATGGTGGACAAGATCCTGGCGCCCCCGGCACGCGTGCGCATCGCCGTCGTGGGGAAGTACACCGAGCTTGCGGACAGCTATAAGAGCATCCACGAAGCGCTGGTGCACGGCGGCATCGCTCACAACTGCGGCGTGCAAATCGATTGGATCGCCTCCGACCGCTTCACCGACCAGGAGGCGGCGGGCGAGCTGCTCGGCTCCTACGACGGGCTGCTCGTGCCGGGGGGGTTCGGCGTGCGCGGCGTGGAAGGAATGCTCGAGGCGATCCGCTGGGCACGAGAGCACAAGCTCCCATTCTTGGGCATCTGTCTCGGCCTGCAGAGCGCCATCATCGAGTTCGCGCGCAACGTCGTGAAGCTTCCCAACACCAACTCGAGCGAGTTCGAGCCCGAGTGCGAGAACCCCGTGATCGCGCTGATGCGCGCCCAGGAAGGCATCCGCGAGCTGGGCGGCACCATGCGGCTCGGCGCGTATCCCTGCAAGCTGCGGCCCGGCTCGCGCGTGGCGCAGGTCTACGGCACCCTCGAGGCGAGCGAGCGCCACCGGCACCGCTACGAGGTGTCAAACGCCTACCGCGACGTGCTCGCCGAGTATGGCATGCGCTGCTCCGGCCTCTCACCTGACGGCTCGCTGGTCGAGATGATCGAGCTGCCGGACCACCCGTGGTTCATCGGCTGCCAGTTTCATCCCGAGCTCAGGTCGCGCCCGATGCGCCCCCACCCGCTGTTCGCGGGTTTCGTCGGCGCGGCGCTGGCCCAGCACCGCGCGCGGCCGGTGGCCGCGCGGGCGGACACCGCGTCGGAGCTCGCGCGTTTCGGCGACTGAGCCATGGGCCAGCACTTCGGAGCCACCCCGTTCCTCATCGCGGGGCCGTGCGTCGTCGAATCGGACGAGCTCAACCTGCGAGTCGGTGAAGCGCTCGCCGAGCTCGGCACCAAGCTCGGCGTGCACGTCATCTACAAGGGGTCCTTCGACAAAGCGAACCGCTCGCGCCTGAAGGGCGCGCGCGGCCCCGGCCTCGAGCGCGGGCTCCAGGCGCTCGCCACGGTCCGCTCGGAGACCGGCCTTCCCATCCTCACCGACGTCCACGACGCGGGTCAGGTCCTCGCGGCAGCCCAGGTGGCCGACGTGCTGCAGATCCCAGCGTTTCTGTGCCGCCAGACGGACCTGCTCGTCGCCGCCGGACGTGCCGGGCGCGCGGTCAACGTCAAGAAGGGCCAGTGGCTGTCGCCCGACGGGATGCAGGGTGCGGTCGAAAAGGTGCGCGCGGGGGGCGCCCCGGAAGTGGCGGTGACCGAGCGGGGCACATTCTTCGGCTACGGCGATCTGGTGGTGGACATGCGGAACTTCGCCCGTCTGCGGGCGGCCTGCGGCGTCCCCGTCGTCTACGACGCCACCCACGCGGTACAGCAGCCGGGCAAGGGCGAGGGCGGCTCGAGCGGCGGCCTGCGGGAATTCATCCCGCCGCTCCTGTACGCCGCCGCCGCGGCCGGCGCGGACGGGTTCTTCCTCGAGACGCACCCCGACCCCGACCGCGCTCCGTCCGACGGGCCGAACATGCTGCCGCTCGACCAGCTGCCGGCGATTGTGAGCGTGGCGCTCGAAGTCTGGCAGCGGGCGCGGGAGGCGGTCCGTGCGTAGGCCCTTGAACGCTTGGGCCCGCGGGCGCTCCGCGGTCGGCCCGTACAACCGCCCCGCATCCGCCGCCCAGGGCCGACCCCTCCGACCCGCGGGCCCATCGCGTTCCACGCCCGAGGACGGTGGACGCCGCGCAGGCGCCGCCCTCCACGTACGGCCCGAGGACGGGGGGCACGACGCAGGGGGCGTCCGACGGCGTGGCGGGGCGGGGAAGTATGGGCGCCACCGGAGTCGCGCCCCCCGTCCTCGGGCAGCCACGCGATGATCGACGCTGCCCTCGCCCGCCGCTTGAAGCTCGTCGGCTTCGACGTCGACGGCGTCCTCACCGACAACGGCGTCTACCTCGGCATGGTCGGCGACCACCCCGTCGAGTTCAAGCGCTTCCACATCCAGGACGGGCTGGGAATCCGGCTGCTCAAGACCGCAGGGCTCGTGGTCGTGTGGGTGAGCGGTCGCGAGTCCGCCGCGACGGCGCAGCGCGCGCGCGAGCTTGCGATCGACGAAGTGATCCAGGACCCGAGCGCGCGCAAGCTTCCCGTGTTCGAAGCGCTGCGCGAGCGGCGCGGGCTCGCCTGGGAAGAGTGTGCGTTCGTGGGAGACGACCTCGCGGACCTGCCGCTGCTCACGCGCGTAGGGCTTCCCATTGCGGTGCCGAACGCGGTCACCGAGGTGAAAGCGGCAGCGCGCGTCGTGACCGCGGTGCCCGGCGGGCAGGGCGCGGCCCGGGAAGTGGCGGAGCTGATCCTCCGGGCGCGGGGCGAGTGGCAGGACCTCTTGTCGCAGTACTTCGTGGAGCGTGGCGATGTCGCGCACCGAGCCCATCGATCTCGTTGAGCGCGGGCGCCGGGTCCTGGCCCTCGAAGCGGCGGCGATCCGACGGGTCGCCGAGCGGCTGGGGCCCCCGTTCGCGGCAGCGGTGCGGCTGCTCGCGGCGGCACCGGGCCGGCTCATCGTCTCGGGCGTCGGCAAGTCCGGGCTGATCGCGCGCAAAATCGCCGCGACGCTCACCTCGACCGGCACGCCCGCGTCGTTCCTCCATCCCGTGGACTCGCTGCACGGCGACCTGGGCATCGTCGACCGCGACGACGCGGCGCTCCTGCTCTCGAAGAGCGGTGCGTCGGACGAGCTGTTCGGGCTCGTGGGCCAGCTCAAGCGGCTGGGCGTGCCCATCGTCGCGATCACCGGCGATGGCGAATCGATCCTCGCGCGTCAGGCGGACGTCGTGCTCGACGCGAGCGTCACCGAGGAAGCGTGTCCCGAGACGCTGGCCCCCACGGCCAGCACGACGGTCGCGCTCGCCCTGGGCGACGCGCTCGCGGTCGCCCTGCTCGAGGTGAAAGGCTTCCGCCGCGACCAGTTCGCCGCGCTTCATCCCGGCGGGGCGCTGGGCCGCAACCTCTTGCTGCGGGTCGCGGACGTGATGCTCACGGCCGACGTGCCAACCCTCCTCCCCGACCGGCCGATGCGCGAGTGCGTCGTGCTGCTCGCGGAGAAGCGGGGCACGGTGGCGATCGTGGACGCAGGCGGGGATCTCGTCGGCGTGGTCACCGCCGGAGACCTCACGCGCCTGATGGAGAAGACCAATCACTTCCTCGACCTCCCCGTCGGACAAGTGATGACCAAGACCCCCAAAGCGACGACCCCAGAAGAGCTGGCCGGCGCCGCGGTGCGCGTCATGGAGCAGCACGGCATCATGGCGCTCCCCGTGCTGGACGGCGGCCGCAAGGTCGTGGGGATGGTGCATCTGCACGACTTGATGAAAGCGGGGGCAGCCTAAATGCAAACGACGTCACGCAGAGGCGTCACGCAGAGACGTCACGCAGAGGTGTCACGCAGAGACGTCACGCAAAGACGTCACGCGACGACGTCACGTCTTCGCGCGACGTCTTTGTGCTACGCCTTTTCGTGCTACGCCTTCTTGGGCGGGGTTGCGGTAGGGGCTTGCGACGCAGGCATTAAACCCACCGCGACCATCACCGCGGCCGACACGGCTGATCAGGTGCTGGTCAACATGTCGCACTACGTGACCGCAGGGGGGATCCAGCGGGCCCACGTGCGGGCCGACACCGCGTACTTCTACTCGCCCCTGCAGACCGCCGAGCTGCGCACCGTGCACATCACGTTCTACGACCCCCGCGGCGCCGAGACGTCGACGCTCACGGCGCGCGAGGGAACCCACCATTGGCGGCCCGGCGACATGGAGGCACGCGGCAACGTGGTCGTGGTGCGCACCGACGGCGCCACGCTGCGCACGGAAGTGCTGCGCTACAGCCAGTTGAAGAACCAGGTGAGCTCCGACAAGCCGTTCGTGTTCGACGAGCCGAATCGCCACATCGAGGGCGAGGGCTTCACCTCGGATCCTGACTTCAAGGTCGTGACGGCGGTCCGCCCGAAGGGGACGGGCGGCAAGTTCACGCTGCCGAACCAATGATCGTCCCGCTCCTGCTCCTAGCGTTGGTCCAGCGACCCGCCCCTTCGCCGGGGGACACCACGGCGGGACGTCCTTGCGTCGTGGATATCGACTCGGTTGGAGGACGGGCGCAGCAGGTCGAGGTGCGTAAGGGCGAGACCAACGTGTTCGCGGGCGGTGGCGTCTTGGCGCATTGCCGGGGGACGGGGAGCACCTTGTCCGCCGACAGCGTGGCGTGGTTCGCCGGAATCGGGCGGTTCGACATGATCGGGCAGCGGCACCTCGTGCACATCCGCGACACGACCCTCACCCTGGACGCCGTGAATGCCTCGTATTTCCTGCACCAGGAGCGGCTCGAGGCGCACAAGAACGTGGTCGCGGTGAATCGCATCACCGGATCGGTGCTGCGCGGCCCGAACCTCACCTACTACCGGGCCCTGAAAGGCGTCCGCGATACCCTCGAGATGTACGCCTCCGGACGCCCCACGATCGACTACCGGTCGAACGCCGACTCGGGCGAGCCGTACATCATCGTAGGGGACCGCGTGCGTTTCAAGGGGAACGACCGGATGTGGGGCGGCGGGAAGGTGACGATCGACCGGAGCGACTTCGCCGCCCGCGGCGATTCGATGCAGCTCGATCAGGGCGCGGGGTTCGCCGTCCTGGTGGGTCGACCCCGCGTGGAAGGAAAGGGGGCGCGCGCGTATGCACTGACGGGAACCCGCATCGAGCTCGGTCTCCGCGACCGCGAGATCCGCCTCGTCAAAGCGCTGGGGCAGGGCGTCGCCACCGGCACCGACTGGCGCCTCACGGCCGACACGATTCACCTCGCCCTGGACCGCCGCAAGCTGCAGCACGCGTTCGCCTGGAGCGGGGGCGGCGGGGGAGGGAAGGGGGACAAGGGGGACAAGGGGGACAAGGCGGACAAAGGGGGCGGGGCGGACAGGGGGGGACGCGACTCGACCCGCGCGAAAGCGGTGTCGACTCTCAATACGATCGAGGCCGACTCGCTCGCGCTCGACACGCCGGACGAGGTGCTGACCGAGGCTCGCGCCTTCCGCCACGCCTTGTCGACGTCGAAGAAGGACGCTTCCGCGGCCGCGGCGGTGGACTGGATCGCGGGCGACTCGCTCACCGCCCACTGGACGCAGTTGGCGGACACGGGTGGCAAGACGAAGAGCGAGCTGCACCAGATCGTGGCGCGTGGCGCCGCCCGCTCGCTCAGCCACATCTACAGCAGCGCGAAGGACTCCGCCGCAGCGCTCGGCCCCGCCATCGACTACTCGCGCGGCCAGATGATCGATATCGCCCTCAAGGCGGGCAAGGTCGACCGCATCGTCGTGAGCGGCCGCGCCGACGGGGTACACCTCGAGCCCGCGCCGCCCAAGCCGCCGCCGGCGGACAGCGCCGCCAAGAAGCCATCGAATCGATGACCACGCCCCCCGCAGTGCCCCCCGTGCCCCCCGTGCCGCCCGCGCCCCCAGGGTTCCCGGTGCCCCCCGTGATCTCCCAGCGGATCCCCGACCTGCTGGCGCAGCGGGATTCCTCACTGCCGCTCGCCGCGGCGGCGCTCGCCCGCGTGGCGGATGGGCAGGGACGCACCACGTTCGGCGAGCTGGCGATCGCCTATCGGGAGGAGTTCCTGAAGCTGCGGATTCACGCGCGCAGCGCGAACCTCCCGGAGCTGGGCGGTCTGTCGGTCGAGGAGTTCCGCACCAGTCTCCGCACCTCGGTGCTGCCGCGGCTCGTCGTGGCGAAGGTGGTGCGGTACCCGAACGGCCTGCTCGCGGACGACGCCCTGGTCGCGTTCACGCGGGAGGCGTGGGAGGAGCTCCAGATGGCGCCCGGCGCGGCCGACCAGCTGCTCGAGGCAGCCGAGCGCGCGCTCACCCGGGCGGAGTCGCCCAGTGGCGCCTACCCGCGCGTCGCCGGCGGGAGCCTGCTCGAGGCGACCGGGCTGGCGAAGAGCTATAAGGGCCGCCGTGTGGTGAACGACGTGAGCGTGCGGCTCGAGCAGGGCGAGATCGTCGGCCTGCTCGGCCCCAACGGAGCGGGGAAGACCACCACGTTCTACATGATCACGGGGCTGATCCGGCCCGACCGCGGCCGCATCGCGCTCGACGGGCGCGACGTCACCGCCGAGCCGATGTACCAGCGGGCCCGGGCGGGGATCGGCTACCTCGCCCAGGAGCCGTCGGTGTTCCGCAAGCTCACCGTGGAGGACAACGTCCGGGCGATCCTCGAGACCTTGCCGCTCGACGACGCAGAGCTGGGGCAGCGCCTCGATCACCTGCTCGACGAGCTCGCCATCCGGCACCTGCGGCGCCAAAAGGGCTATCAGCTGTCGGGCGGCGAGCGCCGCCGGCTCGAGATCACGCGTGCGCTCGTCACCCAGCCTAAATTCATGCTGTTGGACGAGCCGTTCGCCGGGGTGGATCCGATCGCTGTACACGATATCCAGACGATCGTGGCCGGGCTCCGCCATCGCGGCATCGGCGTGCTGATCACGGACCACAACGTGGAGCAAACGCTGGATATCGTGGATCGCGCCTACATCATGTTCGAGGGCAAGGTCCAGGTCTCGGGCACCGTGCGCGAGCTCGTGTTCGACGACCGGGTGGCCAACCTCTACCTCGGCCCCACCCTCACCGCGCGCCTGCGGGCGCGGCTCGCGGTCCCGGTATGAAGACCGGCCTGCATCAGCACGCCGCGCTGCGCCAGGACCTGCGCATCAATCCACGCCTGTACCAGGCGATGGATCTGCTGTACATGCCGCTCCTGGACCTGCAGCAGCACCTGAAGCAGGAGCTGCTCGGCAACCCGTTCCTCGAGCTGATCGAGCCTGAAGAAGACACCGAGCTGCCCCTCACGCAGGACGGCGTCGAGGAGAAGAAGGAAACCGAGAACAACGACGAGCCGAACTGGGAGGACATCCTGCTGGACGACGGCAGCGACCAGGGCACGCCGCCGCGCGACCTGAGCGAAGCCCGGGAGTACATCGAGCCCGTGCCGGTCGAGACCAAGGATCTCTCGCACCACCTGCGCGACCAGATGCGGCTGCTCGAGCTGACCCCTCGACAACAGCTGCTCGCCGAAGAGTTCATCGGCAACATCGCCGAGGACGGCTATCTCGGTGCTTCGCTCGAGGAGATCGTCCGCGGCGCCAACCAGCTGCTCGAGGAGTACGCGGTCGAAGCCGAGGGGGACGAGAAGCCGCAGCTCTTCGCCCTCGCCGAGGCCGAGGAGATGCTGCGCATCATCCAGAAGCTCGATCCCCCCGGCGTCGGGGCCCGCGACCTGCGCGAGTGTCTGCTGCTCCAGCTCGAGGCCCGCAACGAAACCGGCACGCTCGCCTACCGCCTCGTCAAGGAGGCGTTCGATGATCTCAAGGCGCACCGCTGGAGTGACCTCGGCAAGCGGTTCGGCCTCGATGCGGCGGAGGTGCAGCGGGTGGCGGACGAGCTGGCGCGGCTCGACCCGAAGCCCGGGCTGCAGTACTCCGCCGCGAGCGACGCGTACATCATCCCCGACCTGGTCGTGGAGAAGATCGACGGCAAGTACCATGTGTTCCTGAACGACGGCGGGCTGCCCCGGCTCCGCATCTCCAAGACCTACCAGGAGATCGCGCGCGACAAGAAGAAATTCCAGGGGGAGAACAAGGACTTCATCAACCAACGGCTCAACAGCGCCCACTGGATGATCCAGGCGATCGAGCAGCGCCGCCAGACGATGCTCAAGGTGATGAACTTCATCGTCGACCGGCAGCGCGAGTTCTTCGAAAAGGGCGTCGAGTACTTGAAGCCGCTCACGCTGCGCGAGGTCGCCGACGTCATCAACATGCACGAGAGCACCGTCAGCCGCGTGACCAACGAGAAGTACGTCCAGACGCCACGCGGCCTGCTACCGCTCAAGTTCTTCTTCTCGAGCGGTCTTTCGACCACCACCGGCGAGGACGCCAGCGCCCGATCGATCAAGGCGCAGATCCAGAAGATGGTGGACGACGAGGACCCCAAGAATCCGCTCACCGACCAGCAGATCGTCGAGATGTTCGCGCAGCGCGGCGTGAAGATCGCGCGCCGCACCGTCGCCAAGTACCGCGATCAGCTGGGTATCCTTCCGGCACGCATGCGCAAGCGGCTGTGAGCCTCGCCACGCCGGCCGTCGCGCCCGAGGTGAGCGTGCTGGTCCCGGCGAAGGATGAAGCCGGAAACCTTGCCGAGTTTGTGCGCCAGGCCCGCGAGGCGCTGCTGCCGCTCCCCTACGCCAGCGAGATCGTCGTGATCGACGACGGCAGCCGCGACGGCACCGCCGACGTGCTGCACGAGCTGTCCGCCAAGCATCCCTTCGTCCGGGTCGTCACGCACCGCAGCGGCCGGGGCATCGCCGACGCGCTCAAGTCCGGCACCGATGCCGCCCGCGGGCGCATCCTCGTGTTCTATCCCGCGGACCTGCAGTATCGACCGGCGGACATTCCGACGCTGGTGCAGCCGATCATCGCGGACGAGGCCGACTTTGTGACCGGCACCAAGCAGGGACATTACGAGAAGCGCTTCGTCTCGTGGGTGTACAACACGCTGTGCCGCTGGCTGTTCGGGATCCGGGTGACGGACCTGAACTCCGTGAAGGCGTATCGGCGCGAAGTCATGGACTACCTGCCGAGCCGCCCCGACTGGCACCGCTACATGGTCGTGCTCGCGGCCGCCGAGGGGTTCCGGCTCGCCGAACGGCCCGTGCCGCTCTATCCCCGGCAGTCCGGGAAGTCGAAGTTCGGGATCGGGCGGATTCCGGTAGGTGTACTCGATCTGATCTCGGTGTGGTTCCAGCTGCGTTTCGGCCGGAAGCCGATGCTGTTCTTCGGGGTCACCGGTGCGGTGCTCATGCTGCTCGGCGTCGCGGTCGGCGTGTACGCGCTGATCGAGCGGTACGCGCTGCACCAGGGCAATCGTGCGTTCCTCTACCTGGTGCTGCTGCTCGTGATCGCCGGTCTCGCCTTGTTCGGGTTCGGCTTCGTGGGAGAGATGGTGGCGGGGATGCGGGAGGAGGTGCGGGGGCTGCAGCGGGAGGTGGAACAGCTGCGCGGGGAGGTCCGGCGCGGATGAGGCTGCGAACAGGCTTCGTCGCGTGGGCGTGCGCGCTCGCCTCAGCTGCGAGCGCCTGCCACACCGCCACAGAGCTCGTCTACGTCACGGGCCTCGTCGTGCAGCCGGCGGATACGACGATGCAGCAGGGCGCCACCGTGCAATTGCGCGCCAGCCTGGTGGACACCGCGGGCCGCCCGGTCCTTGACGTGCCGGCGTCGTTCGTGTCGAGCGACTCGAACACCGCCCGTGTCTCGCCCAGCGGCCTCGTGACATCGCGCGGGCTCGTGGGCGCCGTCGTGGTCACCGCCGCCTACAGCATCTTCCAGGCGGCGGCGCGCGTCCGCATCGTGGACTCGAACGTCGTCGCCAGTCTTCCGCTCCCCGGCCGGCCGTTCGGCATCGCCGTGAGCTCGCAGGGCGTCGTCTACGTCACCGGCCTCGACATCGCGGCTCTGGCGCGAATCGACCTGCCCGCTCTGGTCGTCTCAGGATCCGTCACGGTGGGGTTGGCCCCTACGTCCGTCGCCTTCACTTCCAGCGGGACGACCGCCCTCGTCGCCAATCAGCTCAGCAGTAATGTCGGGGTCATTACCGTCGCGACCAACACGCAGTCGAGCACCATCGCCCTGAGTGGCGATCCGTTTATCGTCCGGGTAAGCCCCGATGACAAGCTCCTCTGGGTCACGACGAACGTGGGCGGCCTGTACGGGATCGACCTGAGCACCAATGGCATCGTGCACACCTTCAGTTTCGCGACGGCGGCGAACGGCCTCGCATTCCACCCGAGTAACGACTCGCTGCTGTACGCCAGTGTCACTGACGGAACCGTGAAGGAGATCAACTTCAAGCGCGACGTCGTGCTACGGACGCTTTCGGTCGGTTCCGAGGCCCAGGGCTTGGCCGTGGCCCCGGATGCCTCCGAGCTGTACGTGGCGGACCAGGCGGGCGGCCGGCTGCAGGTCGTGAGCCTCGCGAGCGGCGCCGTCGCCTCGATAGCGCTCCCCGGACAGCCGTTCGATGTCCAGCTCAGCCCCGATGGAACGAAGCTCTGGGTCGGCGTGCGAACCGCCGGCCAGGTACTGGTGTTCAATCGATCCACGCACGCGCTCCTGCGGACGATCCAAACGGGCGGCGCCCCGCGACGAATCGCCTTCAACCAAGCAGGGACTATCGCAGTGATCGCCAACGAAGCGGGATGGGTCGACTTCGTGAAGTAACGCGCCTTAGATTGCTGACTTATGGAAGTAGCGATTATCCCCTTCGACGCGAAGTACCTCGTCGAAACCCTGGCCATGATGCGCACGTGGAGCCCCGACCATCCGGAGCTCGGCGAGCGATCGCTCTACGACTGGCAGCGCTGCAGCCGCTATCTGGCCCTGGCGGGTGGCAAGGTGGTGGGGCACATCGGGCAGATCGAGCACGAGTTCCGCTACGCCAATGGTCGCTCACCGGTGAAGCTGGGATGGGGGATCACCCTGGTGCTCGACATGTCGGACGACGCCACGCGCAAGACCGCCGGCCGCGGGCTGCTGAAGGCCTGCGAAGATGCCCCCGGCCTCAGGTATGCGGCGGTCGGTGTCGTACCGGCCATCGAACCGGCCTATCTCCGTCGCGGCCATCAAATCAGACGGAGTGCCAACAATTACTACGCGAGGTTCTTTCAGCCCGGCAAGGCCCTGGCGTATTGGAAGAAACCAGCGGCTCTAGGACCCCTCGTCACACTCGCAAACACCGTTCTCAGACCGCGGACGCGGGTCCGGTTCGGCACGCTCGAGCCGATCACCCGCTTCCGGCCGGAATGGGATGCCATCTGGGACGATCTCCTGAAGCAGCAGTACGAATTGTACGGAACGCGCGACGCCGCATTCCTCAATTACAAGCTCGCCCAGCCGAACCGCAAATATTTCACGTTCCTGCATCGCGATCGGTCCGGCGCGATTGACGGCTACATCATTTATCGTCGCGCCAAACACCACGCGAGGGACATGGATCTCGTGAAGATTTGTGATGTCGTCGGGTCGCGCACCGCCAAACGGGACATGTTCGCCGCGGCGATGCGCTACGCCGTGGACGAAGCCGCCGGCACGTATGGCATCGTCGGCCTGAGTTCGACCCGGGACGCACCGGAGTTCCGAGCCACGGGGATGTACGTGGCTCGTCCCTACCCGGTGGTCCTGGCGGCCGGCGTCGAGGGAGCCATCCGCGTGGCCTTCTTCGACTCAGACCTGGATAATCTGTGGTGATCGTGCCGCGCAACACTGTCTACATCGTCGTCAGCTGCGATGTCGATCCCGATCGCGTCGGCTTCCTCGACGGAGTTCCGTCCGAGAGCCTGGCGTGGCGGGGCATGACGGAGGGCATCCCCGCCGTCAAGCAGCTGCTGTGCGGACTGAAGGACAGCGCAGAACGTGAGCCGGTGTTCACATGGTTGCTTCGGGCCGATGAACAAGTGCGTACGCTCCAGGGCGCCTATGGGTGGGTCGTGCAAGCGCACGAAGCGTTCTTGCGATCCCTGCAGCAGACTGGAGACGAGCTGGGATGGCACCCCCACCTCTGGCGACGCGACCTGGGCACCGGTTCCTGGGTTCAAGAGCTCCAAGACGTCGACTGGCAGGTCGACATGCTAGAGCGGGCCCATGCCGATCTTACGGCCTGCCTCCCCAGTGAAGTGAAGAGCGTGCGGATGGGCTGGGCGTACCACAATACCCGGACATGCTGCGCGCTCGGCGATCTCGGAGTCGCAGTCGATCTTTCGCCCCTTCCCGGGTATCGAACCCTCACGGGAAGGCTGCCGGCAAGGAGGGAGAACCTGTTCGATTGGTATGTGTCGCCGCGAGCGCCCTTCCGGCCTTCTCGAGCCGACTACCGCCGCCCAGCTCGGGAAGGTGAAGAGGCCTGCCGCGTGCTGGAGGTACCGGGCTTCGTCTCCACGTCACTCCCCTGGTCGCTGGTGGGCGGCCTCCAGCTAGCCCGTAAGACGCGGGATCTCGCCCAGCTGTGGCAGGCCGTGCGGCGTCCGACCTATTGCATCAACGTCACCGCCCGGGCTGTGTACTTCGCGCCGTTGGTGCGGCAGCTCCGGAAGGCTCTCCGAGCGAAGAACGGCCCGGTAGTATTCTCGACGTCATTTCACGCCGACGAGCTGCTGCCCAACCGCAGCAGGCTGTACGACCTTGGGAGCGTTCGGTCCAATCTCGAAGCCCTGGTGCGCGCGTGCCACGACGCCGACACGCCTGTGGAATTCGTTCAGGCGCGTCGCATTCCCGCACTCTTCACTCCTTGGTCGTCGGCATCCTGACGCACGCCTACCCACGTCACGACGGCGACGTGGCCGGCGCATTCATCGAGCGGCTGGTGCTCGGGCTGGCGGCACGCGGCCACGGCGTGTACGTCGTGGCACCGGCCGACGCCGGGAGGGGAGGGAAGGAGGTGCGCCACCAGGTGCCCGTCACGCGGGTCCGCTACGCCCCCGCGCGCTCGGAGACGCTCGCCTACCGGGGCATGATGGTGGCCGCCGCTCGCTCACCTGCCGGTCTGGCCTGGTTCGGCTCGCTGGTGTGGCGGCAGGCGCGCGCCCTCAGGCATCTCTGGGCGGAGGAGCGGCTCGATGTCGTGCACGCGCACTGGTGGGTTCCGGGCGGCGTCAGCGCATGGCTCGCCCGCCGGCCGTACGTCGTGACGCTACACGGCATGGATGTGGTCCTGCTCGAGCGATCGGCGGCGGCACGCCTCCTCGCGCGGCGCGTGCTGCGCGGCGCCGCGGCGGTGACCGCGGTGTCCTCGGACCTTGCCGACCGGGCGGCGCGTGCCACCGGGCTCGATCGAGAGCGGATCGTCGTCCAGCCGATGCCGATCGCGGCCGCGCAGTTCACCCGGACCAGCGGGGGCGGCGGCGGTGTCGTCACGGTCGGCCGCCTCATGCCGCGCAAGCGGCTCGACCTGCTGCTCGAGGCCCTTGCCCGGCTCCGTGCGGCGGGGCGGACCCTCCCGCTCAAGATCGTGGGAGACGGTCCCGAGCGGCCGTACCTCGAGCGGCGCGTCGCCGAGCTGGGACTCGGGCGTCAGGTGCGCTTCCTCGGCGAGGTGCCCCCCACGCGCATCCCCGAGGCCATCGGCGACGCCGACGTGTTCGCCTTTCCCGCGCTCGGCGAGGGGTTCGGCCTTGCGGCGGCGGAGGCGCTGCTCTTGGGCGTACCCGTGGTGGCCAGCCGCGACGGGGGCGGTGTGCGCGACATCGTTCCGGAGAGCGGGGCCGGACGCCTGGTTACGCCCGACCCCCCAGAGATCGCTCGCGCCATAGAGCAGCTGCTCTGCGATCCGGACGCGCGCCGGCTCGCCGCGGCGGCGGGCGCGGCGCTGCGCCGGCGGCTCGACCCAGCCGCCGTGGCCGAACGCTTCGAGGCTCTCTACCGGCGCGTCGCTACAGGATCGCGTCCAGGCACCTGAGCCAGAACGCGCTGTAGTGCGGCCAGCAGACGAAGTTGCAGCCCCAGTGAGGCGCGGGATCGGACATATAGGCGAGCGTCTTGCCCTTCCCGAACGTCCCGACGGCGACGAGTGGATCGCCCGTCTCCTTCACCCGCAGCAAGACGTCGCACCCGTCCCGCGACAGGACCTTGTTATAACCGAGGATCGGGGGGAAACTGGCGAGGTCGACGCCGTCGAAGCTCGCCGCGGAGTTGGGCGTCGGCGCAGCTGTGAAGCCTTCCGTGCTTTCGATCAGGTCGTCATGGTCCAGGCAGCGCACCGGGAGAATCTCTTGCAGCCGGGTACGGTTCCATCCACCCTTACCCATCTCCCCTGTGAAGGACAACCAGCCGCCCAGGAACATGACGCGCTTGCCGGCGGCCACGGCTTCGATGGTCAAGCGAATGCGATCCGGGAACGTGAGGACCCGCGTGCCCAACTTGCTGCGATCGAAGAACTGCGGGTGCAGCTGGAAATTCTTCGCCTCGACGTCACTGAAGATCAGGACGTCGTGCGTCCGGAGGATCTCCTCGTAGGCACCGGGGGGCAGGTTATAGAACTCCCAAGTCGGCACGTCGGCCACCTGGTGGTGACCGCCGGACTCCAAAGCCTCCTTCAGCCACTTCCCGTAGTAGTAGAGGTCGAGGCCCTTCCACGCGTAGTTGAAGGGAGTCTCCGCGAACAGCGGGCCGCAGCCCACGGCCCAATCGCCGACGTAGTAGACCTTCGCCATGGCAGCACCTCCCGCGCAGTTCGGGCCCGCTTAGATTTCTCCGAGGCCACTTCGACAATACCCTTGACCGAGCACTCCCGCGACTTCGCCGCTTTCTACGTCGCCCGCACCGAGTGGCACTCGCCTGCGGAGGAACGGATGCGCTTCCGCAAGGCAGCGGCCCTGGCGCGCGTTCCAGCCGGTGCGGCAGTGCTCGACATCGGGGCACGGGACCGCGGGCTCCTACGCGTCCTTCCAGAGAGAGTGCACTACCAGGGGATCGAAATCGACCCCGCGTACGCCGCGCCCGACGTCCGGATAGACGACATATCGCAGGGGATCCCGTTCCCCGCGGACTGCTACGACTTCGTGTTCTGCCTGGAAGTGCTCGAGCACCTGCCCAACCCGTTCGGCACGCTCTCGGAGATCCATCGCGTGCTCCGGCCGGGCGGCGTGCTGGTCCTCTCTGTCCCTAATCCGTACCACTTCAAGGAAATCATCTGGAACGTGTTCGGGATACCTGATCGCCAAGGACACTTTTACGCCTGGACACGCCAGACGATGACGAAGCTGGCGGAGATGAACGGATTCCGGCTGGAGCGCTTCGGCGGCACCTACCTGCATCCGCCGATCCCGATGGTATCTCTGCTGGCCCGTTCGATCGTTTACCGGTTCGTCAAGACTTGAACATCGCGTTCGGGTCGCGCTCCCGGCAGAGCGGGGGGGGGCGGGGGGGGCCCGTGCGTAAATGGCTCTGGTGGGCGCTCCAGCTCGCCATCGCGGGCGTCGTGGCCCGGATGGTCTGGGGTGCGATCGTCAGGAACTGGAGCGAATTCCGCTCGCTGCACGTGTCGCTCGCCCCGCACCCCGGGTGGATCGCCCTCTCGGCGCTCGTCGTGTTCCTCACCTACGCGATCCAGGTCGAGTCGTGGCGCCGGGTGCTCGCGGGGTGGGCCCAGCGTCTCTCCTACGGCCGAGCGGCCCGCATCTGGCTCGTCGTCAACCTGGGTCGCTACGTCCCTGGCAAGATCTGGAGCGTGGCGGGGCTCGTGGTTCTGGCCCAGCGCGCCGGTGTGGAAGCTTGGGCAGCCGGGGCGTCAGCGCTCGCGATGCAGGCCCTGGGGATCGGGACGGCGGCAGCCTTGGTCGCCGCCGCGACACCCGGTGCCGCATCGCCCCTGCGGCTCGCCGCGGCGGCGCTCGTCTCCATCGCAACCATGGCGTTCCTGGCTTGGGATCGGGCCGTCCGCGGCGCGGCCCGCCTCGTGGGAAGCGCCGCCCAGTTCCGGCCACTGCCGCTCGCCGCCGTGGCCGAGAGCGCGGCACTCTCGCTCGCGAGCTGGATCACCTATGGCGTGGCGTTTTGGCTGCTGGCGCGCGGCCTCGGCCTGCCGGGCGCCCTCCCCGTGACGAGGGCCGCAGGGGTGTTCGCCTTGGGATACATTTTGGGCCTGCTCGCGCTCTTCGCTCCGGGCGGGGTAGGGGTGCGCGAAGTGGTTCTCATCGGACTGCTCACCCCGGCGCTCGGCGCGGGCGGGGCCGTGGCGCTGAGCGTGGCCTCCCGCATCCTGTTGACGTTGACCGAGCTCGCCGCGCCGCTTTGCGCGCTGCTCATCACGCGAGGTGCCAAGGAGGACGTGAGTGTACGAACCTAAACGGCCCCGACTCGCCGCCACGGCGCTGTTCACCCTGTGGGTGGCGGTCCTGGCGCTCCCGATGCTCGCGGGGCAATGGCTCGGCGCGCCCGGAGGGGATCAAAACCCGGCTGGCTACGCCTCCCGGACCTGGGGCGCCGAGTGGTGGCATCGCCTCGGCCATGTGCCGCTGTGGGAGCCCGAGCTGTTCGGCGGCATGCCGTACATCGGAGCGGGACACGGTGACATTTTCTACCCAACCTCCTTCCTGCGGCTGGTGCTGCCGGTCGCGACCGTCATCAACCTCGGGTTCGTGTTGCACTACGTCCTCGCCGGGCTTTTCACCTACATGCTGCTCCGGCGGCTCGGCGTGTCGTGGACGGGCTCCGTGGTGAGCGGGCTCGCCTATGAGCTGTCGGGGCTGATCGCGTCGTATCCGTCACCCGGCCACGACGGCAAGCTATTCGCCTCGGCGGCGCTCCCGCTCGCGTGCCTAGCGCTCGTCCTGGCGCTGCGGGACAAACGCTGGGAAGGGTACGCGCTGCTGGCGATCGCGGTGGCCCAGAGCCTGCTCGGCCACTTCCAGATCGCCTACTACCTACTCATCGTCGCGGGGCTGTTCGCCCTGTACCTGACCCTGGAGGAGAGTACGGATGAGCCGGCAAGACGAGTCGCACGGCTCGGGTTGGCGCTCGGGGCGGTGCTGCTCGGCTTCGGGCTCGCGGCGATCCAGCTGCTGCCGTTCATCCAGTACATCCCGTTCTCGCCCCGCGCGCAGGGCTACCACGGATTCGAGGGCTCGACATCGTGGGCCATCCCGTGGAACCACGTCCCCGAGTTGTTCCTCAAGAATTTCGTCGGATCCCGGGAGACGTACTGGGGCTCAAACTTTGGGAAGCTCCACTCCGAGTACCTTGGGTTACCGGTGGTCGCCCTGGCAGCGCTCGGTGCCGGCACGAAGCACCGGCGCCGGCTCGTGCTGTGGGTCGGCGGGATCGGCCTCCTCTTCCTCCTGGTGAGCCTGGGAGCCGCAACGCCGTTCTACCAGCTGTGGTGGGCCCTCATGCCCATGGTCAAGAAGACCCGGGCACCGGGGATGGCGTTTTTCGCGGTCGCGTTCGTGGTGGCGCTGTTGGCCGGTCTCGGGACCGAGCGGCTCGAGCGGAAGGAGGGGCGGCCGGTCCCGACCGCGTGGCTCGTCGTGGCGGGGGTCGTGGCGCTGCTGGCTGTGACGGGTGTGTTCGGCGCGCTGGCCCAATCCTTGGCCGCTGGTGTCGAGGCGGCGACTGGATTCCAGAAGGTGCCCGCCGCCCGCGCCAACGCGGCCGCCATCATGTGGGGTGCGTTCGGAGGCGCCGTCGCGCTCGCGCTCGCCGCCGCGAGCGCCATCGCCGCCTCCCGAGACCGGCTCACGCCACGGCTGTTCGCCTTCACTTTGGCGCTCGTCGTCGGCTGTGATCTCTGGCTGAACGCCCGGGGGTTCTGGATCTACTCTCCCGAGCCCAGGGCAGACTGGTTTCGCCCCGACCCGGTGACCGATCGGATCAAGCAGACCAAGCCGCCATACCGGGTACGTGTGCTCGACCTGGGGGTGTACGGCGCCGACGCCCTCATGGCCTTCGACATCCCGCAGGTTCTGGGCTACCACGGCAACGAGCTGCGCTACTACGATGAGCTACTCGGCAACCCGCCCCAGTTCACCAACCTGCGCTACGTCCACCTCTGGGACCTGCTCGCGGTACGCTTCGCGATCACTCCCGCGGGCGCCCGCAACGCCGACAGCATCCCGGGCTTCAAGCGGGTGCTCGACTCGGTCGTGACGGCGGCAGGGACGCGAGCCAACTTGTTCGAGCGCACCGAGCCGCAGCCGTACGCTCGTGTCGTCCCCGGCGCGTTCAAGGCGACCGACTCGAGCGTCGTCGTCCCGACCCTCGTTGACCCGCGCATCGACTACAGCCGGGTGGTGCTGTTCACCCCGGATCAGCCCGTCGCGCCCGCCCCGATCCGCGAGATGCCACCGCCCAGTCCGTCGCGGGCCGCGGTGACGGCGTGGGAGCCGGGCCGCATGACGATTGCGCTCGACCCCGCGCCGCCGCAGCCGAGCTACGTGCTCGTCTCGGAGAACTGGTATCCTGACTGGCGCGCCACAGTCGACGGGGCTCCGGTGCCGGTGCTGCGGGGCGACTACACCCTCATCACCGTCCCGGTGCCCGCGGGCGCGAAGCAGGTCGCGCTGAGCTTCCGCTCGCCCGAGTACCAGACCGGCAAGGCGATCTCGCTCGCGTCGCTGGCGCTACTCGCCGCGATCGGGCTACTGCCCGTGGCCCTGAGGCGGCGACGGGATGGCTGAGCGGGGGTTGGTCGTCATCCCCACCTACAACGAGGCCGCGAACCTGGCCCACCTCGTGTCGCAGGTCCTCGCCCAGGACCCCCGGCTCGACATCCTCATCGTAGACGACAACTCCCCGGACGGCACCGGGCAGCTCGCCGAGGCGCTCCGCCTGAAGGAGCCCCGGCTGAGCGTGATCCATCGGGCAGGGAAGCTCGGGCTCGGCACCGCGTACATCGCCGGATTCCGGTGGGCGCTCGAGCGGGACTACGCTGTGGTGTTCGAGATGGACGCCGACCTCTCCCACGACCCGGCGTACTTAAAGGAGTTTCTCAAGGCCATCGAGGAAGCGGATCTAGTGCTGGGATCGCGCTACCTGGGAGGCAAAGTGGCTGTCGTAAACTGGCCGATCACCCGTCTCATGTTATCCTACAGTGCCAACATCTATGCGCGGTGGGTGACCGGGCTGCGGATCTGGGACCTGACGGGGGGGTTCAAGTGCTTTCGCAGGCAGGTGCTCGAGGCGATAGACTTGACGCAGGTGAGGTCCAACGGCTACGCGTTTCAGATCGAAATGAGTGTGCGAGCATGGCGCAAGGGGTTCAGGCTGAAGGAAATCCCCATCGTGTTCGTGGACCGGACCGAGGGATCGAGCAAGATGAACGGGGCCATCGTGCGCGAGGCGGTGTGGATGGTGCCGCGGCTCAGGCTGATGGCGTGGTCCGGCCGCATCTAGCGGGTCTGCCGATTTACAAGATGACGGGGTCGGGGAACGACTTCGTCATGGTGGATGGCCGGCACACATCGCCTGCGGACTGGTCCGAGGCCGACATCCGCGCCGTATGTGCCCGCGGCACCGGCGTCGGCGCGGACGGGCTGGTGTTCGTCAGTCCCGGATCGTCCAGGAACGCGGTGCGCATGATCTACTTCAACGCGGACGCGTCCCGCGCTGCGATGTGCGGCAACGCCGCGCTGTGCAGCACTCGGCTGGCCGCGCGGCTCGGCATCGCGCGGGCGCAGGGGATGACGCTCGAGACGGACGCCGGCAGTTACGAAAGCCGCTGCGGCGGTCCCGGGGAACGCGCCGAGCTGCGACTCGCCGCCGTGCGCCCCCCAACCGCTGTGCCGGGCCTCTCCGCAGCCGACGGCGAGCGCCGCGCGGCTCTCGGAATGGTCGGCGTCCCACACCTCATTGTGCTCGTCGATGACGTCAGCTGCCTCGACCTCGCCGATCGCGGCAGGATGCTGCGCTGCGATCCGGCCCTGGGACCCGACGGTGCCAATGTGAACTTCGTCTCTCCGGGGGGTTCGCCCTCCGAATGGCTGATGCGGACCTACGAGCGGGGAGTGGAGGCGGAAACGTTGGCGTGTGGAACCGGCGCCGTAGCGGCGAGCTGCGCGCTCGTGCAATGGGGGCTGGCGCAGCTGCCCGTGACCATCTGGACCCGCAGCGGCAGGCGCCTGGAGATCGAGGCCAAGCGACTGAACGACGGCACGTACGATGAGGTGTGGCTTTCGGGGGAGGCTCGGCTCGTGTTCAGGGGTGTGATTAACTGAGCCGATTCTCCACATTCAAACAGCTGTCAACTTAACATAACATCTATTATACGAAGTACACTGTGGCGAGAACTCAACGCCCGCCTGCACCTCGCGTAAGCTCACCGATGCGCACCTTTGCCTCGATCGCAGCACCACTGGAGTCCGCGCCCTCGGTGATGGCACGGTATGCGGCGAGTGCCCGCGCGGTGTCACCAGCCGCCACCCAGGCTCGCCCCGCATCCGACAACCCCTGCGCGCGTAAGAACGGAAACCGCGCCGCGTCCGCCGCCCGCTGGTACGCCTCCGCTGCCTCCTTGGGGTGCGCTACGTTCTCATATGCCGCCCCCAGCAGCCCGTACGCCTGCGCTTGGTAGGCCTTGCCCGCACCGGGCGCGAAGCGCTTCAGCAGCGCGATCGCCTGCTGGCTCTGCCCTTGGCCGAGGTAGGCTTGCGCGAGGAGGATCGTGGCCTCCTGGGCCGCGCGCGTGCCCGCGTAGTTCTCCACGACTTGCGACAGCTCGCTCGCCGCGAGTTTGTAGTTTCGGGAATCCACAGCGAGGCGGGCTTGCTCGAGTCGGGCGCCCGCGGTACGCTCTGCCGTGCGAGTCGACCAGAGATTCCACACGAACAACACCGCGCCCAGACCGAGGGCGATCCCGAGGTAGCCGGACGCCTGTCTGTGCCCCTTTATCCACTGGACGAATCCCGCCAGCCTGCCTGAGTCCGCTGCGGCGACGGGACGTCCCGCCGTGGTCACCGATGTCGCCATGCCACTATGCTCCCTGAAACGCCGTTCGCGTGACGTGACGTGTTTGCGTGACGTCTTTGCGTGACGCCTTTTTGGTACGCCTCTGGTTCTGTACGCCCCTGGGGTGACTCGAACACCCGGCCAACGGTTTAGGAAACCGCTGCTCTATCCACCTGAGCTACAGGGGCTAAGCGCTGCAATGTAGGGGGGTTACGTGTAGTGTAGCAAGGCCTCGATGCGCTCGCCTTGCAGCCGCGCGCGCCCGTTCAGGAAGTCGAGCTCGATCAAGAAGGTGAACCCCACGACCTCCGCGCTGTGCGCTCGCACCAGCTTGGCTGCGGCAGCGGCCGTGCCACCGGTCGCCAGCACATCGTCCACGACCAGGACGCGGTCCCCGGCGCTGACGGCATCCTTGTGCATCTCGAGCGCGTCGGTGCCGTACTCGAGCGCGTATTCCACACGGCCCCGTTCGGCGGGCAGCTTCCCGGGCTTCCGCATCGGCACGAGTCCCGCCTTGAGCGCCAGCGCGATCGGCGCGCCCAGCAGGAAGCCTCGCGACTCGATCGAGACGACGCGCGCGATCTTGGCGCGCCGGAACGGTGCCGTCATCAGCTCGACGGCACGCCGGAACGCCGTCGCGTCGAGCAGCAGCGGCGTGATGTCCTTGAATACAATTCCCGGCTTGGGGAAATCCGGGACATCCCGGATGCGGCGGGCGATGTCCTGCACGGTCACGGGCTGGGTCAATGGTAGACCTTGCAACTAGTTGATTTCGAACTTGTTCGACAGTTTCATATCATGTGGAACCTCGGTTTTTTCCACACGGTCGACCCGCGCGCCCGACGGTCCCCGGGCGAGCGCTCGCTCCAGCCGTTCAAGTGCTTCCTCAACCCCTTGAGCAATCACTTCAACCGAGCCGTCGGGGAGGTTGCGCACGCTGCCTCGCAATCCCAGCCGCTCGGCCTCCCGCCACACGAACCAGCGGTACCCCACGCCCTGCACTCGACCGCGAACCAGGAAACGGACCGCAGACACCGAGCCTACTCCCCGCTGCGCTGCGCCACCCGTCGGCGGTGCCACCAGACGTACACGGCCGCGATCGCGGCCAGCACGGGCAGGAGGATGAGCACCGCCCTTCCGGCGTACGTCTGCGCTTCCTGGTTCAAGACGGTGAGGATTACGTCTTCCTTCCTCCCGATGAACCAGCCGATCCACGTGAGAACGGTGCACCACACGAGCGCGCCGAGCCCCGTGAACGTGACGAACTTCACCAGGTTCATCCGGGCGATCCCGGCGGGAATCGAGATCAGGTGCCGGATCACCGGGAGCATGCGTCCCATGAAGGTGCTGATCTCGCCGTGCGCGGCGAAGTACCGCTCCGAGCGCTCGAGGCTCCGTTCCGAGATCCAGAAGTACTTGCCGATCCGCCGCACCACGGCCCGTCCCAGCCAGTGGGCGAGGCCATAGTTGGCGAGCGCCCCCGTGATGCTGCCGGCTACTCCACAGGCGATGGCGAGCGCGAAGCTCATCTCGCCTTTCGCCGCCAGATACCCCGCCGGGGGCATCACCAGCTCGCTTGGGAGCGGCAAAAACGAGGACTCGACGGCCATGAGAATCACGATGCCCGGATAGCCGAGGTCGCGGAAGCGATCCAGTAGCCACTGGACGAAGCCCTCAAGCATCGAAGCCGTGCTCTCCGACGAGAGGAACGAAGCGGGCCTCGCCCAGGGGGATCCGTCGGAGGCCCGCGTCGCCCCGCTCGACGAGGGTGAGAATCTGCGCGCCACGGGCGCCGACCGGGATCAGGAGTCGCCCTCCGGGCGAGAGCTGCTCGACGAGCGGCGGGGGGATCTCGGGACCCCCTGCGGCCACCAGGATGGCATCATAGGGGGCGTACGCGCTCCACCCCAGGGTCCCGTCGCCGTGCAGCACGGACACGTTTGTCACGCCTGCTTCGCGCAGGGCTAGCTGGGCGGTGCGCGCGAGCGTCTGCACCCGCTCCACCGAGAGCACCGTGGCAGCCAACGCGCCCAGCAGCGCGGCTTGGTACCCCGAGCCTGTGCCGATCTCGAGCACCCGCTCCCGGCCGGTCAGCCGCAGCGCCTCGACGTGGCGGGCCTGGGTGGACGGCTGTGAGATCGTCTGGCCGTTGCCGATGGGGAGCGCAACATCTTCGTAGGCCCGGTGCCGCACGGCCTCGGGCACGAACAGATGCCGCGGTGTCTCGGCGAACGCCTTGAGCACGGCGAGGTCACGGATGCCCTTGGCCCGCAGCGTTTCGACCAGTCGGGTGCGGTACCCGGCGTAGGTGTCGCCTGCGCCTCCCCCTGCCCCCCGGCCGCTCAATCGCCGGGGAACCATTTGCGCACGACCTCGATCAGGTCGTAGTTGGTCATGTCCATGTGCAGTGGCGTCACCGAAATGTAGCCGTCGCTCGTGGCCCGGAAGTCGGAGTCGGCGTCCCCGGTCCACGTGATGTGGCCTCCGCCGATCCAGTAGATGTCCTTCCCCCACGGGTCCTTCATCAGGGCGATCTCCTCGCTGAACACCCTGCTGCCCAGGTGCGTCACCTTGATCCCTTTCACCTGGTCGCCGGGGATCGCAGGGAGGTTGATGTTGAGCAGGGTCTCCTTGGGGAAGTCCTTCACATCCACGATGTGCTGGAGCAGCGCGCCCAGCCCGTCCCTGTGGGTGGCGAGGAGGTCCAAGTCCGAGCCCGCGTACGACACCGCGATGCTCGGGATGCCCGCCACGAGGCCCTCCATCGCGGCGGCGACCGTGCCCGAGTAGAACACGTCCTCGCCCATGTTCTGGCCGTGGTTGATCCCGGAGATGACGAAGTCGGGTCTGTGGGGCATCAGCATGCCGATGGCGAGCAGCACGCAATCGGTGGGGGTGCCATCCACCTGGAACGCGCCGTCCGGGCGCCGGGTGGCGTGGAGCGGGCGGTGCAACGTGAGCGAGTGCGAGGTGCCGCTCTGCTCGCGGTCGGGCGCGACGACGGTGACCTGGCCGAGCGACGCGCACACCTCGCCCAGGACCGCGAGGCCGCGGGCGAGGATGCCGTCGTCGTTCGAGATCAGGATGTTCATCGTGCTCCGAACATGATGCGGCGGCCGTACCGGGTGAAGACGCGCGCCAGCCGCCAGGTGTCCTCCCAATGCCGGAAGTGGCTGGGGCGGCCGCCGTAGACCGTGGCAATCGGCACCGATCGCACTCGCAAGCCCCGCGCCAGGGCCTCGAGCAGAAACGCAGCTTCGAAGTCGTAGCGCGCCTCGGAGGGGCGGACCAGCTCGGCGGCCTGGCGCGCCAGCGCCCGGAACCCCGTCTGCGCGTCCGGCACCGTGCGCCCCGCGATGCGCGACGCGAGCGTGGCGGAGAGCCAGTTGGTGCAGCGACGGCCGAGCGGCATCGCCCGGGTGCGGGCCCGCGCGCCGAGCACCAGATCCGCCTCCCCCGCGGCGATCGGGGCCACGAGCCGGGGGATCTCCTCCGGTGGATGCTGCCCGTCGGCGTCGAGGGTCACCACGATCGCCGCGCCGTCGGCGAGCGCCCGATCGATCCCCGTACGCAGCGCCGCGCCTTTCCCGAGGTTCCGCGGGTGCACGAGTACGGTGGCCCCGTTCCCCCTTCCCCCTTCCCCGGTGCCATCCCGCGACCCGTCATCCACGACGTACAGCGCCGCGCTGGGGAGCGCACGGGCGCTCGCCGCGAGCACCGCCGCGATCGTCGCGGCGGCCTGGTAGGCCGGGATGACAACGGCGACCGCGCCGTCAGCGTGCCCCGGCATTCGGCGCGACGGTTCCCTCGAGGATGGCGAGAATCGACTTCAGCTCGGTGCGCAGGTCTTTCACCGTTTGCGTGGCGAGCGCGCGCCGCGCTTCGGGTTTCAGCTCCCCCGAGCGGCGATACTGCTCGATTTTCTGGCGCGCGCCTTCGATCGTGTATTTCTCGGTGTACAGGAGGTGCTTCACCAGCATGATCAGCTCGATTTCGCGTCGCTGGTACACGCGATTGCCGGAGCGGTTTTTCGCGGGGTTCAGGAACCGGAACTGGCTCTCCCAGTAGCGGAGCACGTGGGGCTTGAGGTCGGTGAGCTGGCAGACCTCCCCGATGGAGAAGAATTCCTGGATGGGCTGTGGAACGCTCATCGGCTCCCCCCTCCCCTCCCTCCCCCACCTCCCCCACCCCACTGCTCCGCTTTCAGCTCCCGCTCCATCAAGTCGGCGATCGCCTGGCGCGGCGGCTTGCCGTCGAACAGCACCGCCGCCACCTGCTCGGCGATCGGCAGCTCCACGCCATGCCGCGCCCCGAGCGTCACGGCAGCGCGCGCGGTGTTCACACCCTCGGCGACCGAGGCGCGTCCGGCGAGGGCGTGCGACAGCGCTGTCCCGCGAGCCAGCTCCTCGCCCAGCGAGCGGTTCCGCGACAGCGGCCCGGTCGCGGTGAGAATCAGATCGCCCATCCCCGCAAGGCCGGCAAACGTCGCGGGCTCGGCGCCGAGCGCCACACCCAGCCGCGTGATTTCGGCGAGCCCGCGGGTGATCAGCGCGGCCCGGGTGTTGTACCCCAGGCCGAGCCCCTCGAGGATCCCGGCGGCGAGGGCGATCACGTTCTTGAGCGCGCCGCCGAGCTCCACGCCCAGCACGTCGGTGTGTGAGTAGACGCGAAAGTAGTTCGTCGCGAACACCTGCTGCACCCGCTGGGCCACCTCGTGATCGCGCGCGGCCGCGACGACCGCCGTGGGCTGGTGCTGGTACACCTCCCGCGCGAAGGACGGGCCCGACAGCACGGCGAGCGGGATGCCCTGCGGCAGCACCTCGCCGAGCACGCAGGACAGCGTCGTGAGGCGTTCGGGCTCGAGCCCCTTGGACACGCTGACGACCATCGCCCCGGGCGGGAACGCTGGGCTCGCGCGCGCCATCACCTGCCGCGCCACATGCGAAGGCGCGGAGGACACGATGACCTCCGCCCCCCGCACGGTCTCGGCCAGGTCCCCGTTCGCCCGCAGCGTCGGGTCGAGGGGCGCGCCCGGGAGGAACACGTGATTGATGTGCTCGCGGTTGATGCTGTCGACGACCTCCGGCTCTCGCGCCCACAGCGTGACCGACTCGACCCCCCCCTTGCGCGCGAGCAGATCCGCCAGCGCCGTGCCCCACGCGCCGCCGCCCACGACGGCGATCTTCACTTCGCCCGCACCCGTTTCACGCCGCCACGCCCTTTCTCGTCCGGAACCGATTCTCCGTACCATCCATCAGCCGCCGAATGTTCCCCCGATGCGAGTACCCGATCAGCAAGGCGAGCGCCACGCTGGCCCAGAAGGCGTACGGCGCGCTCGGCGCGGTGAGCCGCACCCAGAGCGGGAACAGCGCCGCCGCGGCGAGCGACGCCGCGGAGACGTAGCCGAACAGCCACAGCGTGGCGCCCCAGAGGGGCAGGGAGATCGCGAGCGCGAGCGGGGCGAGGGCGAGGAACATCCCGGCGGCGGTCGCCACGCCCTTCCCTCCCTTGAAGCGCACGTAGGGCGAGTACACGTGCCCCAGCACCGCGGCCACGCCGAGCGCGACGGTGAACCAGGCGGGGCCGTTCGCCCAGGGCCCGAGCACCGACACGGGGAGCGCTCCCTTGCCGAGGTCGACGAGGCCGACGGGAATCGCGTACCTCCAGCCGAGCACGCGGTACACGTTCGTCGCGCCCAGGTTCTTCGAGCCGTGCTCGCGCAGGTCGATCCCCCGGCCGAGCTTGCCGGCGAGGTAGCTGGTCGGCGTCGCGCCGATCAGGTACGCGAGGACGAGCATGACCGCCAGCCCGATCGCGCTCACCGGTGCGCCGCCTGCTCCCGCTTGCGGCGGAATTTGATGCTCACGGGAGATCCCGTGAACCGCCACGCCGCGCGGAAGCCGTTCAGGAGGTAGCGGGTGTACGACTCGGGGATCGCCTCGGGGCGGTTGGACACGATCGCGAACCGCGGCGGCGCGGTGCCGATCTGGGAGGCGTACAGCAGCCGCACCGACTCGCCCACAGGCTGGGGCGGCTGCTGGCGGTCCACCAGGGCTTCCAGCACCTCATTCACCTCGTGCGTCGGGATCCGCTTGTCGCGCTCCGCGGCGACGGCGAGGATCAGCTCGAGGAGCTTGGTCGTGCGCTGTCCAGTCTTGGCCGACACGTACAGGAACGGGATGAACTCGAGAAACGGCGCGCGCGCCTTGATCTCTCGCTCGCCCCGCACCGCGGTGTTCGTGTCCTTCTCCTCGATGAGATCCCACTTGTTCACCGCGATGATCAGCGCGGCGCCCCGCTCCCAGGCGTCGTTGGCGATCTTCAGGTCCTGCACGTGCATGCCGTCCTGCGCGTCCACGACCAGCACGCACACATCGGCGCGCTCGATCGCCCGCGCGGTGCGCAGCGTCGCGTAGAACTCGATGTCGTCGTCCACCTTGCTGCGCTTGCGCAGCCCGGCCGTGTCGATGAACACCAGCGTGCGGCCCTCGTAGCGCAGCGGTGTATCGATCGCGTCGCGGGTGGTGCCCGGCTCGTCTGCCACCACCAGCCGCTCGCTGTCCAGCAGCCGGTTCACGAGGCTCGACTTGCCCACGTTGGGGCGCCCCACCACGGCCACGTCGACCTCACCCCCGTGCACCCCGGGCTCGCGTCCGGGGTCAGTGACTGACCCCGGACGCAAGTCCGGGGTGCTGAGGACCTCCACCACGCGATCCAAGAGGTCGCCCGAGCTCTTTCCCACCGCCGCCGACACGGGAAACGGGTCGCCCAGGCCCAGCTCGTAGAACGCCAAATGCCGGCTGTCCACGGGAAGCTGATCCGCCTTGTTGGCCACGAGGATCACGGGGCGTCGGGACTTCCGCAGGTATTGCCCGATCTCGAGGTCGGCCGGGTGGACCCCGTGCTCCACGTCGACGAGGAAGAGCACCACGTCGCTCTCGGCGACCGCCAGCTCGACCTGGTTGCGGATCGCCCGATTGAGCGCATCCTGCGCCTGAGGGATCAGGCCGCCCGTGTCCACCAGCCAGAACCGCCGCCCGTTCCAGTCCACCGCCCCGAAGTGACGATCCCGCGTCACCCCCGGGCGCTCGTCCACGATCGCTTCCCGGCGGCCGACGAGGCGGTTGAACAACGTCGACTTGCCGACGTTCGGGCGGCCGATGATGGCGACCGTGGGGGCGCCCTTCATCCCTGCCCCTCCCCCGCCCCGTAATGCGGAGTACGGAATGCGGAATGCGGAATGTCAATGCTAGGGTCGATACGCGAACGACCTCCCCCTTCAATTCCGCATTCCGCATTCCGCATTCCGCATTCGCTCAAGGCGTCCGCAAAGTCGTACGACAGCCGCACCGGCATCGGCAGGCGCGCCGCCAGATCGTCGGCGCTCACGTCGTCCATGAAAATCAGGTCGTCGTTCACCGCCTCGGCGGGCAAGAGCGCGAGGTCCAGATCGCGCCGCGCGCGCAGCGCCCCCTCGATCGCCGTGGCGGGCAAGAGCCCGGCCGTCGTGACGGACCGCCCGAACAGCGCATTCTCGACCACCACGAGCTCGAAGCGCCCCCCAGTGACGGCGGCCACGTCCGCGAGCACCTGCGGCATCAGCGGCCCCATCGCCGTCCCCGTCACGACGCCGATACGCTTGCCGGCGAGATCGGGCAACCGGTCCCGCGCCGCCGCGACCCGGGTCTGGAGGTACCGCACGGCGCCGACACCGTTCTCGCGCTGCTCGAACTCGCCGTACCATTCGGCCGGCGGCAGCGGCTCCCCGGCTTGCAAGTACAGATCGTCCGCGCCATAGCACCACGGGGACCCCCGCTCCGCCACGGCACGGGTCGCGAACTGGTGGACGGTCGCGAGCGCCGCGCGGCACTCCCCACGCCCGAGCTCGCGGACCAGGTCCCGCTTCGAGTACTCCGTGAGCGCGACCGGCACGACGGAGACGGAGAGGATCGGCTCGCCCAGCCCGAACAGGTCGGTGAGCGTGCGCACCAGCTCCGCCCCGTCGTTGGCACCGGGGACCAGCACGACCTGCGTGTGAAACCTGATCCCCTGCCCCGCCAGCGAGCGGAGTTGCGGCACGATCTCGGGTGCCTCAGGGTTGCGGAGCAGCCAGCGGCGCACCGTCGGGTCGGTGGCGTGTACGGAGACGTACAGCGGCGACAGCCGGTATTCCACGATCCGCTCCACGTCCCACGGCTTCAAGTTCGTCAACGTCGCGAAGTTGCCGTACCGAAACGACAGGCGATAATCGTCGTCGCGGATGTACAGCGGCGTCCGCATGCCGGCAGGATTGCCGTCCACGAAACAGAAATCGCAGTGGTTGGCACAGCGGCGGATACGCGGCGGCTCGAGCGTGACCCCCATCGCGAGCCCCTCGGGACGCTCCACATCGTATTCCACGGCGTCCCCGTCCGGCTGGGTGACGGACAGGACGAAGCGCTCGTCCGCCGTCAGGAACTCCCAATCCAGGAAGTCCTCGAGCGCGCGGCCGTTGACCGCGTGGAGCTCCATTCCCGGGACGAGCCCGAGTTCCGCGCCGAGTGAGCCCGGCGCCACCGCCTGGATACGAACCACCGCGCCTGCCTGGACTTCAAGGACTTTGTGAAGCCTGGCGTCGCAACCTCAACGCAGGCTGACACTTCCGCCGAGCAATGTAATATCGCTCAGGAAGGGCGATAGCGCCAGCCGACGATGCCCTTACCGCTCACCTTCAGATCGATCTGCTGGCTCTCCAGCGGGGCGATGGCGGGGACTTCGCGAGTCTCGCTCGCGACCGGCTTCCCTTGGCGATCGAGCAACTCCACGGTGAGCCGGAACGGCTTGGAGGGGGCGGGCGTCACGTTCGTGGCGAGGAGGGTGACCGCTGCCCCGGCCGAATCGGGAACGAAGCTCGATACGGTCACCTCCACGGCCACGAGCGAATCGGCCTGAGCGACGTACTTGAGTGTCGAGTCGCGCTTCCCGCGCAGGTCCCACGCGGCGGCCAGCAGTTTGAGCGAGCTCCGGTTAAGCGGCTCGAGCTGCACGAGCTGCTGCGCCACGTCGAGCAGCCTGGTCGAGTCACGCAGCTGGTAGTACCCGACCCCGAGCGAATACAGCGCGTCGCGGCGGTAGGGGTTCTTCGTCAGCGCGACGGCGAGCGCTCTGGTTCCCGCCCGATACAGCCGCTGCCCCATGAGTCGCTGGCCGGCGGTGAACAGCTCTTCCGGATCGAAGCTCTGGGCATGAGCGGCGACAGAGTCGAACACCGCCGCGGCTTCCGCCGCGCGGCCGCTCTGGGCGTACAGGGTCGCGAGGGAGGCGGCCGCATCCAGCTCTCCCGGGTACGCCGCGAGATAGTCCCGGAGCGCTTCGATCGCCGGGGCGAACGCCGCCTGGAGCTTCCCGCTGTCGGCGGCCATCTGCTGGAGCAGCGTCGCGCGGGCGACACGCGCCTGGGCCACGGCCTGGGCGCGGGTGGTCGAGTCCCGCATGAACGTCTGCTGGTCCGCCGGCGTGAGCCTCCGCCCACGCGCCTTGCGCGACTGCGACGAGGCGATCATGCGCGCCAGCGCCGTCGAATCGGTTTCGAAGCCGCGCTCGATCGAATCGACGCTCGCCCGGAGCCGTGCGTAGTTCTGGGCCGCAGGATCGCTCTGGGCGCGGCCCACGAGGATCCGGGCGGCGTTGCCGAGTGCGTCTTTCTTGTCTTTCGCAAACGCGGTATCGGTGCCCGCCGTTTGCGCCGTGCGGCGGTAGTAGGCGAAAGCGGAGTCGTAGTTGTCCTTCCCGGCGTACAGGCCCGCCAGCGCGACGAACGCCTTCGGATTTCCGGGCTGCAAGCGGGCGGCGAGGCGAAACAGCACGGCCGCCGAGTCTTCCTTCCCGCCCTGCCACGCGGCGAGGCCGGCGTTGAGGGTGTTCGCCCACAGCCGGCGCCGGTACCCGTCGATGTCCTGCTTGCACTGGGGCGCGATAGCGAGCGCGCGCGCGAGCGCGCTGTCGGCGCCGGCGGCGTCGGCCGCTTCGACGTAGTAGCGGCCGAGGTAATACCAGGCGGCGGCGTTCTTGTCCTGCGCGTTCTGCGCGATCGCCTCGGTGAGGACCTTCCGCGCCTGCTCGAGCTGCTGGTCGCGCCGCTCCGGTTTCTCGGCGGCGGTCTTCAGGTACAGGATGCCGCCGTTGACCTTGAAGTGGCCGGCGCTGAGCTCGCAGGGGGGCTGGGGCGTGACCCAGCCTCCCTGAGCGAACAAGGGGCCGGCCAAGCCGGCGCAGCACAGAGCCGTGAGAGAGAGGCGGGTGCACCGCATAGCTGGGCGAACAACCTACTGAAAACCCGAAGGCCGGCAAGCAGCATCGCGTGCCGGC